>JBKQQS010000060.1:0-19563 GCA_052144215.1 Rhodomicrobium sp.
GCCCCTCGGTCGAGAACAAATCATAAGGCGCAAGGCGGCGGGCGAAACGTCCGGTGCCATCGCAGCTGCCCTCGGCGTTTCCACTGCCACGGTGTGCAAATGGATCCGGCGGCACAAAGCCGAAGGAACCGCCGGGCTGCAAGATCGATCCAGCAGACCGCGCCGGCTGAGAAAAAAGACAGGCAAGGAACAGGAGGACGCCGTCGAGGCGCTGCGCCGCCAGCGCATGGCCTTCTGGAAGATCGCCGGGCAAGTGGGCATGTCCCGTGCCACGGCTGCCCGGATCGGCAAGGCCAAAGGCCTGTCGCGGCTGTCCGCCTTGGAACCGAAAGCCCAGATCGTGCGCTATGAAAAAGAAGCGCCGGGCGACATTATCCATATCGATATCAAGAAGTTGGGACGTATCGAAGGCATCGGACATCGCATAACGGGCGACCGGAAAGGCCAGGCCAATCCCAGAAGCCGCAAACAGGGCGGACACGGCTGGGAATATCTTCATCTGGCCGTCGACGATCACTCCCGATTGGCCTATTCGGAAATCCTGCCCGATGAAAAACGCAAATCCTGCTTGCGCTTTTTGTTCAACGCCCTCCGCTTCTTCAGGCGCTACGGCGTCAAGGTCCATCGCGTCATGACCGATAATGGCGTCTCGTTCCGCTCCCGCCGCTATGCCAAGGCCTTGCGAATGCTGAACATCAAACACAAGCGAACCAAACCCTACACCCCGAAAACCAACGGCAAAGCCGAACGCTTCGTCCAGACATCCTTGAGAGAGTGGGCCTACGCTAAGCCCTACGAGTCCTCGCTAAAAAGGCTGGAAAGCCTCACGCCTTTCCTTCACCATTACAACTACCACCGGCCGCACTTCGGCATCAAAGGAAACACTCCTGTGTCCCGGTTGCCGGGAGAGGGCTGGGGTGAGGGGGGCTTAAGCCGCTTCTGTATTGCGGGACAGGCTCTAATCGTACTTGATATAAGCGTGGCGCGGCTCCTGCGGTGTGCCGGTAAACGGACCGCCCTCTTTGCCCGGCTGCCACTGAATGACATCCTCGATCTTCTTTGCGAGCTGGAAATCCCGCTCGGTGATGCCTTTGGCGTCGTGGCTCATTAAGCGGACCTCCACGGAATTATAGGCCGCCAGCAAATCGGGGTGATGCCATGCGGCCTCCGCCAAATGCCCGATCGCGTTGACAACCATGAGCGTCCCCTTCCACCCATGCGTCTGATACTTGCGGCAGGATATGTCCGTCGCGGAGGTGCCAGCGCGGAAGGTCCGATCTGAGCCTCTCCTCGATCTCTTGCTCGCTTAGCTTCTGGCCATCCTTCGCGCTCATGGACTATCCTCCTGTTTTGGGCCTTTGCGAAAAAAATGGCTTTTCAGGAGGACAGAAACAATATCGCCATCAAGCTCTGCTGTCATGGCCGCACGGGATCCCCGGAGCGAGTCCCATGGGCGATAAATTGAGTGCTGGCCGTTGCGAGATCCGGCCATGACATAGGGAGCTTCTGCAATGGGCGCTTCGAACGCTGTCTCTATTTCGCTTTGTTCCAGCGGATTGCCGCCTCGGCCACGCGCCGGCCGAAAAGCTCGGCCGTCTTGCGGTCGGACGCTATCGGGGCGGTGTCAGGACCTTCGTCGATGTTCGATTGCGTCATGAGGCCGAGATAAGAGCCCACGCGGTTCAAGTCCTCTGGCGTCGAGCCTTTCTTGTTGTAGCCCGGCATCATGCCAAGGCTTACCCAATTCATTCCATGCTGGCTGGCCAGCGTTACGAACTGAAACAGCGTGTTGAGCTTATCGCCCGACCAGCTGCCGGAATTGGTAAATCCGGCCGCAAGCTTGTCTTTCCAGCCTTGGGTGAACCAAACCTTGGACGAGGCATCGGCAAATTGCTTAAATGGCGCCGAGGCCGACCCCATATAGGTTGGCGCGCCGAAAATGATCGCATCGGCAGCAGCAAGCTGGTCCCATGGGCCTTTATCGGGGCTCGCAAGGTCTTCCGCCTTGTAAAGCGCTGCTTCCACGCCGGGCACTGCGCTGGCACCTTTCGCGACATGCTCTGCGACGGCGGCCGTGTGCCCATAGCCGGAATGGTAAACGATTGCGACATTCATGCTCATGCTAGGCTCCTTTCAATTTGCAAAGTTTCGCGGTAAGGGTAAACGCGAAGGCTCTAAAGGTGAAGTACGCACCTTTCGGTAACTATGAGTGTCGAAATGGACGAAGATCGGGAGGCCAACCCCATTGCCGGGCCAGAGGGCATGGAGTTCCCTGGCGCGGATGTCGCGGATGTTATGAGCGAAATATGCCCGTCGCGACGCGTTCTGGCGTTGATCGCGGACAAATGGACGATGCTGATTTTGCCCGCCCTTCAGGATGGGCCTCGCCGCAATAGCGAGCTGATGCGCGCGGTGGGCGGCGTTTCGCAAAAGATGCTGACACACACATTGCGCGAGCTTGAGCGCAATGGGTTAATCGAGCGGCGCGATTATGGGGAGATACCGCCGCGGGTGGATTACAGGCTCACGGCTCTTGGCCGGTCTTTGACCGAACCAATCTGGGCTTTGGACCGCTGGGCGGAGCAGCACTTCAGCGAGGTCGAGGCCGCGCGCGCAGCTTTCGACGCGGTTTATCCGTGACGCGGTTCATCCATTCGGACGAGGATCTCGATTGGCATATCGGGCGCCTCGCAAAGGCGCATCCGGTCTTCGCGCCCTTGGCCGCCGAGACCGGCAGCGTTCCGATCCGCTGGCTCGATGGCGGGTTCAAGGGGCTCGTCTTCGTGGTGACGGGCCAGCAGATATCGATTGCAGCGGGGCGCGCCATCTATGGCAGGCTGGAGGCCGCGCTGGGCGGCATCACGCCCGAAACGCTGGCTGGCGCGAGCGATGACGTGCTACGCGCCGCCGGCTTTTCCGCGCCGAAGATCCGCACGCTGCGCGCACTTCAAGAGGCGGCGCTGAGCGGGGGCCTGGACCTCGCGGCGCTGGAGCGGGCGAAGGCTGGGGATGCGATAGAAGCGCTTTGCGCGATCAAGGGCATCGGCCCCTGGACCGCCGAGGTCTACCTTTTGTTCGCGGCGGGCCATCCCGACATTTTCCCCGCAGCCGATCTCGCCTTGCAGGAGGCGGCGCGGCTTGCCTTCGGGCTCGATGCAAGGCCGGCTCCGCGCGATCTGCGCGCCATGTCCGATGCATGGGCGCCGTGGCGAAGCGCGGCGGCGCGGCTGCTTTGGGCCTATTACCGGGTGAAAAAGGGCGGAAAGGCCGTCGCGCCGGTTTAGTCGTACCGCATCCGGTTGAGTAGTTCCGCCGTCCTCTTGTCATCCCGTGCGCAGTGCGGAATGAAATGACGTTGCGCAGGCAGGGCGCGATAAGGGGGATACCGCACCGCTCATATTAATCTGGGTAAAGGTCCTTGTAGTTGCGAAAGCGTTTGAGCACCGAATCGTGGCGGGTTGGTTCCAGATAGCGAAGCGCCCCTTTTATCAGGAAGTTCGCGATGGGCGACTCGTGCCTGACATAAAGATCGAGCGGATCGAGCGCGTGCTTCAAGTGGTATTTCGGCTCGTAATTCAAACTGGTCGAGCAATACCATCGATAGCCGTTGGCAATTGCCCATTCCATGACACGCCGGATGATAACGTAATAAAGATGCAGATCGAAAGCCACAGAGTAATCGAAGCCGACATATTCCGAGCAGATTTCATCGTTGTGAAGTAAACACAAATTGAAAGCGGCAACCTTATTCCGGTAAAGCAACACGAAATAGACCGTCTTCTCCGGCATTACCTGCCCGATGCGGCAAAAATATTCCGGAGTCAGCTTTTCGAAATGAAGCCCGGAGCGCTCGTATACGGCCAAATAAAGCGGATAGATCTCACCGATATAGGGAGAAATATCGGTAACGATGCGCAGCTCGAGCGCAGTACCCTCCGATTTCTTGAGGTTCCGCCGCAGTTTCGAGCGCATGTTCCTGCTGAGAACATTGTGTAAATAATCTTCGAAGCTTGCGAAATCCAGCTTCAACCGGGTCATCGGCATGCTTGGCGCGCGGGTGAAGCCGTACTCTTTCAGCCGCGCGAGCGCGTCTCTGTCCGCCGCGGTAAATTCCTTAAATACGACCAAGCCGGTTCGAAGCTCGCGCGCGCAATTGCTTATCGCCCCGGCAAGACTATCAACAAGGATGGAACGGGCCTCGCCGTCTTCCGCGTCCAGATGTCCTTCACCTGCGGCGCAGCCGATCATCAAGGTCCGCATGCGCATGAAACGCGGCCACACGCGCCGGATTGCGCCGGCCGCCCGGCCGGTCCTTGCACCCATGCCCGCAAGAAGATCCTGATCGGCGATGAAAAACGGCTGTATCGCGCGCACTTCGCCAGCCGCATCGCTGAGAATGAAATAGCGGTATTCGAATCCTTGATGGATGGTGTCTTCCACCAACTCGTAATAGCGGCGGTCTTTGCGCTGGCCGGCGAGCGCGCGTGCCCACGCTGCGGAGCCCTCGATTTGGGCGCGCTGCCCGATCTCCACCGTCCAGCGAACGCAAGGCGGCACACTTCCGCTTTTCGCGGCCCGGGCATCCGGTTTCATCGCGCGCCCCAATCTTGCAATCGGTCCTTCATCCGCGGGCCTATCTGAGACGCCGTCCTCAGCTTTTGTCCGTTAGCCCCTCGTTCTGCACGCCGTAGAGCCAATCGTTCCATCTTAGCAAATTCGATCCAGACGAAACGCGAATGGCGAGATCGCGGACGATGTCGAAGGGCTGCGGGCAATGGTAGACCCGCCCCATTTGCGCAGAGGCGCGCGCGACCTGCCAAACGCGCCGCCCGCGCTTCTCCCGGAAAAGTTTCAAGCCTTCAGCGATGTTGCCTTGCGCTGCGCTCAAGCTTGCGGCAAGCGCGGCGCCGTCCTCGATGGCCATGACAGCGCCCGAACCGAGGTGTGGCAGCATGGCATGCCAGGCATCGCCGATACATTGGATGCAGCCATCGCCGCCGGACCATTTTTCGATGCCGAACATCCGCCAGCAAAGCCAAGCCTCCGTCGAGGCGATAGCCGAGCGGGGCAGCGCAGCCCAGCCATCCAGCCGGCCGAGAAGATAAGGCAGCACGCTGCCTGAATGATCGGCGCTATCGCCCGGAAAGATATCGTGGATCACAAGCACCGCGTTCACACTCGCGCCGCCCGCAACCGGATAGTGCACAAGGTGCGCTCCCGGCGCCATCCAAACGGCGATTACGCTCCGGAGCGGTGCCGGGACCGCGGCGAGCGGAAGCATGGCGCGCCAGGCCACCGACTGCGTCGAGTAGCGGCGCGGATGGAACCCGGCGAGCTCCCGCACCGAAGATTTGATCCCGTCCGCGCCGACGAGCGCTGCGGCCGCCCCGGCTGTGCCGCCCGCTTCGAAGGTAACGCGCTGCCCGGCGTCGTGGACCTGCGAGATTGGCGCACCGGAACGGATTGGGATTTCAAGCTCCTCCGCGCGGGTGAGCAAGGCCTTCTGGAGGTCCGCGCGCATCAGTGTGACGTAAGGGGCGCCGTAGCGCGCACGCGCGGCCCGCCTCAGCGGGATCGTTTTGAGGAGCGAACCCGAGACAGCATTCCTGAGCTCAATGGACTCGGGCTCGACCGAGCTTCCCAAAAGGTCGAGGTCCCATCCCTCCAAGATGCGGGTCGCATTGGGACCCACCTGGATGCCGGCGCCCACCTCGCCCAGCACCTCCTCGCGCTCGAAGACGGCGACCTGGAAGCCTGCAAGCTTGAGCGCGATGGCAGCGCTCAGCCCGGCGACACCGGCACCGGCTACCGCTATCGCTTCCCTGGCATCGCCGCCGGCTTTCATCGCACGTCGGCGCCGTTCGATTCGTAAACGCAATAAGGCGGATCGGACTGATCGGGGCGCAGATTGCCATCATGGATATAAAGCGTCGAGCAATAAGGGCAGACGATCTGATCGTCGGCGCCCATATCGAGATAGACGTGGGGGTGATCCATGGGCGGCCGCGCGCCCATGCATTGGAATTCCTTCACGCCGATGTGAATCTTCTCGACGCCGATGTCGTTATGGAAGTGGGGCACGCCGGTTTTTGCCATGGGAACTCGCCTCGTTTGCGCCGGCGAACGTTACCCGATTGAGCGGACGGCGCAAGCCCCGTCTTAACGGCGCCAACGGCTCAAGCGGCCTCTGCCCCCTTGTCATCCCGTGCGCGGCGCAGCACGAAGTGGTGCGCTGCAGACACGGGATCTTTGCAGGCGCCTGCCCCTTGTAAGATCCCGTGTCTGCGCAGCGTCATTTCATGCCGCAGCGCGCACGGGATGACAACAGAAGGCAGCGGCATTTCATGCCGTAAGCCGCGCACGGTATTACCCGGAAGACTGCCTGTGGATGCCGGGCCACAGTTCGATTTGGGGACGCGAGGTTATCTATCTGCTAATGACAGGGAAGCGCCGTACTGCTAGGGTACGCCTCAGCGATATTTTCTGTAATGGCTTGGGGCAGGCGATGGCGGTTCTTTTTATCAGCCATGCGAGCAATGACGACAAGCTGGCAAGCGCGCTTGAGGTGTGGCTCAAAGCCAACGGCTTCACCGATCTCTTTATCGATCACGAGGCCATCGCGGGCGGCGACAAATGGCGCGAGGCGCTGCGCGCATCTGCAAGCGCGTGCCGCGTGGTTATATGCTTCGTCACGGAAAATTGGCTAGCCTCCAACGAATGCTTCAACGAGTTCGGCGCGGCCTGGTATATGGGCAGGCGCCTTGTGCCGTTATTCCTGCTGCCGCCAAAGGACGCTCTCAGCGAGGAGGCCAAGATGCGGCTCGCAAAAGTGCAAGCCGAGGATCAGGGCCTGGACCTGACCCCTTGTCTCGATGCGAGCGGGTACTTGAGCATCGACGCCAATCGAGGCATCGCGGACCGGCTGAAAGCGGGCTTGCGGGCGGCGGGAGCGCTGAGCCGCGCCGGGCTCGACCCGGAAGCCTTCGCTATCGATGAAAAGCTCCGGCCAACGCCGTTTCCGGGGCTCGCCTCCTTCGGCGACGACGATGCCGACGCCGCGCTCTTTTACGGCCGCAGCCGTGAGATCGCGCAAACGCTCGAAGAACTTCGTAAGGTGCGCGCCGAACGCGATATGCGCCCCTTCGTGATCCTCGGCGCATCGGGCGCCGGCAAGTCCTCGCTGTTGAAAGCCGGCATCATCCCCCGCCTGCGCCGCGAGACGCCCGCATGGCTGCCCTTGCGCGCGTTCCGCCCCGGCGCCGACCCGCTCCTCAACTTCGCCGAAGCGATTGCGAAGACGCTCGCCGATTTCGGGACCCGCGAGGCTTATGGCCCGATCCGCGACCGGCTGTTCGACGTTTGGGAGACGTCCGGCTGCGACGCGCACGGCAAACTCACCGAAGCCGGATTCGCCGCGCTGGAGGCTGAGCTTGAGGCGGAAGGCGCCAAGCTCAGAAAAGCCGCGGACCGGGCCGGCGCCACCATCCTGATCGGCGTCGACCAAGCCGAGGAAATGGCGCGCGGGGAGAGCGAAAGCGCGGAAGCCTTGGCCGATTATCTGCGCGTGGCGCTAGCCTCCACAAAAAGCCCCTGGCAGCTCGCCTTCACCATCCGCACCGATAGCTTCCCGGAGCTGCAAAGCCATCGCCGCTTCCAAGATTTGGAGGCGCGCGGCTACGATTTGCGGGCCCTGCCCCCCTTCCGCTTCTCCGACGTCGTGGAGGAACCGGCAAAGCGTTATGGCGTGATCGTAGATCCGGTTTTGGTCGATTCCCTGATCGAGGACGCGCCCAACTCCGACGCATTGCCTCTGCTGGCCTTTGCGTTGGAGCGGGTGTGGGAACAGTTTGCGGGATCGGGATCGCTGACGAAAGCTCATTACGACAAGGTTGGCGGCCTACAAGGCCTCATCGAGGATGCGGCTGAGCGGGCCATGCGCGGCTTCGAGCCGGCGCAAGATGTGCCCTTGCCGTCCACGCCCCCGCCTTCACGTCAGACAGATCTTGCCGCCGCGACCTTTGTCCCAACGCTTGTGGAAATCAACGATCAAGGCGCCACCATCCGCCATATCGCCGAATGGTCCCGCTTCAGCGAGGAGCAGCAAGACCTGCTGAATCGCTTCGACCGGTGGCGCCTGGTGGTGCGCAAGGGCGAGGCGGAGGGCGGCACAGTCGAAGTTGCGCACGAGGCCCTGTTCCGCACCTGGACGCGCCTGGAAAGCTGGCTTGAGCCCGAGCGGCTGCGGCTCGAAGCGTTGCGCGCGCTTCAGATCGATGCCGGCAATTGGGAGCGCAATGGCAAGAACGAGGGCTTTCTCAATCACCGGAATACCAGGCTTGCCGAAGCGCGCGCGCTGAGCGCAGACCCGCGCTACGCCGTGCGGCTCGGAGAGCGGGATTTCGATTATCTCGCAGCGTGCGAGGCCGCCGAACGGGCGGCCCGCGCGCGCGCCCGGCGCGGGAAAATGTTCGCCGGCACATTAGCCCTTCTTCTGATCGCTGCGGGCGTGGGCTGGTGGCAGCAAGCCTGGCTTCAGGAGCAATACACGTGGCGCATAGTGATGGGCCCATCGGTGCTCACAGCCGAACAGGAGAAGGAAAAGGCGGACAGTCCCGGATCGGAGTTCAAGGAGTGCGCAAAGGGCTGCCCAACTATGGTGGTCATACCGTCCGGGAAATTTATCATGGGGTCGCCGGACACCAGCAAAGAACGCCCGAAAGATGAAAGCCCGCAGCACGAAGTGACAATCGCCAAGCCCTTCGCTGTTTCGAAATTCCCCGTGACGTTCGCTGAATGGGATATGTGTACCGCTGCAGGTGCGTGCCCGAAAGCGTCGGACAACGATTGGGGCCGCAACGGCCGCCCTGTGATCTACGTCAGCTGGGACGATGTACAGCTCTATGTGGCTTGGTTGAAGCGGCGTACTGGCAAGGACTACCGGCTGCTTTCCGAAGCCGAGTGGGAATATGCGGCGCGGGCGGGCTCAACCACGGCCTATTTCTGGGGTGGCGAGATCGGCATAGGCAACGCCAACTGCTTCAGCTGCGGCAGCGAGTGGGACGCGAGGCAGACCGCACCTGCCGGCTCGTTTAAGCCCAACGCGTTTGGCCTCTACGACATGCACGGTAACGTCTGGCAGTTGGTGGAGGACTGCTATCACGACAGCTACGAGGGAGCCCCTGTCGATGGCTCCGTGTGGATAACGCACTGCGCGGAAAGTAGTGGCCATGTCATCCGCGGCGGTGGCTGGGGCAGTGATCCTCATGTAGTCGGCTCGGCCATACGCGGCTGGAAAGTCGCCGCCGGCCGCAATGTCAACGTCGGCTTCCGGCTGGCCAGGACCTTAAATCCTTAATCTTCCCCTTTTCCGGCTCGCGCTGCTTGGTTCGGCCAGACGTAACCCCAGAATGGCGCTTCGGCTCACGCCTCGTCATCCCGGAAGGCGCGTGGCTCGCTATCCGGGTTCTTAAAAGACGCTAGCGTTGGAGGTTGTAACGATCCCGGATAACGCCTCCGGCGCTTCCGGAACTCGATTACCCGGATGTTTCCGCCGGTGATCGCGAAGCCCCCTCACCCCAGCCCTCTCCCAGCAAGCTCGCCTTGGCGAGCTTGCAACTTAGAGTATCCGCATTCGCAAGCGAATGCGGATGGGGAGAGGGAGCAGGGCGTGCCCGTTGCAACGGCGTCCCCTCTCCCCTTGCGGGAGAGGGACAGGGTGAGCGCCGTGCGGGTTGATATGTGACTTCGATAGCTATCCGGCCCTGTTGACGGTCACCTGCAAATCGGGGCGTCTGTTCAGCGTCTGATACACTACGCAATAGCGCTCGGTCAGCTTTATGAGCTGGGCTATCGCATCGTCCGGCGCATCGGTCTCGATATCGAAGCTGAGGCGGATCGACTTGAAACCAACCGGGGCCTCCTTATCGACGCCGAGCGTTCCGCGGAAATCGAGATCGCCCTCCGCCCGCACGATAGCCTTCTTAAGCTGAACCCCGAGTGCCGTTGCAACCGCTTTGAGCGTCACGCCGGCGCAAGCAACAAGCGCCTCGAGCAGCATATCGCCAGAGCAGAGCTCAAGGCCGCTGCCTCCGGTCGCTGGGTGAAGCCCGGCAACGGACAAGCCGCGCCCCGTTTCAACCTTGCAGGCGACGGCTAGCTCATCGATAGATCCTTGCGCCTTGAGCGTGACAATTGCTGCGCCGGGATCCGCGCGATACTTTTCTTTGATCGGCGTCTGCAGTGCCCTTAAGCTTTCTTTGTCCATGAAATTCTACCTTTTTTTATTTTCTTTCACTTTGTTCTGTGTCAACTGCTTAATAGGCCATCTTAGTTCTTCATCGATAGCAGCGATAGGCCGGAGGCCACTATGGTCGTTAACTCCCAAAATCAAGAAAAAAAGCGTTTGCCAGGAAGGGGCCGCATCTATGCCTCTATAGCCGATACGGCCGGAGATACGCCTCTCGTACGCCTTGACAAGATTGCGCGCATGCACCGGGTCGGGGCTAATTTGCTCGCAAAACTTGAATTCTTCAATCCGATTGGAAGCGTGAAAGACCGTATCGGCATCTTCATGATCGAGGCGATGGAGCAGGCGGGATTGATCCAGCCCGGAAAAAGCGTTTTGATTGAGCCGACCTCGGGCAACACTGGCATTGCGCTTGCCTTTGTGGCCGCGGCACACGACTATCGCCTGATCCTCGTTATGCCGGAATCGATGTCGGTCGAGCGGCGGAAAATGCTTGCGTTTTTCGGGGCCGAGCTTGTCCTGACGCCTGCCGAGCTCGGGATGAAGGGAAGCATCGCCAAAGCAGAGGAACTTCTCGCAACCGTACCCAATTCGGTTATGCCCCAGCAATTCGACAACCCGGCCAATCCGGAAAGTCACCGCCTTACGACGGCGGAGGAAATCTGGAACGACACGGGCGGCACCGTTGATATGGCCGTTTGCGGCGTTGGCACAGGCGGCACGATCACCGGCATAGGCTGGGGGCTGAAGGCGCGGAATCCCGGCGTAAAAATAATCGCGGTGGAACCCGCAGAGTCGCCAGTTTTGTCCGGCGGCCGGCCAGGGCCGCATAAAATTCAGGGCATCGGGGTGGGCTTCGTCCCAAAGGTGTTCGACACCACGGTGGTCGACGAGGTTGTCGCGGTCAACAGCCAAACCGCCATCGACATGGCCCGCCGGGTTGCGCTCATAGAAGGCGTTCCGGGGGGCATCTCGTCCGGAGCTGCTGTTGCAGCGGCTATCTGGGTGGGCTTGCGCCCCGAAAACGAAGGCAAGAACATCGTGATCATCTTACCGTCTTTCGCCGAGCGCTATCTGTCGACGCCGCTGTTCGAAGGGCTATAACGGAGCGGCTGTTCCGTTTCGGGGAGGACCCCCATTCTGTTGAACTCTGCTCAAAGCCGTATCCCCTACCGCGCGCTGTTTGAGTTCCGTATAATTGCATCACAAAAAATCTGGAGGACGCAATGGCCTATAACTCCCCAAGTGAACAGAACAGCCACGCCCCCGGCCGGGGCCGGGTTTACGACAGCATCGCCGAGACGATCGGAGATACGCCCATCGTGCGCCTCGAAAAGCTCGCGCGGGTGAATGGCGTTGGAGCGAACTTGCTTGCGAAACTTGAATTTTTCAACCCGGTTGCGAGTGTGAAGGACCGTATCGGCGTCTCCATGATCGAGGCGCTGGAGCATGCGGGAAAGATCGAGCCCGGAAAGAGCGTTCTTGTCGAGCCGACTTCCGGCAACACCGGCATTGCGCTTGCGTTCGTGGCCGCCGCGCATGGCTACCGGCTGATCCTCGTCATGCCAGAGTCGATGTCGATCGAGCGCCGGAAAATGCTTCTGTTGTTCGGCGCCGAGCTGGTTCTCACATCGGCCGCGCTTGGCATGAAAGGAGCCATAGCCAAGGCTGAGGAGCTTGTCGCGACGCTGCCGTTTGCCGTCATGCCCCAGCAGTTCGAAAACCCGGCCAATCCCGGGATCCATCGCAAGACAACGGCCGAGGAAATCTGGAACGACACAAGAGGCACCGTCGACATGGTCGTCTCAGGCGTCGGCACGGGGGGAACGATTACCGGCGTGGGGCAAGTCTTGAAGCCGCGCAAGCCCAGCCTGAAAATGATTGCCGTGGAGCCGGAAGAGTCGCCGGTCTTGTCGGGCGGTCAGCCGGGGCCGCACAAAATTCAAGGCATCGGCGCAGGCTTCGTTCCTGGGGTGCTCGATCGAAGTGTGATCGACGAGATCGTCACGGTCAGTAGTCAGAAAGCGATCGATACGGCGCGGCAGGTAGCCCGGCTGGAGGGTATACCGGCCGGTATTTCATCGGGCGCCGCGATTGCCGCAGCAATCTCGGTTGGCTCTCGCCCCGAATCCCAAGGCAAGAACATCGTGATTATCGTGCCGTCCTTCGCGGAGCGCTATTTATCGACAGCGCTGTTCGAGGGGCTTTGAAATTTCCGCTCTTTTGTTCCACTACGCAACTTACATTGTTTCGTGTTGCTCTTGGCGATCCGCCCAGCTAATCTGACTAGGGGCCCTAATAATCTCATAACAAAACTGGGATGGCACCGTGGCCGATAATAATCGAATTGAAGGGAGCAATCGCGCCCCAGGGCGGGGGCGTATCTACTCTTCCATCGCCGAGACGATAGGAGATACGCCTATCGTGCAACTTGAAAAGCTCGCGCGAGTCTACCGGGTTGGGGCGAACTTACTCGCAAAGCTCGAATTTTTTAACCCGATTGCGAGCGTGAAAGACCGTATCGGCCTATGCATGATCGAAGAGATGGAGCGCGCGGGAAAAATCCAGCCGGGTAAGAGCGTTCTTATCGAGCCCACTTCAGGCAATACGGGCATCGCGCTCGCCTTTGTAGCTGCCGCACTCGGCTACCGGCTGATCCTCGTTATGCCCGAATCGATGTCGGTCGAGCGCCGGAAAATGCTTTCGCTGCTCGGAGCCAAGATCGTTTTGACGCCAGCCGCTCTCGGTATGGCGGGCGCTATCGCAAAAGCGCAGGAGCTTCTCCTGACCATGCCCTACGCGGTGATGCCCCAGCAATTCGAGAATCCCTCCAATCCCGAGGCCCATCGCCGCACGACTGCGGAGGAAATCTGGAACGACACCGCAGGCGCCGTCGACATGGTCGTTTGCGGCGTGGGGACGGGGGGCACGCTCACCGGCATCGGCTGGGCGCTGAAGCCGCGCAAGCCCAGCCTGCGAATGATCGCAGTCGAGCCAGCGGAGTCGCCGGTGTTGTCCGGCGGCAGGCCGGGGCCTCACAAAATTCAGGGCATAGGCACCGGCTTTATTCCGAAGGTGCTCGACCGGCAGATGATCGATGAGGTTGTCGCTGTGCACAGTCAGACCGCCATCGAAATGGCCCGTCAAGTTGCACGCCTGGAAGGCATTCCGATTGGCATCTCCTCGGGCGCAGCCATTGCGGTAGGGGTAGAGGTCGGCTCGCGCCCGGAAAACGAGGGGAAGAACATCGTGGTCATCGTGCCATCCTTCGCGGAGCGGTATTTATCGACCTCGCTCTTCGAGGGGCTCTGAGGGATATACGCCCACTTCCCCCGGCTCCCGGGACCATCGCAGGCTGCGAATTTGCGGCGCCGGTGCCAACTCCGGCCGCAGCGGTCCATTCCATACAGAATCCCTTGCATAAATTTTAGCAACGCGCTTTGATACCTCCATTGACACAGATCAAACTTTGGTTGCGTCGCTTCTCAATTCGCATAATCTGTCGTTAACGTGCGCCATTCTCCTCAGCTGGCTTGATGAGGTTGGCATCAGCAAGGGAGAAGTTTTTGTCCTACGTTGAAAATTCAATGCGCTGCGGTCCGTGTGCAGTCCGGCAGGGGGCGGTTTGCAACACGCTAAACCCGGACGAAATCCAGGCTCTGAGCCGGATTTCGAGACGGCGGGTCGTTCCAGCAGGGCAAATGATTTTAGGCGAAGGCGAGGCGCATACTTTGTTTGCAAACATCGTCTCGGGCGTGGTGAAACTCACCAAAACGCTCGAAGACGGCCGGCAGCATATCATCGGGCTGCTTTTTGCCTCGGATTTTCTAGGCAGAGCCTTCCGCAAGGATAACCCGTACTTTGCCGAAGCCGCTACCGAAGTCGAGCTCTGCGTTTTTCCGGCAGCGGGGTTCGAGAAGCTACTCACCGAGCATCCCGGGCTCGAGCACCGGCTTTTTCAATACACGCTGACGGAACTCGATGCCTGTCAGGAATGGATGCTGCTGCTGGCGCGCAAAAAGGCCGAGGAACGCGTCGCGAGCTTCCTGCTCATGATCGCAAAGCGCGTCCCTAACACCGGCTGCATCCATTCGGCGAACAGCGAGGAGATCCGCTTTCAATTACCGTTGTCCCGCTCAGAGATCTCCGACTGTCTCGGGCTCACGATCGAGACCGTGAGCAGGCAGATGACCCGTTTGAAGACAAAGGGCGTTATCGAGCTCATCAACTACCGTGAAATCGTGATACCGAGCATGCGGGCTCTTCAGGCGGCTGCATACGAGTCTGCATCGTAGCCACAGCACGGCTCCCAATTGCCCGCTCGTACCGGGCGGCAGCAAGGATGACCGTTCATGATCGAACCTTGCAACGGGCAGGACTTAAGCTAGCGCGTGTGCGCATGCGCGGGGACGGCGCGTAGAGGGGTCAAAAGTTTCGGCCGTTGCTATCGGTTGCCAAGTCCCATAGACACACGAAGCAGGGCGTCGTGCTGGGCTGCTATGGTTTCTCCCTGCAGCTGCTGGCGGACGATCGGATAGAGAATATTCTGTTCCCAGCTATGGTGCCGGCGGTAATTCTCGAAGAAGGAGCGGAGCAAAAACCCTAGGACGTGCACGTTGTTTACCTCTTTGGCGCCGCGATCGTTTAGGAACGCCGACGTGATTTCAAGGACAAGGCCGTGGTCGGAGGCATGCTCGAACTCGAGCTGAAACAAGACAGCCTCCACAGAGGGCTTTGTCCCGCCAAGGCTTCTTATTAATGGAAATAGGCATTTCTCATGCAAAAAAATGTGCCTTTGGAAAGACTTCTCCAAAAAGGCGAGCAAGCGCCCGGTTCTCTTGCTTTGGCGGCTTTCCGGAAGGTCGTCGGCCACTTTTTCGAGCGCGGCGCATAGCCGCAGGAGGCGCCGCTGGTCGCGCTCAAGGACAGCTAAGAACGCCTCCCCCAACGGCTGCAGCCTTCCTATCCGCTGCTCCTTATGCTGTCCAGCCTTCCCGTCCACCATTTTTCTTTCGGATTTTTCCTAAGGCGAGGCGAGCATGCGCCGAAGCCGGCCCTACGCCTTGATCGAGATCAATGGCACGGGGCAATTTATCTGTGCCTGGAAACGCTTGTGCGACAACGCGCCTCTTCTTCATGAAGGGAAGGGCCGCTATGGATTAAAATGACAAGGACCCGTATTCCGACAGAATGAGCCGGCCGGGGGGGGCAATGCAGTCCCCGGTAAATGGATGCGGTATGCCTTTCGTCTACCGGGCTTGATAACGGGAGAAATTAAATGGAAGTTGCGACTAGAAAAGGGGGGGGCGCCGCTCTCTGCGATTGGGTGGCGCTGCTCGTCACCCTCGTGGGTGTGGCCCTTGGGACATTCATAGTCCTAAAATCGCCAGATCCAGTGTTCCAATTGCACTTCGGTATCATTGCTGTTTTTTCTTTGCTGGGCGCCATTTTCTTGGCCGGCAAAGCGTTCAGCAGCACTGAGACCATCGATCTAAACGCGTATTCCGACAATGTCGTCAAATACGCCACTATCGCCACGGTGCTTTGGGGCATCGTCGGGTTCCTTGTTGGGGCTATCATCGCATGGCAGCTTGCCTTCCCTGCGCTGAACCTCGACTTGCCCTGGACCACGTTCGGGCGGCTTCGTCCGCTCCATACGAACGCGGTGATCTTCGCTTTCGGCGGTTCCGCGCTTTTGGCGACGTCCTTCTACGTCGTTCAGCGCACCAACCGGGCGCGCCTGTTTGGCCGCTGGCTGCCCTGGTTTGTATTCTGGGGCTGGCAGATCGTGATCCTCATGGCCGCCACCAGCTACATCTTCGGCGTCACCCAGGCAAGAGAGTACGCGGAGCCGGAATGGCATACCGACATCTGGATCACGATCGTCTGGGTCGCCTACCTGGTTATGTTCATGGGCACGCTCATGAAGCGCAAGGAATCGCACATCTACGTCGCGAACTGGTTCTATCTGGCCTTCATCGTCACGATTGCGGTGCTGCACCTCGGGAACAACCTGGCGATCCCGGTCTCGTTCCTCGGGACGAAGAGCTACAGCGCGTTCTCTGGCGTCCAGGACGCGATGACGGAATGGTGGTATGGCCACAATGCGGTGGGATTCTTCCTTACCGCCGCGTTCCTCGGCATGATGTACTACTTCGTGCCCAAGCGCGCGGAGCGGCCTGTCTATTCCTACCGGCTCTCCATCGTTCACTTCTGGGCTCTGGTCTTCACCTACATCTGGGCGGGTCCGCACCATCTGCACTATACGGCTCTGCCGGATTGGGCACAGACGCTTGGCATGACCTTCTCGGTCATCCTGTGGATGCCTTCCTGGGGCGGCATGATCAACGGCCTCATGACCCTGTCGGGCGCGTGGGATAAGCTCCGCACCGATCCCGTCATGCGCTTGCTGGTGGTCTCCGTTGCCTTCTACGGCATGTCGACCTTCGAAGGGCCGCTGATGAGCGTACGCGCCGTGAACTCGCTCTCGCACTACACCGACTGGACCATCGGCCACGTGCACTCAGGTGCGCTCGGCTGGGTTGGCATGATCTCCATGGGCGCCGTCTACTGCCTCGTTCCGTGGCTGTGGAAGCGTCAGGGGCTCTATTCCCAGCGCCTGGTTGAATGGCACTTCTGGATCTCGACGCTCGGCATCCTGCTTTACATCACCGCGATGTGGGTGTCCGGCATCATGCAAGGCCTGATGTGGCGTGCAACCGATAGTCTCGGCATCCTCCAATACTCCTTCGTGGAGAGCGTCGAGGCGATGCATCCCTACTACATCATCCGTGCTACCGGCGGCTCGATCTTCCTGCTCGGTATGCTAATCATGGCCTATAACGTCATCCGGACCATCCGCGGCGATGAGCCGGTGGATGTGGCCGATCAACCCAGGATTGCCGCCGCGCCCGAATTGCGCGGAGCGCAAGCCCTTCCGGCCGAGTAGGAGGCAATCATGAAATTCCACGAACCATTCGAAAAATACTCTCTTGTCCTGCTGGTGGGCATTCTCCTCACGGTGCTCGTCGGCGGCCTGGTCGAGATCGCGCCGCTCTTCTGGCTCAGTTCGACCATCGAGAAGGTGGATGGGATGCGTCCCTATTCGCCCCTCGAGCTCGCTGGGCGCGAAATCTACCAGCGCGAGGGCTGCTATCTCTGCCATAGCCAGATGATCCGCAGCCTCAAGGACGAGGTGGAGCGCTACGGCCACTACAGCCTTGCTGCCGAAAGCATGTACGATCACCCCTTCCAGTGGGGATCGAAGCGGACGGGGCCTGACCTCGCCCGCCTCGGCGGCAAGTACTCCGATGCCTGGCACGTCGCTCATATAGCGAACCCGCGCTCGGTCGTTCCGGAAAGCGTCATGCCCGGCTATCCGCACATCGTCTCCCGCCCTCTGGCTTTCGACGACGCCGCTGAGAGGATGAAGACGCTGCACATGGTCGGCGTGCCTTACACCGATGCACAGATCGAGAACGCGAAAGCGGACCTGATCGCGCAGGCCGATCCGGATAGCGCTGGCGCCGCTGGCGTCGCTCAACGCTACCCCAAGGCTGTGATCCGCAAATTCGACGGCAAGCCCGGCCAGCCAGTGACCGAAGCTGACGCGTTGATCGCCTATCTTCAGATGCTCGGCACGCTTGTCGACTTCGCGAAGTACGACGAATCCGGCCCCAACCTGCGCTGAGGAGCAATCATGACTTACGAATCAGCGCAGTCAATCTTCGGAATGGCAGGCCTCATTATCTTCGTGGTGCTCTTTGCCGGTGTTCTGGCCTACATTTTCTGGCCAGGCAACCAAAAGGGCTTCGAAGAGGCCAGCCGTATCCCACTGGAAAAAGACGATTTGAACCTTGGAGGCAGCAATGGCCGATAACCGCGATATCGACCACCACAGCGGCGTCGAAACGACCGGCCACGAATGGGACGGTCTAAAAGAGTTGAACACGCCGCTCCCGCGCTGGTGGGTCTTAGTATTCTACGCTACGATCGTCTGGGCGATCGGCTACTGGGTGGCTTTGCCGGCGTGGCCTGGGATCTCGGACTACACGAAAGGCATGCTCGGCTATAGCGAGCGCGCTGCTGTGAACGCGGCGGTGGCCGCGGACAAGGCCGCGCAGAGCAAGTGGAACGAAGCGATCGGCAAGGCAAGCCTCGCCGAGGTCAATTCGAACCCCGAGCTCTTGAACTTCTCGCGTGCCGTAGGCCGCGCGGCGTTCGCCAACAACTGTGCCGGCTGCCACGGCAGCGGCGCTCAAGGCGGTCCGGGCTATCCGAACCTGAACGACGATAACTGGCTTTGGGGCGGCACCCTCGACGAGATCAATCAAACGATCCTTTATGGGGTTCGCAACGGGTCGGATAAAGCGCGCGGGGGCGGAAGCACGGCGGGTATGCCAGAGCGCGCAAGCGTGCTGAAGCCCGATCAGATCGGCGACGTTGCCGAGTATGTCCTCTCGCTCTCCAAGCGTCCGCACGATGCGGCGGCTGCCGAGCGCGGCAAGGCCATATTCAGCGGCGACGGCGGCTGTACCGGTTGTCACGGTGACAATGGCAAGGGCAACAAGGACCTTGGCTCGGTGAACCTGACAGCGGGCATCTTCCAATGGGGCGGCACCAAAGCCGATCTCGTGCAGACGATCACGAACGGCCGCGCGGGCGTTATGCCGGAGTGGACGGGTAAGCTCGAACCCGAGACCATCAAAGAGCTTGCCGTATACGTGCACTCGCTCGGCGGCGGGCAATAAACTCTTCGTGATGGCCGGGTTCACCCGGCCATCACACCAACAACAATGCGCCGGCGAACTAGGCCGGCGCATCTTGCGGTTAACAGAGACTAGGATACATAAGGCTAAAGCATGTGCCGTTGCGGCGCGCGATACGCGCAGCCTTGGCCTTGGAGCATAAAATGAGCGAATTGCCGACCGTGACCCCGCCCGCCCAGGAAGCCGCACCGGGCGTAACTAAGATCGATGCGAAGGCCGTAAACGCAAAAGAGAACCGCTCGCTCTATAAGGCGCGCGAGCCCGTCTACCCAAAGCTGGTTCGCGGCAAGTTCCGCAACATCAAGTGGGCGGTCATGATCGTGACGCTCGGCATCTATTATGGATTGCCATGGCTCCGCTGGGATCGCGGCCCCACGCTCCCGGATCAGGCGTTCCTGCTCGATTTCGCCCATCAGCGGCTTTATTTCTTCGGCCTCGAAATCTGGGCGCAGGAATTCTATTACGTTACCGGCATTCTCGTATTATCCGCGCTTGCACTTTTCCTTGTCACCGCGCTGGCTGGCCGCGTGTGGTGCGGCTATGCTTGCC
>JBKQQS010000061.1:0-69402 GCA_052144215.1 Rhodomicrobium sp.
CGTCTTCGCTCGGGAACATATCCATGAAATCGGCCATGTCCGCAGGATACTGCTTCATGCCTCAAACTACTATATCTAGAGGCACGGGAGTCAACTGCATAGCCCAGGAATCTTGCGCGGCTTAACCGTAAATCACAGCCCCTAGGTGTGAGGCGTGCCCGCTGCAATCCGATGGCTCTTTCGCATAGCGAATAAGTTTTCTCTGTATTATCAATACGATGGATTGTAGTGCGCCGCCCCTTAAATCTTCGGTAAGGCGCTTTCGTCGATGATGGTGCCTTAACCGAAGCGCTCACAGTCATATGGAGTAATTATCTAACTCACCCCGCATTCGCTTTCACGGCGTGCCCGGCGAGCGTCTTGCCAAGCGACCAGACCGCGCCCGGCACCTTGTGCGCCTCCGCGATTGTGGCCTCGAACGAGGTCTCGATCCAGGCGCAATCCTCGTCCGTGAGGGTGAGCGGCGGCAGAAGCTTGATGGTGTGGCTCGCATGGCCGGCGACCTGCACCAGGATTTTGTGCTCCTTGAACAGCGGGATGGTGATCATCTGGCAGAACAGCCCGGCGTTCGCGGCTTCGAGTGCGTGCCAGGACATTTTCAGCGCGAGGGATTTGGGCGCGCCGAACTCGACGCCGATCATGACGCCCTTGCCGCGCACGTCTTTTAAAAGCTCGTAGCGCTGCATCATGCCGCGGAAGGATTGCATGAGGCGTTCGCCTTGGCGCGCCGCGTTTTCGATCACATGCTCCTCGTCGAGCACATCGAGCGTGGCGAGCCCGGCGGCCATGGCCATGTCGTTCTTGGCGAAGGTCGAGCCGTGCACGACGGCGCGATCCATCCTATTGAAAAGCTTATCGAAAACCCATTTGCGCGTGAGCACCACGCCGACGGGGATGTGGCCGCCGGAGAGCGCCTTGGCCAAGAGCACGACGTCCGGTTCGGCGCCCCAATGCTCGACGGCGAGGAACTTGCCGGTGCGGCCGATGCCGGTCTGGATCTCGTCGGCGACGAACAGCGTGCCGTATTTCTGGCAGAGCGCGGCCACGCCCTTGAGGTAGCCATCATCGGGGATATTCACGCCCTTGCCCTGGATGGGCTCGACGAAGAAACCGGCGATTTTCTTGGTTTTGAGAACGTCCTCCAGCGCTGTCAGATCGTTGAACGGCACTTCCACGCAATCGGTCAAAAAGCCCTCGAAACCCTTGCGGAAGATGGTGTCGCCATTCATCGACAGCGCGCCGTAGGTGAGGCCGTGGAACGCGTGGCTGCAATGGGCGATGCCGGCCCGCCCGGTCGCGGCGCGCGCAAATTTGATAGCCGCTTCAACGCTTTCGGTGCCGGAATTGGCGAAGAACACCTTGTCGAGATAGGGCACCCGCGCAAGCAGCCGCTCGGCCAAAATGCCCGCCAGGGGCGAGACATCCATTTGTACGAGATTGGGAAATTCGCTGTCGAGCACCTGGCGCAGCGCGCCGTGAATGCGCGGATGGTTGCGCCCGATGGCAAACACGCCGAAGCCGCTGAGGAGGTCGAGATATTTCGCGCCCGCGCGGTCCCAGAGATATTGCCCCTTGCCGCGCACGAACCCGGCGTCGTAACCGATGGTTTTGAGCACGCGCACCATCTGCTCGTTCATATAGCGCGTGTGCAGCGCGTAACGCTCGGCCTCGCGCTCCGCGAACAAGGTTTCGATGTCGATGCTCATGCGTCATTCTCCTCGAGGCAGCCCGGAACCGATGCCGGGCGCCAGCCCTTTTAGACGTAGTCCTTGGATAAGTCATGTCACAGGGGAAACTTGGCAGCAATCCGGTTTCCGCCCTAAGAATTTCCACATTTGGAAGAGCATGACCGTCGCAGTAGCTTCAGCCGGAGTATGAAATGAAACGTTGGATGGCGGCGGGCGTCGCGAGCCTCTTCTCGATCGGGGCGGCATTCGCGCAAAGCCCGGCAGGGCAATGGCGCGTCAAGGACGGCACGGCCGAGATCAGGATCGCCGATTGCGGCGGCGCCCTCTGGGGCGTGATTGCTTGGACGAAGGACACTCCGGGCCGGGACGAGCATAACCCCAATCCCGCGCTACGCGGCCGCTCGGTCATGGGCATTCCGATTCTCATTAACATGCGGCCGTCGGGCAATCGCTGGGATGGTGAGGTTTACGACGCGCAAGACGGTTCGACCTACACATCGCATATCGGCCTCAAAAGCCCAGATGTACTCAAGATCGAGGGGTGCGTGCTTGGCGGCTTGATTTGCGGCGGCGAGAGCTGGACGCGCGTACCGCTGCCCAAGAGCAGCCCTTCCGATCAGGTTGTGTGCTCGCGGCTTGTCAAATAAGCGGGTTCCTTCGCCGCTTCTTCCGGCTTCGCCTGTCCCCGCGGCGGCCCCATCAAAAGCGGCTGGAACAAAACGGCTGCGGCCATCGTGCTGATCAGCGAGAGGGCCAGCAACTGGCCCATGCTTGCCGTGCCGGGATGGTTCGAGAGCATGAGGCTGCCGAAGGCCACGGCAGTGGTCATGCCGCTGAAAAAGACGGCGCGGGTCAAGGGCGAGGCTAGAAGGCCGCTCCGGCCCTCCCGCCAGGCCGTGATGTAGTAAATCTTGAATGCGACACCGACGCCCAGAAGCAATGGCAGTGCGATAATATTCGCGTAATTCAAAGGCATACCGATAATCACGGTCGCCTCAAGCGTGACAATGCCTGCAAGTATGAGCGGAAAAAGCGTGAGCGCAACGTCGGAAATGCGCCGCAGCGTCAGCCAAAGCAAAAGCGCGATCGATGCGAGCGCCCACAACGCGGCTTCGATGAAGGCGCTGACGACGGTCTCTCCAGCCCGCAGGATTCCAACCGTTTCTCCGGTTGCACTCGGAGCCACCTCAACGATGGCGTCCACGAACCTTTTCAGGACGGCATTGTCGTTCGCGTCTCCTCTCGGCGTCACCGAAACCCGCGCCGTCCCGTCCGGCGACAGCCAGTCCAGGACGAGTTCTGGCGGCAGGTTGCTCAGCGTGATTTTCTCAGGATTGAGGCTTTGCCGGATATCGTTCAAAGTGATTTTTAAGGGCGCTACGAGCGCAGCTTCGGCCTTCGCCCGAACTTCCGGGTTCGCTGCGGCAAGGCTCGCAAGCGCATTCGCAAGCCGCTCCGCAGCCTCCGCGCCGGGCGTTGCGGCGGCCCGTTTCGCAGCGGCTCTCAGAGAATTCGATGCCGCCTCGAGGCTGCTGATAGTGTCCGCATCGGCGGGTGCAGGATGAACTTGCTGCGGATTGACTATGCCGTTGAGAGACCCCGCCGCTTGAGCGACAAGCGCCAGCTTGGCATCCTGATCCTCAGGCACAAAACTGCTCAAGGTCGCCGCTTTTGCAACCTCGGGCAGGGCGGCGATTTTCTTTGCCATAGCATCGGCCGCGGACAGCGACGGCTCAAGGATCTCGGCGGTTTGCCCGGACATTGCGGGGTCTTTTCTAAGTTCGAGGTAAGTCGCGACGGACTCGACATGCGGGTTGCGCAGGTCCATCGGATTGAAATCGAAGCGCAGCCAATAGAGCAGCGGCAGACCTGCCAGAACGGTACAGAGTGTAATCGCCAGCACTCGAATGCGATTGCGCTCGAGAAAGCGGTCGGCGGGCGATAGGAAAGCATAGCCAAGCGGATACGGCTCGGCCGGCGGGTTAAGCAGCCTTAGCAGCGCAGGGAGCACCGTGATGCTCATGACGAACGCCACAATCATGCCGGCGCCCGCGATCAAGCCGAGTTCCGAGAGCCCCCGGTAGGCCGTGGGTGTGAAGGAAAGAAAACCTGCCGCGGTCGCCGCAGCGGCCAAAGCCAGGCGGCTGCCGGTGTTTGAAGCGGCCGAGACAAGCGCGCCCGTCAGATCGTCCCGCTCGAAGCGCTCGGCCCGGTAGCTCACGCTGAATTGCAGGCCGAAATCGACCCCGATCCCGACGAATAGGACGAAAAATGCAACCGAAATCGGGTTGAAGGCTCCAACCATGGCCAGCCCGAGCGCCGCCGTTATGAAAAGCCCGGTAATAAGGCTGATGAATACGGCAAGGATGATGCGCGCAGAGTGCAGCGCGAGCCAAAGTATGACGAGGACCGCAAAAAGAGTGAGCGCGCCGTTCAGCTCCGCGCCTTGCTTGAGGGTGGCGAACTCGTCGTCGGCGATCGGTATCGACCCGGTGAGCCGGACCGTTACGCCGCTATCGGCGAGCTTGAGGTCCGCAACCGTGTTCCGGATCGCCTCGGTTGCATCTTCTCCAGGCTCGAGCGAATTGAAGTCCAAAACAGGGCTGATTTCGACGAACTGGCGCGTCTCCTGCGGGGATGGGGGCTGACCGCTCAGAAGCTCGCGCCAGCTGAAATAGGCAGGCCGGCCCGCCAAGGCATTCTCCATAGGCGCGGAGAAGGAATTGAAACGGGGGGCGAGGCTGTCCAGCGAAATCCGCCGGTACTGCACGCCACGAAGCGTGAGCGAAATGGTGCCCGTCACGCCGCGCATACTCGGGTCGGCGGCAAGCGGATCCAAAAGCGAGCTGGACTTGGAAAGCTGTGCGAGGATCTCCTTGATCTCGTCGAGGGAAAGAAAAAGAAGACCGTTGCGCTGAAAGAATTCGCCGCCCGGTATTTGCTGGGCGCCGCGAATGATGTTTTTCTCGCGGTTCAGCTGCTGAGTGAGCTTTTGAGCCGCGTCCTCTGCAAGCTCCGGCGTGGGAGCGCCGACGACCGCGAGGATTGCCGTCTCCTGCCTCGGAAAGGCTTTCACATAAGCGATTTCGCGCTGCCGCCAGGGCAGGTTTGGCGAAATAAGCGCGGTGATGTCGGTGTTGAGCGCAAACTGGTCGGCAGCATAGTAGGCCGAGCCGCAGGCAAGGGCGATCGCCGTGGCGAGGACCAGCCAAGCATGACGGGCACAAAACCGGACAATCGTCACAATGAGGTACTTGAGCATCGCCTTCCGCAAGCCGTACAAAACCGGTCACGGCGTCCCGGCCACGAACGCCAAGCCTCTCTCGCTCGCCTCAAGGCAAAGAGGTTAACTGCCGGTGCACTGCTGTGTTCCGGCAGGGCCGCGCGCGTAAACGGATCGCGAGGATCTGCCCGCCCGATCTGGAACGCGGCAAGGCACGGAGTCCGTATATTAGAAATTTACTGCCGATGCAGCATAAATATTGCGCGCAAAGCCGGCCGGCGCAGATTGCCCGTTTGCCCTTACCCGGCGAGCGCAAACTCCTGATCCATCGCGAGCGGGCCCGGCTTCTTCGTAACGACCGTTCCCTTCTCGGCCATGAATTCGAGCTGAGCGAACACCGCCAGCGCGGCCGCCCCCGACAAGGACGGGTTGAGGCCGCTATACATGCGCGGCACCATTCCGGCGATCGAGCCCACTCCGCCCCGCAGGCATTCGGCAATCTCGCTCTCGCGCCAGCGCCTATGGAACATGAGCGCCTTCACAAAGCGCTGCGGCTCGCGGACCGGTCCGCCGTGGCCCGGAAAATAGACGGTCTCGCCGCGCTCCAACAGAAGCTCCAGCGAACGCATATAGCTTCCCATATGCCCCTCCGGCGGCGCGATTACGCTTGTGTTCCAGCCCATAACGTGATCGCCGGAGAGAAGAATATTCTGGCCGGGAATGTAGAAGCAAAGGTGATCGGGTGCATGGCCGGGCGTGTGGACCGCCTCGATCTCGAAGCCCGGTCCCGCAATCTTGCTGCCGTGCTGTAAAGGCACATCGAAGCCGACAGGAGTGACGAAGCTGTGCCCCGAGGGGCCTTTCGCGTCCGCCGCAGGATCGTCTGCGCTGCGCGGCATGCCGTAAGTCAGCGCGCCCGTCCGCTTTTGCAGCTCTGCAACCGCACCGCTGTGGTCGCTGTGACAGTGGGTAACGAGAATGTGTGTCACGGTCTCGTCCGCCAGCGTCTGCGCTAGCACGTTGAGCTGACCGGCTGTAGCGGGCCCCGGATCCACGACCGCCACCTCTCCCTCTCCGATCACGTAAAGGTTGGTCCCTTTGAACGTGAGCGGGCCCGGATTGTGGCAAACGATCCGCCGCAAACCGGGCGCAACCTGCTGGAGAGCCCCGTATTTGAATTTCATCTCGCGGGAAAATGGCGGAGTTTTAGGATGGATAGTGCTCAATGCGGCCTCATTGTTGCGGTGATCTGCCGCAGAAAGCTTTGGCCGCGCGCCGCATTTGTCAAACGGGAAATGCAAAAAGAGCCCCGGTGAAATGGCACAGCATCGCCTTTCCCTCTGGCTGACGGAGAAAACGGGGAACGCCCTTTGGACCTTCGCGTTCTTTGACGTGAGGTTGCCCGGTCCGGTTCCAGCCGGGCCGGGAGGGTTACTATATAATGTTGCTAAAGCGCATGGGGATACGCTTCACAAATGGCAGAGATCGGCATCTTCACCCAGATTGACAGCTATATCGCCAATTTGTTCGCGCAGGAGGACGAGGCGCTCAAAGCCGCGCTGCAAGATATGCGCGAGGCTGGCCTTCCCGAGATCAGCATACCGCCGTCCCTTGGCAAATTCCTCCAGCTGCAGGCGAGGCTCGTTGGCGCGCGCCGTATCCTCGAAATCGGCACACTCGGCGGCTACAGCACCATCTGGCTCGGCCGGGCGCTGCCGGAGGATGGCCAAATGATTACGCTTGAGATCGATCCGCTGCATGCCAAGGTCGCGCGCCGCAACCTTGCCCGCGCCATGCTTTTGGGAAAGGTTCAGGTGCTGGAGGGCTCCGCGCTCGAGCTTCTGCCAAAGCTCGCTGGGGCTGGGCAGGCGCCGTTCGATATGATTTTCATCGACGCCGATAAGGAGTCCTATACCGAATATCTCGAGCTTGCGCTCAAGCTATCGCGGCCGGGCACACTCATCGCTGCCGACAATGTCATCCGTGCCGGCAAAGTGCTCGATCCGGCTGCTGCGGCCTCCGATCCTATGGTTGCCGGCATCGTCCGGTTTACGGATTCGCTTGCAAAAAACCCTGCCCTCGACGCCACGTTCCTGCAATGGACCGGAGCTAAGGGGCACGACGGGATTGCGCTCGCCATCGTGAAGCCCCGCGCGTAAGTTGCCGTATCCTCCGGCATCCCGCAAAAAACAAGCGCGAGCCGCGCGCCCCGCTTGACTTTGCTTTATGCGCTGGCCTAGAAACAGTCCAAATTTCAAAGGCGCCATCATTTCGCGAACGGACTCTTATGGCCTCCTCCGGCGACGGTGATCCAGACGAACGTGCGGCTGTCCCGAAGCCGGCCGATCGCCTAAAGGAGCGGCTGCGGGAGCTTGAGCGAAAGCTCGAACCGCAGGATGGGGAGCAGCAAGGTCTGACCGAAGAGGAACGCGAGCGGCGGGGATCCGCGCTTGGGAAGGCGTTCCGGCTGTCCACAGAGCTCGTTGCGGGGGTGTTCGTTGGGGGTTTTTTGGGCTGGCTGCTCGATCGCTGGTTTGGAACGCTTCCTTTATTCCTGGTGGTGTTTCTTCTGTTGGGTATCGCTGCCGGATTCTTAAATGTGATCCGCGCGGCGCGTGAGATGGGTGAGAAATAGAGACGGCCGGGTACTCGAACCCGGCAAGGATTGCTATGATCGACGGGTTGTTCATAAGCGCAGCGCACGCTGCGGCGGCAGAAAGCGGCGGCCATCATGGGGGGGGCGGTTTCAACCCCATGCATCAGTTCGTCATCAACCGGTACGTGCCGATTAAGCTGTTCGGCTACGACGCGTCCTTCACGAATTCCTCGCTGTGGATGGTGATGGCCACCGGCCTTGTCATAGCTTTTCTCATGTTAAGCATGAAAAATGCAGGCAATGTGCCGAACCGGATGCAGTCGCTGAGCGAAATCACTTACGAATTCGTGGCGAACATGGTCCGCCAGAATGCCGGTAGCGGCGGGATGCCGTATTTCCCAGTGATCTTCACGATCTTCATGTTCGTGCTGTCGATGAATTTGATCGGCATGATCCCAATCCCGGGGCTCGGCGCCTTCACCGTGACGAGCCACATCATCATCACTTTCGCGCTGGCCGCGTTTGTGTGGATAGGGGTCACGGCGATTGGCATCGCGAAGCACGGCGTGCGTTTCTTCAAGCTCTTCGTGCCGTCGGGCGTGCCCTTGCTGCTTCTGCCTCTCATCACCGTTATCGAGATCATCTCCTATTTCACGCGCCCGATCAGCCTCTCCGTGCGTCTGTTCGCCAATATGATGGCAGGACATACGATGCTCGCCGTTTTCGGAAGCTTCGTCGTGGGACTTGGCATTCTAGGCGGCTGGGTTCCCTTGTCGTTCATGGTCCTGCTCATGGGCCTCGAAATTCTGATCGCCTTCCTGCAGGCTTACGTCTTCGCAGTTCTATCCTGCATCTATCTGAGCGATGCCCTGCACGCAGGCTCGCACTAGCCCTTCAAAACCGCTCAACCGAACAATCTAATAGGAGAAATCGTCATGGATCCAGCAGCAGCAAAGCTTATCGGTGCGGGCCTCGCCTGCTCGGCTCTTATCGGCGCCGGCGTCGGCATCGGCAGCATTTTCGGCAACTTCTTGTCTGGCGCCCTGCGCAATCCATCTGCGGCACCCGGCCAATTCCCGAATCTTCTCCTCGGGTTCGCGCTTGCAGAGGCCACCGGATTGTTCGGCCTCGTTATCGCGCTGATCCTTTTGTTCGTATTCTAGTTCAAAGGAATGGCGGCGCCAAAGGCGGCGCCATCCTTAGCGCTTAGGCGGCTCAATCCATGCCTCAATTGCAACCAGGCGATTTCGCACCCCAGTTGATCTGGCTTGCGATCATTTTCACGTTGTTCTATCTGGCGCTTTCGCGTCTCGCCCTCCCGCGCGTCGAGAGCGTCATAGCCGCGCGGAAGGCCAAAATCGAAGGCGACCTGAAAGGGGCGCGCGAGGCGCAATCCCTTGCCGACCGGGAAGCCGAGCGCTACGAGGCCGAAATCGCCGCGGCGAAGGCGAAGGGTCAAGGTAGCATTCGCGCCGCCCGGGAAAAGCTCGATGTCGAGCTGGGCGGAAAGCGCGAGACCCTCGATCGGCAGCTCGCGGCAAAAGCAGCCGAGACAGAGAAGCGCGTTCAAGATCTGCTTCAGCGGGCAGCCGGGGAGATGGAGGCTATGACCGCCGGGGTTGTGGGCGACATCGTGAAAGCATTCGCGGGCGTCGAAGTCAGCGAGGGTGAAGTGCGCACCGCTCTTCGCCAAGGCTCGAAGGAGTAGTGAGCATGTTCAAAGACCCGGAGGTCTGGGTTGCTATTTCCTTCATGTGTTTTGCTGCGCTCATTCTCTATTTGAGAGTACCCGGCAAGATCTTGAAGTCGCTCGATGCGCGCTCGGCCGCGATCGCACGCGAGCTGGAAGAGGCACGCAAGCTGCGCGCTGAAGCTGAGGCGGTTCTGGCCGGCTACAAAAGGCGCGCGGAGAATGCGGAGGCAGAAGCCGACGCCATTCTCGCCCAAGCCGAGCGCGAAGCGGCCGCTTACGCCAAGGAAGCGCGGGCCGCGTTCGACGAGACGATTGCCCGGCGTCTGGGCGTCGCCGAGCAGAAGATCAAGCTTGAGGAAGAGAAGGCGCGAAAGCAGATCCGCGCACAGGCGGCTGAGCTAGCCGTTGCGGCCGCGGAGCACCTGATCGAGCAAAAGGTCACAGGCAAAGTTGCCGAGGACATGATCGCGTCGAGCCTCGACCGGATCAAGAAGCGGCTGCATTAAAGACGCAAGACAGAGCTGCTTTCCTACGCATGAGCTGCCCGGTAAGGCGCTTAGGCCCTCATTGGAGGAGGAAGCAGTGAATTTATTGTTAGCAGCCGCGTCAGCATTCTTCGTGCTTCATATGCTGCCCTCGACGCCGCTTCGAGGGCGGCTGATTGCGTCAGCTGGGGAAGGACCCTATTTGGGTGCCTTCTCTGTCTTATCCCTGATTTCGGTCTGGTGGCTGGCCTCCTCATTCGAAGCGGCTCCCTATGGCGGCAAGTTGTGGCTCGTTCCGGCGTGGTGGCCGTGGCTTAAGGCTGTCCTAATCCTATTCGCCATCATCCTGGTGGCAGGCGGCGTTCTTTCGCCGAACCCGTCTTCGCCCGGCGCAGCAAAGCTCCTCGACAACCGAAATGTGGCCGAAGGTATCTTCGCCATCACCCGTCATCCCGTCATGTGGGGCATAGCGATCTGGGCTATCGCGCATGCGATCAGCCAAGCGACCGTACGCGGTTTCGAATTTTTTGGAGCGTTCGCTGCCACGGCGCTGATCGGAAGCTGGCTACAGCAAAAGCGCAAGCGCGCGGACCTTCCGGGCTGGGCGGCGTTCGAGGCCAAAACGTCGTTTTTTCCCTTTGCGGCAATCCTGCAAGGACGCGCCAAGCTCAGCCTCACGGCAATCGGCTGGTGGCGCATCGCGGTAGCCGTCATCGTTTGGGCGACGATCTTGCACTTCCACTACCGGCTTTTCGGCGCGCAGCCCTTGCCCATCAATACTTAGGCTGAGCTGCACGCCCTACACGATTAATGCCGGAAGTGCCGCACGCCAGTAAACACCATCGCAAGGCCGCGCTCGTCGGCTGCGGCTATGACCTTGTCGTCGCGCATTGAGCCACCCGGCTGGATAATCGCTGTCGCGCCTGCATCGGCCGCCGCGAGCATGGCATCGGGGAAGGGGAAGAATGCATCCGAGGCAACAGCGGTGCCCGCCAGCACCTCACGCGGATCCTTGTTCGCGGCCCGCGCCACTTCCTCAGCCTTCCAGACTGCAAGCCGCGCGCTATCGACCCGGCTCATCTGGCCTGCGCCGACGCCAACCGTCGCGCCGTCTTTCGCAAAAACGATAGCGTTCGATTTGACGTGCTTGGCCACGCGCATGGCAAAAACCATGTTGGCGCGCTCCTCCGGCGTGGGCTCGCGCTTGGTCACGGTGCGCATCGTCTGCTCGTCGAGCCCAGCGATGTCGGCATCCTGCACCAGGAACCCGCCCGCGAGCGAACGGATATACGGCGCGCGCTTCTCGCGCGGCAGCAGGCCGCCGGTGAGCAGCAGCCGCACATTCGGTTTGGCGGAGAAGGCCCGCTTGGCCTCCTCGCTAGCCGAGGGCGCGATCACAACCTCGGTGAAAATCTTTAGGATTTCCCGCGCGGCCTCCTCATCCAAAGCCTCGTTCGAGGCGACGATTCCGCCGTATGCACTGACGGGATCGCAAGCGAAGGCTTTCCGGTAAGCCTGCAGCACCGTTGCTCCGGCCGCGGTGCCGCAAGGATTCGCGTGCTTGATAATCGCAATGGCCGGCTGACCTGCCGGAAACTCCGAAATCAGCTCGAAAGCCGCGTCCGCGTCGGTGAGATTGTTGTAGCTGAGCTCCTTGCCCTGGACCAGCTCTGCCCGGACGAGGCTTGGCCCGCCTCTGGCCGCGGATTCGTAAACGGCGGCATTCTGGTGCGGGTTCTCGCCATAGCGAAGGGACTGGCGGAGCTTGCCCGAAAGGAAGAACGTTGAGGGCGGGTTTTCGCCCGCGGCCGAGGCAAACCAAGTTGCGATGGCCGAGTCGTAACTGGCGGTGCGCGCGAAGGCTTTGGCGGCAAGACGCCGCCGCGTCGCAAGCGTGGTCGTCCGCGCTTCGCCCGACAGCTCGCCGAGGACGGCATCGTAGTCGGCTGGATCGGAAAGCACGGTCACAAAGGCATGATTTTTCGCCGAGGCGCGCAGCAGCGCCGACCCCCCGATATCGATTTCCTCGATCATCGCCTCGACATCGTCAGCGCGCTTCTTAACCGCCTCTTCGAAGGGATAAAGATTGACCACAACAAGCCCGATCGGCGCGATGCCATGGGCTGTCAGCGTCTCGCGCGTGCCGCTCTGATCGAGATTGGCGAGGATGCCCCCATGGATCGCCGGATGCAGCGTTTTGACACGCCCCTCCAAAATCTCCGGAAAGCCCGTTACCTCCGAGACGGGAAGCACGGGGATGCCGTGATCGCGCAGATGGGCAGCCGTGCCGCCGGTGGATACGATCTCGATGCCGAGGAGTTCCAGCCGCTTCGCGAATTCGGCGAGCTTGGTCTTGTCGGAAACGGAGATGAGCGCCCGGCGGACCGGAAAATCGTGATGTTTTGTCATGGTTTGTAACTGTGGTGCCCGGAATGAAGATCAAGGTCAAGAAATGCGCCGCGGACCGGCGTCCATGAGGACCGGCCTTTGCTGTGTCACTTTCTCGAATTTCCAATGGACCGAAGTGGTCTTTGTGCAGGGGCCTTTTAGCACAATTTGCAAAGACCGCCGCAGGCAAATTGGATCGGCGAAGAAAATGCTCTCCTCGACGTCGAGTTCCGCTCCTTCCGCGAGGAACCGCCACACCTGGCCGCCCGGCGTCGTCAGCGTAACCGCGTTGGTGTTGCGCGCAAAGTTCGCCGCCACGCGAGGATGCAAATGGAAGCGGATCGCAAAACGCGCAGCCGCGCCCGCGCCGCCGCTGCCCTCGGCGGCAAGTTGATCGTGGCCTTCAAGCTCAAGCCCGGACTTGCGCAAGGTGAGGCGCCTGCGATGGATGTAGCCGAACCGGTCGCGGTAGCCATCGTGGCTGATCTTGACGCTCACCGCATTTTCGAGCTCAGCCACCTCATGCTGCACATGACCGGGCCCGGCAAGCCAGAACAGCTCGCGGCCGTCGACGTGCGCCTGCGCCTTGATGAGCCGGGCCGAGGATAAATCCTCGATGGTCAGCGTGGAGTGCGCCGCGGTCGAGCGCGAGACGACATACCAATCTCCGGTCTCGTCCGTGGGGGCGCCGCAATTGGTGATAATCGGCTCGAAGCCGGCGCTCATCTCGAAGGACGCACAGCCCGCATGAGCGCGATCGCTCAAATGCATGGGCGGGGCGCCGCCGGCATCGGCTATGACAACCGTTTCTCCGCCTGCAAGCCGCGCGTAACCCGAATGCGGCGCGAGCGTGCCGGTAAAGATTCCGCCCGCATCGTCATAGGCGAGCACGGTCGACACCTGGTCGAGCAGCGTCGGCCCCATGCCGTTGAAATGCGCTAAGCTGCCGTCACCGAGCCGCAAATAGCGCAGCATCGGGTTCATGCGGCCAATCGCGGTGTAAAGAGCCTCCGGCGGCTCGAGCTGGCGGGCCACGAAGCATTGCTTGAGCGGCAGCAGCTCCAAAAGCAGCTCGATCAAATCGCCCGGATCGCGCGACGCATGGCCGCCATCCTCTAAGATTTGCTTGTCGAGCTCCGAGCAGAAAACCGGAAGGTAAGAGGTCAGATAGGCTTCCTGCTCCGCAACACAGAGGCCCGCAAGCAAAATCGCGGTGAGCGCGCGAAGTTTGGCCACGCCAGGAGTATCGCCGTAAATGACTGTGAGATTGTGCAGGTCCCGGCTTAGCGCCCGCACAACCGCGTCGTAGAAATCGGGATCGGCGCCGTCGAGAAGGAAAGCTGCATGCGAAAGTAGGGCGATGACGCGCTGTGCCGCCGTGTCTGCGTCGTGGGCAAGGGCGGGCGCGCTGCGGCTCACGGCGATCCATTCAAGCGTGAGCTTGCGCGCCTTCTCGCGCGCGATCTGATCCTCCGCCGCATGCAAATGGCGAAGCCAGCCGAAACCGTACAGCTCCTTCTGCCAAGGCAAGGACGGCGGCGTGACCTTGAACGCCGATTCCGAGCCTACAGGCGCAGCCGCCCCGGCGAGGCCGAAATAGCCATCGTAAAGCTCGACCGCAAAACTCGGATCGCCAGTGCGAAGGTCTTGCGGAAGGATCAAAAGATGATAGGCAGTTGGCACACCGGCCATCCAGCGCGAGAACGGAGCTTTCAGCGCCAGCCTGAGAGCTGAGCGCCCGGCTCTGTTGACGGCCAGCACGGCAAGACGCGCCTGATCTGAAATCTGAGCGGACATCATCTTAATTTTTAATGGTGGCCGGTCTGACAAGCAAGGGCATAGTGCAACCCCGGTGGGATGAGAACACTCAGTTTTGCCATAGCGTGGGGCGTGCCCATGATTCGCGCAAGCGTTGCTTTTACAGGTGTGGACAGAGCTGCGGCATTTTTAACTACCTTGGCAGCAACTTTTTTGCCATAAGCTGTTGTTACACTACACTTCGTTGGGGGGGATTTCTCATGGCACAAGACGGAAGCATGGGGAAGGGCGAGGGCGTGGATTTCAGGACTGCGACGCCGCAATGGCTGATCGATTTGAAGGCGGATGCGGCTGGGATGCGCGAGCGCAGGCAGCGGCCCGCGGGGCTTGCCTTCGGGCGCTGGCTCGGCGACTTCCTCGATCAGGATACGCCAAGCGGGCTTTTGCCGGCTGAGGAGAAGCTGCTGTTCGCGGCGGCAAAGGGCGAGGCCTGCGTGCTGCAAAGCCGCGCGGCGCGGGTTTGGGACGTCTTCCACGGCTGGCGCCAGAAAATCCAGGAAGCCTCCGTGCCGGCCGAGGAAGACTTCGCCCAGGCGATGACGAAATTCCTCGAGGGCGCACCGGAGGCCGTACAGGAGGTCATCCACGACGCGACCATCCAGGCCATCGTCGAGCTTGGGCTGCCCGCGGATTGGGAGCCGAAAGATGCTGCGGAGGCCGAAACGCTGGCATTGGCACAGCAGGCCTATTTCGCGCGCCTCGAAGCCGAGACCCATCCCGCAAAGGTTCTTAGCGAGGCGCGCAGTAGCGCTAGCTTTTTCTTGCTCGCCATCGAGGCGGTCACCCAGGCGCTGGCGCAGCCGCAAGGTAGGCCGCTGGAGCTTAGCGACGAATGGCTGCGCCCTTTGCTGCACAGCGATCCGCTGAATCTGCCGTACGAGACGCGGGAAAAGATCGAGGCGCAGCCGCGCGTGCTCCGCGATTTCTTCGGCGAGTTTGTCCGCCATGTGAAGAGCGCGCCAGGCGCCGACCAGGCTTATTTCGCGAGGATCAAGGCCGATCCCGCGCCGCTCAAGGCAATTTTCGATGCCGCCTTCCAACGTTACGAGCGCGAGGCTTGGCGCTGGGTCGACCCGCACGATCCCGAAGTCCGCATACGGGCGAGCTTCCTGCGGTTCCTTTCGCTCGGCGGCGACGATGCGGCGCCGGTCTGCGAAGGTCCGCTGCAACTTGCGCAAGCTTATATCGAAGACGACGCCGATCTCTCCGGCAGCACCGTCTCTCAGCCTCTGAGCTTTACGCGCTGTTACTTTTCAAAACGGATTCTTCTCACCAACGCCACTTTGAAAACGCTGAATTTCCGCGCGAGCCGGGTTCAGGCGATCGACGCAGGAAACGCCCGCGTGCGCGGTGCCGTCTTCCTTCATGGCGGCTTTAAGGCCTACGGTATTTCATTCCCTTATGCGGCCATCGAGGGAAGGCTGTCCTGCCAGGGAAGCACGTTCCGCCCGGCTGGCGATTTCGCCATCAACTTCGCCGGAGCGCAGATCGCCGGAAACGCCGATCTCAGCGACGGTTTTCTCGGCGAAGGCGCGGTGTTCCTCGCTGGCGCAAATGTCCGCGGAGACCTCGATTGCGCGGGCGGCACCTTCCGCAACCGCACCGCGGACGGCGCGGGCGCCGCACTCGATTGCAGCAATGCCGCAATTACTGGAAACGCCATACTAGCATCCGGTTTCCGGTCGGAGGGCGCGGTTTTATTTCCCGGCGCGAAGATCGGCGGCGCTCTAAACTGTGCTAGAGGCACCTTCGTCAATCGCACGCAGGATGGGACAGGCGCGGCCTTGAACGCAGCCTATGCTGAAATCGGCAATGGTGTATCTCTTAGCGATGGATTCTCGGCTGAAGGAAAAGTGAGCTTCCACGGAGCTCATATCAAAAGCGACATCGTATGCACCGGAGGGCGCTTCAATAATTCTGCTCTCAACAAAGCCGATGCAAGCCCGGCATGGGCTCCGCAGCTCGCGGACGCCCTCATTCTTTCCGGCGCAGCGATCGATGGGCTTCTTCGGTTAGGGCCGCAGGGCCAAAACGCATCCGCGAGGGCCGATATTCAGGGGTCTGTCGCACTGGCCGGCTGTCACGCGCATGAGATCGCCGATCATTCAAGCTCATGGCCTGCCAAAAGCTTAGCTTGTGAGGGTGACGAGGCAGTGCCCGCCTTCATAACTTTGGACGGCTTTACGTACGATCGAATGGCGGGAGGCGGCACTTACGATGCTACCGCCCGCAAGAAGTGGCTGGACCGGCAGCCTTCCCAGCATCTCGGCGTGGATTTCCGGCCGCAGCCCTTCGAGCAGCTCATCAAAGTCTATCGCGCGATGGGCCATGAAAGCCACGCCCGCGAGATCGCGAAATTCAAGGGGCGCCGGCGCCGGCGCGCGAATTTCATCAAGCTTTGGCATGGCTGGGCGAACCAGCCGCGTCTTGCGCAACGGCTTTTCCCGGCGAAATGGCAGCCTTATGCGGCGCCGCTGAACTGGCTCGCCTGGCCGTTCGCTGTCATGTGGCGGGCTGTCTCCCGCTCGTTCGTCTCCGCCCTTTATGCGCTGGAATGGTTCATCGTTGGCTTCGGCACCGCCTACGGTTACGGCTATCTCCGCCTTATCGCCTTCCTCTTCGCGCTCTGGATGGCGGGCGGGCTTTTCTACGGCACGGTAGCGGACCAGGGCGGCTTCGCGCCGTCGAATCCGGCGATCTACCTCAACAAAGAGGTGCAAGCCAAGTGCGGCAAGAGCTGGACCGATTGCAAGGGCGGGCCGCCGGAGCTGCCCAGTTTCAGCCCCTTCGCCTATTCGCTCGACAATATGCTGCCGGTGCCCGGCCTCGGCCAGAAAAACGAATGGCAGCCCATCGGCCGGCCGGACCGGCCGGTGAAGCTCGCTCTGCCATCGCTATTCTGGCTGCCCAACAGCGACCCGCGTCACAGCGAATTTCCGGATGTCGCGATAGACATGCAGCCGCTCAGCGAGGGCACGCTCGAGAGCATCGTGAGGACGCAGGCGCTGCTCAGCTGGTTCACCCTCGGCCTCCTCGCGATGATGCTTTCGGGGCTCATCAAGAAGGATTGAGCGCGAGCCGCGCGGCGAAGAAGCCGTCCATGCCGCCCGCGTGAAACGGCAGCGTGCGCAGCATCCCCGCCGGCGTGACGGTCTCTGCGGGAATGCTGAGTGCGCTTGGATCGGTGGGCATGAGCGCCACATCCGGCCGCGCTGCGAGCAAGCGCTCGATCTGCGCTTCGCCTTCCTCCGCTTCGAGCGAGCACGTGCTGTAGACGAGGCAGCCGCCGGGCTCGACGAGGCGGAGTGCACGATTGAGAAGCCGGGACTGAACGGCTGAAAGCGCGGCGATATCGGCCGCGGACTTCAGATAGGGGATATCGGGGTTGCGGCGGATAGTGCCGGTTGCCGAGCAGGGCGCGTCGAGAAGCACCGCGCCGAACGGTTCCGGCGCGGTCCATTCGCCTGCATCGGCTTGCACAACTTCGGCTGTGAGATGGAGCCGCGCCAGGTTTTCCTGCAGGCGGCGCAGGCGCGAGGCCGAAACATCGACGGCGGTCACATGCGCGCCGCGCGCAGCAAGCTCCACAGTTTTGCCGCCGGGAGCTGCACAAAGATCGGCCACGCGCAGCCCGCGCACATCGCCCAGCAACAGCGCAGGCAGAGCGGCGGCGGCGTCCTGCACCCACCACGCGCCCTCGGCGTAGCCTTCGATGTCCTCGATGCGCCCTTTGTGGGCGAGGCGCACCGTGCCCCAAGGCAATGCCACGCCACCAAGCCGGCCGGCCCAGCCTTCTGCATCGGCCTTCACCGAAAGATCGAGCGCCGGCTCCTCCAGATGCGCGGCCGCGATCTTTCGAGCGGTTTCCTCGCCGTAATGGCCGGCCCAGCGCGCGAAGAGCCACGCGGGCGTGTTGAGCACGGCCGCATCCTGCTGTGCGATTATCGCAGCGGCGTTCGCGCTGACCTTGCGTAAGACTGCGTTGATAAGCCCGGCATAGCGGTGCGCGCCACGCGACGCCTTCGCCTGTTCCACCGCAAGACTGATCGCCGCATGCGGCGCGACCTCCATGAAAGCGAGCTGCACGGCGCCCGAGATCAGGATGAAGCGCGCCTCGAACGCATCCGCCGGCAGCGGCTTTTCGAGGAAGCGGCTCAGCAAATCCTCGATCTGCCCAAGCCTGCGCAGAGCGGTCGCGGCGATAGCGCGCGCGAAGGCGCGGTCACGGGATTCGAGGCCGGCGAAGGCCGGCTTAGCGCTGGATGCCGCAAAGGCGTCGTCGAAGGGCTGCTTATCGCGCAGCACAGCCTTCAGGAGGTAAGCGGCGAGCCGCCGCGCTTGCAGGCCGGCACTTTCCGCCGGGGCTGCGCTCCGCGCATTTGCAGGCATCAGCCCCAAGGCCCTCTTTCTGGCGTTCGGCCGCCACGGCCGCCACGCCCCCACGGACTTGGTGCAGCGGGCTCCTCATAGGCGCTCGCGGGCGGTACCGCGGCCGGGCCGCCGCTGGGCCATTGCATCTGTCCCATTTCGCGGGCCTGCTCCTCCAGCGCGGCGACGCGGTTCTCCGTGTTCGGATGGGTGGAGAAGAGGTTGTCCATGCCGCCGCCGGTCAGCGGATTGATGATGTAAAGCGACGCGCTCGCCGGGTGATCCTCGGCTTGCTCGTTCGGGATCTGCTGCGCCGCGCGCTCGATCTTTTGCAGCGCGGAGGCGAGCCAAAGCGGGTGCTGGCAAATTTCGGCGCCGTCATGGTCGGCGGCATATTCGCGCGAGCGGCTGATCGCCATCTGGATGATCGCGGCGGCTATCGGCGCAACGATGATGGCCAGGAGCGTGGTCACAATCCCGCCGCCGCCCTCGCCATTGCTATCGCGCCTGCCGCCGCCGAAGAGCATGCCGAAATTCGCGAGCATCGAGATCGCACCCGCGATGGTCGCCGCCACCGTCATGGTGAGCGTGTCGCGGTTTTTCACATGCGCCAGCTCATGGGAGAGCACGCCCGACACCTCCTCCTTGCTCAGCATCCGCAACAAGCCGGCCGAGGCGGCGACAGCCGCATTGTCTGGATTGCGGCCCGTGGCGAACGCATTCGGCTGATCGGTGTGGATGATGTAGACGCGCGGCATCGGCAGCTTCGCATTCGCTGCGAGCTGGCGCACGATGGCGTAAAGCTCGGGCGCGCTGGCCTCGCTCGCCTCCTCGGCGCCCTGCTGGGCGAGCACCATTTTGTCCGAGTTCCAATAGGCGAAGAGGTTCATGCCCGCCGCGATCACGAAGGCGATGGTCATGCCGGGGCCGCGGCCGATGGCGTAGCCGATGGCCATGAACAGCGCGGTCAGCGCCGCAAGCAAAAGCATGGTGCGGAAGAAATTCATGGGTGGCCTGCCTTTAGTCCTGCTTTTCGAAAACTACTCACTATTTCGGCGCTCGCGGGCGGGGGCGCAAGTCCGGAAAACGCCTCGGCGGCACCACCGCTGCATGTGCCTTTAGTGCCGGACGGCGGAATTTGCATCGCCTCCATCGCCGGATACGCTCAAGCGCCGTGACCGCAGGTCGCCGGGAGGGACGGTTGGCCTATGGCGCGATGTGCCGATACCGGAAATGCGGCAAGCCTCCAATAATCCCGCCCCCTCATCTTGGCCTTCGGCTCGTTGCAAAGCTTTTCCGGTGAACGCACCGTGCTTGGCACTCATTTTGTCAATGATAGGTTGAGTTTCGACCGGCACTTGGAAAAAGAACTACAGCACCTTTGCCCAAGCTTCTTGAGGACAACAAGATCAGCCGGACGCGGCCCCTCGCTCAGCATCGTGCAAAACAGCGCATTACAGTCCCGTTCACAAAAAGGGCGTATTTATGAGTCAGCACAAAAGTGTGCCCACAAGCCAGCGAGCCATGCGCGAGACGATCGGCTGCCATTGCTGAAGTCGCGCGGATAACGATCCAGGCCCCGTTGAACGTTGGCGCAAGACGCAGGCGCCGATGAATTGGTCTTCCCGGCGTGTGTTCATATTGGGGACTGCTTGAGGACGGATGGTGAGGCAAAGCACCATCTGCAATGGTAGATGCCTAAAAGCTTGCGCCCCTGGCGCTTTGTTACGCCAAACACCGGCAGGGGCCCCAAGGATTTCGGCGAATGGCTGGGCTTGTTCCAGGCCTGGCCAAGCCCGGCCTGGCTCGATAGGTCGCTGTGGCCGGAACGGTCCATCGCCTTGCAGCTCACCTTTGCCGTGATTGCCGTCGGCGCGACGATGCTTCTGCAATTTGCGCTTCTGGGCGGCATCGAGCAGCGCTTCGCACTTTTCATATTCCTTCCCGCCCTTACCCTGGCAGCGCTGTTTGGGCGCGTGCCGGCAGGCTTGCTTGCTGTGCTTCTTTCTTTCTTGATTGTCAGCGTATGGATCGCACCTTTTCCTAATGCGTCAAATTGGGCCGCGGCGATTCCGTTTCTTTCCATGTCCATGGTCATCATTTTCATGGCCGAGGTGCTGCACCGTGTGCACAAGCAAGCTTTCGACGCAGCACTTGAGAATGCGGAATGTCAGGGGACCGCGGCGGCGCTTGCGGAGCGAGAGGCGTGGCTCAAAGCGGTGCTAGACGGGGCGTCCGATGGCATCATAACCATCGATGAGCATGGCATAATCAAGTCCATAAACACTGCGGGGATCGCGATTTTCGGATACGGGCTGGAGGAAGTAATCGGCCGTAGCGTCAATATGCTCATGCCCGAGTTCTGCCGCGAAGCTCACGACCGTTACATCGCGAACCGCGTCAAATCCGGTCCAGCAAAAACCCCCGGCCGCCTCCGCGAAGTGGAAGGCCGCCGCAAGGACGGCTCGGTGTTTCCAATGGAGTGCGGCGTGAGCGACGTCTACTACGGCGGCAAGCATCTATTCGTCGGCGTGGTTCGGGACATCACCGGACGGAAGAAAGCCGAGGAAAAAATCAAGCTGCTCATGCATGAGGTCAATCATCGCTCCAAGAACTTGCTTATGGTCGTGACGGCCGTTACGCGCCAGATGGCGAGCGGGGAAGAGGCCAAGATCTTTGCCGATCGGCTCGGCGAGCGGCTCGCCGCCCTAGCCGCAAGCTACGATGCACTCGTCAGCGGCGAATGGCGTGGGGTGGACGTGGGCGATCTTGTGAAGTCGCAACTTGCGCATTTCAAAGACCTGATCGGCAGCCGGGTTTTTCTAGAAGGACCGCCCGCGCAGCTTAGTCCCAGCGCGGCGCAATCGCTGGGCATGGCGCTGCACGAGCTGGCGACGAATGCTGGCAAATACGGTGCTCTGTCCAACGCGGAAGGCAAGGTCCGTGTCGCATGGAAGATCGCGTCGAACGGCGCGAAACCGCATTTTGAAATAAGATGGTCCGAGGAGGGCGGCCCACCGTTGCAACCGCCCCAGCGGCGGGGATTCGGCCACACGGTTTTGGTGAAATTGGCCGAGCAAGCCCTCGATGCCGGCGTTGTCCTGGACTTCCGCCCATCCGGGCTGCTGTGGGAGCTGAGCGCGGAGGCAAGCGGCGTGATCGAAGGCGCTGAAGCGCATCTCCGGGCCCCGGAGCATGGTTAAGACCGGAATGGTAAATGCGGGCCGCGCTTTATATCTTCCCGCCGCAAAAATCGAAATTTTTCGCATTTTCACCCCCAAATCCTGCTTTCAAAAAGTCCGTTAAACTTATTTTGTTGCTGGAATTAATCATAATTTACGATTATGGGCTATGACCAAGCGTTCCTGCGACTATTGCTTGCTTCGCAGCGCAAGCTGATTTTCTTCAGCTATATCAGCGCATTAGTTAGCCTAGCCCCGCCGCTTAAGGCTTTGGGAAGGCGCTTTTCCCTATAATGCCGGCATTAAGGCAAGCGGCATAACGGGCCGGCACTAAGCAGCAAACTGAGCTAACGGAGTCTTAAGCCTCAACAGAGGCCGGCAAGAAGCGCAGGCGCTGCAGCAACGCAATTTTTGCGAATAGTGTGGCAGAATCCGCTCGAAACCGCTCAGTTCAAGGCAAGTTTAGCGCTTGCCAGCGGGAGTTAAGGCTCGCATAAACGCGTTCGCCGGGTTGCAGAATTTGAGGGAAAGCAGTCATGCCGGGTTTGTTGAAAGGTATCGTGGTTATCTCGGCCGCCATTGTTGCAGGCCTCCAAGCAGCGAGTGCGGAAGACTTAGGTCCAACGCTCCGGAAGATTAAAGATTCTGGCGCCATAACAATAGGATATAGGGACGCATCGATCCCAATGTCCTACACCGATGCTCAAGCTCAGCCGGCCGGCTTTGCGCTGGATCTCTGCGCGCTCGTGGCAGGCAAAGTCAAACAGACGCTTGGATTGCCAGATCTCAAGATCGACTACCGCCCTGTCGCCGCGGCGGACGCCCCCGCACTTCTCCAAAATGGCATGATCGCCATCGACTGCAGTGCAACTCCGGTTAGCCCGGAGCTTTCGCAAGAGGCGGCCTTCTCCAACCCAATTTTTGTGTCCGAGCTGAGGTGGATCGTTCCACAAAGATTGCGGGTCGAAAGAGAAGGCCGGCGCCGGACGAGGATTGAAACCATTTCGCCCTCCTCCACCGCGGATTTGAAGGGCAAGCCGGTTGCCCTGACGCGCGGTTCGGCTGTGACATCGCTTGTGCTGTCGATAAGCAGCGACCGCTCGCTCGGCCTTTCGATTTTGGAAGCGAAAGACAACGCCGAATCGTTCAAGCTCGTCGAGACCGGCAAGGCCTCCGCCTTCCTGGCCGATAGTGTGCTGCTTGTGAGCCTCAAGGCGAACGCGAAGAACCCCGGCGCTTTCGCCTTCCTCGGCGAGGCCTATCCCGGAGCGTCCTACGCGCTCATGCTCGGCAAAGACGACAGAACCTTCAAAAACTTGGCCGACGGCGCGCTCAGCGAGGCCATGAGGTCGGGCGAGTACGCCAAACTCTATGAAAAATGGTTCGAAAGCCCGATCCCGCCGAAAAATGTCAATCTGGCTTACCCGATGCCGGAGGCTCTCAAAGCGCTTGTGAAGGCAGCGGCGGACCGGCCTGCCGCGCAATAGGCTCGCGGTTGCCCGGAAGCGGGTTGGGGCAGGGGCAGCTCCTCTAAGACTGCACTCCCCACTCCCGAAGGGCATCCTCGCCGCCTTCGCCTGGGGCGAAGTGCCCGGATAGCGAGGTTATGGAGCGTGAAAAGCGCGGAGCGGGCGGCGGCTGCAAATTGCCGTCCTCCTCCATGAAGGTCGAGCGCCCTACGTTATGCGGGTGAAGGGCGGCTTCGTCGAAGTCGAGCACAGGCACAGCACAAGCATCCGTTGCCTCAAAAGCGGAGGCCCATTCGCCGCGCGTCTTCGTCGCGAAGATGGCCTCGAACTCGCGGTGCATGCGCGGCCATTGGGTGCGGTCGTATTGCTGCGGGGCAAGCTTTGCCGCATCGAGGCCGAGACCTTGGACGAGAGCGGCGAAGAATTTGGGCTCGAGCGCAGCGACGGCCATATACTCTCCGTCGAGGCAGCGGTAGGTCCGGTAGAACGGCGCACCGCCGTCGAGAATATTTTGGCCCCGCGAACCGCTCCAGAGGCCGCCGGCCTTCAGCCCTAGCACGATCGCAAGCTGCGATACCGTGCCGTCGAGGATCGCAGCATCCACCACTTGGCCAAGGCCGGACCTCTGCCGTTCCAACAGCGCCGCCAAAATGCCGATGACCAGGAATGCCCCGCCGCCGCCCATGTCGCCGATGAGATTGAGCGGAGGAACCGGCGGGCCGTCCTCGGGGCCGATGGCCTCAAGCGCGCCCGTCAGCGCGAGATAGGTGAGATCGTGGCCGGCGGTCCTCGCAAGCGGGCCTTCCTGCCCCCAGCCGGTCATGCGCGCGTAAATCAATTTGGGATTCCTCGCGAGCGCGATGTCAGGCCCAAGACCGAGGCGTTCCATGACGCCCGGCCGGAACCCCTCGATCAGCGCGTCGGCCTTCCCGGCGATGCGCAAGGCCAGCTCAACGGCCTCTGGGTTCTTCAAATCGAGCAGAAGGGATCGCCGGCCGCGGTCGACCGGTGCCCTTTGCACAGGAAAGAGATCGGTTGCTCCGGTCCGGTCTATGCGAAGCACATCAGCACCGAGATCGGCGAGCAGCATTCCGGCATAGGGCGCAGGGCCTAGTCCGGCGAACTCGATCACCCTGATGCCGGCCAGCGGGGGCAACGATGTCTCATTTGTTTGCATCGATCCGGTCTCGCAATTTTTGGGTCCGGCTTTGATTGAATCAAAGCCGGACCCTAGTTCTTTGTTTTTCCGTGCTTCTTTTCGGAAAACCGCTGCGCACTTTTCCGGAAGCACTCTAGCGAAAACAATGACGCCTGACGGTTTGCCATTCGTCAATAGCTTTGCCGGCTCTCAGTGCGACGGCACGCGGGTGGCGCGGATAAGAACGGCGAGGCCTGGGCTCGCCCCGGCGTAAGGTATCACCTGTCTGAAACCGCAAGCTTCATAGAACCTCACGGCGCGGGAAGAGGCTGCGGTGACGACATGGATACCGGGCGAGCCGGCCTCTGCGCAAATCTGGAGAAACCGGGCGATCAGCTTATGGCCAATTCCCTGTCCTTGGCTTCCTGGCTTTACGTTGATGTGAAAATGCGACGGGTAGTTCTTCAGTGCGGCGCAAAAGGCAGGCGTGAAGTAATCGATATCGCCGGTGATGATTCCGGACGCAGCGGAGAAACTGTCGATGCAGCCGGCGAGGTAACCAGCCACACTGCCCTGCAGCGTCAGCGCCAGTAGAAAGGCGCCGGGCTGCGTGTCAGCGTAATGGGCAAACCAGCGATTGCAAAAAGCGCGTCGAGCAGGCCCCGGGCCAAAGTCTTTCGTATAGGCGGTTTCGAAGAAAATCTCTTCCGCCTGCAAAAGCCAGCGCGCGCCGTCTGCGCCAGAGCATTGGCTTAGCGAAACGCACTCAACCAAGACACAAGGCCATACTACTCCGCGGCGCGCGGCTCGCCCCTTCCGTCGAGCGTCCGCTGACCGTTTCCAGATTCTATCGCCGTGCCTTCCCCGCTCTCGTTGATCGTCTCCGGCCTGGGCATAGCGACGATGTTGTAACCGGAATCCACATAATGGACCTCACCGGTGACGGCAGTGGAAAGATCGGAGAGCAGGTAGAGCGCGGCGCCGCCGACCTCGTCCAGCGAGGGCGTCCGGCCAAGCGGGGAGTGCATTTTTTGATAGTTGAACAGCACGCGCGCGTCGGAGATGCCGGCGCCTGCGAGGGTGCGCATCGGTCCAGGCGACAGGCCATTCACACGGATGTTCTGCGGCCCGAAATCCATCGCCAAATAGCGAACCGAGGCCTCAAGCGCAGCCTTGGCCACGCCCATGACATTGTAGCGCGGAACGACGCGCATCGATCCGCCATAAGTCAAGGTTATCATGGAGCCGCCATTCTTCATGAGCGCGGCAGCCCGCTTTGCAATCTCGGTGAAGGAGAAGCAGGAAATCACCATGGTGTTGATGAAATTGTCCCGGGTCGTGTCGGCGTAGCGGCCCTTGAGCTCGTTCCGGTCAGAGAAAGCGAGCGCATGAACGACGAAATCGAGCGAGCCCCATTTTTCGCCGATCTCGGAGAACACGGCATCGACGGAAGCCAGATCGGTCACGTCGCAAGGCAGGATGATCTTACCGCCAAGGTTCTGCGCCAATGGAACCGCGCGGCGCCCGAATGCATCGCCTTGGTAAGTGTAGGCAATTTCCGCACCTTGCCCCGCAAGCACGCGCGCTATGCCATAAGCGATGGACCGGTCGTTGGCCACGCCCATTATGAGCCCGCGCTTGCCCGCCATCAAGGGCGCAGGTTTTGCAATGTCCACCGCAGTCATCCGTCGAGGCCTTTCTTTATCCCTGGGCCGTCATGCTTCGTAACGCCTGAAAACCAAAGTAGCGTTCGTGCCGCCAAACCCAAAACTATTCGACATGACACAGTTAAGCTCGACGTTATCGAGCCGCTCCCGCACTATGGGCATATCGGCAAAGGCCGGGTCAAGTTCTTCGATGTTTGCAGACTCGCACACAAAGCCGTTATTCAACATGAGGAGCGAGTAAATCGCCTCTTGCGCGCCTGCGGCTCCGAGGGAATGCCCAGTCAGCGATTTCGTTGCCGAAAGAAGCGGCACTTTGGAGCCGAACACCTCCCGAATCGCTTCGATCTCTTTCAGATCGCCGATCGGCGTGGAGGTCGCATGGGGATTGATGTAGTCGATCTTGGTTCCGAGCCCGTGCATCGCGAGTTTCATGCAGCGGACAGCGCCTTCGCCGGAAGGCTGAACCATGTCGAAGCCATCGGAGGTCGCGCCATAGCCGCAAAGCTCGCCATAAATATTTGCGCCGCGCGCCTTCGCTCTTTCCAGCTCTTCGAGAACAAGCACGCCGGCTCCGCCCGCTATGACGAAACCGTCGCGCTTTATGTCGTAAGCGCGGCTGGCTTTTTCGGGAGTGTCATTGAAGTTGGAGGACATTGCGTTCATGGCATCGAAGAGCACGGAAAGCGTCCAGTGCAGATCCTCGCCGCCGCCGGCGAACATGACATCCTGCTTGCCCCATTGGATCATCTCCGCAGCGTTCCCGATGCAGTGGGCCGAGGTCGAGCAGGCCGAGGAAATCGAGTAGTTGACGCCTTTGATGTGGAAGGGCGTGGCGAGCGTTGCGGAGTTGGTGCTCGACATCGCTTTCGGAACCTCAAAGGGACCTACTTTGCGAGGGCCTTTCTCGCGGGTGGTGTCCGCGGCCTGCACAATCGTGCGTGTCGATGGGCCGCCCGAACCCATGATAAGCCCGGTCCGCTCGTGGCTAATGTCTTTCTCCTCGAGCCCCGCATCCGCAATCGCCTGCTGCATGGCGATGTAGTTCCATCCGGCGCCGGCGCCCATGAAGCGGCGCACTTTGCGGTCGATATGTTCTTCCCAATCGATGGTGGGCTCCCCGTGCACCTGGCAGCGAAAGCCCCGTTCGGCGTAGTCTTTTGCTCTCACCAGGCCGGATTTCGCTTCGCGTAAGGAAGAAAGAACTTCCTGGGCGTTGTTTCCAATGGAGGAGACGATGCCCATTCCTGTGACAGCAACACGTCTCATGTCTTTACCCCACCTTATCGCACAGGTTTCTCAAGCAGCGCACTTCGCATGAAGCTCGTTCAGGCGGATTGCATGCCCACATTCGCTTCGGTAAACAAGCCCACCCGAAGATCTTTCGCAGAATAAATCAGTGTGCCATCGGCCTTAAGATAACCATCGCCCACGCCGAGCGTAAACTTCCGGCGGATCACCCGCTTGAGATCGACAATATACTCCAGCTGCTTGACGCTTGGCACCACCATGCCCGAGAACTTGACCTCGCCTGCGCCAAGCGCACGCCCTTTTCCTGGCGCACCGGCCCAGCCAAGAAAAAAGCCTAGCATCTGCCACAACGCATCCAGTCCCAGGCAACCGGGCATAACCGGATCGCCCTTAAAGTGGCAAGCGAAAAACCACAGGTCAGGCTTGATTTCCATCTGGGCAACCACGCGGCCTTTTCCGTGCTCGCCCCCTGTCTCCGAAATACTCGCGATGCGGTCGAACATGAGCATGGGCGGAAGCGGCAGCTGCGCATTTCCGATACCGAAAAGTTCGCCGCGTCCGCAAGCGAGTAAATCCTCATAATCGTAGCTGTCGCGGCGTTCAGACATGATTCCTCTTTTTGTACTCGCATTGCGCATGCCGGCCGGCAAAGCGCCTCTTAACTATCACACCCTTTGCTGCAGGCAACCCATCTTGAAGCCTGTGAACAATTCTCGCGCCCGGCAGCGCTTGCGAATTAGGGCGCCAGTTGTAATAGTACAAGGCTAAACGCGAAAGATTGCAAAGGGAAATGCCCTGGAAGGTTCCAGATCTGCCCATTGAGCGCCTTCGTATCACAGGTCTGCGGCCGGCGCGGCGACGGGTCGCGCTGGCCACCCTGCTGTTCTGACGCGGCAACAGACATTTCACTGCGGAAATCGTTCATGCCGGGGCGAGCGGCCAAGCCATTCCAGCGCCGCTCCAGTTTACAATATACTGCGTCAATTCGTCGAGCCCAGGCTCCTGCGTGAGGCGGCGATCGAAAACATCCAATCGCTTTCATTTCTTTTTTGAAGATGACGGCGCCAGCGCGGCCGGTCTGGAGGTTGAGACTCTTCCGGAGCCTTCCGGTGGCATGGAAATTACACGAACCGGTGTCCTCGCGCGCGGTGCTCCCAAGCGCCGAATCGCGCCGTCGCTTCGCGGTCAAGCCCCTCGACGGCGAGCGCAATTTGCGGCACTCTGAAATTCAATGATAGCGCAACTAAGCTGGAGTTTCGCAGTTTGAACTATATATTCGAGGAGGAGCGTGCGCCCCAGAAGAACGTGTTTGGAGAGCCGCTCGCAACGTGCTCGGATTCCCCCAAAACCGGCTTCTTCCGGGACGGATGCTGCAACACGGGGCCGCAGGATCTTGGATCGCACACCGTGTGCGCGGTTATGACCGGCGAATTCCTGGCATTCTCAAAGAAAGCTGGAAACGATCTGTCCACGCCAATGAGCGAGTATGGCTTTCCTGGCTTAAAACCTGGGGATCGATGGTGCCTGTGCGCGGCGCGATGGCAACAGGCTTTCGAGGCCGGCATGGCCCCTAAGGTTGTGCTCTCGGCAACGCACCAAGGCGCGCTTGAAATCGTAGCGCTTCAGGATCTCAAGCGCTTCGCCATCGATCTTTCCTGAGCCGTGCGCTGCGGGCATCAGGTCCTTAAGAGAAGGCCTCGATATTGCCGTGCCGTCATTCCGTAGGTCCAGGCTACGGCCGAGCGTGCGGTGAGCATATTTGGCGGAACTTGCAGGAAGTACCGCTTATGGCTGCCGTCAAGCTCAGGCGTTCCGTTTATCACCTCGACAGCGGCCCACGCGTCTCCGTCCGGCCATCTCCTTTCCCAGAGGATGCCGGCTTCGTCTTCCGATATCCGGAAGGCCGCTCCGCTCGCGATAAACCGTTCGGGCGTCAGCAGCTCGATCATGCAGCGCCGCACATGAATATCCGTAGCGCGATCGATATCCGCGTGGGTGATTTGCGCGGGCCGCTCAACGACGCGCGCAGGCACTTCTACGCCCTTCCAGGCGTAGACGGTCCAGCCGTCGCGATATTGAAGGGCAGGCCCCGAGCTGCTGTGAAGCCTGCCTTTATCGTCGGTTCGCACAGTTTGCGGAGGCTCCGAAACCCAGCAAACGTGCTTGTGCGGAATTATCCAGTCCGCACTGGCGGCGATGAGCAGGAGGCCGCGAAGAACCTCCGTTTCATCCTTTAAGCCGCAGACTGTCCGGAAAAAATCGTGGCGCTCCAGCCAGGCATGGTTGCGCGGACTAAATCCGGCGTCTTGCAGATGCAGCCAATTGCGGCCCCTGTTCAGCCAAAACAGCCATCGCCGCGGTTCTGGCGATGCCGGCCGCACGGCGTGCGAAGCTCGAGCAACCGCATCGCGAATGCTATCGCCGAGCGCGTCCGCCGTGGATTGCTGGTTCAGCTCATCGACGGCAGCGAGAACGCTGCCGCTAACGCGGCGCTGAATAGCGACAGCGGCCCGGCTGCGAACGTTGTCGGCGATAGAGGCCTTGAGGTTGACACCTGCCCGATCGTGCGACGCCTTGGCCCAAAGCGCCTCCATTTGCATCGGACTGGCGCACCACACGATGCTTTTCGGCGCCGGCCACCCTGCCGCCTGGTAGGCGTCGGCGATGGCAAAAGCGGCCTCCTTCCGGTCCGCCGGTGCGGTGGATGCCCTGATCTGCGCCCAACGTTTACGATGGTCCTCGATGCCGGCCTTTTGCTCTGGGGACAATTGTCTGAGTTTAGTCTGCAACGATACGCGCATCCTTCGGCTCGAGTTCCCGCTGACGGCGGATGCGATAGGTGCCCTTCGGGAGGGTGACGGCATCGTGCTCGTCGTGCTGAACGCGCGCGCAAGGCCCGTCGACCTTGAGGTGGCCTACATAAAGGCCATTCGGGATGTCCTGCGCGAGGGCATCGTCGCGGAACATGGTGACCCGGTCGTAGATCGCGTGCCGGTGCCCTGTCATCTCGCCTTCCGCTAACACGGCTGCGCCATCTGCTCCGGGATAGACCGGCGTGCCCGAAACAGGAATGTCGGTAACGCGCTCGATCAAGAGATCGCCCTGCGCATAAAGCAAGCTCATAGTTGTTCTCCTCTCCTCGACGGACGTGGAAGCTTCATGTACGAACAAGCATTAGCTCTGTGAGTTCCATGATGAGTTTGTGAGGCCCGCAGGCGGAGTGCAGGGAACGGAAATTGGAAGCCGAGAATTGGCGATGCTTGGCAGATCCTTTGGGCGGAAACCTCTGCCCCGGCGGCGCATCGGGATACGCCGGGTAGCGGGTACTTTTGAAATCGGCGATCGCTTTTGAACTTCAGCTTATCGATCCGCAAGCCGGCAGCGGCCAAATCTCCGAGTTGGGCCATAACCGGTCATAGGGTTGGAATACTGAGGTAATGGGGCTTCAGCGTGCCGAGCACCGTCTTTTCGAACCATTGCAGGAGGGGGGGCAATCGCGTAATAGTTAGCTTCGCCGTTGCTAGGGACGTCTCTTATATAAGGATGACAGCATGGATGGTGCATTGGCTGAAGCTTGTTTGGAAAAGATCCAGAAGGCGTCAAAGCCCATGAGCCTGGCCGAGATCCGCTCGGCATGCGTTGGGCGCTCCAAGGCGAATGGAAGGCTCGTAGAAGCCTTAAAGGAGCTTGTTGATCGCGCTATAATTCATGAATGGCCCTCTTATCGTAGGTCGCAAATATTCGGCAGCCAGCCATTGAGAAGTGCAGTCGAAGAGGCGTTCGTTACCGCACTCGATGAGGCGCCGCTTACGATTCCAAAAGCCGCAAAGCCCGTGAGCCGCTCCCTTGGTCGTGTGTCCGAGGAGAGTGTGCTCGCTGAATTGCGGGTGGTAGCGCCTAAGATGGCTGCGGCTCGCAAAATCATTCAGGTGCCCATCAATCGCCAATCCGTCGTGTACATGTCCCTCGACTATCTGCGGCGCCTCGTTCCCGGCAAATCGGCTGCCGAGGCGATGGAACAGTGGATAATAGCTACCCTAAAGGAATTGCAGTCTGGTCCTGGCAATTTCGTCGGGATTGATGAACTGCGAAGATCCCGCCAGTTGCGGCGTTTTGTCGATAGTGCAATCATCTCACTCGCTGATAAGCGCAAGCTCATTTTGGGCCACTACGGGGGGCCGCGGCCTACGAACGACGAGGAGAAGTCGTCCTACCTTGAGGATCTGAAGGGACAATTAGTTATCGCAGTAGCGCTACCTCGTAGCGAATGAGTCCGCTTATGCCCGATAGACAGGTAATGGCAAACCCGTTTGACAGTGACGTGGTTGTTGATCCAGGCGCGGCGCCGGTAGATGTCCCAAAGATTCACGAGAAGGCTTTCGAATGTTGCCGGGATGCCTACGAGCGTGTTGCGAGCGGAGCGGGGTCGTGGTCGGTTCTACTATACGGCAGGGCGGGATGTGGTAAAACTCATCTTTTGAGCCGTCTCCGTCGTTGGCTCAACTGCGAGCTAGACCCCGTCCCAAGCAAACTGCCAGCACTGTTCGTAGCTGTGCGGATGCAAACGGGCCGGGGGATGATTTGGCGACATCTTCGCCGGCGATTTGCTGAACAGCTTTTGCAGCCGCGCGCTGACGACGTGACGCAACTCGGAGCCATTCTTCATCGTTTCGCTGAGCCTGCTCAAGGAAATCTTGCCAAGGCGTTTGAAGGAGCAAACGTCCAAGACTGCAGCGAAGAGCTGATGCAAGTCCTGGAGGCTTATGACGGCAACAGGCATCGCCGCTTATGTCAGGCTTGGCTAAAGGGGGACCGCCTTTCTGAGAGTCAGCTTGGGCTCTTGAATCTTCCACAATATCCGATGGAGAGTTTGGAAGAGGATTCGGCAGAGGAGGAGGCCCGAATGTTCGTCGGAGCATTGACTCGCCTGGCCAAACCATCTCCTGTGGTATTTTGCTTCGATCAAATAGAGGCGCTTGGCCTTTCACAAGAAAAAAAGAACTACGGTTTCTTTTGTCAAATGGGTGCCAGTTTGATTGATACAACTGACAACTCATTGCTCATTTCGACGATCAATCTTGATTTTCGAGCCGACCTTAAATGGGGGGCGCGGGATTCCGATTTTCAGCGCATTTCCAAAGATCAGTTTGATCTTCAGCCGCTAGATTTTAATCTCGGGCGGCAATTGGTGGATGCGCGACTCGCTACTGTCCCAGAGGCCGCAGGGTCAATTGATGACGGCGATCTGCACGTTTTCTTTCAATCAAATCAGGGCTTCGCAACGCCGCGAAGCTTGATCCATGAAGCGCGTCGCCTTTTCGCCAAATGGCAAGATAAGCCGGTCCCGACTGCGCTGACGAAAGATGACTTTTTGTCAGCCGAGTACGAGCGACTGTGGAGCGAATCACCCGTTGGCCGGGACCCTGCAGAAACTGACGCGGTGCTCGCACACGGTTTACCGATTGCCCTGCAACTTCTCGGCAAAGAGACAAAGGAAAAACCGGCAAAACTTATCAATTTGGCCGCAGGCGGTGGCGGCACAACGGTTCAGATCGCGTTTGGAAATCATGTAAATTCAACAAGTTTGGCGAAATGGCTTGAAAAAGTGCAAAAGGAGGCAACTCCAAATCTGTGCATCATCCGCGACGCGCGCCTTGGAATCTCGCCGACTGCCAAGATGACACGGCAGCGGCTAGAGTCGATTGCGCAAGCTGGCGGGCGGCTCGTAAACGTGGAGCCGGAAGCGCTCGCTGCTTTAGATGCGATGCGCCACCTTTTGGCAACCGCAACGAGCGGTGACTTGAGTCTCGGCGGTGAGACCGTTGAAGGTGCAACTGTGCGCGATTGGCTCAAACGAAACCTGCCGAAGCAAGTTATCGATTTTGCCGAAGAACTGATGGGCGCTAGTGCTGCCCAGGATTGGCAACCGGACGCTCTATTGGACCTTCTTCAAAGCCGCAAAGTCATGACGCTCAGCGAGGCCATTAAGCTAACGGAGTTCACGGCGGACAATATCATAGCGTTCGCCAAGACGCATCCGGACCGCATTTGCTTCTTCGGCGGCAGCAACCCAGTCGTGTGTCTCGCTGTGGCGGCACGGCCTGCTTAGGAGCATCTCATGCCGTCCACCGCGATTAGACTCACAGTAAGTGATATCCGCCAAAGAATTTTTGAGGTATCCAATGAGCCTTCTCGGGGGATTGGTTCACTGCCGGGCCGACTGTTTCATCGGGTAGCGGAGTGCGCATTGACAAACGGGCACCCGGCATTTTGGCAGGTCGTCCTGACAAATGAACTGGATGCCGATGAATGGGCACAGAAGCTTTATCAGGAAGTTCTGGGTCCGGACCTTACTAACGCGCAATCGGTTTTGCGAGAAAGTGGTTCGGAAGTTTGGCAGCTTTGGTCCGCCGTCCGTTCATTCACAACGTGGTTTTGTGATCTGCTCACTGAAGCCGTGAGTCGCAATCTGATCGAATACGATGCTCAAAAAGAGTGCTGGCGCGGCGCTGAAAACTTGTTCGAGCAGGAGTGCGATCTCCGCGCAACATTGCATGAGCCCGGCTGGACAGCTGAAGTAACCGTTGTCGGACGTGCTGATCATTTGATCAGAATCGATCAAAATCGGTGGTGTGTAATCGAATTCAAGCTCGGCGGAGGTCATGCCGAAGCTGACGCTGCTCAGGCTTGTCTTTACCATGAACTCTTGGGTGGAGGCACCGGATCTGCAGCGCTGGTGCTTTTCGATGGAAATCCTGAACCCAAACAGATTTTGCTTTCGGCGGAACATATCGGCCAAGCACGGCCGAAGCTTATGGAACTGATCGGATCGCTTGCCGGAGTAACGAACGGCCAGTCCTCAGCACCTGTAGTCTCCGGAACCGGAACGGCGTGGCCGAAGCAGGCCAGAGAGATCGAACGGCAACAAGGAGCCCGTTTAATAGAAACACTCAAGGAGTTTAATGCCGACGCTTCGCTGGCGCGCGACCCCTTAGTCGGACCCACATTTGTGCGATACCTACTTGAGCCGGCACGCCGCGTCCCGGCGAAGCGGATCGTAGGTCAGGGGGCAAATTTGCAAGTTCGTCTTCAGCTTGACCAGGAACCGATGATCGGATTGGCTGGCGGGCGCATCGCTGTCGATGTGCAACGAAAAGACCGGGAGTTTGTACAATTTAACGAACTACGTGATCGCTTGAGCGCCGAAAGGAGCGATGCTGGCAATTCGCGCGTACTCGCAGGGATTGATCTGACAGGGCGGATCGAGTTCATTGATCTTGCCAAAGACGTTCCGCACTTATTGGTCGCTGGTGTTCCAGGCAGCGGCAAGTCAGAGTGGTTGCGTACCGCAATAGCGAGCCTCATTGTCACAAATACGCCCGACACGCTTCGCTTGATCCTTATCGACCCGAAAAAGAATGCATTCGGTGAACTCGCTGGCTCAAGTTATTTGTGGCGATTGGACTCTCTTCTCGACACGCCAGAAGGCCACGTCATTCCGTTGCTTAATGACCTGATTGAGGAGATGAAGACTCGCTACGACCGTTTTAAGGAGGTATCAGCGGACAACCTTTTTGATTATCAGCGAACGGCAAAACTTCCGGTCCCGCGGCTGGTCTGCGTCGTTGACGAATACGCGGAACTTCTTATGGGCACCAAAAAGAAGGCTGACCGTGAGCAAATTGAGGCGGGCTTTGTGCGAATTGCTCAAATGGGTCGCGCCGCAGGTATTCACCTGATGCTGGCCACGCAGCGCCCGAGCCGGCAGGTCGTGACCGGTGTCCTGAAAGCAAATATTCCCGGCCGGGTTGCACTAAGAGTCTCAACCCGGATTGAGTCAGGGGTTGTGCTCGATCAGAGCGGCGCCGAGTTCTTGCTCGGGCGTGGCGATCTGTTGTTAACGGCAGGAGGCGGCACACTCGTCAGGCTTCAGTCGGCCTATTTGACTGAAGCGGATCGCCGAGAGATTTTCCGCCATGAATAGAGGTCTCATGGCCCTTGAATAGCGAGCGTCCAGCACCGGCCACCTAAAGAGGGCACGACTTTCCGCTCTGGGTCCAGGCCGCGTGAAAACGCCGGAGCGAAGGAAGCGTTTAGAATTCTGTTCCTCCTGGCTGGAGCCTGCAGACTCAGGCCGCTCTAGGAATGCTAGGTTTTATTTGCTCTATTCATTTTAAGCCGCCTCATGGAAACCCAGTAAACGACCAACGGAGTTCCACCGCCACCTTAGGGGAAAAAAGATTCTATCACTTTTTCGTCCGTACACGTTTTCACGTAGCCAGGGTCAGGTCCGGCAGATTGCGCCAGCCTTTGATCGGCTGCTTGCAGATCCACAAACGGCCGTAGTCTTCGCGCGGGCTTATTCAGCTTTCAAAGCTGCCCACTACCACACGCCGCCGCGATTTCGTCCCATTGTCCCAAGATGGTAAAAACGAAAGGCGTTTGCGCGCGCAAACCTGATATCCTTGCCGGAAACTGCAATCGTCCCGGGGTGGTGATCGCTTTTGACACTTTTCCGGCGATGACATATGCCAAGCGCAAAAGCCAGCCAGCGCGAAATGCTGCTGCGCCACAATTCAAGATCGAAATGGCAGGCCTCTACATGTCTTTTATGGAAACCGCTCCAACGGTCCGGCTCTCTTCTTTGAAAAAGGCAGGGCTACTCATCGCGCTTTGTCTTGCGGTGGCGGGCACGGCGCCAGAGGCGCAGGCCGTCCGCGCCTCAAAAAGCAAGCCTGCGCCGCACATAGAAGCCGTAGATGGCACCTCGCTGCTCGGGAGCTACCTTGCCGGCCATGTGGCGCGCTCGATGCGCGATAGCGATAACGCCGCCGTTTATTACCGGCGCGCGCTGGAGAAAGACCCCGGCAATGAAGATATTCTCGATAACGCGTTCCAGCTCGAGCTTGCGGCCGGCGATTTCCCTGCCGCGCGCGCACTCGCGCAGCGGCTTGTCAAGCGCCAGCGCGATAACTCCATCGCCCATATCTTTCTTGGCGTCGATGCTTATAGGCATCACAGTTTTGAGGAAGCCGACAATCACTTCAAAATCGCGCAGCGCGGCTCCTCGCCAGAAGAGCCGACGGTAAAGCTGGCCCGCGCGTGGGTCGCAGTTGCAGAGGGGCATGCGGACAAGGCGATCGCGGCGCTGCAGGTTGAGCGGAAATCGGCTTGGGCCACCCATTTCGAGACGGTTCAACGCGCTTTTATGGCCGACGTCGCCAGGAAGAAGGCGGTAGCTTTGGAAGCGTACCGGGCCGTTTACGACAAGAAGGCGCCGAATGCGCGGATCGCAGAGGCCTTCGCACGCCACCTTGCCGTGTGGGGCGATAACCAGGAGGCACAAAGAGTGCTGGAGGAGGCCGGTGCGGCCGATACTCCGCTTGGAAAAGCGCTCATGGCTGAGCTCAAGGCTGGCAAGACGACTAAGCTCATGGTCTCCAATGTCGAGGAAGGACTGGCGGAGTCCTTCCTTGGGATCGGGCAGGTGCTCGCCGCGAACAATGGCATCGATGCCGCTCAGATCTATTTCCGTTTGGCACTCTTCCTCCAGCCGGACTCCGACATCGCCAAGCTGGAGCTTGCGGAACTCTACGGAAATGTCGAGCAATATACCAAAGCGATTTCCGTCATTGAGAAGATCGGCGAAACCTCTCCATTCTGGCTGAATTCTCAGGTCCGCAAGGCGCTTTATCTCAACGCGCTTCAAAAAACCGACGATGCGGTGGCGCTGCTCGCTGCGCTGTCCGCAAAGCATCCGGAAAACCAGCAGATTTTTCAGACCCTGGCCGCAATCGAGAGTGCGCGGAAGAAATTCGACGCCGCTATCCCCTATTACGACCGGGCCATAGCATTGCTTGGCACTCCGGAAAAAAAGGACTGGCAGCTATTTTATTCCCGAGGGATCGCCTTCGAGCGCACGAAACAGTGGGCCAAGGCGGAGCCGGACTTCAAGAAAGCGTTGGAGCTGGACCCGGAGCAAGGCGCTGTGCTGAATTATCTCGGCTATTCATGGCTCGATCAGAACATGAACATCCCGGAAGCCTTCGATCTCATCAAAAAAGCCGTTAAGCTTAGGCCCAATGACGGTTACATCATCGACAGCCTCGGCTGGGCCTATTACATGCAGAAGGATTACGAACAGGCGGTCAAGCATCTCGACAAAGCGGTGGAGTTGCGCCCCGAGGACCCGACCCTGAACGACCATTTGGGCGATGTCTATTGGCGCCTCGGCCGGAAGCTCGAAGCTAAGTTTCAGTGGAATCAAGCGCTGACCTTGAATCCTGAACCCGATGATGCGGCCAAGATCAAGAAGAAGATCGAGTCGGGATTAGAGGACGATGCTGGGCCGCGAGCTGCGCTGGAAAGTCAGCCCCCGGCGGCAACGCCGGCGCCAGAGCTAGCCCCAGCGCCGGAAGCTCCGCAGCCTCCGGCGGCCAAACCTTGACCGCGCCGGCGGCAGCGCGGAAGCCTGTGAGTTTCGCCGTGAAAGGATCGACAAATACCCCCTCGCCGTCTAAGCACGCAGGGGTTCGAATTCTTACACCGGTCTATCGATGACACTAACGCCCGGCTCCGCAGCGAGCACCCCGGCGCCGGAGGATGCGCCCCCCGTCATCGCCGGGCAAGCCCGCGCGAAAGTCAATTTGACGCTTCACGTTTTGGGAAGACGGCCCGACGGCTATCACGAGCTTGAAAGCCTGGTCGTTTTTGCAGACATTTGCGACCGGCTCAGTTTTCAGCCCGGCCCATTGGACAGCCTTAGCCTCGAGGGACCTTTCGCCGGGGCGGTCGATGGCGAGAATTTGGTTTCGAAAGCCAAGCGTGCTGTAGCGGGTTGGTTAGGCCGGGAAATATGCGGCGTTTTCAAGCTCGAAAAAAACATTCCCGTCGCAGCCGGCCTTGGCGGCGGCTCGTCCGACGCGGCCGCCGCGATTAGGATCTTGCTGAAAGTTGGAGGCTATCCCGGTGCAGCCGAAGACTTTATCGAAAGGGCGGCCGCTGTCGGCGCCGATGTTCCCGTTTGCCTTTATAACCGCGCTGCCTGGATGCGTGGCCTTGGCGAGCGCATAACGCCGGCCGCGAACGTGACCGCTCTTCCCGCCGTCCTCGTCAATCCGCGAGTGAAGCTCTCCACCGCAGAAGTTTTCAAGCGGTTGGGCGCAGCCCCTTACCGCCCCGGCGAAGAGAGCGTCCACCCGCTGCTTGCGGATGCGGATTTCAGCGATCCGGAACGGGCCGCCGCCTCGCTCGCCCATGGACGCAACGACCTCGAGCAGCCTGCCGCCGCGCTGGAGCCGGCGGTCGGGCATGCGCTCGGCGCCCTGAGGCGCCAAGAGGGCTGCCTTCTCGCGCGGCTATCCGGCAGCGGCCCGACCTGTTTCGGACTGTTTCCGTCGGCCGTCGCCGCTGAAAAGGCTGCCGGTGCGATTGCAAAAGCCTATCCCGCTTGGTGGGCTATGGCGGCGACACTGTCCTGAGGACAAACGGACATGAGCGGCGCTGTGTTTGCAGGACGGGAAACCGGCGGGACGATGGCCGGGATGCCGGCGCAGTCTCCGGCGGCGGGCCGGCTCGCAATCGAAGTCGAGTTCGCAGGGCTCGCCGTCACACTCGACCGCTCCGGCGCAGCCTACATCGGCGCGCTCGGCACGCTCATCGTTGCGGACTTGCATCTGGAAAAGGGATCGGGCGCCGCAGCGCGCGGCCGTCTCTTGCCGGCGCTCGATACTTTGGACACTCTGCAACGCCTCAAATGCGCGATCGCGCTACACCGTCCGGCGCGCGTTATTTGTCTCGGCGACAGCTTCCACGATAGCGCCGCCGGCGAGCGTATGACGCCGGCCGGCAGGGACGAGCTCTCCTCGCTTTGCGCATCGGTCCCCGAATGGGTATGGCTCAGGGGCAACCACGATCCCGAGCTGCCTGACTTTTGCGGCGGCACGGCTTGCGCCGAATTCGAAGCGGGCGGCGCGATCCTGCGCCACGAGCCGGCGCCCCATTCGCCGCGCGCGCAAATCGCAGGCCACCTCCACCCGAAGGTCAGCGTGCCCGCCGGCGGCTACCGCTTCTCGGGCCCCTGCTTTTGCGTTTCGGAGCGCCTCATCGTCATGCCGGCCTTCGGCGCCTACACGGGAGGCCTCGACTGCCGCGACCCCGCCATCCGCTCGCTTCTCGGGCCGGACACGCGGATCTTCATGCTGCACGCCGCCAAGCTCTGGCGCGCCGGTTGAGCGCGGAAACGCCCTCTTGCAGAAAAACGCCCCCTCACCCTGTTCCCGCTGGGGCGAGGGGACGCCTGAATTGGGTTTGGCGCGTGAAACAACGTCCCTTCTCCCCTCGCGGGAGAAGGACAGGATGAGGGGGCGTTCCTTCCCTCACCGCAGACATATTTATGCTTGCCTCAATCCGTGCTATGGCGCGTCCATCCGCGAACGGAAGAGGCGAGGATATGCGGCATTGGGGAGCGATAGCGATTGCAGCGGCGTGGCTCGTTTGTACCGCCGCGCTCTCCGCGCACGCGCAGACCCGCAAGCGCCGCATGCGTAGCCAGCGAGGCGGATGTGGAGCGAATAAACTTATATGACTCTTATAATCTTGGAAGCGCTTTGGCGGCATTAAATGCGCTAAGCAGAGTTTTCTGGCTTCTCCAACGCATGGCCTTCTCAGGCGTTAGCGGCCAGTGGGCTGAATTTTGCTGCATAAGGCCGGGTGCGGACTCGGCAGCACCAAAAACTTTGTTAGATCGGCGCGCCCGCTTTCTGATCGCTTTGCGGACTACAATAGATTGAGCTTCAGACGGTGAAGGTGGGCCAGTCGCCTGTGTAAAGTGTAAGATGCCTCGGATGTTTTGGCTGTTACGCCATTTAGGCAGATTTCCACCGCCATTAACACTTGAAGATTCGACACCAACGTCGATAACTGGCAAGAGCTTTCGACGTGGGTTTGAGTGCGGGGCTACATGCGCTTTGCGGTAAAGAAGCTTACACGTTCGGATCTGACGTTCTTCGAATATCAGTTTCGACGTCAAAACGCTGGCAACCAGAAATCTATTAACCTCAATCGCAACATTTTCGTGGACCTGATTTTCCCCGCCGCTGCGCAAGTGGCAGGTGGTGTTGCCCGCCAGTTCCCGGTTCCTGTGACACTGTACGGGCCGGGCATGCGATCACAACCACATACGATCACCCGCAAGGTCATAGCTGCCGGCGGCAGCCAGAAGAACTGGCGGCTGAACGGCGAATTTGTCATGGACCCAGACTTCGATCCGACACGCTATCATGAGCTTGTTGCCGATGACTTCGTGGTGTTTGGCTTCGACGGCGCCAATGGATTGCCGACCGCAGTCTACATGGTGCTTCTTTCACAGTCGGAGCCGGTCGATTCGCAGCTTCTAAGCCAAGTGTTGGCGATCATAGGCGGACGGAGCATGGCTGAAGTTACGATGGCCCAGCTGCAATCCATCGTGCAAGCTTCACCTGCCAACCATCCGATCCGTGAGCTGTTGGAGACCGAGCGCGACGAGGCATTGCAGGAGGCCGCGCTTGGGTCTGCTACTGGCGCAGAGAAGCTTCTTCGCAATCCTTCCACTCGACGAATGTCTGCAGAAGCCTTGGCCCGTGCGCGATTGGTGGCTGAAGAGGCCGGTCGTAACGGGGAAGTGCTTGTAGATATCTGGCTACGCCGCGAAGTCCGTGAAGCTCGGCTGGCAGACGCTGTCTGGGTATCTGAGCGAAATGCCATCAATCCCTGGGATTTCGAGGTAACGGAGCTATCGGGCACAGTGGTTCGAATCGAGGTGAAGTCGACAACTGGGCCGTTTGAGCGAGATCTGCATATCTCGCACTCGGAGGTGCTATTCGCTGCTCAGAACGGCTCTTCCCGGACTGAGCTTTGGCGCGTGTTTGCGATTTCAAGCGACGGTGGTTGGCTTCAGATCAATCGCGATATCCGGCCCCTCGCTCAGACCATCGCGGCCGCAGCTGCATCGTTGCCTACAGGTGTCGTGCCCGACGGATATTCAATTCTACCGCCGGCGATGGGAACGTGGACAGATGCTGTGCAGCTCACCTTCGATGACGACGAAGATTAGGCCTTCTATTCAGCAGCAATCTGAACGGACTGACGACGCCGTTCACCGGCGCGCTTGGGCAGATGCTCAGGTTTCGAAGCTTTTAGAGCTTCCAGCATCGCTTCCGCGAGACGTTTCGCCATCAGCGGCGGCACGGCATTTCCAATTTGACGGAATGCCGGGTTCATGGTGCCGCAGAATAAAAAGCCATCAGGAAAAGACTGAAGGCGCGCCGCTTCTCGAACACTGATGACGCGCGCCTGTTCTGAATCGTAGTGGATGTGGCTGTAGGTGTCCTTACCGATGTGAGCCATAAGCGTGCGTGACGGCCAATCGGGGCGGAGCTTCCACCAGCGGTTTGGGAAAGATCCCACAGGATAAGGCGGAACGATCTGCTTGTGCAGGTTGTCTTTTTCGGACTGAGAAAGCGGTCGCCCGAGCCGCTTTTCCTCCTCCCGAATACGGCGCTCCCAAATGGCCGTTGCTGTCGAATGGGCAGCGGGATACTCAGCCCCGTGCGGCATCTCCCGAAACGTCGCCGCATCGCGCGGCAGCGAGCGAATAACGTGGTCCCAGACGCCTTCGGTCGACCCAAAGCCGGGCCAGTTCCGCATCAGGCGGGCGTAGGGCGACAGCTTCGACTTGGATGAATAGCTGATCAATTCATCGAACCGACGAGCGCCCCGTCGAAGCTTTCCCTCAAGGTGAAGCGTAATTGGTGGCAGATCGCCAAGAGCTTGCTCACACGTCACAGGGCCTGGAAGTGATTTGTCACCGTGGTCCGCGGGCTCGAACTCGTGGCCGGAGAACATGTCAATATGTTTGAGGGCAACGGAGCGAGTACCATCGTAGCCTGAAGGCAGCACCATGTGGTTGATGGCTTTGGGGAACACGACACTGGCCCGAAGTTCGTTCCGGTAGGCAATCAGGAATACGCGATCCCGCATCTGCGGAACCCCGTGAAAGGCCGTGTTTATGAGGCTGTATCGCGCGGTGTAGCCAAGGTCAGAGAGTGCTTCTGCGATCTCGCTCATGACATTATGCCCGCCGTAGTTGAGAACGTCGGGCACGTTCTCGACCAAAAGCGCGAGCGGCTGCGTGGCTTTCACGTAATGGAGGTATCGGAGGTAGAGATTGCCCCTCGGGTCGACCTTGAACGCGCGAGGGTGCTCAGCGATTTCGCGAAGCTTTGCTCGGCCAACACGGGCATATGCTTGGCAGGGTGGGCCGCCGACAAGAATATCAAATGCGTCTTTCACCGGCCCGAGACCGAGTTCCTCGACGAGTTCGTCGGGTTCAATACGGGTGATGTCGCGGGCTCGGGCGTGCAGTGCTTGCTGCTCCGGGCCCAGGTGCGCGTGGAAGTTCCGGGCGTGGGTGGCCGCAGCAAGTTCGTCTATCTCCACCGCGGTGTCGATCTGGCAACCAGCAGCGTGAAAACCGAGCGAGATCCCGCCGCAACCTGAGAAAAGGTCCAGTACGCGGGGCTTGGCCCCCGTTTTCAGTCGCTCAATCTTGCGCTGAACGCAATCACCCCGTTTCGCCAGGGTGCCCCGCATATGAATCAATCCCCCAAGAAAGCACGCAACCGAATCGTCAGCAGATTAGCATCTTCGATCTCGCATTCCCATACAACAAGGGTGGACCATCCACTAGCGATTAGTGCCGCCGTCGCACGGTTGTCCCGCTTCACGTTCTGCTCAAACTTGGCAGCCCAGAAGTCGATCCGTGACTTGGGATTGTAGGCGAACTTGCAGGCAGTGTGCCGGTGCCAGAAGCACCCATGAACAAAGATTACCTTTCGGCGAGGGGCGAAGACGATGTCGGGTCGGCCGGGCAATTCCTTGCTGTGGAGCCGGTATCTGTAGCCGAGCTTGTGCAGAAGGCGGCGCACGACCATCTCCGGGGCCGAATCCTTGCCCCTAATCCGGCGCATATTCTCGCTGCGTTGATCAGGCCTGAGTCGATCCACGGAGATCCTGCCATGTTGTCAGCAGCTTGCTTCAAAAAGAGGCCGACTGCTGCCACACCAGCACTACAGAATGGCCGTTTCGGGTCAAGGGCGGGATTGTTTTGGTCTTCCCAGAAAAGGAAGCTTTAGGATCCCCAAGCCGACATCGCGCGCATGGAATCGCAAGAAACCCGGAGAGTCCGGTTGCGACCCTGGCTGCGTAAGAACGTACAAGGATCAAAAAGGGATAGAATCTTTTTCCTAGCGGTGCGCGAAGCTAGAAAGTCTGCGAAGCATGATGAGGTCTGCTTGGATCATCTGGCGAATATCTGCCAAGTATATCGTAGGTTTTTCCGGCTTCGATAAAGCGGAGGCGCCGCTCAGAGCCGCAACGCATTTGGCCGGTTGAGAAAAACTTTCTAAGAGCAAAATTCGCGTCCGCGTTTTTACGCAGCCAAGACCCATAACGGGCTGCTGGGCATTCGTTGGGCAAGCCAGCGTGTTCATGACTGGGCTCCTCTCATACAGTTAATATAGGCGTTACCGTCAAGAGGTGGCTGTGCGGCCGCCGGCCGGATGCGTGGGAGCCGGGTATGGTTAAATCTGGAAGGTAAATGGCGGCGGATTTGAATATCTCCCCGCCGCAAAAATCGCGATTTTTGCGCGATTCCGCCTACGAATCCTGCATCGAAAAAACCCGTTAATTATCTTTTTGTGCGCCCGTTAGTTTTAAGGAAGGCTCAAAATAGGAGCGCGGATTTCCGGTTCGCTAACCTTGCCCGCGTCATCGCGAGGCGCCATAGGCACCGTGGCGATCCAGAGCGGCATGTGCTGCCCCTGGATTGCTTCCGGCCGCGCTGCGCTCGCCGTCGCAATGATACTGGGTCCGGTTGAATAGTTCGCGGCTGTCATCCCGGAACCGCCGCAGGCGGTATCCGGGATCTTGCAAGGTTCACAGCGTCCGTAAAGATCCCGGATACGGCGCAAAGGGCGCCGTTCCGGGATGACAACAGGAAGCAACCAACCGGATTTGCTATGCCGGGATTCCGCCGCAGCGGCCGCTAAGGCCGCGGCAGCTGGCGCCGTGCCGCGCTCTTGGGCTTCGGCGCGGCCGCCGTTGCGGGTTTGCGGCTCTTCTTCGGGCGCGGATGGTGCGACAGCGGCGCGTGGTGCGCCTCATGATGCACCGCCTCACGATGCTCGCCATCGCCCTCCCACGGCTCCATCAGCACGTAATAAAGCAGCTGCTCGAATTGTGGCCTGAAATGCGCGATGATGGCTTCGGGGTCGGGCACCAAGGCCGCGTCGGTGATGAGCCCGAACTGCACCATGTCGTTGAAGGACAGGATCGAGACGCCCATGCCGATATCGCCCGATTGCGGCACCCAGAACATGAGCTGCTTGAGCTCCTGCCCCGTAAGATAAAGCGGATGGCGCGGCCCGGGCACGTTCGTCATCACTGCGGTCGCGCGGCTTAAGAGCAGGTTGAAAAGCCTGTCCTGCACGATCTTCGGCGCATAGCCGAGCGCCATGAACAAGCCCAGCGTCACCGGCGGTTCCAGCGACTCTTTAAGCTCCTTCATGCGGCGGTGCACCTCCGCGAGACGCTGAAGCGGGTTCTCGATGCCGGCCGGCAGCTCGACGGCAATGATGCCGAAGCGGTTGCCGAGTTCCGCTGCTCGATGCTCGCCGCGCATATCAACCGGCACGAGCGCGCGGATCTCCACACCTTCTACCGGATCGCCCTTCTCTTTCAGATACGCGCCAAGCGCGCCCGCAACCGAGGCAAGCAGCATGTCGTTGATCGAGCAGCCGAGCGCGCGGCTCACCGCGTGAACTTCAGGCAGCGCGACCGGATCGGTCCAGGCTACCCGCTTATTGCCCGACAGCGTGCCCTTGTAGCGCGTCTGGCTATCCTGCGGCATGAGCAGCAGCCAGGCCAGCTCTCCCGCAACGCCTGCGCCGGTGCGGATCGTCTTTGCGGGACTGCCGGCGAGGTGTCTTGCTTCCTCCCACACATCCGCGGTGAGCGCTACGCCCTTGCTCAACGTTTCAAGACCGGGGATCGAGAGCAGCTTGCGTTTGTTTGGGCGAGGTGCCTGCCCCCAAGACCGCTGACCTTGCTGGCCGTCGGTGATCGAGAGCATGACGCCGACGAGCGCCATGCCATCGGCGATGGCGTGATGGATCCGGATAACGACAGCCGCACCGCCCTCATAATGCTCGACGATCCTGATCTGCCAAAGCGGGCGCGTCTTGTCCATGGGCTCGGAGGCCAGCTCCGCGATATAGCGCTGCAGCTCCTCCTTGTCGCCCTTGCCGGGCAGGCGCACGCGCTTTACGTGCCTTTGCCGCTCGAAATTGGGGTCCTCGGTCCACCAATATTCGCCGGCGCGTATCTCGACCCGCTGCCTGAAGCGCGGTATCGCAAGGAAGCGTCCGGCCAGCGTCTCTTCTAGGAGGTTGAGCTTGACCGGCCCCTCAATTATAAGCACGCCAATGATGACCATCGGGTTCGCCGGACGGTCCATACGGAGCCAGGTCGTATCCACGGGCGATAAACGTTCCGCTTCCGGCATGGTATATACCTTTGCGGCAGGAGCCCGCCGCTTGTGGGCTTGACGCCCTAAGCGGGCATCCGTGGGCTAGGCCAACGGAGACTGCTTAGGATCTTTTGTTTTCGCAGAGTTTTATCGCAAAACCGGGAAGGCCGCTTTTGCGAGCTCTGCTTAGGGGCCGGCGGGCCGGCGGTCTTTATGGCCGGTCAGCCGGACTTGACTTTAACTACGGATGCACCCATCCGGTAAATACATCATAAAGGGAAACACTTGACTACCAAGAACGCGATCTCCGCCCGGATAGTAGCACAGCTCGATGCGGCGGCGGGCGCGCGCGCAGAGCTTGCAGCAGAGCCGCATGCGCTCGCCCAGCGCGACGCGCTCCGCACGTGGCAGGCCGGGCGGCTCGCGGGCACCCATGCGGACCTCCTCGAAAGCCCGCGCTTCGCAAAGACGGCTGAGTTTTTCTTGAGCGACATTTATGGTCCCAAGGATTTGAGCCGGCATGAGGAGGCTGTGCGGCGTATCCTGCCGCTTATGATTTCGGTGCTGCCCGCCGCAGGGCTCGAGACCATAGCCGATGCTTTCGAGCTCAACGCCTTATCGGAATTGCTCGATGCCGCCATGGTAGCAGTGCTCGGAGACAAGGTTTTCGAATTGACCCCGGCCGACTATGCTGCGGCCTACCGTGAGGTTGGGCGGCGCCAAGACCGGGAGCGGCAAATCGAGCTCATCATGCATCTCGGTCAATCTCTCGACCGTCTGACGAGGAAGCCCTTTCTCGGCACGACGCTCGCGATAATGCGCGGGCCGGCCGCCGCGGCGGGGCTTTTCGAGCTGCAGAGCTTTCTCGAAAGAGGCTATTCGGCATTCCGCCAGATGAAAGGGGCGGCCGAGTTCCTCGAAACGATTACGTCGCGCGAAAAAGCGCTGCTCGAGAGCTTGCTCGCGGACGGCGGAAACGGGACTCACGCTCCCGGCTGATTTTAGGCGTGCGTGCGCCGGCCCGCTGCATCGGCTTGGCGCGCCGGCACAATTGAGGAGTACCGGGCATGACGCCTGCGCATCCGGGTTGGGCTGAATTCGCAGCCGCGCTCGGCGCTTTTCTCGCCTCGCACATCATGCCGGCACGGCCTGCTATCCGGCGCAGTTTGCGCGCCCGGCTCGGCGGCACAGCCTTTACCGTTCTCTATTCGGCTGTCTCGCTCGCTTTGCTTGTTTGGCTGATCGCGGCGGCCGGCTACGCGCCCCGCATCGAGCTTTGGAGCTTCGAACCGTGGCAGCGTTGGGTTCCGAACATCGTCATGCCGTTCGCCTGCCTGCTCGTTGCCTTTGGTATCGCCGCGCCGGACCCATTTTCCATTGCGGGCCGCGCTGGCGCTGGGTTCGATCCGAAGCGTCCGGGCATTGCCGGCATCACCCGTCACCCACTCTTGTGGGCGATCACCTTGTGGGCGGCCGCGCATCTCGTGCCGAATGGCGATTTGGCGCATGTCATCCTGTTCGGGATGTTCGCGGCGTTCGGCATCGCGGGCATGTTTGCGCTCGATGCACGCAAGCGGCGCGAATGGGGGAGCGAGCTATGGGAGCAGCGCACGGCGGCGACATCACTCGTCCCGTTCGCGGCGGTCTTGAGCGGCCGGTTCAGAGGCGCAGGCCTTCGCACAGACCCCCGGCACTTGATCGCCGCGCTCGCGCTTTATCTCGCGCTGATTTCGCTGCACCCGCTGGTCATCGGCGTTTCCCCACTGCCTTGGCTTTAGTGGCGCTTCTACCGCACTACCGCGAGAATGGACTTCTCTGCGTCGCGGCCTCTGAAGAATTGAGGGTCTTGTTCCAGTCCCAAACTCTTCGCTAGTTCCGGTACGCGCTTTCGCAAATAGTCGTATAGGCCGAAAGTATCGACCAAGCCATCTTTGTTCGCAGCTGCGCCAGAAAGTCCCTCGATGAGCGCCTGGGTAAAAAGTCCGTGCTTGAAGTCATCGCTCTCAAGCGATAGCTGATCCCAGCGCGCCGATGTGTAAGCAAGGATATTGGCTGAATAAGCTTCATTCCCAAGCCGCTCGTTATAAGCAGCTCCGGAGTGGGAAGTATCGACAAAGAGAATCCGGCGGCCCTTCGCACTCTCGATAGCCTCCTGAATAACGTACCAGGGGATAATCGTGGATGGACGAAGGACGCCATCGGCGAAGACGGCGTCGGTTGGCACAAAGCGGTAATTCGGCCCCTCGTTGATGCCATGGCCCGTGATGTACACCACAACCGTGTCGTTCGGCTCGGCGCGGCTGAGCATACTGAGAGCGTCCATAATGTTAGCGTGGGTGGGCTCATCCTCGCTTCTGCCACCGTTCACCAGGACCCGCCGCACCACCTTCGGTTTCTGCGGGCCGACCTTGCTGGTCATTATATCGGCGAACGCAGTGGCGTCGCTACCCGCATATTTCAAATCGCAACCGGCAGCGGCGGACCCGCAGGCCTGCGCAAGCTTAGGATATTTATCGACGCCAATGGCGAGAATATAAAGCGTGCCTGTCCGGTCTAGCTCTCCGGGAGTCTTGTTTAGGAGAGATATGACTTCGGTGCGCTCCCCGGCGAGATTTGCGGTTATGATCTGAACGGTATTGCGTCCTCCAGCGAGCGGGACTCCGATAGGTTTCACCCCAACCTCAAAAGCCCCGCCGATAGGTGCACGCTCCTCGCTAAGCATCCGTCCGTTGACGATAATACGAATCGACTTCGTGGGATTGCGGCTGGCACCCAAGGCGATGCGAACTGTCGTTTCGCCCCCCGAGATCTCAGCCCCGTCCATGGGTTCCAATACAAGAGTGCGCGGCGCATCGCGGCGCTCGCCTGGTTCTCCGCTGGCAGATACAGGTGAGGTCCGGCCGGCTGGATAAAAATCGCCCACCAGCGACGTCGATTCCCAAGGCGTTTGATATTCGCTGGTCGCCGACCGAACCCGTTGCCGCACCCTCTTGAAAACTTCTTCAATGGTTAGACCCGGCTGGGCGAGATTTTCGGCGAGCGCAGCGGCATAGGGGCTATTCTTGTCCTTCGGCCCATCCTTAGCCTTCTTTCCCGGCGCGGTAGCAAAGCCGACGAGCGTGCCCGTGGGCGCCTCCATTTGCGCAAGGCCGCCATCATAGGCGCGAAATCCGCGGAACGGATTGGTACGGCAAGCGTCGAGGATAACGATGTTGAGCGGGCTGCCGGATGCCGCAATCGATTTCATGACATCGTCCGCATCGACCGCATAGATCACGGTCTGCGACTCGTCGTCGATTTCGGCATCGACTGGGATGAGATAATTGATGCCATTAACCTGTACGCCATGGCCTGCATAATAGAGCAGGGCAACCGTCTCGCTGCCTCCTTGCTTCAATTTGAGCGCAAAATCGGCAATCGCGCGCTTCATTTGCGTCTGGTTCGCATTCACCACCGGAGTAACTTGGAATTTCTGAGCTTCGAGCGTGCTCTTCAAAAGTTCGCCGTCATGGACCGGATTGAACAATTCGGGGGCATGCTCGTACTTGCCATTGGCAATGATCAGCGCAACCCTGTTCTCGGCCTTCGGCGATCCCGCGCTCGCGATGAGCGCAAATGCAAAAACCATCGATGCGAAAATCCGGGCGTGCATCTGCAACCCCATCTATTATGACCGCGCCCAACGTATCACCTCGAGCCGGAAGTGGAAAGTCCGCACAAGTTTCCGCTCGCCCGATTGTACAGTCGAGCGGGTCCGCTTAATCCCATGGGCCGCGTGTCCAGCCGCGGGGCTCCCCCTCGCGTGGAGAGCGAGACCCGCCGGCCGGCGCCGGCAAGTTTGCCTTCGCCTGGCCCACTTCCTCCTCGTCGTATGTGCGGTCCGGCCCGAAGCGCCAAAGCGGGATCAGCACCAAGCCTGCGACGAAGCCTCCGATATGCGCCCACCAGGCGATCCCGCCTCCCATGTCATGCGAAACAAGGTTCGTGAAGCCTTCCAAGAACTGAAAGCCGAACCAAATCAGCGCATAGCCGAGCGCCGGGATCTTGAAGAAGAACGGGATGATGACGATCAGGATTAAAATCGTGATTTTGGCCCTTGGGAATGTGACGGCATAGGCACCGAGCACGCCGGCGATTGCGCCCGAAGCCCCAAGCGCGGGCAGTGTGGAATCCATATTGAAATAGGCATGCGCGAAGCTCGAGATGAACCCGCAGACGAGGTAAAAGCTGAGAAAGCCGAGACGGCCGATGCGGCCTTCGAGCGAGGTCCCGAAAATGAACAGCGTCCACATATTGAGAACGATGTGCAACCAGCCGCCATGCATGAATGTGCCGGCGATGAATGGCAGATAATCGTGGGGGTTCAGGCCGTGAGCGTGCGCCCAGGCCGGATCGAAAAAGCGCCGGGGCACAACGGCGTAGCGAACTGAGAATGCATAGGCGGCGCGGACGCCCAGCGATTCTTGATAAAGAAAAACAACGGCGTTGGCAAATATAAGAAAGTAAGTTGCCAGCGGCGGGTAGGGGATCCTGATTGAGTCTTTTAAGGGGAACATGACGTTCGGGAGGTTGGCGGAGCCTAAAGCGAGTGCGGATTCATCTTGTTCCTGATCGCCCTTAAAACTTCTTCGATATGTTCGAAAATCCAATAATGGCCCGCGCCTTCGAGGCGATGAAGCTCGCAGCCGGGAATAAGGCGCGCTAGCTGCAGAGACGCAGTTACCGGCACGTTTCCGTCGTTAGTGCCTTGCCAGAGCAAAACCGGCGCCTGCACCGCATCGAAGGGTATATCCCAAGGCCTGCAGAAGATCCGCATCTCCTGGATCACTCCGCGGATGCCCGGCCGCAACCCTTCCGAGACGCCGTCGAGAAGATTTCGCCTTATATCCGGCCGACGCAAAATCCGCCGGTCGGCCGGGCAGGCCCGTCTGCGGATAAAGCCGTACATGCTGTCAGGCGCATTCAGAAACATAAGCCGGCCCAGAGAGAACGCGCCCTTCATTGCGGGCGTTATGCGGGGAAGGAGCCGGAACGTCACATACCTCGCTGTCCCTATCGTTTCCGGGCCTTCCGGAGGGCAAAGCGGGCCCATCGGGCTTATCAGCGCAGCGGCGGTCACGCGGGCCGGAAGCAGAGCGGCGCAGGCGGCCGCATAAGGGCCGCCGCCCGAGATGCCTGCCACGCCGAACTGATTCAGGCCAAGCTGATGGGCCAGCACCGCAACATCGCCGGCCCAATCGGTCAAGGTCCGGTTGTGCTGATAGGTGGACAACCCGAAGCCAGGCCGCTCTGGAGCGATGATCCGCATTCCTAAGCGCCGCGCCGGTTCGTGCACCAGCCGGAACATAAAACGCGATCCGGGCGTTCCATGAAATCCGAGAACCGGAAGCCCGCGCGCCGAACCGAATTCGGAATAGCTCAGTTTCCGGCCGTCGGGCAGAACGATATGACGGTCTTCGGCGGCGGCGGCGGCGGTGGTCTTCGCACGGGAACGGAACCGGCTCATCGCCAAATTCATGTTAATCACTTTCTTCCAGGCGTTGAATAAGCATGCCGGAAGCAATAGACATATGCTTGCCGGCTCCCGGGCCATGGGAGCGCTTAAAGTGCGATGTTAGCACATCAAAGGAGACACCGATGGCTGACGATTTAACTGGCAAAGGTCAAGGCGGACGCCTCCCCTCCCGCTATTCCGACCAATTTCAAACATTCCGCACCGAGATGGACCGCTTATTCGATAGCTTTCTCACCGGAATGCCCTCTCTCGCCAATTTGCGCCAAGCCTTCCCCGCGGCGCAAGGTCTTACACCGGCCTGGGACGTGAAGGAAACCGAAAAAGAGCTGGTGGTGAAGGCCGATCTTCCCGGCATCGATGAAAAAGACATCCAGTTGACGATCCTTGATGGCGTTCTTAGCCTTCGCGGCGAGAAGAAAAGCGAGACCACCGGCGAGCACGAGAACTATCACCTCATGGAGCGCAGCTACGGTTCCTTCCACCGTTCGATCAGGCTGCCCGAAACCGTCGACGAGGACAAGGTCGAAGCAAGCTTCGATAAGGGCGTACTGACCGTCACCCTGCCGAAGCGTCCTGAGATGGTGAAGGCTCAGAAGAAGATAGAGATCAAGAGCAGCTGATCCGCTGCGTCAATTTAGCCCGGGCTGCGGCGGCCGTTGATGAATTCTTCAATCTGCGCTGTAGCCCGGGGGCCGTCCCAATCGGCGGGGCCGATGAGCCGGGCAACCTCGCGGCCCTCCTTATCGAATATGACCGAAACAGGCAGCCCGGACACCCGCAAGTCAGTCAAGGATTGCGATGTGCTGTCATTGTAAAGCGTAAGATGGCTGATGCCATTGCCGGCGAAGAAGGATGCGGGCTTATCCATACCGCTCCGGTCTACGCTGATCGCGAGCACGGCGAACGCGTCGCTGCCAAGCTTGGCTTGCAGCCTATCGAGCGAGGGCATTTCCGCTTTGCAAGGCGCACACCACGTCGCCCACAAATTGAGAAGCACGACCTTTCCGCGCCATTCGGAGAGGTGGTGAGGCTTGCCATCGGCACTGGAGAAGACAAGATCGGGCATGGTTTGCGGCTTTTCCCGCCGGATGAGTTGCCCCGCACCCAGCGCGGCGGAGCCGGCTTCGCGCTCCGCTACGAGGGGAGGCAGGCCGCGCTCTCCACCCCCGCGCATCCAAAGAGCGGTGTAGAAGCCGGACGCCGCTGAGAGCACGCCGAGCGCAGCATAGATTCCCAAGCGCACCGGGGACGGCCCCTGGCTCTGCCTTCCTCTTTCAGTCCCGTCAATCGCTTTCATGGGCAAGAGGCTGCCAGTCTGCGCTGCGGCCGTCAAACGAATATAAAGCTTCGCAGCAACGGGCGCGTTCAAAAAAGTTTGCCTTAAGCGAGGCTCGGATTACCCTGCGCCGGCCGCATCGTTCCCCTCCGCCTGCCCGCCGTTAACAACGCCATAGCACGCAAGCTTGTGCGCCCGGCAAAAACAGGCTACCCAAAGCTCATCCGGAACGAATGTGAGTTTCAACGCCAGTGTTGAGAAAATTGGGCTTTTTGCAGAGGCCTTGGCACGCTTCCGTGCTCGCTATCGCTTTCCTCTGTTTGCACACAGCGGTCTGGACGGTTTACGCCACCTTGTCCAACGATGGCGCACTCCATCAGGATATGGTCGAAGCCTATAGTTGGGGCCGCGAGTTTCAGCTTGGATACTACAAGCATCCGCCCTTCTGGGCATGGATCGCTGGCGCATGGTTCGAGGTCTTCCCTAGGACCAATTGGGCGTTTTATCTCCTCGCCAACTTGAATTCCGGCATTGCAGTTCTTGGCGTATGGCAGCTCGTTGGATTGTTTACAAAAGGCAGCCAACGTTTAAATGCAACGCTTTTGATATTGCTTATTCCATTCTATACCATACAGGGCCACCAATATAACGCTAATTTTATCCAAGTTTCGCTCTGGCCATGGACGGTTTATTTCTTTGTCTTATCCATGGAGAATCAACGGCTGCGCGACGCCATTATGTTCGGTGTGCTAGCCGCGGCGGGAATGCTATCGAAATATTATAGTGCGCTTCTTCTGATATCGTGCTTCGGCGCTTCCTTTTTCCATCCGCATTGGCGCCAGTATTACCGCTCGCCACTGCCCTATGTCTCGGTGGCGGTCGCGGCGCTTCTCTTTGCGCCTCATTTGTGGTGGCTGACACAGAACGACTTTCTCCCATTCAAATATGCGGAAGCGAAAACCGCATATTCGGCAGCGCGGACTTATGGAAGCTTCGCGACTTTCATCCTGGGGTGCGCCGGTTTCAATCTTCTTGGCGTGGCGCTTATCCTGCTTTCCAGGCGCAAGGACCGGCAAGGGCCGGACGGCGCTGAGGCCGCGCCCGTCGCGCCAAATTACGCGCGCTTCGTTGCGATCCTCGCTCTGGCGCCATTCGTGCTTACTCTCCTCGCCGCGCTTGTTGGGCATATGAGGCTCTCGACAAACTTCGCAAGCCCGATCTTCTTCCTGGTCCCCCTGCTCCTGATTGAGACGTTGAGACCGCCGCCGGTTGCTTTACGCCGTCTGGCGGCCGGCACGGTGGCCGCGCTTTATGCCGGCGCGTTCCTCGCCGCGCCCGCACTTCCGTATGTTTTGAACGATCTGACGCACCGGCAATCCAAGCGGGCGAACGAGGTGGCCCGCGAAGCCATGCGCATGTGGGCCGGGGTGACGGGACGCCCCTTGCGCATCGTCGCGGGCTCGGAGATGTACGCGAACGGGACCTCCTTCTATAGCGGTCAGGATACGTCGGCATTTCTCGATTTCAACCTGCGCCACTCGCCCTGGATTACGCCCGCCTCTCTGGCAGAGGAGGGCTTCCTGGGGTTCTGCGACGAGGACGACGAGACATGCCATAAGCGCGCGGCGGAATTTGGCGGGCCGCAAATGCAGGTGGGTCATATTCTTTCGGCCGGCAAACCGCTAAAACCGGTCAGCTTGCGCATTTTCATCCGTCCGCCCAGGCGCCAAGATACCGCCGCGGACAATGGGGCGAACGTCGTGGCGAAATAGCCGCCCGCTGTGCTCTTGAGGCGTCGCCCATGCCACTCTCTGGGCGGAAAAAAAAGGGCCAGCCGCTTGTGCGCCAGCCCCGCTCCCGAGCCATTTAGGGAAGCGGCACTTACCAAGCAGCCGGCAGCCTGGTTGCCGCTCGCCCCGAAGCCGCCGGTGACTCCGAGTTTATCGCGTGCGTCAAAAACATTTTGTGCGAAGCTGCCAACAGCAGACGCGCCGGCCGCACCGTTGCCCTGGAAGCCGCCGAAGTTCACGGCCACGCCGAAGCGGTCCTGCCCGGCTGGCGTGTGAGCTGTGGCTATGCGATGCCCCAGCTTGGCCCCGTCTAACGGACGTTACCGGTCATCCCGCGTGCGATTCGCGGCCTAAATATCATCGCGAGACGTGCCCCTCGTAACTGGCATCGTCGCCAGGCTCTTGTGCGCCGCGCGCGCCCGCGCTAATGCTTCGCTTTAAGCCCCCAAGAACGAAACCAAAATGGCCAACAAAATGTGGGGCGGGCGCTTCGAGACGAAGCCCGCCGAGATTATGGAGGAGATCAACGCCTCCCTATCCTTCGACCGGCGTTTTTACGCCGAGGACATCCGCGCAAGCCAGGCCCATGCGAACATGCTTTGCGCCTGCGGCATCCTCACCGACGAGGAGGCCGAGGCGATCGTCTCGGGCCTCGATACGGTGCGCGAGGAGATCGCAGAAGGACGCTTCGAGTTCCGCCGCGAGTATGAAGACATCCACATGGCGGTGGAGGCCCGGCTCAAGGAGCTGATCGGGCCTGTGGCCGGCAAGCTTCACACCGCCCGCTCACGCAACGATCAGGTCGCCACCGATTTCAGACTCTATGTCCGGGGCACCATCGATCACCTCGACAGCCAGCTTTTGGGCCTCCAGCGCGCGCTGGCGCGGAAGGCGCAAGCCCATGCGGCGACCCTGATGCCGGGCTTTACGCATATGCAAACTGCCCAGCCCGTGACCTTCGGTCATCATTGCCTCGCCTATGTCGAAATGCTGGCGCGCGACCGCGGGCGGTTCGCCGATGCGAGGAGGCGCGTGAACGAGTCCCCGCTCGGCGCGGCCGCGCTGGCCGGCACATCATTTCCCATCGACCGGCATATGACTGCGGCCGAGCTTGGCTTCGAGCGGCCGATGGCGAATTCGCTCGACGCGGTCTCAGCGCGCGACTTTGCGCTCGAAACGCTCGCCGCGGCGGCCATCTGCGCCACGCATCTATCGCGGCTCGCCGAGGAGATCGTGATCTGGTTCAGCGCCGGGTTCGGCTTCATACGGCTGAGCGACCGCTTCACGACCGGCTCCTCGATCATGCCGCAAAAGCGCAATCCGGACGCGGCCGAGCTCGTGCGCGCAAAAGCGGGGCGCATCGCAGGCGCGTTCGCCTCGCTGCTTATCGTCATGAAGGGCCTGCCGCTCGCCTATTCAAAAGACATGCAGGAGGACAAGGAAGCCATGTTCACCGCGGCCGATGCCCTGTCGCTGGGGCTCGCTGCAATGACCGGGATGATCGAGGATATGGAACCCGACGCCGCGAAAATGCGCGCGGCCGCCTCGCTTGGCTTCTCGACCGCCACCGATCTTGCCGATTGGCTCGTGCTGCATGCCAAGCTTCCGTTTCGCGAAGCCCATCACGCGACGGGCCGCATCGTCAAAGCAGCCGAGAAGGCCGGCACCGATCTCGCTCATTTTCCGCTCGCCGCCATGAAAAAGATCGAGCCGGGCATCGATGCTAGCGTCTTCGAGGTGCTCGATATCGAGAAGTCCGCCGCGAGCAGGCGAAGCTTTGGGGGCACAGCGCCGGAAAATGTGCGCGAGGCCGCGAAAATTTGGCTGAAGATACTGGAGTCCGGTGAAACTTCAGGCTAAGAGGAATGTACTGGCAAGGTTCCGGCTGCGCCGCCAACGGGGAAGATATGGCTCGCATCGCACGTAATTTGGTATTGGCTTTGAGCGTCGCGCTCGTTCTTGCCGCTTGCGGCCGCAGAAGCGACTTGCAAAAGCCCTTGCCGCCTCCAGATGTTCCGAAGGATGCAAGCGGCAAATCGGCGGATCCGAACCGGCCCTTCATCCTGGACCCGCTTCTGCGCTAAACACCGGGCTTTCGCTCGAATGCATTACTTCGACTACCGGAACGGCATTCTGCATGCCGAGGACGTTGCGCTTGACACCATCGCGCGCGCCGTCGGTACGCCCTTCTATTGCTATTCCTCAGCAACGATCGAGCGTCATTACCGCGTCTTCTCTGAGGCGTTCGCACCGTGCGACACGCTCGTGTGCTATTCGATCAAGGCGAATTCCAATCTTTCCGTCATTCGCGCTCTCGCTAAGCTAGGCTCCGGCGCGGACGTCGTTTCGGAGGGCGAGATTCACCGCGCGCTGGCCGCCGGTGTGCCTCCTGAAAAGATCGTATTTTCCGGGGTCGGCAAGACGCAAGCCGAGATGGCCTTTGCGCTCGATGCTGGCATTTTCGGCTTCAACGTCGAGTCCGAGGCCGAGCTTAGGGCGCTCAGCGAAGTCGCGAGCCAGCGCGGCGCTGTGGCCAGGATCGCGTTTCGCATCAATCCGGATGTCGACGCGAAGACCCACGCCAAGATCGCAACTGGAAAGTCCGAGCATAAGTTCGGCATAGGCTGGCGCGAGGCGCCTGCCCTTTACGCGCTCGCCCGGACGCTCCCCGGCCTATCGGTCGAGGGCGTGCACATGCACATCGGCAGCCAAATCACCAGCATCGAACCGTTCAAGAACGCGTTCGAGCTTATGGCCAGCCTCGTGGAGGATCTGCGCCGCGACGGCCACACGATCTCGTTTGTGAATTTGGGCGGCGGCCTTGGCATCCCCTATCGCTGGGATCAGGACGTCCCGCCGCTGCCCGAGCACTACGCCGAGGTGGCCGTTGCGGTTGCGAACCGGCTTGGGACGAAGCTGCTCTTCGAGCCCGGCCGCGTCATCATGGGCAACGCCGGCATTCTTGTGACGTCGGTGATTTACCTGAAGCGCAACGCCGGCAAGCTATTCGTCATCACCGATGCCGGCATGAACGATCTCGTGCGGCCGACGCTTTACGATGCCTATCACGATATCTGGCCCGTACGCGAAGCGCTCCGGCACAGCAAATTGACCCGCGCCGACGTCGTCGGACCGGTCTGCGAAACCGGCGACTTCATCGCCAAGGACCGGCCGGTGCCAGAAGTCGCCTCCGGAGATCTGCTCGCGATCATGACGTCGGGCGCTTACGGGGCCGTGCAGGCCTCGGCCTACAATTCGCGCCGGCTGGTGCCCGAGGTTCTAGTTAAGGGCGCCGAGTACGCGGTCGTGAGGCCGCGCCCCTCCTATGAGGATATGCTGAAGGCCGAGACGATCGCGCCCTGGCTTCGCTAGTCAGTTTCCCGCGCCGTCTCTGCCCGCAGCCGTTTATCTAGAACGCCGCCGAAGCCGGCTTGGCGTTGGCCGCAATCCAATCGGCGAAGGCGAGCATGAACTTCTGCAGGAAAGTGCGCGTGCCCTCGCTTGCTATCTTGCCGTCCCCGCCGAAAAGCTTGTCCGCTCCACCGAGATAGACCTCCGGCTGCTGCATGGCCGGTACATTCAGAAAGACGAGCGATTGGCGCAAGTGATGATTGGCTCCGAAGCCGCCGATTGCGCCGGGCGACGCGCTGACGACCGCGCCTGGCTTGCCGTCCCACGCGCTGCGGCCGTAAGGCCGCGAGCCGACATCCAGCGCGTTCTTCAAAGGGCCTGGCACTGAACGGTTGTACTCCGGCGTCACGAACAGCAGCGCATCGGCTGCCCTTATTTTTTCCCGGAACGCCGTCCAGGCCTCAGGCGGGTTTTCGTCGTTGTCTTGATTATAAAGCGGCAGATCGCCGATCTCGGCGAAGCCAAGCTCTAGCGAGGCAGGCGCGAGGCCGATCAAAGCCTTCGCAACTTTGCGGTTGACGGAGTCCTTACGCAAGCTTCCTACTAAAACGGCAACTCTATACATTTTGCTCATGAGCGGGCTCCTTTGCGCCGGAGAATTGCGCCTAGATCGATGCGGACCCGGTTTGGCGGGCCTCTTTCCAAGAATGCGCGAAGGGCGGCAATGGTTGCGGCAGGCTATAGGGCGGCGCGGGGATTTAAGTGACCGGAAACCCTGTTGTGCTATTCTTCCCTGTCATTTATTACCTGCAACAGGGCCCGGCAGATTAATGCGGGATCGGTTATAGAAACGGATGCGCCGGATGGTTCGTAGCGTTCTTGCTCTTATTTCCCTTATAATTCTCGCGCCGGACGCCAGCGCCAGGTACCGGCCCGCCGCGCCTGAAAGCAACGCGGGCGCCCACAGCTTTCGCGATTGCCCGTCATGCCCCGAGATGGTGACCGCGCCCGCCGGAGAATTCCTCATGGGATCGCCCGAAAGCGAGCGGGGCCGCGGCAAGGACGAAGGCCCGCAGCACAGGGTTGCCTTCGCGAAGCCCTTTGCGGTTGGCAAGTTCGAGGTGACGTTCGCCGAGTGGGATGCCTGCGTGGCCGAACGCGGATGCACGCAAAAGCCGGGCGATGAGGGCTGGGGGCGCGGCAGGCACCCGGTCATCAACGTGTCTTGGCACGACGCCATGCAATACACGGCTTGGCTCTCAAAAAAAACGGGCAAAGCGTACAGGCTTCTGTCCGAGGCGGAATGGGAATACGCTGCGCGCGGCGTGACCAAAACGACCGACCCAAGCACGCCATTCTCCACGGGCGCGACCATCAACTACAGGCAAGCCAATTACGATGCCAATTTCACCTACGGGTCCGGCCCGCAGGGGCTTTACAGGCAAAAGACGGTCGATGCCGGTTCTCTGCCGCGCAACGCCTTTGGCCTGCACGAGATGCATGGCAACGTCTGGGAGTGGGTTCAGGACTGCTACAAGCCTTCCTATGAAGGCGCGCCGGACGATGGCTCGGCGGTCACCTCCGGGGATTGCAGCCTCCACATTCTTCGCGGCGGCGCATGGAACTACTACCCAAGGCTTCTGCGTTCTGCATATCGCTATGCAACCGCACCGGAGGTTCGCCTGAACAATGCGGGATTTAGGGTCGCCAGATCCCTTTAATGTCCCGCAAGGAAGAAGAAACGCCGGTTTTGAATTTGAGGTCCACGGCATGAAGTCCATAAGTACTCTGCATTGCGCGATTGCCGCCCTGTCGATTGGCTGTTTCGCGCTTCTTGGCGGCGCAGGCATTCCAGCAGACGCCCGCTCCTCCCATTACGAGGACAGCTTGGATGATGATGTGCCGCTCAGCAGAGGCACGCCAGTTCTCGCGGTCGTCGGGCTCCGCGAGCAGCGCGTCTCGATTTACGACGCAAGAGGCAGGATCCTGCAATCGCCCGTTTCAAGCGGCCAAAGCGGCCTGGAAACGCCTGCCGGCATCTTCAGCGTCGTCCAGAAGGAAGAGGATCACCACTCCAACATCTATGACGATGCGTCGATGCCCTTCATGGAGCGCATAACTTGGACCGGCATTGCGCTCCACGCGGGCGTCTTGCCAGGATATCCGGCATCGCACGGGTGTGTACGGATGCCGCAAGAGTTTGCCGAGCAGCTTTACGACCTAACCAAATTGGGCATGCGGGTTGTCATTGTGCGCGAGGACATCGCTCCTGCTCCTATCGCTCAGCCGGCGATGTTCACTCCCGCTGCACCGCCGCCTGGCGGCGATATGCTGAGCCGGCTCAGGGCCGCGGCAAGAACCAAATTCTCACAAGCGGAAACAGCGGTGAGGCGATATAAAGACGCAAAGCTGGCTGCATCTAGGGCCGCTACCGAGGCTGCCGCGGCCGATCGGGCGCTTCATGCAGCAGAGACCGCTCTAGCCGAGGCCGAAGCGGAGCTGAAAGCCGCCGGGCACGCCGTTGAAACCGCCGGCGCACCCGAACGCGCCGCTGAAGCCGAATCCGCTAAAGCGCAGGCAACCGCCAAGGCCGAGGCGGCACGTACTAAGCTCGAGGCCGCCAAGGCTGAAGCGCAATCGAAGGGCCAAGCCGCCGCGCGAGCGGAGGAGGAGGCCAAGGCCGCCACCATTGCAACGGCTATCGCACACGATGCGTCCGAAGAGGCGGAGCTGGATCTGTCGCCCGTATCTGTCTTCATCAGCCGCAAAACGCAGCGTCTTTATATTCGACGAAGCAACCTGCCGGTATTCGAAAGCCCCGTCAGGATCCGCAATGCGGATCAGCCCCTCGGCACGTTCATCTTCACCGCGCTGGATTACACCGGGACACCGGGAACGTTGCGCTGGAACGTCGTCTCTATGTACAAAAACGCGGCCAATGCAGAGCCTCCGCCACCTGCGGCAAAAGGTTCGGCGAAAGCCCATGGCGATGGTGCCCCGGCGGATGCCGCTGCGGCAGAGGCTGCGCTCGCGCGCCTCACCGTCTCGCAGGACGCTCAGGAGCGCATCTCCGCGGCCGTCTTGCCGGGCTCATCGCTGATCGTTTCGGACGAAGGGCCGAGCATCGAGACCGGCAAGGATACCGACTTTGTGGTCGTGATGAGCGGCGAGCCGCAAGGCGGCCTATCGATCCGGCACCATCGCACAGCCGGCAACGGTGACGGGGATGGTTTGGGCGATTTCTTCTCGTTCGGGCGCGATACGCGCAGCCGGCGCTCTTATGGCAGCGGAGGCGGCGGCGGTCTCCCGTTCTTCTTTTCGGACTGAGCCGGCGCCGCAGCGGTGCGGCTAGCGTCTATCCTCGTATATCGGAATCGCCGGGAAGTGCCCCCTCACCCCAGCCCTCTCCCCGAGGGGAGAGGGAGTCTGCGACCGTTGCGGTAGCGTCCCTTCTCCCCCCACTTCTCGCGGCGCTTGGGCCCGAAGCGCACGGTGCGCGTTTCGGCTTGGGCGGCCCGGAATATGGGGGAGCCTTGGCCGAGTAACCCCAGAGGTCCGGACCCAAATGCTTACGCCCTAAGTTGAATGCGCCGGCGCCGCAAACGGTCTTGCCCGTTCTGGTATACCACGGCAGCATAGTCCCCTAATCCGGAGGAGACCAAGCCATGATAACACGGCGAATGCTTATCGAAGCGGCCACGGCTGGCGCGGCTGGCACGGCAATTGGAATGGGAATGGGAGCGGCCGCCGCCCGCGCGGGGGACAAACCCGCGAGTGCCAGATATAGCGGTCCGTTTGAAATGCCGCGCAACATGACGCTGCTGTCCATCGCGAATGCGGATAGAACCGAGACGCTCGGCGTCAAAACCGGGCAGTCCGTTATCGACGTGCGCCGCGCCTCGCAGCTTTTGAACCTTCCCGCCGCTCTTACCCTCGACCAACTCCTGCAAGAGGGTAGCGCGAGCCAGCTCGTTAGACTGGTGCGGGCTGCGCAAGCCTCTCCTCAAGCGAAGGCGGCGATTATCCCCGAGGCAAGCATTGCCTATGGCCGCTTGTTCATCAATCCGGGCAAAATCATCTGCATCGGCCTCAATTACAAACGCCACGCTGCCGAAGTTCGCATGGCAGAGCCAAGGCAACCCATCCTCTTCAACAAGTACAACAATGCGCTGGCCCCAGCGAATTGCACCATTACGCTACCTCCCAAAGAGATCTCCTATAAATTCGATTATGAGACCGAGCTCTTGATCGTCATGGGAAAAACGGCCAGGAATGTCTCAGAAGCCGATGCACCGGAATACATCGCCGGCTACTGCACATCGAACGATTTCTCCGCCCGCGATCTTCAGCTCGAAACGCCAAGCGTGCAGTGGATGATCGGCAAGACGCTCGATAATTTCGCGCCCATCGGGCCTTATTTCGTGACCTCCGATTTGGTCGGAGATCCGCACAAGCTCAAGCTGCAGACCTTCGTAAACGGTGAGGTTCGCCAGGACTGGAGGACGGACGACTTTATTTTCAATTGCTATCAGGTCGTTTCGTTCATCTCGAAGCTCTGGGCACTTGAGCCGGGCGACATCATCTTCACCGGAACGCCGCAGGGCGTGATCCTGGGCATGCCCAAGGACAAACAAGTCTGGCTTAAGGCGGGCGATCAAATCGAGAGCCGGATCGAAAAGCTCGGCTCGCTGAAGTTCAAGTTAGCGTAAACCGCCGCTTCAGCCCCCTCACCCCAGCCTTCTCCCAGCAAGCTCGCCTTGGCGAGCTTGCAACTTAGAGTGTCCGCATCCGCAAGCGGATGCGGACGAGGAGAGGGTGAAACAGCGTCCTCTCTCATCGTCCGTACCCGGCGCGACTCCCCCGTGTCCGGGTGCGTCTATGACAGCTCCCGAGTTTCGGTCGAGGGAGCATCGGGCTCGATGAGGCTATAAGCGATCATCGTCAAGACAACAGAAGCTGCGAAGAAATAGATGCCCGGCAACGCCACCGCGTCGGCTAGGTCATTCGACTTCGCATAGAAAACCAGAAGCGCAAGCACCAGCACGTCGAGCATCGACCACTTGCCGAGCCACTCGATGCGTTTGAACCACCGGCTGCGGCGGGCGGGGTGGAAGGTGATGAGCGTGCCGGCCATGGTAATATAAAGCAACTTGAAAGCCGGAAAGACGATCGAAAACACGCAGATCACCCCGGCGAGGAAAATCTCGCCAGTGGCGTAGAGCGCGGAGATGATGGAGAGAATCGAGTGGGTGTCCGTCCAGAAGTAAAGCCTGGTCAGCCGCATAACCGGCAGCGTCAACCCCAGGACGAGGCAGACCGTGGCGCCAAGCGTCAACGCGAAAATGACAAAGGCGCGCATACCTCGCTGCGTCATGGCCGGAGGAGATGCACGCCTAGTTTCATCGGACTTTAGGCGACCTTGTGGGTCTTGTTTGTGGGGATGCCTTTTTCGGTCAGCATCGTCTGGAGATCGCCGGATTGGAACATCTCGCTCACAATATCCGCACCGCCCACGAACTCGCCCTTGATATAAAGCTGCGGGATCGTCGGCCAATTCGCATAGACCTTGATTCCGTCACGTACGCTTTGATCGGCGAGGACGTTGATGTCCCTGTAGTTCACGCCGAGATAGGCGAGGATCTGCGCCACGCGCCCTGAGAAGCCGCACTGCGGAAACTCCTTCGTACCTTTCATAAACAGCACCACGTCGTTCGCGGTCACTTGATCCTTGATCCAGCTCTGTACGTCTTGTTCGCTCATGCTCGCCTTCCTGTTTATGCTCAGTAATAGATGCACCGGCGCATCGAAAAAACAAGCGCCGCGCGCCTATTGAGCGGGCTTACTGTCCGGCACCTTCGTTTGCAGTGCAAGGGCATGCAGAGCGCCGCCCATGTTGCCCTGAAGCGCCGTATATACCATTTGATGCTGCTGCACACGGGTCTTGCCCCGGAAGGCCTCCGAAATGACGGTTGCGGCGTAATGGTCGCCGTCGCCGGCGATGTCCTGGATGTCGACCTCGGCGTCCGGCAAGCTAGCCTTAATCAAGCGCTCGATCTCTTCGGGCTGCATTGGCATGGGAGTATCTTTCCTATTAGAGAGGTCCTCCGGCAGGGAAAACACGCCGGGACTTTAGAGCTCGCTTGCCATGAAGCCTGGAAGCCAGCCTTCGTGGGCCTGTCTGAGGCGCGAAAGCGGGAGCGGAGCCTCGCCCCGCACCGCGATCGCATCGCCTTCGATTTGTGCCGCAACGCGAGCCGGCAGCCCGAGTGCTCCGGCTTGCTTTAAAATCGCCTCCAAGGCTTTGGTGCTGGCAGCAACAAGGTAGCGTCCCTGGTCCTCGCCGAATGCGCCCGCATGCGCGGCGAGATGCGGATGCGGCGCATATTGGAGGCCGCGGCTGCCGGCCAAGGCCATCTCGGCAAGCGCGACGAGCAGGCCGCCGTCCGACACATCGTGCACCGTCCTCGTCACGCCGCTTTCGATCAGTCCGCGCACGAAGCCGCCAGCGTTCCGTTCGGCCTCCAGGCTGACCGGCGGCGGGGCCCCCTCGAACGCGCCAGCCGCATAGTTCTGATAAAGGGACTGGCCGAGATGCCCATTCTCCGCGCCGATTAGGATCACAACCTCATCTTGCGGCTTCAGGGCGAGCGTCGCGACATGTTTGCAATCGGCAATCAAGCCGACGCCGCCAATGGCGGGCGTGGGCGGGATGGCGATGCCGTTCGTTTCATTGTAGAGCGAGACGTTTCCCGAAACGACCGGGAAATCGAGCGTCCGGCAGGCTTCGGCCATGCCTTCGATGCAGTCCGCGAACTCGGCCATGATCTCCGGCCGTTCCGGATTGCCGAAATTCATGCAGTCGGTCAGCGCAAGCGGTTTGCCGCCCGATGCGGTAATATTGCGCCAAGCTTCGGCGACCGCCTGCTTGCCGCCCTCGAAAGGATCGGCGGAGCAGTAGCGGGGCGTCACATCGCAAGTGAGCGCGAGCGCCTTGTTCGTGCCGTGCACGCGAACCACGGCTGCGTCGGAGCCCGGACGAACCACGGTATCGCCCATCACCATGTGGTCGTATTGCTCCCAAATCCAGCGCTTCGAAGCGAGATTCGGCGAGCCCATCAGCGCGAGCAGCGCGCCGGTGAGGCTCTCTGGCGCCGGAACGCTGTCCGCGCTAACCGGCGCGGGCTTCGGCCTTGACGCGACCGGCCGCTCGTAAACCGGCGCTTCATCGGAAAGCAGGGAGGTTGGCAGATCGGCTTCGACCCGGCCCTTATGCCGGATTACGAGCCGGCCTGTGTCCGTCGTGCGGCCGATGACGGCGAAATCGAGCTCCCATTTGCGGAAGATGCGCTCGGCCAGCGGCTCGGAGCCGGGCCGCAGCACCATCAGCATGCGCTCCTGGCTTTCGGACAGCATCATCTCGTAAGCCGTCAAGCCCTCTTCGCGCTGCGGAACGAGATCGAGATTAAGCTCGATGCCGGAGCCGCCCTTGGCCGCCATTTCGACAGAGGACGAGGTAAGCCCGGCCGCGCCCATGTCCTGGATGGCGAGGATCGCGTCCTCCTCCATAAGCTCGAGGCAGGCTTCGAGCAAAAGCTTCTCGGCGAAGGGGTCGCCCACCTGCACGGTAGGGCGCTTCTCCTCGGTCTCATCGTCGAATTCGGCCGAAGCCATGGTCGCGCCATGGATGCCATCGCGGCCGGTTTTCGAGCCCACATAGACGACGGGGTTGCCGGAGCCCGATGCCGCAGAATAGAAGATGCGATCTGTGCGGACGAGGCCTGCACACATGGCATTGACGAGGATGTTACCGTTGTAGCGCTCGTCGAAATTCGTCTCGCCGCCAACTGTCGGGATACCCATGCAATTGCCGTAGTCGCCTATGCCGGCGACCACGCCCGCGACAAGGTGGCGTGTCTTCGGGTGAGCGGGGGCCCCGAAGCGGAGCGCATTCAGATTGGCGACAGGCCGCGCGCCCATGGTGAACACGTCGCGCATGATACCGCCGACGCCGGTCGCGGCGCCCTGATAGGGCTCGATGAAGGACGGGTGATTGTGGCTTTCCATCTTGAAAACCACCGCTTGGCCATCGCCGATATCGACAATGCCGGCATTTTCGCCCGGGCCTTGGATGACTTGCGGTCCTTGCGTTGGCAGCTTCTTGAGCCAGACGCGCGAGGATTTGTAGGAGCAGTGCTCCGACCACATCACCGAGATGATGCCAAGCTCGGTCAAATTCGGGGCACGGCCAAGCTTCTCGCAGGCAAGACGGAACTCCGCAGGCGCCATGCGATGCGCCGCGGCCAATTCTTCGGTAGCAATATTAGGAGCTTCGGCCGCCACTGTGCGCTCGCCTTTGATGGAAATACTCATCCCCGCCGGGCTGCGCCGCGGCCGGTCTCCCGGCCACGGCTTTGCGAAAACAAAAGATCCTAAGCAGGCATCCGTTGGCTAGGCCAACGGGGTTTGCTTAGGCGCGCTGCTCGCGGTCGAGCTCGTACTCGGCGATGCCGACCTTCAGCATGTCGTAGGCATCCTCGAGGAATTCGTCCTCGTCCATATACTCGACATAGCTCGGGAAGTAGCCTGCGTCGTCATCCTCGTCCTCGGCTTCGTCGGTGGCGCCGGCGGCTTGGAAGGTGATGCTACCATCCTCGTTGACAAAAACGGAGGCGAGCGTCTCGCTGTCGGGCTTATACTTCACCTGAACGATCGGATCGCCATTTTCCTCGGCAAGCGCAAAGTCTAAACGGCGGCTCGCGATCTGCTCCTTCAGACGTTCGCAAAGCTTCTTAGCCGTTGCGCGGCGCGCCTCGGGATCGAGCTTCGCGGTTTGCATTTCGCGCTTCACTTCATCAACTTCGTCGTCGAAACTCATGTGCTGATCCTCTCGCTAGGACGGTTGAACCTCATAACACGCAAAACCCGCAGAATTTGCTATTGCAGCCCTCGTGTAAGCGATTCGAAGACCCGGCGGCCATCGATTCCGCCAAGAGCAGCATCGGCGGCGCGCTCGGGGTGCGGCATAAGACCCATGATACGCCCACTCCCGTCGATAACGCCAGCGATGCCTCGCCGCGAGCCGTTGGGATTACCGCTATCCTCATTACCGGCATTTGCGCAATAGCGGAACACGACTTGGCCTTCGCCCTCGATCCGGTCGAGCGTTCCGTCATCCGCGAAATAGGCGCCATCCTTATGAGCGATGGGCATTGTGACCTGCTCGCCCAGCGCGTAAGCGCTGGTGAAAAGCGTATCCGCCCGCTCAACCTTTAAAGTCACATCGCGGCAGATATAATGAAGGGAAGCATTACGCATAAGCGCACCCGGCAAAAGCTGGGCTTCGGTTAGGATCTGGAAACCGTTGCAAATGCCAAGCACAGCGACGCCGCGCCTTGCCTCCTCGCTCACCGCGCGCAGGATAGGCGAATGCGCCGCCATGGCGCCCGAGCGCAGGTAATCGCCATAGGAAAAACCGCCGGGAAGCACGATCAGGTCAACGGCGGGAAGCTGAGTTTCCCGATGCCAAACCATGAGGGGCTTCACGCCGGTGACCTCTTCCAGCGTGACCGCAACGTCGCGATCGCAATTCGATCCAGGGAAGACCACTACCGCTGCTTTCATTGGTTTAATACCGCTTTAAGCTGGACGCTCGTCCCGTTTGCTTCGGTATGAACGATCTTCAAGGCGGGCGGAAGTTTTGTCACCGCGGCTTTATAGGCCTCCTTGTCCCCAAAGGCACACCCTTCCGTCAAAACATCGAGGCGCTCACCGGCAAGTTGTATCTTTCTGCGAACGGCCATCGGATGTCCCGGCAGCGGCGGCTTGGAAAACAGATAATGCCCGTTCGCGACATTTACCGAAATCCATTCCGCATTTTCTTCCATCTTTGCTTCAGGTGAGTACGATGCCACCGATAAAAGTCCGTAGTAACCCAGACGGCAATCCAGCAACGCCATGGATGTGGACATGTACCTTCCCATGGTTAGCCTGGCCAGTATTGCACCTATCAACGCGAGAAGGACAATCAGGACAACAGGTTCGGCCTTATTCATCCCGCAACGAACTCTACCTCATAGTTTTCAATCACCGGGTTGGCCAGCAGCTGCCGGCACATGGCGTCAAGCTCGGTGCGAGCCTTGGCTTCGTCCGCAGCCTTGAGCTTCACCTCGATCAGCTTGCCCTGGCGCACATCCTCGACAGTCCCGAAGCCGAGCGAGTGAAGGGCGTGCGCAATGGCGCGCCCCTGCGGATCGAGAACGCCGTTCTTCAGTGTGACGGTAATGCGCGCTTTCATGCCCAAGCGGCCTCCTGATTGCCTTCCGGCCTACCCTATTTCGATTGAACGAGCACCGGTCCTTTTGGCTTAGGGGCAGGATTCTCCACAAGAATGCCAAGCCTCTTGGCAACCTCGGAATAGGCTTCGATGAGCCCCCCCAGATCTTTGCGGAAGCGATCCTTGTCGAGCTTGTCCTTGGTCTCGATGTCCCACAGCCGGCAGCTATCGGGGCTGATCTCGTCGGCAAGCACGATGCGCACGCTATCGTTCTCGAAGATGCGGCCGAACTCGATCTTGAAGTCGACGAGGCGGATGCCGATGCCAAGGAACAGGCCGGTGAGGAAGTCGTTGATGCGCAGCGCCATCGCCATCATCTCGTCGATCTCTTGCGGCGCGGCCCAGCCGAAGGCCGTGATATGCTCCTCGGTGACCATCGGATCGTTGAGCTTATCGTTTTTATAGTAGAACTCGATGATCGAGCGGGGGAGCGGCATACCCTCCTCAAGCCCGAGGCGCTCGCACATCGATCCGGCCACGACGTTGCGCACAACCACCTCGATCGGGATGATCTCGACCTCGCGGATGAGCTGCTCGCGCATATTGAGCCGGCGGATGAAATGGGTCGGCACGCCGATCTCGTTCAGCCGGCTGAAAATATACTCAGAAATGCGGTTGTTCAGAACGCCCTTGCCTTCGAAACGCTCGTGCTTCTTCGCGTTGAAAGCGGTGGCGTCGTCCTTGAAGTGCTGAATGAGCGTGCCAGGCTCGGGTCCTTCATAAAGAACCTTCGCCTTTCCTTCGTAGATACGGCGGCGGCGGTTATTCATGCGAGACCCCCAACTTTGCAAGTAAATTAGGAAACCGGATAGGGTTCGAGTCATAATACTTCAAGCGCATATTTGCGTCATTGTCACGCATTCCCATAAAACCGTTTGCGATCAAACCTCATAGGCCTTCCCTCACATCAGCTTCAGTTTCAGCCCTGCTCCCGTGTTGATTTAGCTGCAAATGCACGCTATCCGTGCCATGATATCGAAGCAAGGTTTCACTGAAGAGATGGCTTCGCCGCCCTCGCGATTAAAGCCCTCGCGGCGCGGCGATTGGTGGCTTGTTCCTGCCAAGAGGTAAACGATGACGACATTCGACGAACGCGAAAACGCTTATGAAGCGAAATTTGCCCGCGATGAAGAGCTTCGCTTCAAGGCGAAAGCGCGCCGGGACAAGGCACTGGGAACTTGGTTAGCGGCGGAACTCGGGCTTACGGGCACTGCGGCGGAGGATTATGCCAAGGAGGTGCTGCACTCCGATTTCCAGCATGCCGGCGACGCGGACCTGATTGCAAAGGTGCTCGGCGATCTGCACGCGAAAGGCATCGCCATGGACGAGCGCACGCTGAAGAAGAAGCTCATCCAGCTGATGGCGCAAGCCGTGGCCGAGATCGAGGCCGGGAAATAAGGCGGGCAGGCTTTTACAGAGGCCGTCCATTAGAATCCGTCCTGGTATACCGGAATCGCCGGGAAGTCCCCCCTCACCCCAGCGCTCTCCCCGAGGGGAGAGGGAGTTTCGGGCGTCTCCCCTTGGGGAGAAGGACAGGATGAGGGGGTCTTAAGCTACTTCCGTTGAAACGGGGCAGACGCCAGCGGTGCGTGCCTGCAAAGGCACGCAC
>JBKQQS010000062.1:0-2786 GCA_052144215.1 Rhodomicrobium sp.
CTATACGGGCGAGGCCTGGGCGCTGATCCCCGAATGCGGCCCGGAAGACGCGGCCCTTGCCGTGGAGGCTGCCTCGCGCGCCTTCGAGACCGGCCCCTGGCCCCAGCTCACGCCGACCGCGCGCGGCAAGGCGCTGCGCCGCATCGCCGGGCTCATCGAGAAGCACGCCGGCCACCTCGCCGAAATCGAGGTGCGCGACAATGGCAAGCTCATTTCCGAGATGCTGGCGCAGACCAAATACCTGCCCGAGTGGTTCTACTATTACGGCGGGCTTGCCGATAAAATCCAAGGCGCGGTGGTGCCGGTGGACCGGCCGGAGCACTTCAACTATATCCTGCGCGAGCCGGTGGGCGTGTGCGCGTTCATCATCCCGTGGAACTCGCCCTTGATGCTGGCGGGCTGGAAGCTCGCGCCAGCGCTCGCGGCCGGCTGCACCGTGGTCATCAAGCCGTCCGAATACACCTCCGCCTCGCTGCTCGAATTCATGCGCCTGGTCATCGCCGAGGCGAACATCCCGCCCGGCGTTGTCAATGTGGTGACGGGCTATGGCGCGGTGGCTGGCGAGGCGCTCGTCACCCATCCGAAGGTCGCGAAGGTGGCCTTCACCGGCGGTACCGTCACCGGCGCTCGCGTGAACGAGCTTGCGGCCAAGACCTTCAAGAAGGTGTCGCTCGAGCTTGGCGGCAAATCGCCCAACATCGTGTTCGACGATTGCATCATGGACGATGCGGTCAGCGGAGCCATCTCCGGCATTTTCGCCGCGACCGGGCAAACCTGCATCGCGGGCTCGCGCCTTCTCGTGCAGGAAAGCATCCACGATGTCTTCGTCGAGAAGCTGGTGGCGATGGCGCGGCAGGCCAAACTCGGCGATCCGGGCCAGTTCGAGACGCAAGTCGGGCCGGTGACGACCCCGCCGCAATATCGAAAGGTCTTGTCCTACATTGATATTGCCAAAGGCGAGGGCGCCACCTGCGTGCTCGGCGGCGGCCCCGCCGGCAAGGAGGAGGGCGGCGGCACCTATTTCGTGAAGCCCACCATCTTCACGGGCGTCGACAACAAGATGCGCATCGCCCAAGAAGAGGTGTTCGGGCCGGTCTTGTCGGTAATCAAGTTCAAGGACGAGGACGACGCGGTGCGCATAGCCAACGACATCGCCTATGGGCTCGGCGCCGGCGTTTGGACGCAATCGGTGAAGCGCGCGCATAGCATGGCGCGGCGCATCAAGGCCGGCACGGTGTGGGTGAACACCTACCGCGCCGTGAGCTTTCTCATGCCGTTCGGCGGCTATAAGGCCTCGGGGCTCGGCCGCGAGAACGGCATCGAAGCCATCGATGGCTATTTGCAGTCGAAGAGCGTGTGGATCAATAATGGGCCGGGCGGCGGCAATCCTTTCGTTATGAAAACGGCGTCTTAGGGCCGGCTAAAACCCGTCATCCCGGAAGCCGCTTGCGGCTATCCGGGATCTTGCCAAATATCGAAGCCGGAGATGCTGCAAGACCCAGGATAAGCGCGAGGCGCTTTCCGGGGTGACAACAGAGGCCGGCGAACTATTCAGCTTGACCCCGTATGAGAGGTAGCATGAACTTCGATACGATCGAGGAAAGCGCCGAGATCCGCGACATCCGCGGCGCGGTGGCAAAACTGTGCTCGGCCTTTCCCGGCGAATACTGGCGCAAGCTCGACCGTGAGATGGCCTATCCAGCTGAGTTCGTGCAGGCGCTCACCTCGGCCGGTTTCCTCTCGGTGCTCATCCCCGAAGAGTATGGTGGCGCTGGGCTTCCGCTCGGTGCTGCCGCCGCGATCCTTGAGGAAATCCAGCGCTCGGGCTGCAATGGCAGCGCCTGCCACGCTCAGATGTACACGATGGGCACGATGCTGCGCCATGGCAGCCCAGAGCAGAAGGAAAAGTGGCTGCCGAAGATCGCGAGCGGGGAGCTTCGCCTGCAGGCTTTCGGCGTTACCGAGCCGGCAAGCGGCACGGATACAAGCTCGATCAAGACCTTCGCGCGGCGCGATGGCGATCATTATGTGGTGGGCGGCCAGAAAATCTGGACGAGCCGGGCGGAATATTCCGACCTGATGCTCCTGCTCGCGCGGACCACGCCGAAGGAGCAGGCGGTGAGGCGCACCGATGGCCTCTCGGTCTTTCTCGTGGACATGCGCGAGGCCAAACAGGCGGGCATGACCATCCGGCCCATCCGCACCATGATGAACCACTCCACAACGGAGGTGTTTTTCGACCATGTGCGCGTGCCGGCCGCCAACCTGATCGGCGAGGAGGGCAGGGGCTTCCGCTACATCCTGTCGGGCATGAACGCGGAACGGATACTCATTGCTGCCGAATGCATCGGCGATGCGAAATGGTTTCTCGCTAAGGCCGCGCACTATGCGAAGGAGCGCTTCGTGTTCGGGCGGCCCATCGGGCAGAACCAAGGCATCCAATTTCCCATTGCCAAGGCTTACGCGTCCATGCGCGCGGCCGAGCTGATGGTGCATGACGCGGCGCGGCGCTACGAAGCTGGCGCCGATTGCGGCGCGGAGGCCAATATGTCGAAGATGCTCGCCGCCGATGCCTCCTGGGAAGCGGCGAACGCTTGCGTGCAAACGCATGGCGGCTTTGGCTTTGCCGAGGAATATGACGTGGAGCGCAAGTTCCGGGAGACGCGGCTTTATCAGGTGGCGCCGGTCTCGACGAACCTCGTGCTGTCCTATATCGCCGAGCATGTGCTCGGGCTTCCGCGGTCTTATTAACGTTGCCAGCGGTGCGTGCCTTTGCAGGCACGCAC
>JBKQQS010000063.1:0-15833 GCA_052144215.1 Rhodomicrobium sp.
AGATACTCCAAACACGCGTCTTCGCTCGGGAACATATCCATGAAATCGGCCATGTCCGCAGGATACTGCTTCATGCCTCAAACTACTATATCTAGAGGCACGGGAGTCAACTGCATAGCCCAGTTCCGATCCGGAATTAACCATAAAGGGGCGAAAACGGCGCGCGGATCGTGCAGCTGCAGCCGGCGTTTTTCTCTACTTATCAATGCATTAGCCGTCTTAACGCTTTGGCAAGGCGCTTTTCCCTACGATGGCGCCTTAAGGAAGTGCCATTCAAACGGGGGGAGCAGCCATGGCCGGTCACGGCAAATATAAGCGACATAGCGGCGCGATGCGAAAAGGCCGCCCGGAGGGCGGCCTTGCGTAGGGTGTTGACGCCGATGAGCCTTAGCTCGCGGGCTGCTCCGAAGGCTGCTCGGCCGAAGGCGGCATTTCCTTGCCGGTCTTCTGGTCGATGCCCTTCATCGCCAGCCGCACCTTGCCGCGGTCGTCGAAGCCCATGACCTTCACATAGACCTCGCTGCCCTCTTTCAGGATCTCGGAGGCATGCTTGAGGCGCCGGTCGGCCATTTGCGAGATGTGCACGAGGCCGTCGCGGGCGCCGAAGAAGTTCACGAACGCGCCGAACTCGACGATCTTCACAACCTTGCCCTTGTAGATCTGGCCGACTTCGGGTTCGGACGCGATCATCTTGATGCGGTTGATGGCGTCTTTGATCGAGTTCTGGTTTGCCGCCGCGATCTTCACCGTGCCGTCGTCGGAGATGTCGATCTTGGCGCCGGTCTCCTCCACAAGCCCGCGGATGACCGAGCCGCCCGAGCCGATCACCTCGCGGATTTTATCCGTAGGAATGGTGATGGTCTCGATGCGCGGCGCGTGCTCGCCCAAATCCGAGCGCGCATGCCCGAGCGCCTTGCCCATCTCGCCTAAGATGTGCAGGCGGCCTTCGCGCGCCTGATCGAGCGCGGTTTTCATGATCTCCGTCGTGATGCCGGTGATCTTGATGTCCATTTGCAGAGCGGTGACGCCTTTCAAGGTTCCGGCCACCTTGAAGTCCATATCGCCCAGATGATCCTCGTCGCCGATGATGTCGGAGAGGACCGCCACGCCGTCGGCTTCCTTGATGAGGCCCATGGCGATGCCGGCCACCGGGCTCTTCAACGGAATGCCCGCATCCATCATCGCCAGCGAGGCGCCGCAGACGCTCGCCATCGACGAGGAGCCGTTCGACTCGGTGATCTCGGAGACCACGCGGATGGTGTAAGGGAAGCTATCCGGTTCGGGTAGCATCGGGTGCACTGCGCGCCAGGCGAGCTTGCCGTGGCCGATCTCGCGCCGGCCGGGCGAGCCGATGCGGCCGACCTCGCCCACCGAGAAGGGCGGGAAGTTATAATGCAGGAGGAAGGTCTCTTTGTACGTACCTTCGAGCGAGTCGATCCATTGCTCATCCTCGCCCGTGCCGAGGGTGGCGACAACGAGCGCTTGCGTCTCGCCGCGCGTGAAGAGCGCGGAGCCGTGCGTGCGCGGGATCACGTGCACTTGGCAATCGATGGGCCGGACCGTTACAAGATCGCGCCCATCGATGCGCTTGCCGGTCTTCAAGATGCTCGAGCGAACGACGTTCTTCTCGATCTCCTTGAAAGCATCGGCGAGCTTCACCTTGCCGGCAACGCCTGCCTCCTCGGTGAGAAGCTCCGCCACAGCCTTGGCTTTTGCCTCGCCAACCTTGGCATTGCGTTCCTGCTTGCTCGCGATTTGGAAGGCCTTTTTGAGGTCGCGCTCGACAAGCTTCTTGACCTTGGCCTCGTACTCGTTCTTCGCGTCAGGAAGATGCCAAGGCTCCTTGGCCGCCTGCTCGGCAAGGCCGATGATCGCCTCGATAACAGGCTTATAGGCTTGCTGGCCGAACACCACCGCGCCGAGCATGACCTCCTCGGAGAGCTCCTTGGCTTCCGATTCGACCATCAGCACCGCATCGCCCGTGCCCGCCACCACGAGATCGAGCTCTGTGGTTTTGATTTGGTCGGACGCCGGGTTCAAGATGTATTGGCCCTTCGCATAGCCAACCCTCGACGCGGCTATCGGGCCGAGAAAAGGAAGGCCGGAAATCGTCAGCGCCGCCGAAGCCGCCACCATGGCCACGATGTCCGGGTCGTTCTCCATATCGTGGGAGAGGACGGTGACGATGACCTGGGTCTCGTTCTTGAAGCCCGGCGCAAACAAGGGCCGGATCGGCCGGTCGATGAGCCGCGATACCAGCGTTTCGCGCTCGGAAGGGCGCCCTTCCCGTTTGAAATAGCCGCCGGGGATCTTTCCCGCGGCGTAGGCTTTTTCTTGATAGTTGACCGTGAGGGGGAAGAAATCCTTCGTTGGGTCCGCTTCGCGATCCGCCACCACGGTGGCAAGGACGGAAGTCTCGCCGTATTGCGCGAGCACCGCGGCATCGGCCTGCCGGGCTATGCGGCCCGTCTCAAGCTTCAGTGTGCGGCCGCCCCATTCAACTTCTTCCCGGTAAATTTCGAACATTTTGTTATTCCAACAGCTTCAGCCGGAGGCCCTTCCCCCGGCACCTTCATTTGCGTCATTTGTTGCGCAGGAAACCTTTAGCGCAGAATCGCGCGGCCTCATAGAGGGGAAAATGTTTGTGCAACCCTTTCCAGCGGAAAAGGCCGGCTGCAGGCTTAAACGTCGATACAGCCCAAAGTTGCCGGTGAATTGAGTTTAGCCGGCCTCTCCGGCCGATGAAAAGCGGAAAGACCGGCCACGCTACAGTTTTTACCGGCGGATACCCAGGCGCTCGATCAAATCGCGATAGCGGCCTTCGTCCTTGCTCTTCACATAATCGAGCAGGCGGCGCCGCCCGCTCACAAGCTTAAGCAGCCCGCGGCGCGAATGGTTGTCTTTCTTATGGGTTTTGAAGTGTTCCGTCAGGTTGCTGATCCGTTCCGTGAGAACGGCGACCTGGACTTCAGGCGAGCCGGTATCGTCGGGTTTAATGGCATATTCTTTTATGAGCGCTGCTTTGCGCTCGGCAGTGATCGACATCGGTTATCTCCATTGAGTTGGTCGCTGATCCGGCTTCAAGCGGGGATATTGAAAACCCGGACCGGATGCATCTCGCCGCGTTCGACCTCGCCAATGGCGACGAGGACCCCGCGAGAGGTCGCATAGATCGGGCCTTTCAGGATTGGCGCATTCCCGCCCCTTATGAGGATGGGTTGCCCCCGCTTCAGCCTAGCCGCATCGTCCCCGCTAATGGCGAGCGCCGGGATGCCGTCCAGCGCCGTCTCGACAGGAATGATCGTGCTCAAAAGAGCATCTTGGCCGCTGTCACTATTGCTCAAACTTTCGAGCGTTTCCAGGGAAATCGCGCGTTCTTCGCTGAATGGCCCAACAGAAGTGCGCCGCAGCGCGGCGATATGGCCGAAGCAGCCAAGCGCCCGTCCCAAATCGCGGGCGATGGAGCGCACATACGTGCCCTTGCCGCAATCGCAGACGAGCCGGGTGAGATCGGGCGACGGCATATCCACGATTTCTAGCTCGTAGATCGACACGAGCCGCGGGGCAAGCTCAAGCGCCTCGCCGTCGCGGGCCAGATCGTATGCGCGCTCGCCATCGACCTTGATGGCCGAATAGGAGGGCGGCGTCTGCATGATGTCGCCGAGGAAGCCTGGCAGTGCGGCCTCGATGGCATCCCGGCTTGGGCGCGCATCGCTGGTCTTGACGGCTTGGCCTTCCGCATCGTCGGTATCGGTCTCGATGCCCCAACGGATGGTGAAATCGTAGCTCTTTTCGCAATCGACCACATGCGCAACCGTTTTCGTCGCCTCGCCGAACGCGATGGGAAGCACGCCTGTGGCGAGCGGATCGAGCGTGCCGGCGTGGCCCACCTTTTTCGGGTTGAACAGGCGCTTCAGGCGGCCGAGCGCCTGGTTCGAGGTTAACCCTTGCGGCTTATCGAGAATAAGCCAGCCGTGAATATCGTTGCCTTTGCGGCGTGCCATTGTTTTCGCTTTGCTGGTTTACTTCAGATCGCGGGCCACATCGGGCGAGCGCAACAGCTCTTCGATGCGCCCGGCTTCCTCGGCCACGTGATCGCCCCGGAATACAAGCTCGGGGACATATTTCAGCTCGACGCGCCGCGCAAGCTCTCCGCGCAAAAACCGGTGATGCCGGTTGAGTGCGCGGGCAAGATCGTCGCTGTTCTTGCCGCTGAGCGCGCTGGCGAAAACGGTCGCGTGCTGGAAGTCCGGGCTCATGCGTACCTCTGCAATGGTGACGATCTCGCCTGCGAGATCCTCGTCCTCGATGTCCTCGGTGCGGAATATTTCCGCAAGCGCGTGACGCAGCAGCTCGCCTGCGCGAAGCTGCCGTTGCGTCGGGCCTTTTGTTGCTTGGCGTTTCATGATTCGATTCTCCGAAGCCGCATAGTTAAGCTGAATTTGAGCGGAGACAAGCGGTAGCGGCACGTCGCTGAGGGCTATCCGATTTCCCGGGGCGCTGGCTCAGGCGAAAAAGAGCAAATATATAGCGCCAACAAGCAGCATGTTGAGCTGCTCCGAAACCGACATGGTGCCGAAAGGTCTGCGGCGCCGCGCTCTTGCCGCGGCTTGGAGCGCCTTTCCGGCGGGCGGAGCGGGCACAGCGCCCGGTGTCCCGCGTAGCCAGCGCCAAAAGAGACGGAGGCCGAAGGTGCCGTAGCGCAAGAGCACGAGCGCGCCCGCCGTGAAGCTCCGGTAGCGTACGCCGAGGATTAGCCAGGCAACGATCAGGAGCCAAAGCAGCGAGGAAATCAAATCGCGGAGGATAAACCACGCGAGTTGCCACAAGAGCCCCAGGACGAAGCTCAAAACGCCCCAAAGGAGATGAAGGATTTCCATGAGCTCCTACCAAATCCGGTTGAGTAGTTCACATCCGTTATTGCGAGGGGCTTTAGCCCCAAAGCAATCCACAGGCTGCAAATGCAAGCGTAAACGGCAAGTTGCACTGGATCGCCACGGCGGCGGAGCCCGCCCCCGGCTCGATCGGGGGCCGCCTCGCGATGACAGTTCTGGAATCGCCGCCGGAAGCATTCAATCAGATTTGGTATCATCCGGTAAAAAAAGCGGGCAACTTGCCCGCTTTTCGAAGTGCGCTAGCGCTGTTGCTGGTCTCCAGGGCCGTCCATGGGATCGCCCGGGCCACCGGGGCCGCCAGGGCCATCCATCGGGGCAGCGCCTGGGCCGCCATTGGCGGAGCTGTACTGATCCGGACCCGTCTGCAGCAGCGGCGTGATCCGCCTGATAACCACGCGCCGGTTCCGGCGTTCCGGCTCAGGCGTGGGAACGAGCAAGAACTGCTTGCCGTACCCCTGGGTAACCAGATTTTCACGCGGAATACCGAATTGCTGCGCGAGCAAGTCTGCGACCGCTTGAGCGCGCCGGTCCGATAAGCTCAAATTGTCGATATCCGAGCCGACCGCGTCGGTGTGCCCCTCGATGAGGAAGACCTCGCCGGGGTTTTGGTTCGCCATATCGCGCATGACCGCCGCAACGGGCTCCAGCATCTGTGCCTGATCGGGTCCAACATCGGCCGAGCCGAACTCGAAATTGATCGTGTCGATGCTGATGCTGCGCATGCGGTTGCGCAGGTCGACGCTAGCAAGGATCTCGTCGAGCGTATAACCGCGGTCGAGCGGTTCCACCGGCCCCGCCTGGAGGGCGGCGTAGAAGTCGTCCTCGGAAGCGACGTCGGCATCGACGATGTATTGCGCAGGGGGAATGTCGATGTGCGGAGGAGCCAGAGCGACGATGAAAGCGGCAAGCGCGAAACCGGCGCCGATTGCTATGGCGCGGTTCTCGAAGAGCACAAACCGCCGGCCGTCGGGCATATACCGGACGCGGCGCATCGGCCGCCCGTAGGAATCGACCTCGACCTCGATCCTGACGCCGCCCGGGCGTGCGAACGTCGAAACCATGTTTCCGTTGGGCGCGCGGTGCGTCTGCGGATTTCCGCCAAAGGCGCGGAAATTGGCGGTTTCGTCATGCTGGACGAAGGAATGGCCATTCGCCTGCAGGATCGTCCGGTTGCCGGGCTCCTTGATAAGGGTTTGACCGTGGCGGTCGACCGATTGCTGGCGCTGGCTGGCGATGGCGTGCATCCGCTCGTTTTGGAGCCGCAACCGCTCGTTGAGTGCCGCCGGGCTGCGCTCCTGGGCCGCGGCCTGCTTCTGATGCTCGATGATGCGCGCGCGGTCTGCGCCGTGTGCGTCACGCGCGGTTTTAGCCCTTTGATCGGCGGCGGAGAGCTCGTGGTGCGGCGCGTTTTGTAACTGGTGCTGCTGAATTTTAGCCTGGCCGGGGCCGCCGTAAGAACCGCCGGGCGTCTGCGGGGTTGGATGATGCTCTTCCGCGCGGTGCAGCGGCTGTTGCAGCTTCTGTTCCTGCAATTGGCGGGGCGCTAGAGGCTTCTGCATTTCCTGCGCGTGGTGCAGCTGCGGCTGGGGCTTTTGCGGCTGTGGTTTTTGCAGTTCTTGCGCGCGGTGCAGCTGCGGCTGGGGCTTTTGTGGCTGAGGTTTTTGCTGTTCGTGCTTCTTACGCTCTTCTTCTTTCTGTTGCGGCGTATTCTGCGCTAGGACGATAGGCGTTTCGGCCGCCCGCGCCACGCCCGCAGTCATAACGAAAGGAGTTATGACTGTCAGGACAAGCGGCATGACCTTCATGGGTGACATGACGTTTCCTTTAATAAAGGTGTTAAGTTGTTTGCTCCAGAGCCCCAACCGAAGAATGATGGGCTGTTTCTGGCGGAATTTCGGCAGGTATGAGGGCTTCTAAACGCGCGAGACTTTCGGGATCGGAAAGTAGAGCCGCTTTTTCGCCCGGCTCTAGCAAATTTAACAATTCGGTCAAATTTGCGGAAACTTCGAGCTTGGCGCGTCCGATTGCCAAATTTGGAGAAATGCGGGATTCGAGGGTAATCGGCTGCATCTGAATCAGCTCGCGATGGAGCCGCCGGAGTTTGGTGCTTAGGGCAAGCTGCGTGATCGCCTCGCGCTGAAGAATGGCCGCTTCGAGCTTGGCCTGGATTTCCGCCGCTTCACCGGCGATCGCCGGCGGGGCCTTTTCCTCCTCGATCTGAAGGAGCCCAAGCCGCCGGAATTGCTCTCCGGCCGATTTGCGCGCCGACCAAGCCGAGAGCGGACCGGAGAAGACAAGCCCTAAGGACGCCGGCAGCATCCACAAAAACAGAATGAACGAAGAATAGAGCGTGAGCGTGGCAAGGCAGACGCCGATCACCATATGCGCGGAGTGGAAATGCATGATCTCGCGGGCCGGCAACGATCCGTCGTCCCTCCGTTGCGGCTTCCAGCCGCTATCGCGGCCGCGGAACACATCGACGACCGCCGAAGACTGCAGCAGCATCATGATATGCGCAAACAGCGACGACAGAACGATCTCGATCAGAACGCCCGCCAGCAGCATGAACGCCCCGCCAAATCCTCGCCGCTGCCTCGAATCCATGATGGCAAGCAGATAGGCAAAGACCTTCGGCATGAGCAGGATTCCGAGGGTGAGCATCAGCAACTCGAGAGATCGCGCGCTGTCCTGCATCGGCCAATTCGGAAAGAGCGAGAAATTGTCCGAGAAATATTGCGGGACGGTGTAGATCGACTGGAGCGTCAGCGAGAGCGCGATGACGAGGAAGAGTAGCCAAACGAGCGCCGAGAGATAGGCCATGATGCCCATGGCCATATGCACCCGGCTAACCCAATGCAGGCCGCTTGCCAGTAGCACGCGCGAGTGCTGCAGATTGCCTTGCGCCCAGCGCCGGTCGCGCATCGCAAAGTCGATCAGGCTTGGCGGTATTTCCTCATAGGACCCTACGAGGTCTGGCACCATGCAAACGCGCCAGCCGGCCCGGTTCAAAAGCGCGGCCTCCACGAAATCGTGGCTGAGTATGGGTCCGCCGAAAGGCGGCTTTCCGGGCAGCATCGGCAGCCCCGCGCTCTCTATGAAGGCGCGCGTGCGGATGATGGCGTTGTGCCCCCAAAAGTTGCTGACGCCTCGATGCCAGAACGAGAGGCCCGTCGCCAGCATCGGGCCGTAAAGGCGGCCCGCGAATTGCTGCAGCCGCGCAAAAAGCGTGTTGCGCCCGATCGAGACCGGCACAGTCTGCACAAGGCCGAAATCTGGGTTTTTCTCTATGATCGCGGCGAGCTTCGCGACCGATTCGCCCGTCATCAAACTGTCTGCGTCGAGAACGAGCATATATTCGTAGTTGGCGCCCCAGCGGCGGCACCAGTCGGCAACGTTGCCGGCCTTCTTGCCCGTGTTAGCGGACCTCCGCCGGTAGAAGATACGCGAGCCTTCGGCTTCGCGCTCGCGGACGGCTTGAAACGCGGCCTCCTCCTGCACCCAGATATCGGGGTCGGTGGTGTCGCTGAGAACGAACAGATCGAAGGCTTCCCGCTGACCGGTCTTGGCTACTGAGCGCATTGTAGCAACGGCCATCCCGAATATCCGTTCGGGAGACTCATTGTAGGTGCAAACAAGAATCGCGGTCCTGCCCGAAAGGGGAGCCGAGGCATCGTAGTCCTTCGGGTCGGCTATCGAGCGCCGGAGCCCAAGCGCTATAACCGCAAAGCCGGCCAGCGCGGTCATAAAGGATAGGGCGAGCCAGAAGATGTTGATGGCGAACAGCACCATCAACGCCACCTCGAGCCCGGCGATGCTGCCGACGCTGAGAACGAGATACAACTCGCGGATGAGGTAGGCCGTGATGCCCAAAGCGCCGCCGAAAACGATGCCGCGCCGCCAGGGGGCTGCGGAATCGGGGCGGGGCTGCCGGCGGGTGGCCCGGTCGAACCGCTCGAGGCTTTGAGGCGCAAATACCGATTGAGCCCGCGAAACCGGGATCGAAGGCATATCGGAAAGAGGATAAGTATCGTGCATCCCTGACCTCAGGCCGTCCAGCGGTAAAGCCAAACTTCGGAAACCGGCTTCCCATTTGCGGTAAGCACGCAACGCAAGTCAGCCTGAGAAGACCCCGGCGCGGGTTGATATTCGAAACCGGCGCGATGTCCCCCAGCTATCCGGTTCCGGCGGATCGCAACGTTCACGAAACTACCTGTACTTGCACTGAGTTCCACATTTCCGTTCTTATCGGAACAAAAATCGTCAAAATCATCGCAGAGATTGAATTTTTCTGTCCCGGCGAAGTCGATATAGAAAACCCTCATGCCTTCATGGCGGGTGGAAGCGCCAACAAGCGTTTGGGTCACAGTCGCTAAGTTCCGGCGCACAGGCGTTTCCTGACACCACGTGAGCCGGTAGCGGTAAGTGTAAGCGCTGCCAGCCTGAAGCGGCTCCTTAGGATGCCAGAATGCGACGATATTATCGAAATACTCCGTCTGCGTCGGCAATTCAACAAGATCGACCGAGCCTTCACCCCAATCGTCCTTCGGTTCCACCCAGACGCTTGGCCGCTGCTCGTAGCGGGCATCGAAATCCTGATAGCGATCGGCCCTGCGCTCGCGCTGTAAGAGCCCAAACCCCTTCAAATCGCCGTCCGCAAAGGCGGAAAACTGCACCCGCCCCGGATTGATCAGCGGCCGCCAAATCTGCTCGCCTTTGCCATTCGAGATCGACAGCCCGTCCGAGTCGTGCACGCGCAGGCGTGTCTCATCGGGGCGGAAGCTACTGCTTGGCGCGAAGTAAAACATACTCGTCAGAGGAGCGATTCCTGCGTAAGCGATTGAAGTCCGGGGAAAGAGCGTGCACTCCACGTCCATCGCCGTATTATAACCCGCTGAGATGACAAACTTATATGCGCCAGAGGCGCTTATGCTGTCGAGAAGAGCGAAAACCGTGACAGATTTGCCGCCCGGCGCGGGCTTTACGAGCCAGAAGCTACGGAAAATTGGAAATTCATCTGCGGGCGGATGGGCGGTGTTGATTGCAAGTCCACGCGCAGACATCCCATAACCTTGCCCAGCCGCCTTGGCACGGAAATAGCTTGCACCTTGAAATACGGCGAACTCGTCCATGACGCCGGGCGTCTCGACCGGCGCGTGAATGCGAATGCCGGAAAAGCCTGGACGGGCGCTTTCCGGAGGGCGGCTCACCTCGGGACCGTAAGTGAAAAGGTCCGGATCGTATTTGAGCTCCGCAGCGCGGCCGCCATCCACCATGAAAATCTGAACCGGGGTCTGGTATATGTAGCCCGCGCTGAAAAACTCGGCGGTAAAGCCAAGATTGTCGCGGCCCCATAACGCCAGGCTTTTCTTGAACCTGATCGCACGATAGCGGTCGTAATTCAGGTCCTTATAACTCTGCGGAATTGTATCGTCTGGCGCACGGTAGGGCGATTTTGAAAGAAGGCGGGCCAGCTCGATCACGGTATCTTCCGCAAACGGCGTAGGCTCAGCGAACGGCAGCGCGGCCGGTCCGCTCGCGGGCTCCGCCAGCGCACCGTTTGAGGACAATAGCCGCTGCCCCAAAAGAAGGGCGGCGGAAAAACCTGCGCCGAGTTTTAGGACACCCCGCCGGTCCATTTTATTGCCTCGATTGGAGCGTGATCAGAATAATGAGATATGGAGAAGCCTGAGCCCAGGGGGGAGTTAGGGTTCCTTGAGCGCGCCCATCCTTAGCCGCGGCAGATTAGCGCGCCCACCGGAATATCCAAGAATCGGAAACGGGCTTTCCGTTTACCTGAAGCTGCGCGCGCAAGTCGACAGGCTCGCTGCCTGACGGCGCATACTCGAACCGCAGGCGCTGCATGGCGCCGGCCGCCGGTGCGGCAGCGAGCCTCACATTGCGGATTTCTCCGGCTGAGGCCGTCACATTCGCGTTCAGAGCGCCGCCGCCGCAGTCTGCGCAGGCTTCGGTGTTGAAAAAGTCCACGATGAAAAGAGCATCGCCGGTTTTCGTTTCTCCCACCCGCGTTTGGGCCACGACCGCTTTTTTGTTTTCGAATGGCGGGGTCCAGCACCAATGCATGCGATAATGGTACCGGTGGCCGATGCCTGGGCCAAGCCCATCCTTGGGCCGCCAGAAGCACACGATATTCTCGTTGATCTCTTCAGGGGCGGGCAGCTCGATCAGATCGATGGACCCTTCGCCCCAATCTCCGAGCGGTTCGATCCATAAGGATGGGCGCTTTTCGAATTGCAGGTCGGCATCCTGATAGCTCGCGAAGTAGCGTTCCCTTTGGATGAGGCCAAACCCCTTCGGTCCCTTATCGACGAAGACCGAAAATTGCAGCCGTTCCGGATTGAGGAGCGGCCGCCAAATCTGCTCGCCGGCGCCGTTCACGATATAGAGCGCCTCGGAATCGTGCACGCGGGGACGGTAATCGCGCCGCTTCGGCGGAACTCCGGGGCCGAAGAAAAAGCGGCTCGCGATGGGCGCGATCCCGGCATAGGCGATGCGCCGCCGCGGATAGATGACCGCTTCGGTCTCGATCACCGTGCTGTAACCCGGCGTTATTGTGAATTTTAGGCGCCCAACGGCATTCACGCTGTCGAGCAGGGCATGCACGGTAAGGCTCTGGCTGGCTGGCGTTGGCCGCTCGATCCAGAAGCTTCTGAAGAGGGGAAAGTCCTCTCCGCCCTGCTGGCCGGTGTTGATCGCAAGAGCGCGTGCAGAGACGCCGAAGACTTGGCCCGATCCGATCGCGCGGAAGTTGGTCGCCCCAACGAAACTTAGGAAATTCCTGAAAACGCCAAGCTTATCGATCTGTGCAAGGGCATGAAATCCGGCAAAATCGGATTGCGCGGGCGTTGCAGGCTCCTTGGCGGGCGGATAAAAATCGAACTCCTGCGCAGAGTAAGGGATTCTGATCGCTTCTCCCGCCTCTACAGAGTAAAGCTCGACCGGATACGCATAATAAGAACCAGCGGTGTGATAGGGTTCAAGCCAGAACGGCACCCCGTCCTTGCGCCAGAGGGCCTGATCCTCTTTAAATACGATGGCGCGGCTATATTGATCGTAAGGGACACTCGCCAGCGCTTCGTCTACGCGCTTCTCGAAGGGCTTGTAGGGCCGGTTCGCGAGCTCGCGCGCTCGCGCGTCGAGGGTGTCCTCTGAAAAGGGCAGCGGATTACCGGAACTTCCCTGACCGAGGATCGGGAATGGAAAGGCGGCCACAGCAGCGGTTGAGGCGGCAAGCTTTAGCCAAGTGCGACGGTCCATCTCCAACTCCCGAAAACCGTGCCGTTGCACTGCGAATAAGGACTACGAACAAGACAAAATGCCTCCAGCGGACCGCATGACAAGATGGGTCTGTAGGGACTGGATACAAAATTTTGCTTGCCCCGCTTAATTCTTGAGCGTTCAGGGGTTTTTAGGGCGAATTTGAGGCGGATCTCGCATTTGCAAAAATTGCCCCCAACTGTGGCGAAGCCATATCGCGAAGATTTCAAGAGCGCGTGAAGGAAGGGCGCAAGTTCCTAGGACTCCTAGGGTTTTGAGGCGATTTAACGCTCCAGTCCGCATACAGGACACTTGATCTTGTGCTGCAGGCGAGCCTATGTCAGCAAGCCGCACGCATCTTACCCGATTGGAGAGCAATTCCGGATGGCAAACTGGCAGGTTACGTCCGTCTTGGCGATCGTCTTAACCGCCTTCGGATGGGGGAATGTCATGGCTGCGAGCCAATCGCCTCACCGTCATGTAACCACCGATCTTATCGCGGAGACATCGTCCGCTAGGCCCGGCAAAACGCTTACCGTCGCGGTGCGCGAGCGCATGGAGCCAGGCTGGCACACCTATTGGACCAATCCAGGCGACTCGGGCGAGCCCACGACGATCGAATGGGCCTTGGCAGGCGGCCTTAAGGCGGGGCCGGTCCTTTGGCCGTTTCCCCACACTATCGCGGTTGGCCCGCTCGTCGAATATGGCTATGACGATGAAGTGCTGCTCTTGACCGCGATCGAGGTGCCGGAAGAGGCTGCAGGCAGCATCGCGCTGGCGGCGAAAGTCTCCTATCTCGTCTGTAAGGACATTTGCGTCCCTGAGGAAACCCAAGTTCAGCTGACGCTTGCCGTTTCGAACGAGGCCGCGCCTTCGGAATTCGCAAGCCAAATCGCAACGGCGCGCAGCAGGCTGCCGGTGCCGCTGTCGGGCGCGGCAGCTTACGCCGCCAATCCCGCTAAAGCGGCTCTACGGCTAACGGTTTCGGCCGGGCCTGCGCTCTTCAAAGGGGTGACGGACGCCCGCTTCTTCCCCCTCACTTGGGGCCCGGTCTCCAATCCGGCGGCGCAACCCCGCGCGATCTCGGGCGGCCAGCTCATCCTCGATATGCAACAGGGCGACAGCAAAGAGACGCCGGAAAAGCTCGAAGGGGTGCTCGTGCTGAGCAAAGGCAGCGGGGAGGACTCGCGCACCGGCTACACAATCTCCGCGTCGCGCGGGCCGGATTCGGCGGCCGCCGGAGGGCTTTTCCAACATACCGATGCGGGGGGCCAGGTCAATTCCGGCTCTCAAGCGGCGGCTTCAGGCGGCGTCTCGGGCAGCGCGGGGCTGGCAGTGCTGTTCGCATTCCTCGGCGGCGTTATCTTGAACCTCATGCCCTGCGTGTTTCCGGTGCTCGCGCTGAAGGCGCTCGGTTTTGCGAAAGCAGCGGACGGCGGGCACAGGCAGCAAGGCCTCGCCTATCTTAGCGGTGTGCTGGCGAGCTTCGCGGCGCTCGCGGCCGTGATCGCGATCTTGCGCGAAGGCAGCGCGGTGCTCGGCTGGGGCTTTCAGTTCCAATCGCCGGCCTTCGTGCTGGCGCTGGCGCTCCTTTTCTTCGTCATGGGGCTCAGCCTCTCCGGCGTGGTCCAGTTTGGCGGCGGGCTGATGTCGATTGGCGATAATTTGTCGCGCAAGCCGGGCAACGCGGGCTATTTCTTCACGGGCGTGCTGGCGGCGATTGCCGCGACGCCCTGCACTGCGCCGTTCATGGGCGCGGCTATCGGCTATGCGATGACGCAGCCGTCCTACATTCTTGTGGCGGTCATGCTCGGCCTCGGCCTCGGCTTCGCCACGCCGGTCGTCGCGCTGAGCTTCAGCCCCGCTATGCAGAGAATTTTGCCGAAGCCCGGCGCCTGGATGGAAACGCTGAAGCAGGCGCTGGCCTTTCCGCTCTATGCGACGGCCGCTTGGCTCGTTTGGGTGCTCAGCATTCAGACGGGGAGCGACGGCGTGCTGGCCGCCGCTTTGGCCATTGTCGGCGTAGGCTTCGCGGCTTGGCTCGCGGGCAAAACCGCATCCGCTCATTCGACCCTGAAATTGGTGGCGCCGGTCCTCGGCGTCGTGGCTCTCGCCGGCGGACTTTCGCTCGCTATGACGGCGCACACCGAAGACTCCGCCCTTGGTGCCGAGTCCCCGGTTCTGAAAGAGGAGCCGTTCACCCAAGCCCGGCTCGACGAGCTGAAGGCGCAAGGCCGGCCGGTGTTCGTGAACCTGACCGCGGCGTGGTGCATTACCTGCAAAGTGAACGAGCGCGTGGCGCTGAAGTCGGGCAGGGTTGCGCGGGCATTTCAAGATAGCGGCATCATTTATCTGAAAGGCGATTGGACGAAGGCCAACCCTGAGATCACCGCACTGCTCGAACATTTCGGCCGCGCCGGCGTGCCGCTCTATCTCTTCTATCCGGGGCACGGCGCTGAACCCCGTGTTTTGCCTCAGATTTTAACGGCCGGCCTCGTACTCGACGAGATCAAGACGCAGGCGGCCCTGCTGAATCCGTCATCGAACAAAGGAGCCTAGCATGCCGTTGTTGAAATTGGCCGCACCCTTCATGGCAGGATTTCTCATGACCGCAACCGCCCATGGCGCGCCGCAACCCGGCAAGCCCGCCCCCGATTTCTTCGCCGTCGACTCCAACGGCAAAACGGTGAAGCTCAGCGACTACCGGGGCAAAATCGTCGTGCTCGAATGGACGAACGACGGCTGCCCCTATGTGAAAAAGCATTATAAATCCGGCAACATGCAGAGCCTGCAAAAGGACGCGGCTGCGAAGGGCATCGTTTGGCTCACCATCATCTCCTCGGCGCCTGGCGAGCAGGGCTATGTGGACGGCACGGGCGCCAACCAGCTGACGATATCGCGCGGCGCCGCGCCGGCCGAAGTGCTGCTCGACCCCGAGGGCAAGGTCGGCCACCTCTACGACACGCGCACGACCCCGCATATGTTTATCGTGAACGCGGAAGGCACGCTCGTCTATATGGGGGGCATCGACGACAAGGCGACGACCAATCTGGACGATATCGCGACCGCGAAGAACTATGTCCGCGCCGCGCTCGGCGAGGTGATGGCCGGCCGGCCGGTGGCCGAGGCCGTCACGCGCCCGTATGGCTGCTCGGTGAAATATAGCTCCGAGCCGGCCCCATCCTATTAACCGCAAACCGCCCCTCCGAAGGGCCGGAATTGGTGCGAGAGGCTGCCGCTCGCCTCTCCGCCATCGGCCCTTTGTTAAGACGCCATCATAAGAAATGCGCCTTGCGATCCAATTAACGGACATGGCTGGCCACGTAACATGCGGATATTGCGCAATAATTTTCACCTTGCGACGAGGCGCTGGCGAACGCCGCCGTGCCCATATAGGGTTAATTGCGCCGCTGCATTTATATTTAACGGACTTTTTGAATCGTACATTTCGGGGTGAAATCGCGAAAAATCGCGATTTTTGCGGCGGGAAGAAATAAAAATCCGCCTGCGTTTACCATGCCGGCGTTTACGATGACGCGGCGCTTCTGTAACGGGCCCCTTGTAGTCAATCCCTTTTTTGCGCCATCCACTGCCGGGGTCATGCTTCTGTCCGGGGTCAGCGCTCAGGCTGCCGCCTTATGGTGTTAGAAGAGGAAGGGGCCG
>JBKQQS010000064.1:0-47471 GCA_052144215.1 Rhodomicrobium sp.
CAACCTTGGCTCTATCCTCTCCCTTGGTCATGGTCTGCTCCCTCTGCAAAGGGTTGGTGACGTCGAACATCGCCTGCATACCATTGGCCGCCTCAGACCATTTTGCAGAACTATCAGAACACTACCAAAATACGGCCCCCAGCCCGTCCGGACCCCGATTGGCAACAAAGCCGGCGGCGAAGCGCGCGGGTGGGCTCTTGGGAGCTGCTGCGGATGCGTGCCGGGCCAGTATCGAGCGGGCTTTCTTGCCGGACATCGTTCACCATTATTACGCTGAACGAACCCTTTCGGAGCACTCAGACGGAAGGGCGCCGCCGGGGGCATGCGTTAACGGGTGCTTAAGCGGCGCGGGGTTTGCGGCATGGTAAATGCCAAAAGGGTAAACGGCGCCGTTTTCGATTTTCTCCCCGCCGTAAACTTCGAAATTTTTTGCGATTTCACCCCAAAAAGTGCGATTCAAAAAGTCCGTTAAATATAAGCGCAGCGCTGGGATTAACCGCAAGTTCAGCCTGCCGGCATCGGCGTCGCCAGCACCTTGTCGATGCGGCGCCCGTCGAGGCCCGCGACCTCGAAACGCCAGTCCTTCCACTGAAAGGTTTCGCCTACCGGCGGGATGTGGCCGAGCTGCGAGAGCACGAAGCCGGCAAGCGTCGTATATTCTGCGTCGTCGACAGCGAGACCGGTGACGCCCAGCACGCGCTCGACCTCGAAAATGGGCATCTGCGCGTCGAGGAGCCATGAGCCGTCCTCGCGCTGCTTGGCGGCCGGCTCGATATCGGCCTCCACCTCGGGCAGCTCGCCGGTGATGCCGGTGAGAATGTCGGTTGGCGTGACAATGCCCTGCACACTGCCGTGCTCGTCGAGCACAATGGCCATATGCACGAGGGAGGATTTGAACATTTCGAGCAGCTTCAAGACATTCGTGCTTTCGTGCACGTAAAGGGGCGTTTTGATCGCGGCTTCGAGATTGATTTTGCCTGAGGTGTGAAGCTGCTCGAGAAGCGTCTTGGCGTGTACGATGCCGATGGTCTCGTCGACATCGCCGCGGCCGACCGGGAAGCGCGAATGTCCGCTCCTGGCAATATCCTTGTAAATGCTTTCCTGGCTTTCGGTAATATCGAGCCAAACGATATCGGGCCTCGGCACCATGATCGAGCGGACGGACAGGTCGGCGACCATGAGAACGCGTTCAATGATTTCTTGCTCAGCCTTTTCGAACACGCCAGCCTCGGTGCCCTCGGCGATCATGGTTTTCACCTCTTCCTCAGTCACCTCGGGCTCTTCGCGGAGGTGAGGGCCCGCCACGCGAAGCACGCCCGCTGTGGAGAGGCGCAAAAGCACCGCGATGGGCGTAGTGAGCGAGGCCAACAGAGACATGGCCGGGGCGACGTAGCAGGCGATCCGCTCGCGGTTCGAAAGGGCGAAATTCTTTGGAACGAGTTCTCCGATAACGAGAGAAACATAAGCGATGGCGGCCACAACGATAGTGGACGCGGCGGCCTTCGAATGGGGGCCGATAAAGGGCAGGCCGGAGAGCGCACTGGCGAGCTGGGGCGACAGAGTGAGCTCGCCATAGGCGCCAGAAAGGATGGTGACAACGGTGATGCCGATCTGAACGGACGGCAGGAAGCGGGCCGAGTCGCCATTCAGAGCCAGCGCGTCCGCAGCTCCCCGATGGCCGTCGGCAGCCATTTTCTGCAGCCGGGCCGGCCGCGACGACACGATCGCGAGCTCCGACATGACGAGGAAGCCGTTCAAGGTGATCAGCAATAGGAGGACGAGGAGTTGTAGCCAGGGCATGGAGGGCGAGGTTGTTGCTGGAGCCCTTATAGCGGGTCTTCGCGCTAAAAGTGACAGTTCAATGAGCGGTAAGCGAATTTTTTATACCAGCCCTTTTACGCCAATGCGTTAGCGGCACGCCAGTGTCCGTTCTAAACGAATGAAACCGGGCCTGAGCCCGGTTCCTGGCCGTCATGGGCGAAGCCTTTGCCGCTTCCAAGTCAATCCACTGAAAAACCGGCGCATGCCTTGGAAGACGCGAACACCCGGAGCCGCCCGCTCGCGTGAGTTAACCCGTGCGACTTGGGGGGTAAAGGTGCTGTGGCATACGGAAAAGATCGCTCTCGGGCAGTGTCCGGCCTGCATCGCGATACCCACTTTGACAGACTTGTCGCGAACGGCGCCCCTTAAGACCTTCGAGAGCTAATTTTAGCATCGGTCCTCCGCTCTTGTTTCGAGCCGCGGCTTCGCAATTCGAGGAGAAAGCAGCGGTTTCAATGTAAAGCCTCCTCACGCCCGGATTACCGCGAGCCGCGGATGCTTTACAGAAGGGACTTTGGCGCCGAAGATTAGGCTTCCCGTCCTCGATGCCTCGTCCCTCGGGCAAAGCCCAACGGTTGCGCGGCACAGCCGGCATTTGCTGCCGGCGACACAACAAACAAGCGATAACAGACCGTGCGCCCCTTGACGTTGTATCGCCGATACTCGCCACGAGCGCGTGTATAGAGACTGTATCGCGATTCTGATGCTGGCCGTACAGCCTTAACAAAGCGTTAACGGAGCAAGATAAATTAACGCTACTTTAATGTCACAGCGGCCGCTTGGTGGCGCGGCCGAGAACTCCGGCGATGCCTTCTTTGAAAAGGAGCACGCAAATCACAAAGATCGTGCCCTGCACGATGGTGACCCAGGCGCCAAAGCTATTGAGGTAATTTTGGATGGTTACGATGATAACGGCGCCGATCACCGGTCCGAAAATCGTGCCCATGCCGCCGACAAGCGTCATCAGAATCGCTTCGCCCGACATACTCCAGTGCACATCGGTCAGCGTTGCAAGCTGCGAGACGATCGCTTTCATGCCCCCGGCAACGCCCGCGAGCGTCGCGGACAGAACGAAGACGGCGAGCTTGTAGCGCGCCGCGTGGTAGCCGAGCGAAATCGCGCGAGGCTCATTCTCCCGGATCGCTTTGAGGACCTGGCCGAAGGGCGAATGGACGATGCGTGCGATGAGAAGGAAGCCCGCCATGAAAACGGCGGCGACCGCGTAATAGAGGGTGCGGTCCTGGCTGAGGTCGATCAGGCCGAGAGCCGTGCCGCGGGGCACAGCCTGAATGCCGTTCTCCCCGCCTGTAAAAGGCGCCTGCAGGGAAAAGAAATAGACCATCTGCGCAAGGGCGAGTGTGATCATCGAAAAGTAGATACCCTGGCGGCGGATCGCAAGCGAGCCTGCAATGAAGCCAAGGAGGGCGGCGGAAGCGGCGCCGGTCAAAATAGCCAGCTCTGGGGTGAACGGGGGCAAGCCGATGGGAATATTGAACCAGCCAAGGCCCGGCAGCCAAAAGGGCAGCGAGGTGAGGCCATGTTTAGCCGTATATGCGGCGACGTAAGAGGCAAAGCCGAAAAACATGGCATGGCCGAAGGAAAGCAAGCCGCCGAAGCCCAGCATCAAATTGAAAGCGCAGGCGAAGAGGGCGAAGCACAAAACCTCGGCGAGGACGAAAGGGTAAAAGCCGAGGAGCGGCAGGACGGCGAGAAGCGCGGCAAGGCCGGCGAATAACGCGCCATGAAAGTGAGAGGCCGAGGCTGCCGTCTGGCCTTTTGCCGCACCGGCAATCGAGTCCGCGGAAGAAATGGTTTCCAGGCTTCTCATTACGCGGCTTTCCCAAAAAGGCCCGCAGGCTTAATCAAAAGGACGATGGCCATGATGACGAAGATAACCGTCGAAGCGGCCTGCGGGTAGAAAACTTTGGTTAGCCCCTCCACGATGCCGAGCATGAAGCCGGTAACGATGGAGCCGAGGATCGACCCCATGCCGCCGATCACCACGACAGCAAAAACCACGATAATAAGATCGGCACCCATGTTGGGGTTCACCGAGTAGATCGGTGCGGCAAGCACGCCTGCAAGCCCGGCGAGGGCGACGCCAAGGCCGTATGTGAAGGTGACAAGTAGCGGAACGTTCACGCCGAAGGCCTGGAGAAGGGTTGGATTTTCCGTCGCCGCGCGCAGGTAAGCGCCGAGCTTCGTCTTCTCGATCATGAGCCACGTAGCGATGCAGACGGCCAAAGAGGCGATAACAACCCAGCCGCGATAGATCGGCAGGAACATAAAGCCGAGGTTCATGCCTCCGGAAAGCTCAGCGGGGATGGTATAGGGCAGGCCCGAGGAGCCGTACTGATTGACGAAAAGGCCCTGGATGACGATGGCAAGGCCGAAGGTCAGGAGCAGGCCGTAAAGGTGGTCGGTATGCTGATCGGTATCCTGAGCTTCAAGAATGCCCGTATTGGCGAGTAGAGTGGCGAGCACAAGCGCTCCATTGGCAGCAATGGCATAAGCGAGCGTTGGGTCGATGCTGTAGCCGAGCGCCGTGGCAAGGTCCGGAACCTTGTTGCCGAGACCGAGAACGCTTGCAAGGTTGGATCCGTTGAGGACGATGAGAATGACAAAAAACGCGCCGAACACGGTAAGGCTGCGCGTCTTGCTGCGGACGTTGAGCTGGGAAAGAAGATTGCGCTCCAGCAAAACGCCGAAAAGCCCCACAATCAGCGGCGAGAGAATGAGAGCCGGCCAATAGCCGATCGAAAAGTAGGAGTTGTTTAGCAAGAGAAAGGCGCCGAAAGCGCCCATCATGTATTGCGCACCATGGGCGAAATTGATGATGTTAAGCAGGCCGAAGATTACGGCCAGCCCAAGACTCAGCACGGCATAGAAGGAGCCATTGATGAGGCCGAGAAGAAGCTGTCCGAACAATGCTTGTGGAGGTACTCCGAGAACGGAGACCACGCAGGATGAAAAATCGGGGCAAATCATTCCCGTTCAGCTCCGGAGTCTTGAGGAGCCGCTCAATGCGGCCTCCTTTACACTATCACACCTTATCAACCGTCTTCTAGAGGCTGTCCGATTCTAAGAAATCTCCGGGAAGTCCCCCCTCACTCTATCTCTCTCCCCGAGGGAAGAGAGGACCCCTGAACTTTCCTCTCCCCTGGAGACGGGGCCGCGGCAGATTCCCTCTCCCCTAAGGGAGAGGGCTGGGGTGAGGGGGTTTTAAGGCGCTTCCAATAAAATCGGACACACTCCAGCGGCTACTTGCCAGCGACAAGCGGGCATCCGCCTTCACTCATCGGACGGAACGCCTTGTCTGCGGGTGTCGTCGAGATCAGCTTGTAATAGTCCCACGGCCCCTTCGATTCCTCGGGCTTCTTCACTTCGAAGAGGTAGGAATCGTGAATGACGCGGCCGTCGGCGCGGACTGTGCTCTTGCCGAACAGCGGGTCTTCCGCCGGCATTTCCTTCATCTTGGCGATAACGGCCAGCGCATCCTTCGCGCTACCTGCGGCTTGGACGCCCTTCAAATAGTGCAGCACGCCGGAATAGACGCCCGCGACCACCATGGTCGGCATGCGGCCCGTCGCCTTCATAAACCGGGCGGCGAAAGCGCGCGTGCCGTCGTTGAGGTCCCAGTAGAAGGGCGCGGTCAAGACGAGGCCCTGTGCGGTCTTCAGCCCAAGCGAATGCACGTCGGTGAGGAACACCAGCAAGCCGGCAAGCTTCTGGCCGCCAGCCACGATGCCGAACTCGGAGGCTTGCTTGATGGAATTGATGGTGTCGCCGCCAGCATTGGCAAGGCCGACGACCTTAGCGCCGGAGGATTGCGCTTGCAGCAGATAGGATGAGAAATCCTGCGTGTTGAGCGGAACCCTGACGCCGCCGAGAACCTTGCCGCCTTCGGCAACGACCACAGCGGAGGTGTCGCGCTCCAAAGCCTGGCCGAACGCATAGTCTGCTGTGAGGAAGAACCAGGTTGTGCCGCCGGCTTTCACCGTCGCTGAGCCTGTCCCGTGCGCAAGCTCCCAGGTGTCGTAGGTCCAGTGAATCGTATTAGGCGAGCATTTAGCGCCGGTCAGATCCGAGGTCGCCGCGCCTGAGTCGATGAAAACCTTGTTCTTTTCCCTGGTAATGGCTGAGATCGCTAACGCGACGCCCGAATTCGGCACGTCGAAGATGGCGTCGACGCCGTCCTGATCGTACCATTCGCGCGCCTTGTTCACTGCGATGTCCGGCTTGTTCTGGTGGTCGGCGGAGACCACTTCGGCCTTGATGCCCTTAGCAGCAGCATTAAAATCTTCGATCGCCATTTTGGCGGCGATGACTGCGCCTTCGCCGCTAAGGTCTTTATAAAGACTGGACTGGTCGTTGAGGACGCCGATCTTGACGGCTGTTTCCGCCTGAGATGCCGTCAGGCTTGCCAGGAGGGCCGCCGCAGCTACAAACAAAGTTCCAATGCGCACGTTAATCTCCCTAGTTTTTGGTTCTACGGCTACACACCGAGATAGGCGTGAAGCTTCTGCATGTTGTCCTTGAGCGCGGCATTCGGGATCATATCGATCACGCGCCCCTGCTCGACCACATAATGCCTGTCGGCCACTGTCGAAGCGAAATGAAAATTCTGCTCGACGAGGATGATGTTGAAGCCTTCATTCTTCAGCTCGCGGATCGTCCTGCCGATCTGCTGAATAATGACCGGCGCCAAACCCTCGGTCGGCTCGTCCAGGAGCAGCGTGCGCGCGCCTGTCCGCAAGATCCGCCCGATTGCAAGCATCTGCTGCTCGCCGCCCGAAAGTTTCGTGCCCTGGCTCGTGCGCCGTTCTTTGATGTTCGGGAAAAGATCGTAGATGCGCTCCAGGCTTAGTCCCCCCGGTTTCACCTGGGGCGGGAGCATGAGGTTTTCCTCGACGGAAAGGCTGGAATATATGCCCCGCTCCTCGGGACAATAGCCGATGCCGAGCCGCGCAATGCTCCGGGAGGGCAGGGCGATCGTTTCAGTTCCCTGGAAAGAAATGGAGCCGGCGCGCTTTCTTATGATCCCGATGATGGACCTGAGCGTGGTTGTTTTGCCGGCGCCGTTCCGCCCAAGCAGCGTGATGACCTCGCCTGGATAAAGATCGAAATCCACGCCGTGCAGGACATGGCTCTCCCCATACCAGGCCTGCAGCCCGCGGACGCTGAGCACGGGCGCGTGGCGTGGCGATGGATCGGGCGCAGCTTGCATCGAAGGACTAGCCATGACCGACCCCGATATAGGCTTCGATCACACGCTCATCCTTGGAGACGGTGGCGTAATTGCCCTCGGCAAGCACGCGCCCGCGCGCCAGGACGGTGATGAAATCCGAAAGATTCGCGACCACCGATAAATTGTGCTCGACCATGAGGATGGTCCGGTTAGCCGAAACCTTTTTGATCAAGGCGGCGATGCGCTCCACATCCTCTTGCGCCATGCCGGCCATGGGCTCGTCGAGCAGCATCAGCTCGGGATCGAGGGCGAGCGTGGTGGCGATTTCGAGCGAGCGCTTGCGGCCATAGGACAATTCGCCCGCCGGGGTGGTCGCGAACTCCAGCAATCCCACCGCGTCCAAAAGCTCGCACGACCTGCGGTTCATCCCGTTGAGCACGGACTGCCCCCGCCAGAAATCGAAGCTTCCGCCGCGCTTGCGCTGCAGCGCGATGCGGACGTTCTCAAGTGCGGTAAGGCGCGGGAAGACGGCGGAGATTTGAAAGGACCGCACAAGCCCTTTGCGTGCCACATCGGCCGGCGGGCTGCGCGTTATGTCCTCGCCCTTGTATTGGATTGTGCCGGCTGAGGGATTGAGAAACTTCGTGAGCAGATTGAAACACGTCGTCTTTCCGGCGCCGTTGGGGCCGATGAGAGCATGAATCGTTCCGCGCCGAACCTGCAGGTCCACCCCGTTCACGGCGAAAAAACCTTTGAACTCCTTCGTGAGCCCGGATGTCTGCAAAATGTAGTCATCCGCCATGACGTGCTCCTTTCGTATGGAAGGTGCAGGGCCTTGACCCTATTGTCATCCCCGACGAAAGTTTGCAAGTGGATGTTTCTGGGTAAACGGCTTTCGTCGCGCGCCCAGGCGGGCGACCGCTTGGAGCCCTTTGTTTTGCAGGAGTGTTTTGCAAAAACGGAAAATACACCGGACGCTGACTAGTTCGCGGCTCCGCCCTCGCCTACAACCACGAACGGCGCCCAATAAGAGGGGTGCGCCTCGCGCGGCGTGCCATCGTCGATGCTTGTGAGAGTGTCGGGGGTGATCCTTTCCCAATATGCGCTCGCGGGCCTCCAGCGCGCGCTTATAAAGCGGCTCGGCTGCGCGCGGTGGCCTTGGTTATCGTAGATGGCTGCGAGATTGGCCACGCTTGTGAGCGTTTCGAAATGCTCCTGCCCGAGCAGGCGCTCATTGGCATCGAGCGCGCGCTTGAAGAGTGGCTCGGCCTCCCCATAGCGGCCCTGAGCCTGATAGAAGAAAGCCAGATTGTTCACGGTTGAGAGCGTATCGGGATGCTCCGGCCCAAGTACCCGTTCGGCAAGAGCGAGCGCCTGCTCTGCGACGGTGGCCGCCTCCTTGTATTTGCTTTGGGTGTAAAGCTGGCCCGCTTGCTTGTTGAGGGCGTCCACGTCCGCTGCCCCTTGCGCATCCGCGCCCGTGGCGGCGGCGATGAGCAGCATTGCAACCATGAGGACATTCGCCGCTAAGCGCCCCAGCCGTGCCCGCACCATCGATCCCTCCGCCAATGAAAAAGACCGTCTGGCGCCCTGCGGCATTAAAGCGAGGCTAGGATAGCTTTTTGTGATTTGTTGTTTTGCAACATATGGAGAGGAAGCTGGAGATGTCCCCCCGTTTGTTCCCGGACGCCGCCGCACTGGCCGATCTGTGCCGCCGCCGGCATATAAGGCGGCTGGCGCTGTTCGGGTCTACGTTGAAAGGCGTCAGCCGGCCTGACAGCGACGTGGATTTGCTGGTGGAGTTCGAAGCCGGCCATGAGCCGGGCCTGCTCGCGCTGAGCGGCATCGAAGCGGAGCTATCGGCAATGCTCGGCGGGCGCCCGGTCGATCTGCGCACCCGGCAGGATTTGAGCCGGTATTTCCGCGACGAGGTCGAGCATATGGCCGAGGTTGAATATGCGGCGTGAGGACGCCATCCGTATCCGGCATATGATCGATGCGGCGACGCTCTCGCAACGTTTCATCGCCGGGAGGGTGCGCAGTGACCTGGACGGGGAGGATATGCTGCTGTTTGCGCTGGTCTGCGCCGTTGAAGTGATCGGCGAGGCCGCATCACGGGGTTACGCCAGAGACACGGTCTGCTTCGCCCACAGTACCATGGACAGCGATCGCAGGGATGCGCAACCGGCTCATTCACGCGTATTTCGACATTGATCGTGACATCCTCTGGAAAACGGTGACCGAAGAAGTTCCGCAGCTTATCGGGCTGTTGGCAATTTCTTCGGAAGATGCAGGGCCGGGGGCGTAGTGGGCTAACCTGCTAGAGGCCGAGTGCATCCCTACCGCCAGGACGCATTATTTTCGTGGCGCCGGAACATAGTTAATTCCGAAATGGTAAATGTGTGGTGGGTTTTATTTCTTCCCGCCGCAAAAATCGAAATTTTTCGCGTTTTCACCTCCAAAAGTGCATTTCAAAAAGTCCGTTAAACTTGTTTTATTGCGCGGGTTAACCAAGAAATGTAATCCGGGCTTGTACGAAGACGCTGGGCCAACCGGCGAGCATCCGCTGCTATACTTAGCTTTTATTGTGCAATACCAATGCGATAGTGCTGCGGGCGCAGCGGCTTAACGTTTTCGCAAGGCGCCTTTCCTTAGACTGGCAGCGATGCCGCATCGACCGTTGCATGTTTGCGGGATTAGGCCGCGAGCCGGGTTATGCTTGGCATGTTAAGCGTTTGGGGCTGCAACCTTTTCAACCGCTGAGGCATGGCGAGCGAGAGGAGGGCTAGAAAATACCGGGCGTTGCCGTCCGCCCAGCGGCCGAGAATAGCGCGGCAGGGCAGGGTGCCTCCGGCGGCGTCGCAGAGAAGAAGCGTGTCGCGGCCGGTTTGTGCTGCTGAGCCTTCCAGCTTGCGGGCCATGCGGTGAAAAATGACTTGCTCGGCGGGGTGAAAGATTTGGGCGGCGGGCTTGCCTAGCAGGTCAGATTTGCGATGCCCAAGACGCTGCGGGCGGCCCTCGCTGCCCACGATATCGAGGTTCTTGCCGAGAAACAGAACGAGATCGAAGGCGGAGAAGAGAAGTGTTGGCGAGGTCTGCACGCTGAAAGCCGGGTCCACTTGCTGAGCTGGGCGGGCGCAGGCAGGGGTTCGCGGGGAGGCTGCGCCGGCGCGCAGTTTTTCCTGGGCCAGGCGGCGGACAGCGCGTCCGATTGCCTTGAAGGAACGCAATTCTTCAAGGGTGAGCTGAGGGGCAGGGGCGGAGGGTTTGTTTGGCTTCTTGCGATGTTTGACAGAAGGCCGCGTTTTTGCCGGCGCCTTTGCAACCGGGCTGCGGGCCGGCGCGGGCAGGCAAACGATCCCGGCGGCGGCTTGCAGGGCATCGGCCTCGGCGACGATCAAGCCCCGATTGCCACCGGCGAGTTCGAGGACATCCAGCGAGCAGTCGAGGGCGGGGTGGCGCGCAATCTTCAACTTCACGATGCGGCAGGCTTTGACTTTGCGCGGCGCAGCATCGAAGCATTGTGCGAAGCGGCGGATAAGGGCTGCCGGAAGCGAGGCCTGCAAGTCCTGCGGCCCGAGATCGAACTTGGATCGCGCGGCCGCATTCATCCAAGTGACTGCGCGCCGGGTCTGATCCCAGATAAAGGCTGCGCGCGGCGAAAAGAGCAAATCCTGGAGCGGATTATGACCGCCGGCGGCTGTTAGCGGGCTTGCTGCTGCCAATTTGTGATCCTGCCCCGATTGCGCCCACGCAGCACTAACCTCATTTCTTTTGGCACATGGACCGTGTTCGGGCCGGAATGCAAGCGAAGAACGAAGGAGGCGGCTGCGATTTTCTGTGGAAAATCAGGCGGCGGAATCTTCCCAGAAAAAATGGTGCACCGCACAAACATTCTTGTTGCATCGCAACAAAGCCAGTCCTATATGGTAAATCGTGCTGGATGTTATGTGTTCGTCCAGCGTCTGAGGATGGAACCCGCAACTAAGGAGACCGCTATGAGCCAGCAGATGGATTTCGAAATTCCCGCGTCCGTGCGCGACCTTGCCAGCAAGAGCGTCGAACAAGCCCGTGAAGCTTACAACCGCTTCCTCGAAGCTTCCCGCCAAGCTCACGAAGTCGTCGCCAAGTCGACCGACGTGATCGCTACTGGCGCCCGCGAGATCAACGAGAAGGCCGTGAAGTACACCGAGGCCAACCTTCAAGCTAATTTCGAGCTCGCTCAACGCCTTGTTCATGCGAAAGACCTCAAAGAGGCTCTCGACATCCAGAGCCAGTTCGCCCGCCAGCAGATGGAGACCTTCGCTCAACAGGCTCAGGAGCTCTCGCGCCTGCTTGCCCAGTCCGCGCAGAAGGCCAATCCGGGCACCCAGTTCTAATCTAATATCTGGTAATATCTGGCCGGTGCATGGCCCATTTGGGCTCGTGCACTGGACCATGCTGTTATGCGAAAGCCTATCCGCTTTTGATGGAGTCAAAAGCGGGTTTTAAGTTTCTGCTTTATCGTGCGTCTTTACCGGACGCACTCTGAGGCGCGCAGGGGCGGAGCATGAACGCGCCGCGCACGCTTTTCCTCACACGGGAGCCGCAATCATGGGACCGGAAAAGACGCTTTTTCCGCTGGCACAGCCAGTGTCCTCGGGCTCATCGGGGGTATCGGCCCGCTTTTCGATCCTCCCTGAGCAAGTGGCGGAGCCAACAGAGGCCTTGGATCAGGCTGTGGCCGCCTTGCCGCGGAGGGGAGAGAGGCCGGCGGAGCCTTCGCGAGCAGGCTGGAGCAAGTGGCGCATTCGTATGGGCTTATTTGCGAAGTGAGCAACCCGGCGCAATGCATCGGCATGGTTATGGCCGGGGCGCTCCGGAAGAATGCCGGAGAGGCCTGAGACCGGCGCTGAGCCCCAGGCGCGGCGACGCTAGCCACGCGCATCAGAGCGCTTGAAGTTTAGCGGAAAACGCTGTTTACTGCCGCTCTCGCCTATGCCGCTGTAGCTCAGTTGGTTAGAGCACCAGATTGTGGATCTGGGGGTCCCCCGTTCGAGCCGGGGCAGCGGTACCAATAAAAACAAGGGCTTAGAGATATCAACAGACAAGTTTACAGCCGGTTTACAATTTGGTTTACACTTGAGCCCCAGAACTCCCGGCCAATATCGCCAAGCCAAGTCGTCTCAAGCGTGGCAATGACCTTTTGCGCCATTAGCTTCGTGCGGCTCGCATAGCTGCCGAGAATTTGATTTTTGCCAGCGAGCTTGTGTCCCGTAAGAGCAGAGATTTGCAGATCGGAAAGCCCGGCCTCCCCGAGCGCGGTCTGGACCGTTCCGCGCAGATCGTGAAACGTCAAGCCCTCGATACCGCAGCCCTTTGCCAGATCGGCGAACGAGTGCTGAAAATGCTTCGAAAGCCAAGGGCGCCCCGATTGGGTAAGGAAGACGGCGCCGCTCCTTTCGCGATGGCGCGCGACAAATCCGGCAACAGCTCGCGTGCAAGGGGCATAAACATATTGCTTGGTCTTACCTTGATAGGCTGAGAAGCCGAGGCCGTCGTAAGCGTTCCAATCGAGACTGAGAATATCCCCTTGGCGCCACGACGAATGAAGGGCGAAAAGGATGGGTCCCCGCATGTGATCGGGAGCGCGGCCATAGAGCGCCAAAACCTTATCGCGCGTCCAAACGCAATCGATGCGGGTAGCGCTATGCATCTTTCCGGCACGCGTTGCATGGTTCGCCGCAATGCCGTATTTGCGGCGATCCCAGCCCCATTGAATGACCGTCCGCAGGAGGCCGATATAGTAATCGGCTTGCCGTGGCGACCGCCCGGCGATTTCATCGCGCCATTCGAGGAAGTCCCCCCTTATCCGTTCGTCATTGAGCGCGGGAACCGGCACAGCGGCCCATTTAGCGGCCACGTGCTTAAGCATGCGCGCTTCTTCGCGTTGCGTTGACTGCGCTTTTCCGGTGAAATCGGGGCTCGCCATGTAATCGCGCAACACGTCGCCGAAGGTGCAGCGCCCGGCTTCCATGGGCGGCGGTGTATCTTTGATGCTGGCCGCCTGAAAGGCTTCTATGAATGCGAGCGTTCCGGGCTCGGCATCGATGCGCTTGCGCGTGAGGCGGTGATAATAGAAGGCGCGGATTTGACCGTTCGCGAGCCGTTTTTTAACAGTGTGAACGTGCTTGAGGTCGATTTCCATTTTGCTTCGCCTTCCATGCCTCATAGGGGCTTAGCTCTTGGACTGCGGCCTTGCAATCCAGGCCGCTGAGAACGTCAAGGCGGCGATCTATCGCTTTAAGGTCGTAACGCTTCGTGCCCGGAATGGGGCCGGGAAAGATACCGCGCCGGATGGCGGCGCGATACCCTTCCACTTCAAGCCCGACATGCCGGGCGGCGTCTTCGATTGTTACACAACGCGACGCTTGCATATGTTGGGCATCCATCTTAGTTCTGTGCGCCCGCGGCCTCCATGGCCGCAGGACGGCCTTTTTCGAAGTCCTCATAGCCGCGCGGGTCTACGCCGTTTTGTCTTAGGACAGCGATTGTCGAGGCCCACTTATCCGGCGTGTCTGAAAGCAGGGCCGCATGGCTAATCACGATGGCGAGCAACACCGAAAGGTTCAAGGGGGACGCGAGAGCTTCAGAGTTCATCTGCTATTCTCCGGTAGAAATCGCAGCCGGCGCTCGATATCCCGGCGCGCAGCTTTTCGAGACCCTTGAGCATTCGCGCCCCCCTTCCTCCAACGCCAAAAGGAATGCGCGTGTGCGATCCCCTGCGCGACGCATGGCCGACCATGTTCGCCCTATGCTATCGCTTTTGATGGCAGCTTCTTTCCGGTATGCCAATTCTGCGGCTTGAAGTTCATCAAGCAGCTTTTTGGCGGTTTCCAGCTTTGCGGATAGGTCTGTCACTGCGCGGCTCTCCCACAACGGTGATTATCGAGGCCTTTAGCCTTACGCCATTCGTCAAGGGAGCTGTCGCCCTCGATAGCCACGCGAGCGGCCATGACCGCCGTTTGCACGGCTTCTCTCCAAACCTGCGCGGCCGGTTCATCGAGGAGCGCCTTTGTGAGTTCGCCGGCTTCCTCATGAAAGGCGATGGTCATGATTCTGTCGCCGGGAAATTTCGCTCGCGCGCGTTCAAGCTCCGCTTTCACATCTGCCAAGAAGGCACCCGTGAATTGTTCCTCGCGCTCGCGCCGTGCCATGAGCGCCGCGCGCTGAATTGCTTCGGCTTGATCGACACCGGAGCAAAGTACAGCGGGATAAAACGCGCCGCCGAATAAGGAACTAAGCATTGCTGCCTCCTTGCTTTTCCATCCGCATAATTTCGCCGACAATCGCAGCACCGATTGCGACGAGGCTATCTCTTGGGAGAACGGGGGGTTGGTGTGAGGGCGCTCTTTCTTTGCGGCCTCCAATCGAACATTTTCGATAATATTCGGCGACGATTTCCATGCCGATATAGGTTGCGTTGGGCGAGAGCCTGCCGAGCGGAAGCCCGTCCCTTTCCTCTTCGTCAATGCCAAGGATTAGTTCCGTCTCGATGTTCCGCCTTAAAACTTTAAGTGCAAAAACATGGGCTTCGGCGGAACTGCTTCCCCCCTGAATAGCGGTTTCGTGCGCATGGGCATAAATATCCCGGTCTGTTTTTGGGGGCTCGCCGCATGGGGTCCCCTTCGCCTCAGTTTGGACGTTGATGTTCATAGGGCGCCTTTGTCAGAATGCCGTGTTTTTCCATGATTGCGATGCCTTGGGCGAGGCCATAGGAGACTTCGACCGTTTGCCCAAGGGCGCGGAGCTGGCGGTGAACGGAGCGCTGCTCGCCCGATACCCGGCCGCCAACTTTCTTGTGTTCGTGCCAGTAGAGCCCATGAGGCGTTATGCCGATCAAATCGGGCATCCCGGCCCGGACACCTTCGGCCTTGAGCCGCTTGGCCACGCTGACACTGCGGTGATCCCCGTTCGGGATGGCGGCGAATAATGCGTCAGGGGCGCCGCGCCTGAGATATTCGGCGTACATCGCAGCCTGTTCGCGGTGCTCGATATCGAGCCGCTTTTTGCGAGGTTTTTTACCGGCCGCGGCTTTGAAGCGCCACGGCCTTCTCATGTTGAGGCTGTCCTTTTTGGCTCGATCACGCCTTTGAGAATGCGCTTGACTTCGCGCACATTGCGGATGTGCCGGACGCGTACGTTTTCCATGTAATCGTCGCCCGGCCAATAATCGTGCACGGGGCCAAGCTCGTCCAGTGTAGATAATCCGAGAATGGCCACGGCGATTGCCTGTTCTAAAGAGGCAGCGCGCTCCTCTAGTGCTCGCAATACCGGCTTTGGAGCGGCTTCGCTCATTGTCGCACGCCCCAAATCTGCCTATCGATAAGCCGTATAAGCATAGCCAAGGAGTAGCCAAACAAAGCGGCACCCCAAAGCGATGCTTGAGCCGCTCCAAGGGCAGCGGTAATGGCTGAGCCTGCTATCAGATAGGCCATCAGGAAAAAATCGAACGGCGACATTGTAAGCTCCCTTCATTCAAGCATGAATTACCCGTTCCGTTGCGAGTATTACCCGCAACGGTTAAGCTAGTTCTGATTCGGTTTCGAGGTAAGCGAAAAATGCCCGCGCCGGGCAGCGAAAGCGCCCTAATCGGGCGCCCCGGTGTTATAAAGGCAAGCTGTTTTGTGCGCGGTTGCCCTTGAGATAATCGAGTGCATGGGTCTCTGCCGTTCTGATATGGGCGAGAATGTCCGGCGGCATGATCGGCCGGTTGGATTCGCCCTCAACGGAAAACGGCAGGTAGGGCGTTGCGAAGTTGAAGGGGCTGTCGCTGGTTTCGAGCGCCGCTTTGCCGGTGATCGAGGCGCCCCTGACGCCGCCGTTGTCGCCAAGCGAGATTTTCGTGATCGTGATTGCGTCTTTCGCCCAAGAGGGGGGAACCTGCAAAAGCTTGCGTGCGCCGTCCGCCAAGGCCGCGAAAGAGGCGGCGAAATCGGGGTGCGGAGCTTCCGCCGATCTCAGCTTGATCTCTTTCTTGTAATCCGTCCCGGCCACGTGCTCTTCGGCGTCGATGGTCACATACCCTTCCTTATAACCGATGCGCTGAATGATCGTTTGCGCATCCGGTGCACAAGGCTCTGCGACCGGCGGATTGCCAGGATATTCGCTCTTGCCAAGGTCTTCGGTGCCATCGGCATCTTCAATGATTTCCTGCGGAATGGGGTCTTTCTTCTTCCTTGCCATGCTCTTTACTCCACTGGTTGAGGGCCAAAGCCACAGAAGCCTTGGCGGGGAAGGGTGGCGTCGGCGCTCTGTGGTCTGCGTGCCCGGATTTTCTTGGGCCATCGCCACAGCATGCAGCTATCGCCGGCGCAGTTCGGCGTTGCCGCCGGATTAGCGGCGAACAGCGGGCACCATTTCGTTTTTGCACTCGTGACTGTCAGAAGCATCGGTTTCTCCCAAAAATGTCACGTGATAGCGGGGGCGCACCGTCCCGGTAACGACGTATCGGGAAATGCCGTTACCAAAACGCACATAGATAACCGGGCGTTTTCCCCGCATCGCAATCGCGAAACGGCCGGCCGTGTCGATCTCTTCGACATATTTGCGAAGGGCGGCATTCACGCCGCCGATTTCGCCAAGCTTGAGCGGTTGCCAATCCTGAATTCCGAGGTCCGGCGATTTCCAATAATGGAACATGAGCGAACCTTTCTAATGGATGGCGGCGCGGTGATTGGCTTCCAGCGTGCGCCAGACTTCGATTGTGAGCTGCGCATGCTCACGCGCGGCCCTGATTTTTTCCAGTTCGCCGGCCGCTTTGGCTTCCTCGATCAACGCCTTGTGAAAGGCGTCGCTCGCGTAAGCCTCGCGTTCCTGGATATTCGCGGGCTTGTCGGCATGTTTCTTTCTTTCGAGCGCCACGACCCGCTTGACGTAGCGCTCGCAATAGATCGCGTTTTCCTTGGCTTTGCCGAGATCGGCAGCGACGCGGCCGTGAAACTCGATGGCTTTTCGCACTTGGCCTTCGGTAATCATTGCTTGACCGCCGGGATTTCCGCATCGGGAACGAGCCGCTTAACCCAGCGCTCTAGGTATTTGATAAGATAATCCCGCATATCCGCCTCCATTTGCGGAAGCGCGCAGGAGGAGCAGGTTGCCGCAAGCAAAAGGGACAGCACGGCTGTCATGGACGCGGCAAACAATGCAGCATCCATTTTGCCATTGTGCTCGGCTTGGCAATTTTTGAATGCCAGATCGAAATGAGGGAGTATCGAGGAAACGGCTCCCAGGAGTTCGGGACTGTGCTTCAATTCACCAAGCCATGCGATGGCGAGCTGTTCGGATGCGATTTTCATGGCGTCCTCCTTAAGCACGGGCGCCGTAATCGTCGCCGCCGCTGGGACCTGGATCGTCCCTGAAACGTTCGCGCCCGTCGTCGTCGGGATCGCAATCGCGGGACCTGTATTCGTCGTCTCGATCCCGGTCGCGGCGCCCGCGCTCGCCACCGTCTCGATCCCGGTCCTTATCGCGGTCGCGTTCGTAGCGCTCGCGGCGTTCGTCTTGTTTGGGGTTGACTTGGCCCGCCCAAAACGGGCCTTTCTTGCCGTCCTTTTCCCAAAGACCGGCCTCATATTCGCGGCCGTCGATCTTGATTATCAGCCGATAGACAGGGGCCTTGCTGTTGTCGCTATCGACCTCGAACATGATGACGCTGTCGCCGTAATCGTCCTCGCGCCGGGCATTGCGCTTATAGTTTCCCGTGCGTCCCCGGCTATATCCGCCGCCATCGCGAGAACCGCGCGAGGGTCTGCGCACGCTACGTCCTTCGCCGTATCCCATTAGAGTTCCTCCGTTGCCTGAGTTTCGCTGGATTGCGCAGCCGAGTAACGGCCGCCTGCGCGAACTACGGCCTCAAAAGCTGTTTTGTACGGTGCGAAGTCTTCGCGTTCGCAAACTAACCAGTCCGCAATCGTTTTGTTTTGGCATCCGATTTGAGCGGTGCCGTCAAAAATTGTGACAGTATACGGGAAGCCGGTGATGCAAATAGGGACTTTCTTCAGCGAGGCGCCCGCGAGATAGGCGTCCGTGAGATTGGCGCCCGCGAGATCGGCGCCCGCGAGATTGGCGCCCGCGAGATAGGCGCCCGCGAGATTGGCGCCCGCGAGATTGGCGCCCGCGAGATAGGCGCCCGCGAGATTGGCGCCCGCGAGATCGGCGTCCGTGAGATTGGCGTCCGCGAGATTGGCGCCCGCGAGATAGGCGCGCGTGAGATTGGCGTCCGCGAGATTGGCGCCCGCGAGATTGGCGTCCGCGAGATTGGCGTCCGCGAGATTGGCGCCCGCGAGATTGGCGCCCGCGAGATTGGCGCCCGCGAGATTGGCGTCCGCGAGATAGGCGCGCGCGAGATTGGCGCCCGCGAGATTGGCGTCCGCGAGATTGGCGCCCGCGAGATAGGCGCCCGCGAGATAGGCGCCCGCGAGATTGGCGCCCGCGAGATAGGCGTCCGCGAGATTGGCGCCCGCGAGATAGGCGCGCGTGAGATAGGCGCCCGCGAGATAGGCGCCCGCGAGATTGGCGCCCGTGAGATCGGCGCCCGCCTCCATTGCTTTTTTTACAGCGAGAGCAAGCTTGATGCCAAATGGCGTGTCTTCGGTTGCTTCGATTTCAGCCGTAAACAGCACAGTATTACCAAATAGTTTCTTGATCTCGAATTTCATAAACTCAACTCCCCTTCGATCTTGGTCATGTTTTCGTGCATTTCACGAAGGCGCAGGAAGGTGTCCCCGTGCAGATCGGAGCGCGGGAAAGCCTTGGCTTCGAAGGCGCCTGTCTTCTTGTCGAGGCGCACGATCAAGCGTTGCTGAATGCGGCAGCCGCTGTCCTCTTCTTCGGCGATGCCGTAAGCGGCGGTTTGCAAGAGATGGTCGATGTAAATGCCGCTTGAGGTCTTGAAATCGACAATGGTCAACTTGCCATTGACGCGGGCCAAGAGATCGGCAGTGCCGGCAAAGAACCAGCGCCGCGAGAAGAGGAGACGTTCGGGCTCGATCACCTCGATTTTGTTAGCGGCGAGCCAACTTTTGCCTGCCTCGATGCCGCGCAAAACGCGCGGGTCGTCGGTTTGAGCGATTTCCTCGCCACGGAATAGGGCCTCAACGGCGGCATGTACTTTCTTGCCAGTATTGGCGGCGTCATCGCGGATGCGATTATGAGCGGTTTTGGCGTTGTCGAAATCCGCGCCGTCCAGCTCGCCTTTCTTGCGGCGCCAGCTTTCCTTAAGCGCTTCTACTGCGGAATTTGCAGCCCACTGAAGGAGCGCCGGTTTATCGAGGCGTTTCAAGACCGACGTGACGCCGGGAACGAACAACTCTTTTTCATGCCAGAAATAGCAATGGCGAAACCGGCCATGCTGCTCATAAAAGGAAACGTGCGCTTCCCTGTTGTAGAACGCGCGAGACTTGGCTGCGGCCGGCGCGCTCTTCGGGGCGGATGCCTTAGTGTGACGCCTGGACGGTGCGGGGGAAATCCGCTCTGCGGCTTGCAACATGAGAGGCCTCGATTTTGAAGGGGAGAAGGGAACGGTTGAGGGCTTCGACTAAGCGCTGCGCTCCAAAGCGCTCGGCATAATCGGTGAGGGCGGCACGAATGCCGTATTCGTGAAAACCGGCATCCGCTTCCAGCTCGGCTATTTCGCGCTCGGGCGTCATGCGGCGCACGCGAGGCCTACCGTTGCCTCGATCCTGAGCAGATCGTTAAGCGGCAAATCGGGCGCGCACTTCAGCCATGCGGTCAGCTGCTCGATTTCTTCGGTGAGCGCCGCCGACAAGTTGAGGTGGCGGTTTACGTCATAGAGCCATACACCGTCTCGACCGCGTTTTACTTCAACGCGCTTAGCGGCGTGGAGGGTAAGGATGATATTGAGACGCCCCTTGAGGCTGTAATCGGCGGCCTCGGCGTCAGGAATGCCGAGGAGGGGAGCAAGGTCCTTGGAGCGATAGGAGGGATTTAAGTTGGGCGACATGGCCATGATCCTTTTGAAAACGTAGCAATTACCCGCTACGTCCAAAAGACTAAGCCAAGCTACCCGCATTGTCCAGAAAAAAATACCCGCAACGGGCACTTTTCTTTAGCGGAGGTCCTGCACTTGATAAACCTTTTCGCAGGTTCCAAGGATCACGGCGTCATCGGGCCGGGAGACGCGGATGGTGCGAAAATCGGGGTTTAGGGGCGCGAGATCGTAAATCACAAAGCCGTCCGGGGCGCGGGAGACCTCGCGGTAAATGCGCAACATCACGGCTTTCTCCGAACGCACAAGCGCCAAAACGACGTTTGAAGGCGACGGTTTTTCCCCAAGTTGCACGAGCACCTTAGCGCCGGGCTCGATAGAGCGCGGGTTGCCGGCGGCAGCCATCGAGCGGTCGTAGGTCTCCACAAAAAAACCGGGCTCGCCTGCGGAATAACTGCGCATATGGCTGGATTTCGATGCCAAAACAATGGCTTGATCGGACGCCATTTCTTCAAAAACTTCAACGCTCATAAGCGAGACAGGGGATAGGGCTTTGACCTGGAGCGGTACTATATCCTTATTCCCAGCAATTTCACCGGCATTTTCAACTTTTCCGAAATAGAGATAATCGAGCGTTACCCGGAAAGCACTTGTGTACGCCAGAGCTTGCTTCGGCAAAATAGAGCGCTGGCCATTTTCGTGTTTGGAATAAGCGGGGTAGCTCCATTTGAAGGCGCGGCAGGCATCTACGGCCTTTGGGAAGCCGGCCGCAATCCGGGCCTGTTTGAGGCGTTCGGCTATGGCTACCCTTTCCGTCTCGGACCAATCGTTCATAACGTTTAATTTACCCGCGGCGGGTAATGTTTTTGCCCAAGCGGCTGCGACACCCGCTCCCTCCTTCTGTACACCGTCCCCCTACTTGTCAAGTTCAGGTGCCGAGTATGTTAAACGCCACTTGCCTTTCCCCTGACTTGCGTTCCCCTTCGCCTCAAAAAGACCGGCGCAAATGGACCCATTCTGACCTTTGGGCGGCAGCGGAGCTGACCAAGACACTTACGGCAGAGAGCGTCGCGACGCAGTTTGGCGTGAGCGCCAAATGTCTAAGATCGGCGTTAAGGCGTCACGGCATTCTGATTAGGGAGTTGCGGCAGAATAAGCCGCGCTATCAGCGGCAAGTAAAAAATGGGCTTTCTATCCATGGCAACATCGATGCGCGGCCCGCGGCCGATGCATTGGAAGCGCTTCCCGATTCGTGTTGCCGCTGGCCCATCGGCGAAGTGAACGACATGGGCTTCCGGTTTTGCGGTAAAAAACGCCACTTCAAGTCTTCTTACTGCGGTGTTCATGAAATTTTGTCGCGCGAGGTTGCCAATGCGTAAATATGAGCTTGGCACGGCTTTTGCTATAACTACGCGTATATTAGACTCGTTAGATACAGATTCGAATATTATTCCCCCTGTACTATGTACAGGGGGTAATATATCAATATATTCTTTACCTGCTTATGACCGTCGCGCCCAAAGAAAAAAAATCATCCCCCCCGTTTCCGGCGCCCCCCTGCCGCCGCCTCCGCTCCATCCCTACGATAGCGAGATTTACGCCGATGACGAAGACTTCCTATCGAAGTATCGGAGAGGCTTTGCATTTTCTTGGGCTGCCGCCGGGTTTTGTGAAAAGAAAACACATCCGCGCGCGATGCCCCTTTTGCCCGCCTGAAAAGAAACGCCTCAACTTAAGTGTTTTTATCCACAATGAGGGCGTCGGGTATGTCTGCCACCGTTGCAATTCCAAAGGCTTCCTTGCCGTTGGTTCCGCTGACGCCCGGCCATCAAGTCTATCTGGAAAAAAGGGGAATCCTCAGCGCCGCGAAAAAGATTGGCGTCCATTCGACAATGGACCGCCAGCGGGGGCGCCCTAAGATCGCGCTCGTTTATGCCCATGGATGGCTCAAGCTTTACGATCCTACGAAATCTGACGATCCTTGGCGTCAGCAAAAGCCGAAGAATGCGCGCCTGCCTTTATGGGATTTCGATAAGCTGGACCTCGATAAGCCTTGGGCGATTACCGAAGGGGAATGGGACAGGCTTGCCGGCGTTGAAGCCGGCTTCGACAATATCACAAGCCTGCCGGATGGCTCTGTCGGAGAGGACGAAGAGTTTCCCGCCAAATCAGGAAAGCTCGCGGCCATCCGCGAGGCGTGGCCGCGGATAGCTGCGTCGCGAGGGGCTTGCATTCTCGCGATGGACAATGACGCGAATGGGCAGCTCACGCGGCAAATCCTGATTGAAATCTTGGGCGCATGGCGCTGCCGGGTTGTCGAATATCCCAGGCACCCGGACGCGACGGGGCTCGATGGACGTTGCAAGGACTTGAACGAGGTTCTGCTTCTTTGCGGCAAGCGCGAGGTCTTGCGCTGCCTTCGCGAGGCGAAGCCCGTCAAACTGGAGGGCGTCTTCCGGCTTTGCGATATACCGGAATCGCCCAAGCGCGAGTTCCTAAGTCCCGGCATTCCGGGCCTCGAACGCTACCTAAAACCCTTCCGCGGCGGCCTGTTGATCGTGACGGCTCATACCGGCCACGGCAAGACGACTGCCCTTTTGAACATCTTGGGCTATTTCGCGCAAAGCGGGCTCAAGATCGGCCTTGGCACATTCGAGGCCGATGTTTGGAACGATATCGTTCCGTGGTACGAGGCATGGTTATTCGGGGAAAATCCGCCGCAGTCGGCGCGGGCCGACACAATCGCTTGGCTCGATGAACGCTTCACGTTCATTTCGCCGAACTTGGCGCCCCGGACGCGGCCGGCTTCCATGGATTGGTTTATTCAACAGGGGCGCGACGCACGCGGCCGGCATGGGCTCGATGTGCTTGTCTTGGAGCCGTGGAACAAGATCGCTCACCTACGGCTGCCGGGAGAGTCGGAGACGGAATATGTCGGCCGTGCGCTGGGCGACCTCTATGCATTCGCGAACGCTTCGCAGGTTCTTACCGTCATATCGGCGCACCCGAACAAGGCGACCTATGCGGATGGCTATCCGCGCATGCCGACGCTGGGCGATGTATCCGGGAGCATGAACTTCGGCAACGCTGCCGATCACTTCCTAGCGATTTGGCGTCCCGATCCGCAAAAGACAATTAGCTGCTTTTCCATCCAAAAACGCCGCGTAAAAGGCTCAGGCCGCATCGGGCGCCTATGGTGCAGCTTCAACGAGGAGACGAATCGTTATTCGCCCTTACCCCCTGAAGTCATCGATGAGTACGAGGAGGCGTTGCGTGGCAAGAAAAACCGCCGTTGAACTATCCGAGGGACCGAACAGGTTTCGGGGCCGCCATAGCGAGTTTACGCGCGACGTGCTGACGCCGCCTGGCGCTCCTGCCATGGCGCGCTATCGCGTCCGTTCGATCTTGACGCCTATCGAGGTCCGGCGTGCGATTGTCGCCGATATCGCAACCAAGGCAGAAACGGTGCGCGTGCGGAGCTTGGCCCGGCGCTTGACGCGCCTCGATAGGGCGCTTTCCGAGGCCGAAGCGGCGGCGCTTTACCGGATCGTCAATGCGATCAACGACGCCTGCAATATCGGCTGCATCGATTATGGCGGCAGCAATGTGCGCTCAAGCCCTTATGGGCGGCTGCCGTTCAGCGAGCGGCGCCAGATCGAGATGCGCGCCAAGTCGGAGCTCGTTACAAAAAGGCTTGGCGCGGCATACGAGCGTTACGTTCTGTACATGCTTGCCCGTTGGCTCAATCCAGGTAGCGAAGTAAGGGTGCCAAGAATTAGCGATGGCTTGCTGACAACGATCAAAATCATAGCGCAAGCGGCGTTAGTATTTTATCAAGAATTCGATGCGCGCAAGAAGCATTGACTTTGGACGATGACTTTTGTATAAAAAACCTAGCTTGCAGTTTTACGCTCTGAAACGGCCAAGCGGCAAAAGTAGGCCTGGAGTACGTGTCATGTAACTGCTTTTACCGAACGGACGTGTGAGGAAAATTCTTCGATTTCATATTCTTGACTGATTCGGACGGCGCGGGTAATATTGCGTTACCCGCTGAGTTCTCCATAAGCGGGGCTGGGCCGGCTATGGAGTACATAAGGTTTTCATGATCGAAAATGTGATAATCCATAGGGGCTCCGAGGATTTTGTTATCATTGTCGATCCTTCCTCTTCTTCGCTTCAGGCTTTGCGATGCGACTTATCCCGTTTTGAGCATGGAGGCGAACTAGGCGGCCTTATCGCTGCGTTCTCTGTGCTTTGCATGAGAGGCGCCGAGAGGCAGCCGGATTTGGCAAGCGCTCTTTCCAATGCACAATTGCTTGCAAGGTCTGCATTGTTTGAGCTTGCGCGGGCGGTCGCCCCGGCCGCACCGGCAGTTGAGGGTGTGGAAAACTCGCCGCGGCATTTACCCGATACGGGCTGTCAGGCTGGAGCGGCTTGACGAATGAGGACAACGCGGGTAGCAAAGGTTGCCCGCTGAATGCCCCACATAAGCGGGCACCCAAAGGACCGCTGTAAGTTTTCCTTCGCAGCGGGGTAGAACGCGCCGGACGGCTCCTCCCATCCGGCGCGTTTTTTATTGGAAATTCGGCGGCCACTGCAAGTCCTGTAAGCCCCTGGCGTAGGCCTCTTCTGGGCAGGGCAAAATGTGGCGGGAGTGTCCCGGAAGGCGAGGCGCCGGTTAGTTCTATAGCGGCAGCTATGGAGCGATTAATGAAACCCGGCGCGCGCCCGCCCGGCTTATGCCGAACAGGGGCAACAATTTCGCGAAAGAGAGAAGACGATGGCGAGCAAGAAGCATCCCGGCTTTAAGGCCGAGGCGGCAAAGATCGCGCGCAAGCAGGGCGTGAGCGCCAAACAGGCTGACGCCGAGCTGGCGGCGGGAACGCGGCGAGCGAGCGCCGCCGCGAAGGCAGCAAACCCGAAACTCAAGAAGGTGAAGTGATATGGCAAAAGGTAAGGGCGGCGGCAAGGGCGGTAAATCGAGCGGCGCCGGAGAGCCCGCGTCCGGCACGGGCGGCGGCATGAAGGGCACGCGCGGCGGCAAGGGTGCCAGCGGCAAGAGTGCTGGCAGCGGCGGGAGATGCTGATAAGGCCATAGCGAGCGATTCTGCGACTAGCGAGGGGCGCCTTATCCGGGCGCTTCTTCGCTCCACTCCGATTTAATTTTGTTTTATAGACATGACGCATTCCGCGACGCTCTTAACGTCCCTGAGTTCGCCAATGAGTCTGGCGCCGTTCGGGAGTTTACAGACCCAGGCGTCTGCGATGGGATGCTTGCGGATTACGACCGCAGTGCCCATGAACTCGCGCCGGAATTCGTGTCGTCCGGCCTCGACGATTTCTTGCCATTCTCCGTTCATGATTTTTGCGATAGCGTAAACGGTGTTTTTCTGCAATAGCAAAAAAAGAGGCGCTTAGCGCGCCTCGGTTACGCAAGCGATCTTCGTGACCATACGAATATGCTTTTCAGCCGCTTTGAGCGCAGCCTCTTTTGTTTTGAAATACCGCACTGGCCATTGATCTTGAGGAATCCAGTTTCCGCCAAACATCGAACGCTCGCGCTCTGTTGGGTGGCGCCGCTGTACTTTGCCGAACGTCTTCGCTGTGTACCTACCCCGGCTATCGATGTCCCAATCCGCCCGCTTTTCCATTTCCGTGTCTCCCGTGTTTTGAGTGAAGGTGAGGCGCTCAGCGCGCCTTAGATTTGGTATTCCTTACGAAGGACAGGCTCGATCTGCCAGATAAGTTCCTGATAGCGCTCGTTCCTCGTTAGGTAGCCTTCACCGCGCGGATTGGGCTTGAAGCGGTTTTTATCTTCCCGCTGCATGCGGAGAATGCGTTCATAGCGAAGTTCCAAAGTGTGAATGCGTGTCATGTTGGCTTTCCTTTCCTTGACTGCCTGAATTGACAATGGCAGCCAAGGCAGCCAATGTCAACAACTATCTTGGCAGCCAAAGCAGCCATGTTGATAAATTTGCCGGAATAGTCTAGAATGCCCCAGACAACGAACCGCCGGGGCAGTCATGGCCAAGAAGCCGCAACAGGAAACCGCGAAAGACGATAGGATCACAATCAGGCTCACGCCAGAGCTGCGCAAGGCGCTGAACGATCTTCGGCGTAAAGAGGACGATATTCCTACGCCCGTTGAAATGGTGCGAAGGCTTATCGAGCGTGCGGCGCATGGCAAATGATCTTGTTGTCGTAGAGAAGCGCAAGACTGGAAGGCCAAGCGTTTACGATCCTGCTATGTGCGAGATCGTGATTGCGTGCGGCCGTGAGGGAATGTGCCGCGAGGAAATCGCGGCGGTACTCGATATCAGTCACAAAACCTTTTCGCGTTGGCTCGCTGAACATGAAGACTTTTGTCAAGCCGCTACGCGCGCGAAAGAGCTTGAATACGCTTGGTGGCTGTCCGCCGGAAGGCGGGGGCAATTTAAGCGCGGCTGGAATGCGCAAGGCTGGGCGCTGCAAATGCGCAACCGCTTTGCGGAGAGGTTCCGCATTCGCGATGCCGAGGCAGGCGACGCGCCGCAAGATGCAACGGGGGTAAGGGATGCAATGGAGCGCAAGCTTTCTCGCATCGCTGAGGCCCGAAGAGCGCAAGAAGTTTCTGGCGAGTCTCACTGACGCGGAAGCGCTATCGCTTCAATACGATTGGAGCTTTTGGGCGCGTCTGGAACAGAAGGCGCCCAAGAGCGATTGGGCTATCTGGCTAATTCTGGCGGGGCGTGGCGCTGGCAAGACGCGAACGGGCGCGGAATGGATACGCGCCAACGTATGCGGCGCTACGCCCCTTGCGGCCGGAAGGTATAGCCGCCTTGCTCTGGTAGCGGAAACGGCGGCCGATGCGCGCGACGTAATCGTTGAAGGCGAAAGCGGGCTGCTCGCTATTCACCCGCCGGGGTTCCGTCCCAAATTCGAGTCGTCTAAGCGCCGCCTTACATGGCCGAACGGCGCCTGGGCGACGCTTTACAACGCGACGGAGCCGGATCAATTGCGCGGGCCGCAACATGAAGCGGCATGGTGCGACGAACTGGCGAAGTGGCGCTACGCCCAACAGACTTGGGATATGCTGCAATTCGGCATGCGGCTTGGCGACGATCCGCGCCAGGTCATTACGACGACGCCGCGGCCTATTCCGCTTGTGCGCGACCTCTTGAAGCGGGAAGGGGAGCGCGTCGCGGTAACGAGGGGGAGCACCTATGACAATCGGGCCAATCTTGCCGCCTCTTACTTTGCAAACGTAGTCAAGCAATACGAAGGCACGCGCCTTGGAAGGCAGGAACTCAATGCTGAGGTTTTGGACGATATTCCCGGCGCTCTTTGGACACGCGCGGCCATCGATGAAAAGAGGCTCAAGAATCAGGGGGCGTTGCCCGCGATGCAACGCGTTGTTATCGGTGTCGATCCAGCAGCGAAGGCCAGCGCCGAAGGCGATCAAACTTCCGAAACTGGCATTATTGCCGCTGGACTTGGCGAGGATGGGCGCGGATACGTTTTGGACGATCTTTCATGCCGCCTCAGCCCCGGAGGATGGGCGCGAAAGGCGATAGCGGCTTACGACCGTTACAGTGCGGACGCAATCATTGTCGAGGTCAATCAGGGCGGCGACATGGTTGAGACGGTGCTGCGTGCCGAGCGGCAGGGTTTGCCTATTCGCAAGGTCCGGGCGTCCAAGGGTAAGACTACACGGGCCGAGCCGATAGCGGCGCTTTACGAGCAAGGCCGCGTGAGCCATGCCGGCGCATTCCCGGCCCTCGAAGATCAAATGGTTCTGTTTACGCCCTTCGGTATCGAAGGCGACGGCGCAGCCGACCGCGTTGACGCGCTGGTATGGGCGATGACGGACCTGTTCCCGCGCATCGTGAAGGCGAAAAATCAGTTCGAAGAAGAGACGGACAAATGGGGCGGCGCAAGGCCGTCCGGCTGGCTTGGGGGTTAGGGAGAACAGACCATGATAATCGAACCGACTGTTGGGCGTGTAGTTTTGTATACTCCGGCGGCTACGGATAACCAGCTTGTCCGGCATGGGGGCGGCCCGCTGGCTGCTATTATTGCGAATGTTTGGAGCTACAACTGCGTTAATTTGGCTGTCTTCGATGCGAATGGCGTGTCCTTTAATAGGACATCTGTCCTGCTTATCCACGATGGACAAACGTCCCCTGAATGGGGTGATTATTGCGAATGGATGCCCTACCAGAAAGGGCAGGCCGCGAAGGCCGAAGCTTTAGAGGCGAAGCTCCAGAACGCCCATTCGCATGGCTGATGACAGCGACATCATCGATGAGGCGCAAGAGCGCCTGAACGCCGCCTGGACGCAAGACCGCGAGAACCGCGAAGACGCGTTCATGGACTTGAAGTTCCTCGCGGGCGATCAGTGGCCGCAGGCCATCCGGTTGCAACGCGAGGCGACGAACCGTCCATGCCTCACGATCAACCGGCTTCCGCAATTCGTCAATCAGGTGGCAAATGACGTTCGCAAAAACCCGCCCGGCATCAAAGCTATCCCGGCCGGCGGCCCGGCCACGCAAGAGATCGCTGAAATCTACACGGGCCTCTTCCGGCAAATCCAAGCTCGCTCGAACGCCGCTCACGTTTTCTGCCAAGCTGCATACTACGCGGTTGCTTGTGGAATTGGACATTTCCGCCTCACAACAGAGTATGCGGACGATGACTCCTTCGATCAAGAGATTTTTATCCGCCGTATTCAGCACCCTCTAAGCGTTTTCTGGGACCCTGACGCTATTGAGCCGGATCGTTCCGACGCTAATTATTGTCTCGTTTCCGAACTGATACAGCGGGATGCTTTCAAGAAGCGTTTTCCCGACGCTTCCGAGGCTGACTTTGCGGTGCCTTCCGATCTCAATGCGGAGACGGGGCTTTTCTGGGCAACGCGCGACGCGGTGCGGCTTGCCGAATATTGGCGCAAGGTTCCCGAGGAACGCACACTTGGGCGGACGGATACGGGCGAAGTCTTGGACCTGACGAAAGTTTCCAAGGCGAGTCTCCGTGGTGTCCAGGTCGTCGCTGAGCGCAAGGTCAAGTCTTACAAGATCGAGCGCTACTTGCTATCGGGAACGGAAGTCTTGGAAGGCCCGACGGAATGGGCCGGACGGTTCATCCCGATCTTTCCCGTGATCGGCTCCGAAGTGGCGCTCGAATCGAAGACGATCCGGCACGGGCTTGTGCGCTTCTCTATGGACCCGCAACAACTCTACAACTATTCGCGCTCGGCAGCCGCCGAAGTGATCGCTCTGCAACCGCGCGCACCTTTCCTCGCGACCCCGAACATGATCGCGAAGTATAAGGGGCAGTGGGACACGCACAACACAAATGCGCGCCCCTATCTGCTTTACGATCCAGACCCCGAAGCGCCGGGCGGCCGTCCGATGCGCGAGCCCCCGCCCGCCATGGCTCAGGCTTTCGTAGAGGAAGCGAAGATCGCATCCGAGGAAATCCAATCGACAACGGGCATTTACAACTCTTCATTGGGCGCCCGCTCGAATGAGGTCTCCGGCGTCGCCATTCATGCCCGCGAAAGCCAGGGCGACACGTCAACGTTGCATTTTCAGGACAATCTTGTCGCGACGCTGCACCATCTTGGCCGGGCCATGATCGACCTCGTGCCCAAGATTTACGACAGCCAGCGCATCATTCGCGTGTTGCAAGAGGACGGCGAGGAGCAACAGCCCGTCCATATCAACGTGCCCGTCATGACGCTGGACGGCAAGCCCTTGCTTCTCAATGACCTGAGTCAAGGCATCTATGACGTGCGCGTGAAGATCGGCCCGGCTTACCAGACACGGCGCGCCGAAGCGGCCGACTCCATGCTGCAATTCATTCAGGCCGTGCCGCAGGCCGCTCAGGTCATCGGCGACCTTATCGCGAAGAGCATGGATTGGCCTGGCGCGGAAGCTATCGCGGAACGGCTCGAAAAGATGCTGCCGCCGCAAATATCCGGTAATCCGCCGCCGCCTGAGGCGCAACAGGCGCAGGCCATGCAACAGCAAGTGCAGATGGGCATGGCGCAGGCCAAGATCGCCGAAACGCAGGGCCGCGCTCAAAAGGCACAAGCCGAGGCCGTGCGGACTCATGTCGAAACGCAACTTATGGCGAGCGGCGGCCAAGCCGCCCCGCCCATGCCGAGCCCCCAAGAAGCTCATGCCGCCGCAATGCAGGAAGTGGCGCTCGGCCGCGAAGCCTCGCTCAAGAATGCGCTGCTTGAAGCGTCAGTCCAGGAGCGGCAAGCCCGTGCGAACAAGGCGGAAGTCGATTTGCAGGGCGGCATCATGAAAAACGACATTACCCGCGCGCGCTTTATGCAAGGCGACCGCGGCTTTTCCAGCAACCTCTAATCGATAGGGCACCATGGCGGACGAAAACACGTCGGTGGAAGACGTAAACTCCAATTTGGAACAAACGGCGAACGAAGGCGAAGTCGCGGCAGGCGCCGCAGCGCCAGCCGAGGCGGGAGCGCCAGGCGCTCCGCAGGACGGCGACGGCAGTCAGCCCAAGGCGAAGGAACTGGCGAAAGAGGCGCCGGCCGAAGGCGACGACGACAAACCCAAGCCCCTCACGCGCCGCGATGCCCGTATCGATCAGCTTCTGGGCGATAATCGCGCCATGCGCGGTTTTGCCGAGCGCACGCTAGTGGAGAAGCAGGCGCTTGAGGCGCAAGCTCTTGTCATTCCGCGCCCCGAGGATTACCCGAACGATCAAGCCTATATGGCGGCGGTTGCCGAGCAGGCTGTCAAGAAGGCGCAACTCAACATCCTGGAGAAGAATGCGCGCGAAGCCGGCGAGCGTGCGGCAGCCGCCGCCGAAGAGGCATGGCGCGAGCGCACAGCGGATTTTCGCGCTCGCGTCGCCGACTTCGACGCCGTTGCGCACAATCCGAATTTGAAGATTTCGCCCATTATGGCCGATGCGATCCGCGAATCGGAGCGCGGCGCTGAAATCGCTTACTACCTCGGCAAAAACCCGAATGAGGCGGCAAGGATCGCGAGCCTTGCGCCGGTTTCGCAGGCGACCGCGATAGCGCGCTTGGAATCTCGCGTCTCGAAAGCCCCCGCTCAATCCCAAACCAAAGCCCCGCCGGCCGCCGAGCAAACCCTGAAAGGTAAGGGCTCGGCCGGTAAGAGCCTCGAAGACATGAGCTTCGAGGAATACCGCAAGGCGCGCGGCTTTTAAGGAGTAGCCTTACATGGCAGATACGTTACTTACGCCAAGCATCATCGCCAAGGAAGGCTTGATGCAGCTCGACAATAACCTTGTCGCGGCGAAAATGGTTTACCGCGCCTATGAGTCGGAGTTCGGCGAAACCAAGATCGGCGACACGCTCACGATCCGGCGCCCCGTCAAGTATGCCACCCGTAGCGGTCCCGTTGCGAAAATGCAGGATGCTTCGGAAGGCAACACCACGATCAAGATCAATACGCAGCGCGGCGTCGATCTTCGTTTTCCGACGAAAGACCTCACGCTCACCATCGACCGCTTCGCCGAGCGCTATCTGAAACACCCCATGATCGCGCTTGCAAACCAAGTCGATCTCGACATTTTGTCGCTTTCCAATACCGTTTGGAATTGGGTTGGAACGCCCGGTTATTCGCTGACGGGCTACAAGTCCTTCGTCAAGGGGCCGCAGCGCCTCGATGAAATGGCGGTTCCGTCTCCCCGAAGCGCTCTTCTCTGTCCGGCCGATTTTTACGGCATGACTTCAAGCTTCACCGGCCTTTACGTGCCGGATGTTGCGAGGACCGCTTTGGAGAAATCCAAGCTGCCGATGGTTGGCAATACGGACTGCTTCGCTTCGCAGAACGTGGTTAGCCACACCGTCGGGAGCTGGGGGGGGACGCCGGTTATTTCGTCAACGGCTTCCGCCAACGGCGTCACGAATACGGGCGTGACGACCTATACCGCTTCGATGACTACGAACACGACGGCGATTCTTGTGGACGGTCTTACGGCGAACGCGACGGTCAACGCGGGCGACGTGTTCACAATTGCCGGCGTTTACGCGGTCAATCCCGTGACGAAGGTGCCGCTGCCCTATTTGCAGCAGTTCGTGGTGCAGTCGAACGTGACGGCAACTGGCACGGCAGACGCGATCACCATAGCGCCTGCGATCATCGTGAATGACGCAGCTTATGGCACCGTCAGCGCTGCACCGGCTCAGGGAGGTCAGCTTACCGTTATGGGGACGGGCGGTGGCATCTACCCGCAGAACATGGTGTTCCATGAAAACGCTTTTGCGCTTTGCATGGTCCCGATGGAACTACCGGATGGCGCGGTAAAGAAGGCCCGGCAGAGCTACAAGGGTCTCAGCGTCCGGGTGATCTGCGATTACGATATCATCAACGACGTGAACATGTGGCGTCTCGATATCCTTTATGGCGTTAAGTCGATTTATCCCGATCTCGCCACGCGGCTTTCGGGCGCATCGAGCTAAGCGGCGGCGAACGATCAGCCATCGGCTGCGGTCTTAGCCGCTTAGTTGCGCTCGCGCCGGGAATGCTCGACGCGGGCGCCAACCTACTTTCCCCTTTCATGCAGGAGCTTCAAAGTATGGGCACGGCCACTACTTACACGGTTACGACCGTAAGACAGATTTCCGACGGCAACCCGGACGGGTGCTCGTTCGGGCAAAGCCCAACCGACAAGATTTCTTTCTACAACGCAACTCCCGTCGTGCAGCCTTCGGGCGCTGCACAGGCTGCCGTGACTGTTACCGGCACCGCAGCGACGGACGCGGCAAATGCGATAGGGCTGGCAAATGCGCTACGCACGGCGCTTGTCAACCTGGGCGTCATCAAAGGCTCCGCCTAATGGACACGCGGATTTGGATGTATCGAAAAGGCGAGGCGCGCCTTTTCGATCATCCTGACCAAATCCCCGCGAACGAGGGCTGGCAGCGCCTCCCGGTTGTGGACGATACGCCGCTTGACATTCCGAAAGCGGAGCTTCCGCCTCCCGGCCCCGATCAAGAGCTGACGGATCAAGAATGGATGGAGCGTGCGGGCCGCAAGCGGCTCCTGCAATGCGCGCTCGATTTGGGGTTGTCTGTGGATGCCACATGGACCGCCGCACAGCTCCGCAAAGCGATAAAGGATGCAGCGAATGGGAACGGTTCGTGACGCCATTGTGAGCGCTTACCGGCGTCTTGGGCTGCTTGCGCCCGGCGAAGATTTGGACCCGAATAGGGCGCTCGCCGGGCTCGAAATGTTCAACGATATGCTCGCGTCCTTCCAGGCCGAAGGATCGACAATCCCCGCCCCAGCGTCGCTTGCTCCCGGCAGCTTCGACAACGCCTTTATCAACGACGCGTTCGGATGCGTCACGACGCCGGAGACTGGCGTCGCTCAGAACCTGACGCCGCCATACGGGCTTAACGATGCATTCCCGATGGCGCTCCAATTCAGGCAGAGTGTTGTTGCGATGCTTGCTGTGCAGGTCGCAAGCGAAAGCGGCATCGAGGCGCCCGCGACTGTGCAGCGCGCTGCCGCGAAGGGCTGGAAAGCTATTCTCGCTTATTACGTTCAGGCCCCCGATGCGCAGCAAGACCCCGGCCTTACCTGGATGCCTTCGCTCCGGCGCTATGGGTTTCGCTAATGGCGCGCGCATCCGGTGCAAATATTCCCCGGCCGATTGAGTTCGGTCATACGTCGAACCCGGACAAGAGCGGCTTTGCGAGTTCGCAGCGACTCTTGAACGGTTACGCCGAACAGATCGGCAAAACCGCAAAGAGCCCGCTGCCCGTCTACGCCACGCCCGGAACGACGCGTTGGGATATAGGGACGAGCGGCCTTTCCGGTCCATGCCGGGGCATGTGGTATGTCTACGGCAAAGGGCTGTATGTCGTTTGCGGCAGCCGGTGCGCATTGTTCGCAACCGATGGCACGGCGACGCTCTGCACCGGCACCGTTCCCGGCGCCGATATGGTCACGATGGCCGACAACCAGAACGGCACGCCGCAGGTCGCCATCGTTTCCGAGGGCTATTATTCGGTTCTCAACACCGGCACGAACACGATCACGCAACCGAATATCGCAAATCTTCCCGCGCCCAATAGCGTTTGCTTCGTGGATGGCTATCTCGTTTTTTCGATCCCGGATGGCCGCATATTCCATACCGATCTGAACGACGCTCTTACCGTCAACGCTCTCGCCTTCGCTTATGTGGCCAGCCGCTCCGGCGGCTTCAAACGCATCGTGACCTTCCGGGGGGCGCTTATCTGTTTGAAGGAGTCGAGCTTTGAAATTTGGGAAGACGCGGGCACGACGCCGTTCGCTTTTGCGCGCATTCGGGCGGATATCGATATTGGATGCCTTGCTTCTCATAGCGTTGCTGACGTTGCCGAAACGTTGGTTTGGGTCGATCAGTTCGGCGTTGTGCGGCAGCTCACATCGTCCGAGCCGCAGCGGATTTCGACGCACGCTGTAGAGCGGGCGATCACGGCGCTTTCGGCAATCGAGAAGAACGCTCTTTATGGCGTCTACACGCAGTTCAACGGCCATCAGTTCTATGCCCTTACAAGCCCCTACTGGACTTGGGAATACGATCTGGCAACCGGACTTTGGCATGAGCGGCAAAGCGGCGGCCTATCGAATTGGTTCGGCAACGCGAGCGCCCTTTATGGCGGCCGGCAGATTATCGGCTCGGCACTCGATTCGAGCCTCCACTATCTTGACGACACGGCCTACACCGAAAGCGGAAACGAATATCTGTTCCTCGCGCAATCGTCGCCGGTTCACGCCTTTCCGCGTGGCTTGATCTTCGATGAAATAAACGCCGATATCATTCCAGGCGCCGGCATTCCCGGCAGCGACGCGGATGCGGCCAATCCGAAGATCGTGCTCGATTGGAGCGACGACGGCGGCAAGACGTGGAAAGGCGGCAGGGTTGCGAGCCTTGGCGCCGCTGGCCAGCGTCTCGCGGTCGCGCACTGGTATCAACTTGGGGCAACGGGGCGCAATGGCCGCACGTTCAGGCTTTCGGCGTCATCCTCGGTTATGCGCGGCATATTCCAGGCCGACGCTCGCGCAAGGCCGATTATCGCATGAGCGGTGTATCCAATCTCTTTTCGCGCTTTGGCATATCGATCACCCCGGAAGGGAAGATCGATAACAACACGCGCGCCTTCTTCTCGAAATATAATGGGCGCACCGGACCCGCGATTCCGAACGTAGCGATCACGGGCAACGATGCAACCGATTGGACGAATATCGCTGGCACACTCAACGCGATTATCGCCGAATTCGCCGCTCAAGGCTGGATGCAGAAGGGCTATGACGCGACGGAGACGGCCTATGTGAATTCGATCCGCGCCGTGACTATGATTCCGGCGGCGACGGAATGGGGATACTGGCCGAAAGAAGCGCTTCGCGATGTGATCGTGACTGGCGCCGAATTTATCGAAACGGAAAACGCTTACAGCCAATACGATCCGAGCCAGTGGCTGCTTCTTTACCAGGATGCTCAGAAGGCCGGCCGGATAGGCGGGGCGAAATCGGATTTCCGCCAAAGTCTCGACACCTTGCAAAACACCGCTCCGAATGTCGAACGCGTCAATCTCTTTGTCTCATGGTATGGCACGGATTTGCGCGCCGGTTCTTGCCAGCTTGTGCCCGGCGTGACACGAAACGATTTCGACAATGTGCCGCATGAATGGAAGTGCGCTGGTTATACGCGCGCGACCGCGCATCTTGTCTCGATCTGGAATGGGGGCGCCGCTTATGGCGGAACGCCCGACGATCAAAGCATTGCCGATTGCATCGCAGAGCTGAATTCGCGGGGTTTAAAGGTTGCGTTCACGCCATTTGTCCTGATGGACATTCCGGCGGGTAACGCCTTGGCCGACCCGTACACGGGGCAAACGGGGCAACCCGTTTACCCGTGGCGGGGACGGATCACGAAGCAATATGCGACGGCCGACGAAACGGCCGGAGTTGCAACCGAGGTCGCAGCCTTCGTGGCGCAGTATCGCAACTTCGTCTTGCACTACGCGAACCTTTGCGCAGGTGCGGGCGGTGTGGAAGTCTTCATTCTCGGTACGGAGCTTAGGGGGCTGACATGGCTGAGGGATGCGCCGGGCAGCTACCCGTTTGTGACTGCCCTGAAGGCCCTTGCCGCAGACGTGGCGGCAATTCTGCCTATGGCGAAACTAACGTATGCTGCCGATTGGAGCGAATACTTTGGCCATCAGCCGCAGGACGGCTCGGGCGACGTTTACTTCCATCTGGACTCTTTGTGGGCGGACACAAATATTGCGGCGATAGGGATCGATAATTATTGGCCGACGTCCGATTGGCGCGACTCGGGGCCGAACGCGGACGGCGCGGCTTATTCCGAGATTTACGATTACACCTATCTCATGGGCAACATGCAGGGCGGCGAAGGCTATTCTTGGTACTATGCCAGCGACGCCGATAGGACGAACCAGGTTCGAACGGCGATAACCGACGGGGCCTATAACAAGCCTTGGGTCTTTCGTTATAAAGACATTTGGAATTGGTGGGGCAATCTGCACTATAACCGCCCTGGCGGTATTGAGCAGAGCGTTCCGACAGAGTGGATGCCGCAGTCGAAACCGGTCTGGTTTACGGAATTAGGCGCTCCGTCCATCGACAAGGGGACGAACGAACCGAACGTTTTCTACGATCCAAAGTCGTCGGAAAGTGCCGTTCCCTATTTTTCGACCGGGGCTAGCGATTACCTCATTCAACGGCGCGGCGTTCACGCCAAGCTTCGCTATTTCGATTCGAACGATGGCACGTTCGTTTCAAGCCGAAACCCGCCAAGCCAAGTCTATAGCGGCCTCATGGCCGATCTCGATCATGCTTACGTCTATACGTGGGACGCGCGGCCCTTTCCCGCCTTTCCGCTCTTTTCGCAGGTTTGGGGCGATTACGGGAATTGGGTTTACGGCCACTGGATAAGCGGAAAGCTTACCTCGGCAATCCAGCAAGGAACCCCCGACACAATGGCAGTCGCAAGCACGCTCGCGCCGCGTCATCCCTATATCGTGGACCCGGCGACCGGCAAACTCGACAAGCAATACCGCGATTTCTTCCAGGGCATCGAATTCGTGCAGGGCGATCCCATCCAGAACGTCCCGCTTGAGCCGACGCCCCAGGAATGCGCCAACGCCATCAACGCGCTTCTCGCGGTCATGGTTCAGCAAAACAGGTTGATATCATGAGTGTGCGGTATGGCACTGTCGGGGATGTGCCGCGGCTCGTTCGCATCTTTTTGCAGTTCTATGCGAGCGATGGGCGCCCTGTTAAAGATGCCGTTCCGCTTGCGGCTTTTTGTTTGGAGCACATGAACGCGCCGGACAAAATCTGTCTTGTGGCCGGCGAGCCTATCGGGGCTTTTATCGCCGGTGTCGTGCAGCCGCATTATCACACCGGCATCGTGACCGCATTCAAGACGGTGTGGCTTTCCGCTCCTGGGAAGTCCGGCCATGGCGCGAAGCTTATCAGGCCGTTCGAGGAATGGGCTCGTGAGAAGGGTGCGAAACGCATCATCTTTTCCGGCCGCGAAAAGCGCACCCTCAAGCTTTTGGAGCTTAAGGGCTATGAGCCGTTGGAAGTCGCCTACGACAAGGAGTTGCATTAATGGAAGCATTTCCGGCCATGGCCCTTGCGGGCGGCGTCGCTCAGGGCGTGGGGGCGTTCTTCGGCGGACAGACGCAAGCCGACGCTTACAGCAAAGCGGCCAATCAGGCGAACAATCGCTGGAATGAAGCCTATGGTGCGGCGCAGCCTTTTATTCAGGGCGGCCAAAACGCGCTTAATTCCTACAATACGGCCATGGGCATCGGCCCCAGCGGGACGGCTGGGCAGAATTCTTACTGGGCTAATCTGGCGAGCAATCCCGCTTTTCAAACGAGCGTCAATTACGGCTTGAAACAAATTCAGGCTACGAACGCTGCGCAGGGGCTCAACCTCAGCGGTAACGAGGCCGCAGCGCTCCAGAATTATTCGCAGCAAAACCTTCTCAACTTCGGTCAGACGAACCTTGACGATCTTTTCAAAGAGGCGAATTTGGGCGCGGGCAGCGCGAATGCGGCCATGTCGTCTTCGACAGGGGCTTCCAATAGCATCGGCGGTTTCATGGGGAACGCGGGCGCTTCTGCCGGGAACTCCTATGCGGCCCTCGGCAATACTGGGCTCGGGATAACGAACAATCTCGGCAATTATTATTACGGCACCGGCTCCGGCACGAAGAACTAATCATGTACGATTTCGCTAGCATGGTCGATACGTCGGGCCGGTCAGGCTCGATTTGGGGCGGTGTCGCCAAGCAGAACGCACTTGCGGCGGCTGGGCAGCAATACCAGGACGATCCCGAGGGCGCCATCAACGCGCTCCTTTCGCGTGGGCTCTATGCCGACGCCGATGCGTTGCAAAAGCGTAGCGATGCAAGCGATCTCGCCGACGCGTACACGAAGGCGGCGGCCAGTGCGCCGGCGGGGCAAAATCCGGGTGTGACGGCTTTGATCGGCGCCGGCCAGCCGGGGCAGGCCGTGAACCTGCAAAATGTCTACAATGCGCAAACGAACCAGGCCAACATTGTGGCGGATCGCAGGAAGGCGGCGGCGCAAGAGCTTGTGACGCAACTTGCAAATGCCGCGAGATTTGCGCAGACGCCGGAGCTATACGGGCAAATCATGGCGCAGGCGAAGGCCATGGGGTATGACACAACCGGCTATGAGGATTTCAACACGGGGCGCCCGATGCTTATGGCGCGTGCCGGTGTGGCGCCGGATGTGTTGCGCGCGCAAAATCCGCAAGCCCGCGGCGCCATTGCTCAAGAGGCCGATATCAAGGCGCGTCAGTTCATCGCGCAGCATCCCGAGTATCAAAGCCGGTTGGACGAAGTGCGCGGCATGGCAATGACGGCCGCACAGGCTGGCGATGACTTGGCCATTGGCCCGAGCGGCGAGGTGAAACTTGCAGGGCTTTCCGGTTCTCGCGCGGGGCAGCGGCAGCAAGCCGTTGACGCGCTTACGCGCCGTTCCTCGCCGGAAGGCATTGCCGAAAACACTTATGCCAAAACGTCAGCGGCAAGTAACGCTCAAGTGCAGGCTAGCCGGAATCGGCTCGTTTCCGTTCTTGAGCAAATCGATAACATGAAGGGGTTCGCAGGCCCGGAGAATACGCAGCAACGTAACACCTTCGAAAGTAGTATCGGCTGGTTCAATTCAAAAAGTGGGCGTGAATTTTACGACGGGCAATTGCCTTGGGGCGATCCCGACGTGCCGGAAGTCATGTTTAATCTGCGGGCCGCGACTCATCTCTTGCAGGATGAACTTAGCCAATATGTCCAGGCAAAGGGGTCAAGTTCCGATACGAGGGCGGCGAATGCCTTTGCGGCTATTGGCGATCTCTGGAATTCGCCGGATGCCAAGACCTTTGTCGGCCGCCTCAACTTTTTGGAAAAGCAGCTCAAGACGATTAAAGACGCACCTTTTGTCAATCCAACGGCGTTCCCCTGGAAATCGCAAGTGGGGACGCCCTCTCCGGCCGCTGTGCCAAGTCAAGCCGCGCCTCAGCAGGCGCAAACAGCGCCCGCGCCCGCGCAGGATGTTCCGGTACTTACGCCTGAGCAGGCCCGCTCTTATCCGGCTGGCAAGCCATATCGCACCACAGACGGCCGCGTGCTAGTGAGGTAATGAATGGCGAACGATCCTTATGCCGGGCTTGGCACGCCGGCTCAGGCAAGCGATCCTTATGCCGGGCTTGGCACGCCGGTAAGCCAGGGGGCGGCTTATGTGCCTTTGCGTGATCGCGTGTTTGAGCGCCCCGAGGACGAAGCGCTTTACCAGCAAACGCTTGCCGGCATTCGCAATAACGCGAACCCTCTAAACGCAGACCCTCACATCGTTCGCGCCCCGCAATATGATGCGGGCGGCAATCAGGTCTATCCCGACAATTCCGAACAAGGCATGCAGCGCCGCGCCCGCGAAGCCGTTATCCGGCAACGCGCCCAAGAAGCCGAGCAAAAAGCTTTCGAGGAAAGCCGCTCGATCCCGCGCCGGATAGGCGATCCGATTTTATTCGCCGCCGACATGCCTGTGCGCGCGATGACGGGCGGCGAATATGGGTTGGCGGATATTGCCGAGGCGGCGGGAAGCCAAAACACAGCAGACGCGCTTCGCATGGCGCAGAGCGATTTTGCCCGTGCCAATCCGCGTTTTATCGAAGGGCTTAAGACTGCCGGCGACGTTTCTCTTGGCATCCCTGCGCTTTCCGGCCTTGGCGCGCCGCTGGAAGCGACGGCGGCGGCAGCCTTGGAAGCGCGGGGCGCCTCAGCCATGGCACGGGCGCAAGCCGCAAGCACCGCTCGCGGTGCGCTCACGGACGCGAGGCTTGAGGATTTGGGCGCGTTCGAGCGTTCCGGCGTCAAGCCGTTCGGGCCTGCCTTTACCGAAGCCGGCACGGCAGGAACTATCAAGCAGCTTTCCGAGGCGCCTATTGTCGGCATGCCAGTGCGCAACGCGCTTGGTCAGGCGATTGAAGAAACGCGCGACGCGGGCGAGCGTTTGGCGGCTCAATATGGCGACGCCTCGACTTATCGCGATGCGGGGCAGGTTGTGCGCGGGGCCGTTCAACAGGCTGTTGAAGACGCGCGCGACGCTGTTTCCAATCTTCCGGGTACCGGCACAGCAGGAAGCTACCGCGACGCTGGCAATGCGGCACAAGAAGGATTGCAGCGCTTTAGCGATGCGCGCTCAGCCGATACTATCGGTGACACAGCGCGCAATCTCAGCGATGCCGATATTGCCGATATTGTTTCAAGGGCGGCCCGCGAAACGTCGATCAGGACAAAGCAGGATGCGCTTTATGAGCGCGCTTGGCGCGGCATTCCTGAGGATATGAGGAATGGGCGCGCGGTGCCCGGTCAGGAGCGTTTTCTAAAGGGCTTTGTGCAAACCCGTGAGCTTTTGCAGAGCCTAGCCAATCGCAATGCCGGAATGTATTCGGCCACGCGCGACAATATTCCGGTGGACCCAACGCTTGCCTATCCCGTGCGCGGCGGTATTGCTGGACGCATTGTTGAGGATATTATCAGGGGACAATGGCGCGGCAACCTGCAAGATATGCGCAACGTGCGCTCATTTTTCAGGCGGACGGCTTCCGGAATCTCCGATAGCGAGGCGAATACTCTACAGCTTTCCGATTACCGGCGCATGCAGTCGGCCATGACTCAAGATATTATTCGGGTACTGCAAAGCAATGCCGATAATTATGCAGCGCGTGGCGATGCCGCGACGGCCACTCGGGTTCAGGGAGCCATTCACGATTTCCGGCGCGCCGATCAATTCACGCGCGCGAGCGCCGGGCGTCTTGACGCTCTCGAAAAGCTGTATAGTGCGGGAAGCCCGGAAGCGCTCGCTCAGAATATTCTCAAGGACGCGCAAGGGGCCGGCCGCGGCAACCTTGACCGGCTCACGGCTTTGCGCCGCAGCTTGAGCGATGAAGATTGGAACGATGTTGCGGGCGGTATTCTTGGCGAAATGGGGCGGCCGGTTCCCAGCGCGCGGGGTATTCCCCAAGAGGCCGGTTTCTCGCTCAATAACTTCATCGACAGCCTGTCAAAGCTTTCCCCGCAAGGGCGTAGCGCTCTTTTTGGCCACAATCCTGAATTGGCCCGTTCCTTGGGAACTCTTGAGCAAGAGGCGAGAACGAGGACCGCGCCCCTGGAAAGGCTTTATGGGACACAAGCCCCAGAGCAGATCGGTGTTGAAATTGTGAAGGATGCCGAGGGCGGCCGGAAAGGCGGCAATCTCGACCGCCTAATTGCGCTGCGCCGTCAGCTTTCCGACCAAGAATGGGGCGATGTGGCGTCGGCAGCGTTGCGCGAAATGGGTAAGCCCTTCGGAAGCGCCAGAGGCCAAACGCAAGAGGCCGGCTTTTCAGTAAATTCCGCAATGACACGCTGGCAGAACATGAGCCCGGAAGGGCGGCGAATTCTATTCGATGCGCCGGACACAGGCGGCCGCGTGCAGACGCTCAATGACTTTATCCGCGTTGCGAACCGGATGGCGAATTTCGAGGCGTTGGCAAATACGTCTAGAAGCGCCACGAACGGTCTGGGCATGGCCGGTCTAGCGTCGATCTTTACCGCCGCGCAGCAAGCGCTTGCCGGGCATCCGGGTGCGGCTGCGGGAGCGGCGAGCGTGGCCGGCGGAATGTGGGGCGTCGGCAAACTTCTGACTTCACCGGCCTATGTGCGGTGGTTGACGCGAGCTGTGAAGCTTTCGCAGGACCCGCGCGCGGCCTTCACACTTCGCGATCATGTGCGGGAGTTGGCAAGGTTAGCTGCGAAGGACGCGGACCCTTCAAGGCAAGCGGTTGCGACGGCCCTTGCTCAATCGGCCGCTCAGGCGGCGCAGAGATTGGAAAGGCGGCCTCAATCAGAATCGAGCGGATGGCGGCTACGGCCGCGGCTCGCAGCCCCGGTTCGCGCAACATCAGCACAGCCATGACCATTATCGCTGTGGCGACGGGAAGGCCTATGGCGTCTTCAATTTCGACAGCGGTTAGTCCAATCGCCACAAAAACAAGCGAACCGATCACCATCGAGGCGTAAATTCTGAGAATGACCATTGCGGCGCGTTTCCTGTTTGAAGGACGGGGAACGTTGGCCGACATGGGCGAATTGAGCGGTTCTAGTAGCTGGACAGTAAGATTCTGAATAGTTCGGTTGTGCAAATGCCGCCGGTTAACTGCAAAAATAGCCAGAGAAGGCGACCGGTTCCAGGTTTGCGATAGGCGGGCTCCCAAACGCCGCGCCAATTCCGGCGCATTTCCAGTTCCATCGCAATCTCCGAAATCGAAAAACACCTTATGTTAACGGCCCATAACGGGATCGTCAAGGGGCGCGCATGAACCACGTTGACGAATTAAAGCAGCAAATCGAGGACCTGAAAAACAGGCGCGGTAAGGTTGAGTTTCCGGCCGATACGGACAAGCCGCCGCAACTGCCTGCCGGTGCTTCGGCCTCGCAGGCGAGAGCTGTTCAACAATGGCTGCTTTCGCATGGCTGGTATGGCGATTCGTCTAGGGGCAAGAGCCCGGTTGATAGCAATCCGGGCGGTGAAACGGGTAAGGCGCTCGCGCGGGCGCAAGTCGATTACGAGCGCAAGCTTACGGCCGCCAAAAAAGAACAAGCGGATATAGACGGCCAAATCGCGAATATTCAGAACGTGCTTTTACCGCGCGCGAAGACAGATGAATATAATGCGACAACGCTGGGGCGCGTAGAGAACGCGCTTGCGACAGCCGGACCTTACGCCGCCGGGCTTGGGCTTGGGGGCGCCGAAGGCGTAGGCGCCCGCGAGCTTTATAAGCGCGGCGTGGATTACAGGGCCGATTATCTTAATTCGGCAGCAAAGCCTCTCGCGGATATCGATTACAGGAGCCCGGCGGCATTGGCTCAAGCCGAAGGGGCGGTCGCAACCGCACGCCCCTATATGACTCCGCAAAACCCTATCGCGAACGCGTTGGCCCGTGGCGCCGGTTTCGGAGGCCGCGCCGCCATGTTCTCTGTTTTGCCGGGTATCGAGCTTTACAAGGCTAGCGTTTACAAAGACATTGCGGACGATCCCACGAAAAGCGACGCCGAACGCGCCGATGCGCGGATGTTGTCGAATTTTCTTCTGGCATCGGGGGGCATGGGCGGCTTTACGGGCGCGTTCAGCACATTCTTGCCTTATCAGCGGAACACCGCCGAAGACGAAACGCGCTTGCGCACGGCTGCCGCGATGCTCCAAAGCCCGCTCGGCGGCACGCTTCCCGGTCCTGTTGTGCCTTCCGGCACTCCCGCAATCGCGCAGGCCACACCCGCGAACGCTTTTGTGCGCGATCCGAATGCAGTTGACGTGACACCGGAACCGGCCACGGCGCAGGCTGTCCCGATGCCTGCGGAACCCATCGCCGCGAAAGACCCAAATTTTCAGCAATATTTGGCCGAACAAGAGGCGAGCCTTCGCGCGCGAATCGCGACGGGGCAACCAGGGGCGTCTCCCGCGCAGGCCACTCCACAGATCAACGGCTTAGCACCGCAACCGCCCGCGCAGCCGCAGCCCGCTCCGCAGCCGTCCATGCCACAGCTGCCGCCGCAGCAGGTGCCTGCAAATAATTTGGCGCCGCCGCCTTCTCAGCAGCCATTACCCCCAGATCAAATGCAGCCGGGAGAAGACCCGGCGGCCTATTTGCGGCGCAACGGCTATGGGATCGAGAATGTGCCGCCGGACGTGATCCGCCAGCGCGCTTATGAGCTTGACAGCGCAAAGAAAGCGCAGCTTGCAGCGTCTCCGCAAGAAGCGAATTCGAATTCGCTCATTCAACAAGCGGCGCCCCCTCCCGCAGCATCCCCGGCTTCTAACGCGGCAGCCGGTCTTGCCGACGATGCTGCTATAGCGGCCTCGCGAGCGGTGCCCCGTAGCCGCACCGCCTGGAAAGGCGTTTATGAAAATTCCGTGCGCAATTCGAGCGAGGATGAATTGCGTGCGAGGCTCGGTAAGGCCGGGTTCGATACTGCCGGCGACAAGGAAACGCTTATCAAGCGCGTGATGGGCGCAAAGCTCGCACTGCCGATTGCGCTTGCGACGGGCGCTGGCATGGCCCTTGCCGGAAGTTCCAGCCCAGCGGAAGCGGCTTCTCCCGGTGACGAGGGGGTTCGGCTGCCCCCCGGTTCCGGTGCTTTCGTCAGAAATGCCGCCGACGCCGCAACCTATGGGGTGCCCTATGTCGGCGAGGCGCGAACCGTTGCCGATTTGGGGCGCGCCGCGCTTGGCGCTTACAACCCCTCGGACGAAGAATCGGCCGATGCGGAATATTGGGCGAAAGGTGCACAAGAAATGGCGCCCCAAAAAGGACCTTCCACTTTCGAGGAAGCCATGGACGCGCTTCGTTCGGCGCTCCGAAAGCATCGGTTATTAAGCGCGCCGCCGCCGTCCCCGGCGAATAATCTAGTTAGGCCCTAGCGGCTTTTGCATTCACAAGAGGAACTGACGAATGGCGACCTATCTCCGCTATCCGAAAGGCTATCAATTTTTCGACGCCAACGGGCAGCCGTTCGCACTTGCGCAGCTCTGGTATTATCAGGCAGGTTCGACGGCTGCGCAGAATACTTACGCGGACGCAGGCGGCACAACCGCTAATCCGAACCCGATTGTTTTGGATGGCTCGGGGCGCCTCGATACCGATATTTATCTTGGCGCTTCCGCAAACTACAAGGAAGTGCTGACCGATCAAACGGGCGCCGTTATTTCTCCGTGGCCGGACGATAATATTCCAGCGGCGGTTGCAATTCCCTCGCTCGGCATATTCACCGGAGATACCGGCGCCGGCGGCACATCCGGCCTCGTTCCGGCACCTCCTGCCGGGGCCGCGGCGGCGGGCAATTTTCTTAAAGCCGATGGCACATGGACGGCACCCCCGGCGCCCCCCGCTTTTGCTGGCGATTTTGGCAATGGCGGCGAAGCGGGGCTTGTTCCTGCCCCTGCGGCCGGCGATGCCGTGGCAAATATGTTCTTGAGCGCGAACGGCAGCTGGGCAACGCCGCCCGGCGCATCGGCGTCCGATATTGTGACGTTGGTCACGAGCGCCGCAACCGCATCCGGCGCCGTGCTGACGTTCGCTTCCGTTCCCCCTGCCGTAGTGCCCGGCATGCTGGTTCTCGATGAAACCACACCGGCAGTCATTCCCACTGGCACCATGGTCAAGTCTGTCACGGCGACGGCAGTTACTCTCACCGCGTCCGTTACTGGCGCCGGGGTTGCGAGCGGCGATTCGATTGTTTTCAATGGCGCCGCCATTACGAATCTCACCCTCGCTCAAACGGCGAGCAATGTCAGCATAGGTTCGTCAACCGGAACCGGTGTTACCGTACCCGCTGCCACGTCAACGAATGCCGGCGTTCTCGACAGCACCCGCGCGGCGAAGATCGATGGATTGGCCGCTGTGGCGTCGTCCGGCAATTATGCCGATTTATCGGGCAAACCCGCCGCGTTTACGGGCGATACAGGAAGCGGGGGAACCGTTGGCTTCGTTCCGGCTCCTGCGGCTGGCACGGCCGCCGCGGGAAAATATTTGAAGGCCGATGGCACGTGGAGCGTTCCTGCCGGTAGCGGAGGCGGTTCGTCATCGCCAATGACGGGCGCCACATCGAGCGCGGCCGGCACGGCTGGCACCGTTCCGGCGCCTGCTACCGGACAGCAAGGGTATTTTTTGCGCGGCGATGCTACTTGGGAGCAGATGACGGCTGCGCAGGTCTCTGGCCTCGCCACGGTTGCAACTTCCGGCAGTTACACGGATTTGTCGAATAAGCCGAGCATTCCGGCGGCACAAGTCAACAGCGATTGGAATGCGAGCAGCGGCGTCGCTCAAATCCTGAACAAGCCTTCGCTTGCAACTGTCGCCACGTCGGGCTCCTACAGCGATTTGAGCAATAAGCCATCGATCCCGTCGGCCCAGGTCCAAACGGACTGGAACGCGTCATCGGGTCTTGGTGTGCTCCTCAACAAGCCCGCGCTCGGCACCGCCGCTGCGCTGAACGTTCCCGCATCCGGTAATGCCAGCACTTCGCAAATTGTCTACGGCACCGATACACGGCTTTCCGATAGCCGTATTCCGCAGGCGCATGCCAGCACGCACGCCGCTGCCGGAAGCGATGCTATTTCAATCTCCGCAAGCCAGGTGAGCGGCATCCCCGCTTCGCTAGCCACCCAAAATCTCGATAACATTGGGCGCCTTGGCATCGGCACCACTGACACGAACAACAATTTTTCATTCAAGGGGCCAACCGCTCTTTTCGCCAGCACGGGCGACATGCGTGCGACGATTTCTAAGGGCGCCACGTCGAACACGGCCGCTTTCAATTTCCAGGACAATTACAGTACGCGCGTGCAGTTTGGATTGCTTGGGAACGATAGTTTTACGGTCGCCACTTCGCCGGACGGAAGCACCTTTAATAACGCCATTGTCGCCACGACAGCGGGGGCCGTTAGCTTTCCGAACACTGGCGGATTTACCGGAGATAGCGGTTCTGGCGGCTCTGTTGGGCTCGTGCCCGCTCCGGCGTCAGGCACCGCGGCAGCCGGGAAATTCTTAAAGGCCGATGGGACATGGAGCGTTCCGTCCGGGACGACCCAGGTTAACTCCGACTGGAATGCAACGAGCGGTGTCGCTCAGATTCTGAACAAGCCCACACTTGCCACGGTCGCCACCTCCGGCTCATACACCAATCTGTCTAACCAGCCGACGCTCGGTTCCTTGGCGGCCCTTTCCAGCGTAAACAACTCTAACTGGTCTGGAACCGCGCTCGCTATCGGAAATGGCGGCACGGGGCAAACCACGTCTTCTGCGGCGTTCAATGCATTGTCGCCTACGACGGCGTTAGGGGACTTGATTGTAGGAGGAACTTCTGGGGCAGCAACACGGCTAGGTGTAGGAGCTAACGGCT
>JBKQQS010000065.1:0-6026 GCA_052144215.1 Rhodomicrobium sp.
GGGGTGTAGCCAAGCGGTAAGGCAGCGGATTTTGATTCCGCCATTCCCAGGTTCGATCCCTGGCACCCCAGCCAACATGAATAAGCCCGAAGCAGCCAAGCGATTCTCGGCCGGTGACCGGGCCGGAATCTTCTGCCGCAGCGGCGAGTGCTAAAAAAAAGCGGCCCGCAAAGGCCGCCTCACCGGTCTTTTACTGAAATAGGATAGCGGCTTTCTGCACCGTGATCCACACGCCCCAAGCAAGCGGCAGACAAACCACCGCCCATGCGAGCAGCACGCCCGGCCTGATAAGTGCGCCGCGGCCGATCCCCTGTGTCGCTAGCGCTTGCGGCTCCAGATCGTTCACGTGAAGCGCCTCGACCTCCTGATCGCTCATATAGCGGCGCTCTGCGACCGGCCGGATCAGAAGATTGGCCAGGAAGCCGATCACGAGCATCCCCGCGAGGACATAGAAGATCTGCTCGTAGATGAGGTTTGGCGGAACGCCCTCGGCTTTGCGGGTGTCGTGAAGGTAGTTCACCGCGACCGGGCCAATGATACCGGCGGTCGACCAAGCGGTGAGAAGCCGGCCATGGATCGCGCCAACGAATTGCGTGCCGAATATGTCTGCGAGATAGGCCGGCACGGTTGCGAAACCGCCCCCATACATGGAAGCGATCAAGCAGAATGCAGCGGCGAAGACGGCCAGCGAACCCCAGCCTGCCAGCGTGGGCGCCATCACATAAGCAGCGAAGCCAAGCACGAAGAATACGAAGTAGGTCGTCTTGCGGCCAAGCGCATCGGAAAGCGAAGCCCAGAAAAAGCGCCCGGCTATGTTGAAGAGCGAGAAAAGCCCGACAAAGGCCGCCCCAACCGCGGCAGCGCGTTTTACCTGATCGGCGTTGAACGACCCAAAGCCCACAGAGGGATCGCCGAACAGCCGCCCTCCGAAAGTTTCCTGCAGCATCGGCGAGGCAGCGCCAATGATGCCGATGCCGGCCGAAACGTTCATGCACAGCACAAGCCAAATCAGCCAAAACTGAGGGGTCTTATGGGCGTCCTTTAGATGCACATGCCGGTGGGTGATCATTGCAGAGCGGTTCGCCTTCGGCGTCCATTTTTCGGGCGTCCATCTCGCAGGCGGCAGCCTGTAGCCGAAGGCACCGCCCATCATGAAAACGAAATAGACGGCAGCCAAGACGAGAAAGGTCTCCCAGACGCCAGGCGTGGTCGCGGTCTTGAAACCGGCGAAGACAAACTTGCCCGCAAACGGGATAGGGGCCGAAAAGCCGTTGATGAGCAGTGCGGCAAGAGGCGATCCGATCAGCGCGCCGCCGCCGAAGCCCATGATTGCCATGCCGGTGGCCATGCCGCGCCGGTCGGGAAACCACTTGATGAGCGTCGAGACAGGCGAGATATAGCCGAGCCCGAGGCCGATGCCGCCGATCACGCCAGAGCCGAGCCACAACATCCAGAGCTGGTGCAAATAAACGCCCGCGGCGGAAAACACCATCCCGCCGCACCAGCAGAATGCCGCGACAACGCCTGCTTTGCGCGGCCCAGCCCGCTCAAGCCAGCCGCCCCAAACCGCGGCCGAGCCCCCAAGCAGCACGAAAAACAGCGTGAACATCCAGCCGAGATCGAATTGAGTCCATTCGCAATCGGTGGCGGTCAAGGCGATCAAAGTGCCTTGGAGCTTTTGGCCGAACGTATCGGCTTTGCCGGCGCATGTTCCAATCGTTGTCCCAGCCGCCTTGCTCAAGGCCGTCTGAAGCGGGAGCCAGAACACGCTGAACCCGTAAGCCATGCCGATACAAAGGTGAATGGCGAGAGCCGCCGGCGGCACAAGCCAGCGATTAAATCCGGACTTCGCGATGATCCGCCTGCGGCTAAGAAGTCCGCCGGTGCCCGCAGGCCCGGAGTACCCGTCTGTGGCCGTTATCGTCGCCATGTTTTTTCCTCCCTGTTTCTTAGTTACCAGTCAAGCGGGCGCCTCTCCGCGAGGCAGCTGTCCGGTCTCGCGCGCGAGCATCTCGACCGCGAGACGGACCTCGGGCCGCAGGCCTTGCCCCCCTTCGCGCAGATACGCGAGGATGGCTGCCCGCATGCGCGGGTCCCAAAATTTCCTGATATGATCGGCAATGCCTGCCACCGCTTGATCCGGCCCTTGGCTGGCGAAGAATGTGCCAATTTGATTGGCCATCATGACAAGCTTGTCAGCCGGCATCCGCGGGCGCCTCCTCCAAAATCCTTTCTGGATAAGTAAAAACTTCGAAGCCGTCGCCTCTCAGGACCGCCGCCAAGGTGATCCCGGCGCTTTGCGCCACCCGGACCGCCAGTGCGGTTGGCGCCGAGATCGCGGCAATAACCGGCGCACCGAGCCGGGCTGTTTTCTGCACGAGCTCGACAGAAACACGGCTCGTCAAGAGCACGATTCCTTCCGGGAACCGATTGCTTAAGCGCGCCGCTGCGCCGATCACTTTATCGAGAGCGTTGTGCCGCCCGGCGTCCTCGCGGACAATGATCTCGCCTTTGGCGTAAAGAGCGGCGGCGTGAACGGCCCGGGTCTTCGCATTGAGGCTTTGCCGCGATTGAAGAGCGCTCATAGCACTCATGATCTCGCGGGGCGTTGTCGTGAAACCGCTTGAAATGCAGCGCACAGGTTTCAAAGCTTGGGCGATGCTCTCAGAGCCGCAAAGGCCGCAACCGGTGGGGCCAAGAATGTTCCGCCGCGTCGCCCGCTGGCGCTGGGAGGCGAGCGGCTTCAGCCACATCCGTGCCTCGATGCCGCCCTCTACCTCAACGATTTCAAGGCTTTCGATATCGTCCGGGCCGCCGATCACATCCTCGGTGATGGCGAAACCGGTCGCGAAGTCGATCAGATCTTGCGGCGTCGCCATCATGACCGCGTAGGTCGAACCGTCGAAGGTTAAGGCAACGGCCACCTCCTCGGGGATCGCGCGATGCTTCCGCTGCACGTCCCCGCCGCGCCAGGCAAGCGGTTCCACATCGATATAGGGCGGAGGAATAGCCATTACTCAGCCGCCTTCAGCCGGGCGATCCGGCGGCTACGCTCCGACAGCTCGCCGTAACGCTCCTGCCATTCGGTCGGGCCGTTCGATGGCGAAACCTGCACCGCGGTCACCTTATATTCGGGGCAATTCGTAGCCCAATCCGAATATTCGGTCGTGACGACATTGGCTTGCGTAACCGGATGATGGAAGGTGGTGTAGACGACGCCCGGCGCGACACGGCTGGTGATGACGGCACGCAGGCTCGTCTCCCCGGCCCGGCTCGCAAGTTTAACCCAGCCGCCATCGCTAATGCCGCGCTGCTCGGCGTCGTGCGGATGGATTTCGAGCAGGTCCTCCTCGTGCCACACGACATTCGCGGTGCGCCTCGTCTGCGCACCGACATTATACTGGCTCAAGATGCGGCCCGTTGTGAGCAGTAGCGGGTAGCGCGGGCCGGTCTTCTCGTCCGTCGGCACATATTCGGTGATGACGAACTTGCCCTTGCCACGCGCGAAGCCGCCGATATGCATCACCGGCGTCCCCTCAGGTGCCTTTTCGTTGCACGGCCATTGGACCGAGCCGAGCGCATCGAGCTTTTCATAGGACACGCCCGCGAAAGCCGGGGTGAGCCGCGCGATTTCGTCCATGATCTGACGCGGATGATCGTAATGCATGGGGAAACCGAGGGCTCCGGACAGCTCAACCGTGATCTCCCAATCCTCCTTGCCGTTCTGGGGCGCCATCACCTTGCGCACGCGTTGGATGCGGCGCTCCGCATTGGTGAAGGTTCCGTTCTTTTCGAGGAACGTAGAGCCTGGCAGGAAGACATGCGCGTAATTCGCGGTCTCGTTCAGGAACAGGTCCTGCACCACGACGCATTCCATGGCGGCAAGGCCTGCGGAGACATGCTTCGTATCCGGATCGGATTGAAGAATATCCTCGCCCTGGATGTAGATGCCCTTGAAGGAGCCTTCGACCGCCGCGTCGAGCATGTTCGGGATGCGCAGCCCGGGTTCCTTGTCGAGGGACACGGCCCAAAGTTCTTCGAACATCTGGCGGGTGGCATCGCCTGAGACGTGCCGGTAGCCGGACAGCTCATGCGGGAAGGAGCCCATGTCGCACGAGCCTTGCACGTTGTTTTGACCGCGCAGCGGATTCACGCCCACGCCCTGGCGTCCGATATTGCCGGTGGCCATGGCGAGGTTCGCAATGGCCATGACCGTGGTCGAGCCCTGGCTGTGCTCGGTGACGCCGAGCCCGTAATAGATCGCGCCATTGCCGCCCGTGGCATAAAGCCTGGCCGCGGCACGCAGATCGCCGGCCGGAACGCCCGTGTATTTCTCGATCGCCTCGGGACTGTTGCGGGTTTCGGAAACGAACGCGGCCCAACGGCGAAACTCGTCCCAGTCGCAGCGCTCGCGGACGAACGCCTCGTTCACGAGTCCCTCGGTCACGATGACATGCGCGATTGCCGTCATCACGGCGACATTGGTGCCCGGCCGAAGCGGCAGGTGGTATGCCGCCCCTATATGCGGCGTGCGCACGAGATCGATGCGGCGCGGGTCCACCACGATCAGCTTCGCCCCCTCGCGCAACCGCCTTTTAAGGCGGGAGGCAAACACGGGATGGCCGTCCGTGGGGTTCGCGCCAACGATCATAACGACATCGGCGTGCAGGACGGAATCGAAATCCTGGGTGCCGGCCGAGGTGCCGAACGCTGTGCTCAGCCCGTAACCCGTAGGCGAATGGCAGACACGCGCGCAGGTGTCGACATTGTTGTTGCCGAAGGCGGCACGGATCAGCTTCTGAACGAGGAAGGTTTCTTCATTCGTGCAGCGTGACGAGGTGATGCCGCCGACCGAGCCGCGGCCGTATTTGTTTTGAATGCGCTTGAATTCGGACGCCGCATAACCGATGGCCTCCTCCCAGCTCACCTCGCGCCACGGCTCCTGGATCGAGCTACGGATCATGGGCTTTAGGATACGCTCCTTGTGGGTGGCATAGCCCCAGGCGAAGCGGCCTTTTACGCAGGAATGCCCGCGATTGGCCTTGCCGTCCTTGTAGGGCACCATGCGCACCAGCTCATCGCCGCGCATCTCCGCCTTAAACGCGCACCCCACCCCGCAATAGGCGCAGGTGGTGACAACGGAGTGCTCGGGCGTGCCTATATCGTAGACGGATTTCTCGATCAGCGTCGCGGTCGGGCAAGCCTGCACGCAAGCGCCGCAGGATACGCATTCCGATTGCAGGAAGGGCTCCGCCATGCCAGCGGATACTCGGCTGCCGAAGCCGCGGCCCGAGATCGTCAGCGCGAACGTCCCCTGCACCTCCTCGCAAGCGCGCACGCAGCGCGAGCAGACGATGCACTTCGACGGATCGTAGGTGAAATAGGGGTTGGACTGATCCTTCGCGGCCTTGAGGTGGTTCTCGCCCTCGAAGCCGTAGCGCACCTCGCGCAGGCCAACCGCGCCGGCCATGTCATGCAGCTCGCAATCGCCATTCGCAGCACAGGTCAGGCAATCGAGCGGGTGATCGGAGATATAGAGCTCCATCACGCCCCGGCGGATGCGCTTCAGCCGCTCGGTTTGCGTGTGGACCGCGATACCCTCGGCGACGGGCGTGGTGCAGGAGGCGGGCGTCCCGTTGCGCCCCTCGATCTCGACGAGGCAAAGCCGGCAGGAGCCGAACTCCTTCACCATATCGGTCGCGCACAGCTTGGGGATCTCAATACCGCCAAGCGCCGCGGCCCGCATGATCGAGGTGCCGGCGGGGACCGTCACCTTCATGCCATCGATAGTGAGCGCCACCGTTTCCGTTGCCTTCGAGGCGGGCGTTCCGTAATCGGGCTCATGAACGAGTGACATGGTGTCCTCCTATTCCGCCGCGGCGAGCTGCAGGCGGACCCCGAAATCCTCGGGGAAATGCCGGATCGCGCTCAGAACGGGATAGGGCGTGAAACCGCCGAGCGCGCAGAGCGAGCCGAGCTTCAACGTCTCACATAACTCCTGGACGAGTGCGAGGTTAGCCCCGGCA
>JBKQQS010000066.1:0-14532 GCA_052144215.1 Rhodomicrobium sp.
CGCTCATAGGACGAGCGCAGCTGCTGCAATTGCTGCTCGGGCAGGATGAGAAGCGGGTTTGCCACGTAAAGACCGCAGTGAAGGCGCGGCGATTGCCGCCGCGCTATGGGTGAGAGTTATACCGGCCATCGTAGACGCTGCCCCAAGACCCCACACTCTGTCTCTCTCCCCGCAGGCACGCCTTGGCGCGCCTGCGTCTCAGGGTTATCGCGCTCGCAAGCGAGCGCGATTGGGAGAGAGGACGCTTGCACCACCGCGTAGAGAGGGCTGGGGTGAGGGGGGACTCCCGGTCGACATCGGCGAAGGCTGGCCTTAGGACTTCTTCTTGCGCAGCGCGTCGACGAAATTGATGAGTTCGACGACGGGCTCGTATTCTTTGTGCGTGACGGGCGCCCAGGGGAGGAACTTGCCCTCCGAGAACTTGTCGAAGGCGGCCTTGTCGTTCTTTTCGGCATAATAGAACGCTTCGCGGATCGCTTTCTTAAGGTCCTCAGGCAAGTCCGAAAGATAAGCGATGGGGGAGTTCACGATCGGAGCGGATGTATAGACGATCCGGTAGTCGCTGTATTTGATGCCGGGAATTCCCTTGGCTTCCATGCGCTTGAGGTTCGAGACGTCCTCGTTGTTCCACCAATTGGCGCACATATCGACCGTGCCGTCTTTGAGAGCGAAGATCGCGTTCTCATGGCTGCCGGTGTAGATCACCTTGCCGAAAAACTTATCCGGCTCGATCTGCATCGAGTTGAGCACAAAGCGCGGCACGTTGTTTCCGGACGTGGAATTGGGGTCGACCAGGCCGAGGTTCTTGCCTTTCAGGTCCTCGACCTTCTGATAGGGGCTGTCCTTCTTGACATAGAACACCGAGTGATAGGCTTTGCTGCCATCGGAGGCCACTTCCACGGCGAACGGCTCGATCTTCACGCCGGTCACGTAAGCGCGGGCGTAAGAGGCCGGACCGTAATAGCCGATGTGAATTTGGCCGGCGCGCTGGCCTTCGATTACGCCGGCATAATCGGCGACCACCTTGAGCTGGACCGGCACGCCGAGCTGTTTGCCAAGATATTCGGTGAGCGGCGTATAGCGCTCGACGACGCCGCTGGCGTTCTCGGCCGGGATGACCGCGAGAATAAGCTCGGGATAGCTCGATTTCCAGCTTTGAGCGGCGCCCGGATGGACTGCGAGCGACAAGGCCGCTCCAGCGGCCAAGCCCAGCATGAGACGGCGATCGATCATAACGGCCCCCTTGTCGATTGAACGGCGGAACTCAAGCCGGCACCCCGGCCGGCTCCAGGATTTGCTGGCCCGCGGGCAATCCGGCGGCGTCCATGACCTCGGACGCCTCGAGCCCGTAGAGATCGCGCGCCGTCTCCACGGTCAACGCGGCGGGCGCGCCATCGAAAATGATCCGCCCATTCGCCATGCCCACCACGCGGTCGCAGTAGCTCTTGGCGATGTCGAGCGAGTGAAGGTTGCAAAGGATCGTGATGCCGAAATGCTTGTTGATGCGAAGCAGCGCGTCCATCACGATTTTCGTGTTCCGCGGGTCGAGCGAGGCGATCGGCTCGTCGGCCAGCAGCAGAGCCGGCTCTTGAACGAGTGCGCGGGCGATGGCGACGCGCTGCTGCTGGCCGCCCGAGAGCGATTGCGCGCGCTGGCCGGCAAGCTCGGCGATGCCGAACTGCTCCATCGTGGACAAGACGGCGGTTCGGTCGTGTTCGGGCCAGAATTTCAACAGCGGGCGCCAGCCCGGCATGCGATTGATGCGGCCCATCATCACATTCGTGAACACATCGAGCCGGCCGGCCAAATTGAACTGCTGGAAAATCATCGCGCATTTCGTGCGCCAATCGAGCAGCGCCTGGCCGCGGAGCTTCGTCACATCCGTCCCGTCGAACAGGATGCGGCCCTCGCTCGGGGGCACGAGCCGGTTTATCATGCGCAAAAGCGTCGACTTGCCTGCGCCGGAACGGCCGATCACCCCCGTGAAGCTACCGCTTTGGACGGTGAGGCTCACATCGTGCACGGCGGTTTTGCCGCCAAAGCGCTTTGTCAGCTTTTCGATCGTCAGCATTTTCTATCTCCAGGCAGCCTATGTTTAACCTCTCCGCCTAACGTGAATATGACAGGCTAAGCGCATAGACCGCAGATAGAAAAATAGGCGCCCTTGCCGGCGCGGCCGGCTTCCGCTACATGAACGTCAGCACTACGCCATTCCATCGGTGAAAAGCGGCAATCATGGCCGATCCCTATCAAACGCTTGGACTTACGAAGACCGCGACGGACGACGAAATCCGCAAGGCCTACCGCAAGCTCGCCAAAGAGCACCATCCGGATTTGAACCCCGGCAATAAGGAAGCCGAGGCGCGGTTCAAGGATATTTCGGCGGCTTACACGCTTCTGAGCGACCCCGAAAAGCGGCGCGCCTTCGACGCGGGCGAGATCGACGCGTCCGGCCAGCCCCAGGCCGAGCGGCGCTTTTACCGCGACTATGCCGGGGCCGGCGCGGGCTCCCGCTACGAGCAGCCGGAGGATTTGGGCGGGTTCCAAGATTTTGGCGACATCTTCGCGGATCTGATGCGGGGCAAGCGCGGCGGCACGCGGGGCGGCGCGGAAACGCAATTTCGCATGCGCGGCGGCGATGCGCATTACACCCTGCCGGTGGAGTTCCTCGAAGCGGTGAACGGCGCCAAGAAGCGCGTCGATATGCCGGACGGCAAGACGCTCGACATCGCCATCCCCGCGGGCGTGCAGGAAGGCCAGACCTTGCGGCTGAAAGGCCAAGGCATGGCGGGCCTCGGCGGCGGGCCGGCTGGCGACGCGCTCATCACGGTGACGGTGCGCCCGCATCCTGTCTTCACCCGCGACGGCAAGAACATCAAATCCGTGCTGCCGATCACGCTGCACGAGGCGCTCTCCGGCGGCAGCGTCCCGGTCGAGACCATTACCGGGCCCGTGAACCTCAAAATTCCGAAACATTCCAACACAGGCCGGATCTTGCGCCTGCGCGGCAAGGGCGTGCCGGGCAAGGTGAAGGGCGATCACCTTGTGGAGCTGCAGGTGACGATGCCGCCGCACCCCGATGAGGCGCTCGAAAAGGCGGTCGCCGATTGGGAGAGCCAACACCCCTATAACCCGCGAGGAGGCACGCGATGATGTTCACCGAAACCGAAATCGTCGCGCGCTTCGGCCGGCTTGAGGCGCATGTGCTGCAGCGCTGGATCGCGGCCGGCTGGGTGAAGCCGCAGGAAAGCGGCGTTGGTTTTCTGTTCGACGACGCCGATGTGGCGCGCACGCACCTTATCTGCGACCTGTCTTTCGACATGGAGCTGCGCGACGAGGAATTGGCCATTGTGCTGTCGCTCGTCGACCGGCTGAACGGCACGCGGCGAATGCTGCACGCGCTGACGAGCGCGGTGCAGAGCCAGCCCGCCGAGGTGCGCGACGCGATCCTGGCGGAGATGCGCGCGCTGCTGGGCGGCGGCCAATGAGCGCGCAAGTCGAACGGTTGGTTAGGGAAGTGATGCAGCTTTCCACGCATGACAGGATAAAGCTTGTCGAGATTGTGCTTGCTTCGCTGGAAGAGCAAACGGACGAGTGCGAGTTCAGCGCAGAGGAAAAAGCGCGCCTGGGCGAGCTTTGGGATGAGGGAGTCGCGAGCGGGCCGGGCGAACTCCTCACGATGCGGGAAATTATCGATAAGGCCCGCGCATAGCGTCGGCGAATTACGCTTAACGGCGCGGCCGGGAACAGCTAAGGTGCGAGATAAGTGTCAGCTTCGCGGCGCAGTTTCATGTCCAAAATCTTCATCTCCTACCGGCGGCAAGACTCAAAGCCGATCGTTACCTTGGTTTACGCGCCGCTCGCCAAGCACTTCGAGGCAAAATACGGCCTAGGCGCCGTGTTCATGGATGTGCACGGCATTCCGAAGGGCTTCGATTTCCACGATTATCTAAACGAGCAAGTGGGCAAGGCTGAGGTGCTGCTCGCGCTGATCGCCGACCGCTGGCTTACGGCCTCCGAGGAGCAAGGCCGGCGGCGGCTCGACAACCCCGATGACTTCGTCCGCATTGAGATCGAGGCTGCGCTTTCGCGCAAAATCCCTATCATTCCTATCTATGTCGATGGCGTGCGACCACTCCGGTCCGATGATCTTCCGGATACACTGAAGCCGCTGGCGCGCCGCAATGGCGCCTTTCTTGATACGGGCGTAGACTTTCCCGTCCATATCGAACGGCTCATCCACGATATCGAACCGCATTTGGATGGAAGATACAGGCCGGCGCCGAGCATTGCGCAAATTATTGCGAGACACGAGCCTTCACGGGCCAACCCATCACCGCAGCCGGCAATTTCTATAGAGCGTTTCGGTAGTAAGCCTGTCCTACCCCCGTTTCAGTATGAGGATGTGCCTCAACGGCTGGTACGCACCTTTATCGGGCATACGAGCTCTGTCCAATCGGTTGCCTTTTCCCCTGATGGCGGTACGATTCTGTCCGGAGACGGAGCAGACAATTTGAAATTGTGGACCGTTTCGACTGGTAAGGTGCTAAGCACTAACAATTTAAACTCAGGTTTTGCGGGTGGCGTGGAGACGGCGATATTCTCGCCGCAAGGGAACCAGCTGTTGTCCGGCGGTCCTTATAAGCTGCTCAGCCTTTGGGACCTTAGTTGGAAAAAAATCCGCAGTCTGAGTGGACATTCCACCAGAGTCACGTCAGCGGCATTTTCCGGAGATGGCACTCTGGCGCTTACAGGCAGCCATGATAATACTATCAAGCTCTGGCAGATTCCTACTGGAAGTGCGGTTCGCACCTTCAATGGCCATCAAGGCTGGGTGTGGTCAGTTGCCATCTCATTGGACGGCCGTTTCGGTCTTTCGGGAAGCGTTGATGAAACGCTAAGGCTTTGGGATCTGGCTACCGGCCGCGAGGTGCGAAGCTTTAAGGGACATGCAGGTAGCGTCCATTCAGTTGCTATTACACCTGATGGCCGCTGCGCTCTTTCGGGAGGCAACGACGAAACGCTGAAGCTTTGGGATCTGGCGACCGGCCGCGAGGTGCGAAGCTTTAAGGGACATGCAGGTAGCGTCCGTTCAGTTGCTATTACACCTGATGGCCGCTGCGCCCTTTCGGGAAGCACTGACAAAACGCTGAAGCTTTGGGATCTAGCGACCGGCCGGGAATTACGCACCCTTAAGGGACATGCAAGCGACGTCCAATCCGTCGCGTTTACCGCCCACGGCGATTACGGCCTTTCGGGAAGTGCGGATAAAACGATTAAACTGTGGGATGTGTCGGAGTGGACGCAGGCGCGCTAACCTCGTCGGAATTTGTCCGCATTCGCCGCTTGCGCTCATGAAGCGCTCAATTTAAGGTCGAGGCATGGCGGACGAACCCACAAACCTGATCCTGGAGCAGCTTCGGCTCATCCGCGCGGATGTTGCGGACATCAAGCGCGTGCAGGCGGAACAGGGCCATACCCTGGACCAGCACACCGCAACGCTGCGCGAGCACACGCAGACACTCGATGGCCTGCTTAGCATCATGGGCGCGATCCACAGCCGCCTCTCGCGCGTGGAGAAGCATCTGGGCCTCGTCGAGGCTTAGCAGCGGCACGCCCTGCAAAGCGCCAAACCAGCCAAGTTTATGCCGCGCTAAAATCCTCAATCGCGGGGATAAGTTTGCGCGAAGCCTTTCGGTGCGCGCGCGCCTGCCTTTAAGCTTCTTCCTCCGGGAATGAGTCGCGGGCCAGGGAGCACGGTTTGTCATCGCCTTCACTAAAACGGAGAGCGCGCGCGGGAGATATGGCGGCGGACGCAAAGGCCGCCACGCCCATGATGGCGCAATATCTCGAAATAAAGGCGAAGCACCCGGACTTCCTGCTCTTCTACCGCATGGGCGATTTCTTCGAGCTGTTCTTCGACGACGCGGTGAAGGCGTCGGCCGCGCTCGGCATTCAGCTTACCAAACGCGGGCGTCATGCGGGCGAGGACATCCCGATGTGCGGCGTGCCGGTGGCGCGCGCGGACGAATATTTGCAAAAGCTCATCCGCAAGGGCTTCCGCGTGGCTGTCGCCGAGCAGCTCGAAGACCCCGAGCTTGCCAAAAAGCGCGGCCCGAAAGCGGTGGTGCGGCGCGATGTGGTGCGGCTGGTGACGCCCGGCACGCTCACCGAGGACGCGCTGCTCGTCTCCGGCGCAAACAATTTCTTGACCGCAATTGCGAAGGCCGGCAAGGGCGCGAGCCCCCGCTATCATCTGGCCTCGCTCGACATCTCCACGGGCGAGTTTTTGCTCGGCGAAACGGCCGTCCCCGATCTCGAAGGCGAGCTGATGCGGCTTAGGCCCGCCGAAATTCTCGTCCCCGAGGATGAGCTTCAGGACCAAGCCATCAAAAGAGCCAGCGAGGCGGCGGGTGCATCGCTGTCGCCGCTGGCGCGGGTGTGCTTCACCAAGGCGAAGGGCGAGCGCGCGCTGAAAGAAGCATTCGAGGTCGCGGCGCTCGACGGCTTAGGCTTTTTCACCGAGGGCGATCTTGCTGCGGCGGGCGCGCTCCTCGATTATGTGAACCTCACGCAAATGGGCGAGCGGCCGGCGCTCAGGGCGCCAAAACGCGAAGTGCCGGGCGCGCTTCTCCTCATCGATGCCGCTACGCGGGCGAGCCTCGAGCTGGTGCGGCCCAAGAACGAGGGCGCGCCGACGGTATTCTCCGCCATCGACCGCACCGTGACGGCGGCGGGCGCGCGCGAGCTGATGAGCCGGCTTGTCTCGCCATCGGCGGATGTCGAGCTGATCAGCCGGCGGCTCGATGCGGTCTCCGCTTTCATCGACGATTGGGGCTTGCGCGAGCGTGTCCGCAAGGTGCTGAAAACCACCCCGGATATGAGCCGCGCGTTGTCCCGGCTGAAACTGAAGCGCGGCGGCCCGCGCGATCTGGGGGGCCTTCGCGATGGCCTGCTTGCGGCGGGAAGTCTAAGCGAAATGCTTGCAACCGCCGCCGCGCTGCCCGACGAGCTTAAAGATATCGCGCAAGCCCTAGCCTCATTAAGCGGTTCTTCGCTTTCTGAAGGCCCCCTCACCCCAGCCCTCTCCCACGAGGGGAGAGGGAGTCCGGGCGTGCCCGCCGGGAAGGCGTTCCCCTCTCCCGCGAGGGGAGAGGGGACAGGGGTGAGGGGGCCTTCCACCCCTTCGCAACAAGACGCCTCTGCTGCGTCTCTGCATAACGCCACGCTGGCGGAGCGGCTGCGCGCGGCGCTTGGCGATAATCTCCCCTATTTCACGCGCGATGGCGGGTTCATCGCGGCGGGCTACGACACGGGCCTCGACGAGCTGCGCCAGCTCGCCACCGATACCAAGGTGGTGCTCGCCAAGCTGCAAGCGGCCTATGCGGCGCAGACCGGCGTTAAGACGCTCAAGATCCAATACAATCAGGTTTTCGGCTATTTCGTCGAGGTCAGCCCTAGCACCGCCACCGTCTTGCAGGCGCAGCCGCATGCGGCGGTTTTCCGGCACAAGCAAACGCTCGCCAATGCCGTTCGCTTCACCACGGACGAACTTTCCGCCCTCGAAAGCCGCATCCTGAACGCGACGGGCGAGGCGCTCGCCCGCGAGCTTCTCCTCTTCGACAGGCTCACCGCTGCGGTGCTTGCCGCCGAAGACGCGATTTCTGGCGCCGCCGCCGCGCTCGCCGCGCTCGATTGCACCGCGGCGCTGGCGGAGCTCGCGAGCGCCCAGAATTATGTGCGTCCGCGCGTGGACGGGAGCTGCTGCTTCCTCGTCGAAGGCGGCCGGCATCCAGCGGTGGAGCAGGCGCTCGCGCGCGAGGGCGGCGCCTTCATCGGCAATGCGTGCAAGCTCGATGGCTCGGGCGAGCGCGCGCCGGGCTTCCTCGTCGTGACCGGCCCGAACATGGCGGGCAAATCCACCTATTTGCGGCAGAACGCGCTGATTGCCGTGCTGGCGCAAGCGGGCTCCTTTGTGCCAGCCGCCTCGGCACATATCGGCGTCGCCGACCGCCTCTTCGCGCGCATCGGCGCCGCCGACGATCTTGCGCGCGGCCGCTCGACCTTCATGGTGGAGATGACCGAGACGGCGGCGATCCTCAATCAGGCGAGCCGGCGCAGCCTCGTCATCCTCGATGAGATCGGGCGCGGCACAGCCACGTTCGACGGGCTATCCATCGCTTGGGCGGTGCTGGAGCATCTGCACGATGCCGTATGCTGCCGCGGCCTCGTCGCAACGCACTATCACGAGCTGACGCGCCTCGCCGGCGACCTTCCGCGCGCCGGCAATGTGCGCATGGCGGTGACGGAGTGGAAGGACACCATCGTGTTCCTGCATGCCGTCGAGACTGGCGCCGCGCACCGCTCTTACGGCGTGCAGGCCGCAAGGCTCGCGGGCGTGCCGAAGCCAGTGCTCGCGCGCGCCCGCCAAGTTCTGGCCCAGCTCGAAAACGGGCAGGGGCCGCATGGGCCGCTTACGCTGCCAACCGATATGCCGCTGTTTTCCGCAGCCCCGCAGAGCGGCGAGGAGGCCGCGCCGCACCCTGTGCTGGAGAAGCTCGCGGCGCTCGACGCCGACAGCCTCAGCCCGCGAGAGGCGCTCGACGCACTTTATGCGCTCAAGGCGGCGCTGTAAGAGCGCGCAGCCGGCGGCTGGCAGGGTTTAGGCGAGATTGCGTGGGTGCAGCAATGCCTGGCACTTCACTTTCCGGACAGCTTCGGCGGCAAGGGGTCCCCGAGCGGTCATGGCTGGACCGGGTGGCTGAAAGGCCGAGGCGGGCGGATACGAGACTCTGCAGTTCGTTCTTTCGTGCGCGCCATAAGCACGTTCCCTTGTAATACCCTCTATTAATATTGATAACGTAGCCTCGCATGTAATGCGAATACTCGATAGCATCGCCTACCTTAAAAAATGGAGACTTAACTACTGGATCGCCGTTCTCACCGGCTTGATCCTGCTGGCGATTGCCGCGCTTCTGGCTTTATCCATCCAAAGGGCCAGACAAGACGCTCTTGATGCGACACGGCTTCAAGTGTCCTATCTTGCGACGGCATTGCAGGAAGATTCGGAAGGAACCCTGGATGCCGTGGCCTTGGCAGCAGAACTCGTCAAGCGGCGCGTCGAAACCGAGGGGGACACCGCCTTCCTCGCGGAGCTGAAACAGGAAATTGCGAAGTATACCCCTGCGCTTACCAGCATCGCAGTGATTGGACCCGACGGCACGCTTCGGTCCACATCCGGTGATGTCGCTACCATGCGGGGCAATTTTTCGGATTTCGATTTTTTTCGCCTAACCAAGGATGACGCGACAGTTGGCCTCCGGCTGGGCGAGTCCACGGCTGGACTCTTGCCGGACCGCACCATCGTTCCAGCGACACAACGGCTTGAAAAGAAGGATGGCAGCTTTGCAGGCGTGGTGCTCTTCTTGCTCGATCCCGAGCGCGGCACGGCCATGTATCGCCGTGTCGACCTGGGGACGAGCGGGGCGCTTCTCCTCGTTAGCGAGAACGGCAAAGCTATGGGGGGTTACACCCTTCCGCGCGGTCTTGACCCATCGGTGATCGGAGCGTTGGCCGTCACCGCAGACCCGCTCGCGGAGATGAAATCGGGCTCAGCCGGGACCTTTATCGCAACAAGCCCCCTTGATGGAATCGAGCGTGTTTATGCCTGGCGCAGGCTACCGAATTTCCCCGTAATCGCTTTAGTGGGACTGGGAAAAGCGGAAGCCTTGGCAAGTGCAGAGCGGCAAGCGCTGCGCCTCATCGCACTTGGCGTCCTTTCGGCCGGTTTGCTCATTGCGCTGACGGTCCTGCTCAGCCGGGAAATTTCGCGCCGCATCGGGCAAACGCTAGCCCTGGAGGAAACAAATTCAAAGCTCGCCGCCGCTTACGTAGATATCACCGAACGCGAGCGGCATGAGAAGCAGGTCAATCTCCTCCTGCGCGAGATAGACCACCGCTCTAAGAACATGCTCACCGTTGTGCAGGCGATTGCCCGGCAGACGGTTGCGGCAAATCCCGGTGACTTCATCGAGCGCTTCGCCGACCGTATCCAGGCACTGGCTGCGAGCCAGGACCTGCTCATCAAGAACGAGTGGAGAGGTGTGGACCTGCATGAGCTGGCCCGGTCTCAGCTTGAACATTTCAAAGACCTTGTTGATAAGCGTATAGAGCTGTGCGGACCGCCCCTTCTCGTCTCTGCATCGGCCGCCCAGACCATCGGCATGGCGCTCCACGAGCTTGCGACGAATGCAGGCAAGTACGGAGCGCTTTCCAACGATAGCGGCCGCGTCGAGGTGGAATGGAGCCTTGAGCCCGGGGAGGGCGGCGGGGACACCTTCGTGATCAGCTGGCGCGAGCGCGGCGGACCCGCTGTCACGGCGCCGTCGCGGGAGGGCTTTGGCTCGACCGTCCTTTGCCGGGTCGCGAAAGAAAGCCTCGATGCACAAGTTGAGCTTAACTATGCATCAACGGGGCTTTTCTGGCGGCTTCAATGCCCCGCCGCAGAGGTCATGGACGGCCGCCACTCTGCCTGATAGCGCAGAGCGCGAAGCCGTCGGGCCTAGAAGCGCCTATGCGCAGCTAATGGCCTTGGCGATGCGGGGGCTTAGTTCGGGCGATCCGGAACGCCATGCGCTGAGAAATCTTGCAGGAAACCCGCCCCATGCAGGTTTGAGCGACGGCCAAGATGTTCCGGTTGCGGCCCGGTGCTGTGGGCCGCAACAAGCTTGTGGAAAAATGAAAGCCGCGTTCCGAGCGATGGTCAGGCTTAAGCCCGAACACTGCCGGTCAACCCATAGCAAGAGACGTTCTGGTAAATGATCCAAAGGTCCGTTCCCGGCCTAGACCGTCTCAACGCAGATCGCCGGCAACGAAGCCAACCGACCCAATCGCTGGCCAGCCGCGTAAACCTGCTTAGCTCAGCGCGGCCCGGAGCTTCGCCGCGTGCTGCTCCAAGAGAGCGCCGTCCGCCATGATCCCCGACGGCCGCAAAGCCACGCCTGCAAAGCGCGGGATCACATGGACATGCAGGTGAAACACGATCTGCCCGCCGGCCGGCTCGGAGAACTGCGTTATCGTCATACCCTCGGCGTTGAAAGCCTTTTTGGCCGCGATTGCGACACGCTGGGCGGTGTGGATAACGGGCACGAGCAGGGCCGGCGGGGCGTCGAGAATGTTGCGTGCCGACTGTTTGGGGACGACCAGCGCGTGGCCGTCCGAGCGCGGCATGATGTCGAGGAACACAAAGGTGTCCGCGTCCTCATAGACGAAATAGCACGGCGCCTCTTTGCGCAGGATTTTCGCGAAAATGTTGTTCGGATCGTATGCGGGCGCGGTCATTGCGAACTCCTCCGGCTGTGAGGCACACCGTTTTGGCCCTACTCCGGTGCGCCGCGCCGGTCAAGGGCCGTATCGGCCGCGCCGGTGGCGAACTCTAAGGCCGGTTCAGCTTTTTTTGAGCGCCGCCGGACTAATTGGCGCGCTCGATATCGCGCGCGAGCATCTTTTGATTATCGATGTCCCACAGCCGGATAGCCTCTAATAAGGCCATGCGCTGCTGCAGGCCGTAGATGTGCTCCGAACGCAGGCGTTCTCTTCGCGCATCGGGACATTCGTCTACGAGTTTGCGCCAGCACCTGGAAAAAATCTCGCTAAGCCGCCCGGACCCAGAACGCGTGCGCATGTTCCCTCCATTGGAAGTTCTTCTTGTCCAAAATAACGCAAATCCTAATGAATTATTCCGGACTAAAGTTGCCGCACGCGGGTGGCGAATTTTTTTGCGAATTCGATTTTCGCCGGTGCAAACCCTTCGGGGCTTGCTAACTTATGGACGTGCCACCCCTCACGGAGACGAGAGTGCTCTCAGCGGACGAAATCGCGCGCTACAAACGCCATCTGCTCGTGAAAGAGATCGGCGGCCAGGGCCAGCAGCGGCTCAAAGCGGCCCGCGTGCTCGTGGTTGGCGCAGGCGGGCTCGGCTCGCCGCTCATCATGTATCTGGCGGCGGCGGGCGTGGGCGCCATTGGCATCGTCGATGACGACCGCGTGTCGATCGATAATCTGCAACGCCAGGTTCTTTACACCACTGCCGATGCGGGCGCGCTTAAGGCGGAGCGCGCTGCGGCCTTCTGCCGGAGCCTCAATCCGCATGTTGCGGCCGAGGCCATGCCCTTCCGCCTCACGGCAGAGAACGCGCTCGAAATCGTCTCCCGCTACGACATCGTCGCCGACGGCTCCGACAATTTCGCGACGCGCTATCTCGTCAACGATGCGTGCTACTTCGCCAAAAAGCCGCTGGTTTTCGGCGCGCTCGGCCAGCTCGACGGCTATGTGTCTACATTCCGGGCCTATGAGACGGACGAGACCGGCCAGCCGATGCCGAACTACCGCTGCGTTTTTCCCGAGGCGCCGCCTGCGGGAGCGGTTGCGAGCTGCGAGGAGGCGGGCGTGCTGGGGCCGGTCGCGGGCGTGATCGGCACGCTGCAAGCCGTCGAAGTCGTAAAGGAAATTCTCGGAACCGGCGAGCGGCTCGCCGGTAAGCTCTTGATCTACGATGCTCTATCGGCGCGCTTCCAGACCATTACGCTGAAATGGGACCCGGAAAACCCGCTCACCGGGCGCAACCCCACGATCCGCGATCTATCCATCCACCGGCGCCGCGCCGCGTAGTTTTGCCCGCCGCGGCTAGCATAACCCACGCTAGCGCCATGGTTTCGCCCCATTGCCGGGTGTCATCCCGGTCATGTCCGTGAAAAGTCATGTCCCCAAAAGATTGCTGGAGGCGATCATGAGAAGGCCCTTGCTCCGCGCGATAATCGCCGGCGTGCTCCTTGCCGCGGCGGCGGAAGGCAGCGCCGCATGCACAAACACCGGCAGCTTCGAAAGATGGTTATCGGAATTCAAGGCCGAAGCGCGCGCCAAGGGCATTTCGCCCGGCGCGATAGCCGCGCTCGATGGCGTGGCGCTCGACCAAGGCATCATCGCCCGCGACCGTCGGCAGAGCGTGTTCAGCCAAAGTTTCCTCGAATTTTCCGACCGCATGGCGGCGAAATACAGGATCGACAAGGGCCGCCAGCTGATCTCAGAGCGCAAAGCCCTGTTCGGCAAGGTCGAACAGCAGTTCGGTGTGCCGGCTCCGGTGATCGTTGCCTTTTGGGCGCTCGAAACCGATTTCGGTCACGATAGCGGGCATCTGCCGACGCTGACCTCGCTCGCCACGCTCGCTTACGATTGCCGCCGCCCGGAGAAGTTCCGCGCCGAGCTTTTGGACGCGCTGCGCATCATCCAGAAGGGCGACCTGACACCGGGCGAGATGGCCGGCTCCTGGGCGGGCGAGATCGGGCAGACGCAGTTCGTCCCGTCCATCTATCTCAAATACGCCATCGACTACGAGGGCGATGGCAAGGCCGATTTGATTCACAACGCGACCGATGTCGTGGCTTCGACGGCGAATTATCTCAACGGCCTTGGCTGGCGGCGCGGCGAGCCTTGGCTTAAGGAAGTGCACGTGCCTGAAAGCATGGATTGGGCCGAGGCCGATCTCACCATCGAGCACCCAGTCAGCGAATGGTTGAGAAGGGGCGTGCGGATCGCAGACGGCAGCAACATAGCGGGCGAGCTTCCTGCGTCTTTGCTTCTGCCTATGGGCCGCCACGGGCCGGCTTTCCTCACCTTCCAGAATTTCAAGGTCTTTCTCCAATGGAACCAGTCGCTCGTTTATTCGACGACTGTCGCCTATCTGGCGACGCGGGTCGCAGGCGCGCCGCCGGTTTCCCGCGGGACCGCGGTGCCCTTCGGATACGAGCCGACGGTCGGGCTGCAACAGCTGCTCAAGGGGCGCGGCTTTTACAATGGCGACGTCGACGGGAAGCTCGGCATCGCAACGCGTGCGAGCGTGAAGAAGGCACAGCAGAAATTTGGCCTGCCGGCCGATTCCTATCCGAGCCCGGAACTCGTTGCACGGCTGCAGCTACACTGATGCGCGGTCAAGCCCCCAACACCGGCGGCGGTTGAATGCTTCCCCGGCCGGCAATCCCATGCGCCGGGGAGCCGGCTGCCTTCCGGTTATACCCGGCTTCGTAACCGCAGGCTGTTTACGATTGCCGTGGGTGACCATGGTTGCCCCGCCCTTTTGCAACGCCGCTTCCCTAAAGCGCAACGTTAGGAGAAAGCACCTTGCGAAAGCCTTAATCGCGCTAAGGCGCTGATTGCGTTACGTAAAAGCAAAACTCGGCAGCACGCCCCAGCCGGGGCCTGCGCCGTTACATGGTTAATTTCGAACTGGAAATATATTTAACGGACTTTTTGAATCGCACATTTGCGGGTGAAAACGCGAAAAATCGCGAGCTTTGCGGCAGGAAAAATAAAAATCCAGCCCCGTTTACCATGCCAGCATTAACCGTGGTGCGGCGCTTCTGTAACGGGCCCCTTGTAGTCAATCCCTTTTTTGCGCCATCCACTGCCGGGGTCATGCTTCTGTCCGGGGTCAGCGCTCAGGCTGCCGCCTTATGGTGTTAGAAGAGGAAGGGGCCG
>JBKQQS010000067.1:0-4857 GCA_052144215.1 Rhodomicrobium sp.
AAGGCCGCCCGCAAGTGGAGCATAAAGTGCGACATCGAAGCGGAAAGCACCGCCTTCCTCGTATTCGCGGATTTCGCTCCTTGGCAGCAGGCGGCCGGGGAGGGGGATGCCCGCGAACCAGCCACGGAGCACGGTGTAGCTCATGCCGTCCGCTCCCGCCGCGAGCGCCAATTCGATTGTGAACGGGCGGAACCGCTCCTTCACGCAAAGCGCGCGGCGCGATAGGCTCCAATGCGAGCGGAACTTCCGGCCTGAGAAATCCCTCTCCCAGATCTGGCTGTCACCGCGGCATTCCTTGGTAACGGTGACGCCGATGTTCTCCCCAGCGGCCGGGAAGTTGAATAGCCAGGCCGCGAGGCGCGCCAAGAGGCCCACGCCGCGCGTGACCTCGGCCCGCCCGGAAAAGTTCTCCAGGTCGCGGACCGAATGCAGGCGCTGGATAGGCGCCGGCAGGGCTTGCCAATCGCTGCCCAGCGCGCGCTCGAAAAGCGTGGGCGCGTCCTCCTCCGAGGTGGCGAATTCGACGGAAAGCCCGCGCGTGGCATCCTCGATTTCCTTCAGCGTAAGATCGGAAAGGCAGGCCCTGGCACCTGGGCTTATGGCGCCCAACTTGCGCACGATGGCGCGGGCAGGCACTGCGGGAATGAACGGGCCGTCGCCGCCGGTTGCGATCACTTGCCAGCGCCGCCGCACGGCTTTGCCAGCGTTGAGGCCGGTTACATCGACGGTCATGCCGCCGCGATCCGTGCCGAAGGGCTTGAGCAGCAGCGATGCCCACAGAATTGGGCCGGCAAGCAGCGTCAGGCGCGGCAGCAGGCGGGCGGCGCGCATGCCTGCCAGCAGCGCCAGGCCCCAATGCATGATACCAAGCTCCAGCCCGGCGCGGAATACCACTGAGCGCGCGCCGAAGGCTTGCGGGAACAGCGTGAGGTCCGGCGCGCCTATCAGGCTGGCCCAGCGCTTGAGGCCGGGGCCGAACGTCACGCGCTTGGCGTCCGCCCAGCCGCGATAATGCCGCCACGCTCCGCCGCGCCACATCGTGAGCGGCTCCCCGGCTTGGGCCAGGATGGAGCGGATTACGGAGCGCCCGCGCGGCGCGCGGTTGCCCGGCACGAGCGCGGTCTCAATCAGCTCGATGCTGGACAGCCCCTCGCTGAGTGCGCGCACGGCGCTGGCCGAAATCGCCGGAACGCTCGAAACGCCGGATAGCGCGAAACAGCCGGCTTCGATTGCCGCGTCGTTGAGCGCGGAAATGCCAGCCGTGAAAGTGGCATCGTCGGAGAAATCGAGGTAGTTGATTTTGCGCTCAATGCAGAACCGGGCCACGCGGTAGGGATCGCCGCGATAGGCTTGGAATGGCCCGGCGGCGTTGACCACCAGCGCGGGTGCTGCCTCCGCGATGGGCGAGAGGTCCTTGCCGATGCCGATGAAGAGCGGGCTGCCGCCGTATTGCTTGGCGAACGTGGCGGCCTTGCCCGCGTCCCGCCCCGCGACGATGACCTCGATGCCGTCTTGCAGAAGCAGCCGCGCAAGCCGCCCGCCGAACACGCCATAGCCGCCGAGGATCAGCACTTTCATGAGATCGGGCGCCGCCTGGCAAGCGGGATCGGGCTTGCCTTCGACAGGGTCTGTGCGATCGACCGGCTTCATGTTCCACCCCCGCTCACATTGCGGGCGCCGCTGCTATTGGCGTAGCGGCACAGCGCGCCGGAAGTTTGAAATAGCATAACATCTGTGTTGACGAGAGGGCTTCGGGACGCCGTTCGTAAGCGCGCGTGAGTGGTCCGTATGGCAGGTCGCCTCCGCCTCTTTGCGGCCGGGCGTTAGCTTGAGCGCGCCCCGGCAATCGTTTTCGCCGCGGCCTGCCAGTTTTCGAGCGATGGAAATCGCAGGAGTGGCAACAGGAAATCCCAGGCAAGTTCCAGCCTTTGCGCCGCGGACGGAGAAAGGGAACCGCCAACGGAAAAATCCTCGCCGGCGACGGAAAGAATGAACGCGGGCGGTGGCGCTTCACCGATCACTTTCTGGTAGATTTCGAGCACAGCCTCCGGCGCCAGTTTGTGGCTGTACAGCGTCATGCCCGGCCGCGGCGCTGTCTGAACGAAATTGAAGGGCGCCGGCGTTCCGATTCCCGCATCGGCGAAAAGCGCCAAGCTGTGTCCTTGAAGATCGAGCGCATGCTCGATTTGCAGCTGAAAATCCTCGACAAGCGTCACATGCCGCAACTGCGCGCTCCTGGCGCGCTCCATCAAAAGAGGTCCCAGCGCGTCGTCGCTTCGCGTGACATTGCCCCACCCCAGCAAAACCACGCGAGGCGTTACGTTCGTTGCATTCATCGCCTGAAATCGCAGACAAGCCGGTCCGGCAGCAGCCGCATCAAACAATGGCTCCGTCGCTATTCTTGCACAAGCGCGAAATCGCCGCTCCCGTAGCGTCCTCAAGCGTTACCTCTAGCGGCATCTGCCCCAAGGCATGGGTCGCGCAGGACAGGCAGGGGTCGTAAGCGCGGATTGCCACCTCGATATGATTGAGCAGCCCCTCGGTGATCTCACGTCCATTCAGATATTGCAGGGCGACGGCGCGTATCGCTTCGTTCATCGCCTGATTGTTATTTGTGGTCGAGACGACGAGGTTACAGAACGTAACAAGATCGTCTTTATCGACGCGGTAATGATGGATCAAGGTGCCGCGCGGTGCTTCGATAACGCCGATGCCTTCCTCGCGCCGCGGGCCCTTACCGGCCATGAGGTCCTTGCCCAGGATTTCCGGATCGTCGAGCAACTCGCGGACAATTTCGGCGGCATGCAGCAGCTCGATCAGCCTGGCCCAATGGAAGAGCAGCGTGCCGTGCGCCGGGCGGCCCTCGCCTATGGCCATCATCTTTTTCCGCTCGGTTTCCGCTTCAGGCGACGGAATGAAATCGCAAATTTGCACGCGCGCGAGCGGGCCTACCTTGTACCAGCCGCGCTCGGCTCCGAGCGACTTAATGTACGGGAACTTCATATAGCTCCAGGGCTTGACGTCCTCCTGAAGCAACTGCCCGTAGCTCGAATAATCCGCATGATCGAAGATGATGTTCTTGTCAGCGTCCGTGGCGCGCAATCCCCCGTGATAAAGGTCCATCGCGCCTCTGCCGTCGACGAACCCCATCATGTTCGTGTCAACATCGGCAAAGTGGTTATAGAAGCGAGGATTGGTCAGGTGCAGCTTTTCTATCAACCGCACCGCGCCAATCGTCCATTCCACAATCTGGTCAACCTGGCCGCGCATGAGGTCGCGCTCTTCCGGCGTGAGCGCTTTATTCATGCCGCCGGGTATGGCGCCGGTTCCATGGATGCGCTTGCCGGCGGTATGGTGGATGACCTCCTGCCCGAATTTACGCGTGAAGACGCCCTGCTTGGCCAGTTCGGGATAGTCTTCCAAAACGCCAAGGACGTTACGGCGTGTAAAGTCGCTGTCGAATCCGAGGAGAAGATCGGGCGAGGCGAGATGGAAAAAATGCAGGGCATGAGACTGGATGAATTGTCCATAGTGCATCAACCGGCGCAGCTTCTCCGCCGTGGGCGGCAAGGGTCCGTAGCCGGCGATAATATCCATCGCCTTCGCCGCAGCCAGATGATGGCTCACAGGACAAATACCGCAAAGGCGCTGGACGATAACGGGAACCTCCCAGTATGGCCGCCCTTCGATAAACCTTTCAAATCCGCGCACTTCAACGATATGCAGCCGCACCTGATGGACCTTGTTCTCTTCGTCCAGCAGGATCGTGACCTTGCCGTGCCCTTCGACGCGCGTAACCGGATCGATGGCGATGCGGCGCAGTTTTTGAGGAGACGCGGCTGTTTCCAGATTCGGCATGTCTTTCCCCTCAGTCGTAGCGGAGCAGCTCAAAGCTCAGTCGCGGATTATTGCCGGAAATGAGATCGGTCACGTACTTCCAGATCGTGTCGCCCGATGGCGGACAGCCAGGGATGAAATAATCGATGCGGACAACCTCATTGAGCGGCCGCACTTTGTCGAGCAGAAGCGGCAATTCGGGGTCGTTGGGGGCGCAAGCCTTCCCGTCGAGTTCGCCATAAACGCATTTAAGGATTTCGCCCACGTCCAAATGATTGCGCTGCGCGGGCAGCCCGCCATTCACGGCGCAGGCTCCGCATGCGATCAAAATCTTGCAGTTGGCGCGAAATTCACGCAGCACATGGACATTCTCGGTGTTGCACACGGCGCCCTCGATAATGCCGATATCGCAAGGGCCGCAATGCTTGATGTCGTTGATCGGCGACCGGTCGAATTCCACCAGCTTCGCCAGATCGATCACCCGCTCGTCTATATCCAGGAGCGACATATGGCAGCCGAAGCAGCCGGCCAGCGATGTTGTCGCGACTTTGAGTTTGCGTGGCGAGGTGTTTTGCGCCGCCGTGGCCATGGGTCAGCCTTCCTTGACGGGGTTAACAGCAACGGAACCGTTGACAAGTTCTTTAGTGGCGCTATCGCGCTCCGCGCTGCTTGAGCGCTTGCCGGTTGCGCTATCGCGCTCCGTGCTACTTGAGCGCCATTCGGTGTGCTTCTTGACCTTCTGGCGGAGCGACTCATGGTCGAACAGACGCTCGCCAATCGGCACGGAATAGCCCACGCGCTTGGGCATGAGCGCGCCAACCGGGCAGACATGCGCCGCTTTGTCGGACAGCGCGAGTTCCGTATCGCCGAGTTTGCCCGATGGCGAATTGATCACGAGATGCGAGGCGCGCCCGCGGCCCGCCAGGGCGAAGACGCTCTTGCCATCCACGTCCCGGCTCGCCCGCACACACGTTTCGCACATGATGCAACGGTTGCGATCCAGAATAATATCGGGATGCG
>JBKQQS010000068.1:0-42608 GCA_052144215.1 Rhodomicrobium sp.
GTGAAGTCGGTCCACTTCCAGGTTCCGACCATGTCGGCCATGCCGGCGGCATTGGCCGCAGCCGCAAGACCGAGTACCGCAACCGAAATTGCGCCTGCACGAAGGAAAATACGCATGTTTGCCGACCCTTATTGAATTGCTACCTCCCACAGGAAACCAACGGGGCGGATCTTCTGCCGCCCGCCGTTTAGATTCCGAGCAAACATGCAAACAAAATAATATTCGAATGTCTGCTTTTTTGAGCATAACAGTTAAAGCCTTGCCGTCAAGCTTCGGCGGGCGCAGTCCAATGAGAACTTAACAACAAGTCTGGCTGCGGTTCGGTGGCAGCCGCACGGGCGTTATCGAGTATATTTGCGTTCAAACACGTGAGGCTCGCCGGCCTTATAGCGCAGCACACGATTAATCCTCACAGTTACGATCTGCCGGCCCGATTGCGCGCCCGCGGATAGTCCGGCTGAGATGTCATCATAGAGAAAAGCGCTTTGCGAAAGCCTTAATGCAGGCGGGCCGACGGGATAACACGCGGTTATACCAGTGGATTTTTCCTGACGAAGCGCGGACGCCACCTGCGCGCCGGGCGCTTTCTCATGGGACGAGATTATATTTAACGGACTTTTTGAATGGCGATATTGTACTTCACGTACCCGGTTGCGGCGGGGGTGCTGAATGACCTCCACTGACCTGGAACTTAGGCTTGAACGCCTCAAGCAGATCAGCAACCTCCGCGATGAGCTTGCGGAGCGCGTTTTCAATGGAAAACATGCTGGGGCACTCCAGCATCATCCTATTCTTTTCGACGCCGATTTGTATCGAAATGGCAGAGACGAGATGCATCTGCACTTCGATTCCATCGGGTCGTATTGCGCGACGTATCGAGTCAACCCGCCCACCCATTCCGAGAAACCTGTCCTCGACAGGGCCGAAAGTGATTGTCCCGCCGTAATTGGCGACGGTGAGCTGCCTGTGTTTGTCTGGATTAGAGATCTCGGACAGCGTATGCGTCCACTTGCATCCGTTGTAAGGCTGCAACGCCTTGATTGCTGCTACATGAGCGGGGCTGACGCCCTTGAGAAAGGTTGGTATGCGCCCAAGAAACTTTTCCTCGATGGGAAATTGAGTACCATTCTGGATGGTGCCGCTATCGAATCTGGCCAGCTCATAGACAAGATAGTCCAGGGCGGCGCGGAGATTATAACAGATCTCTCCTATAAGGACTCCGATGATCGGCGGCGGCGCGAGGATGAATTTATGATCAAAGCTTGGCTTGTAAGGGGGGTTAGGCTCGAACTTGATGCCGATGCTATTATGATAGATTTGGCTGAAGCCAAGGATTTCACTTTCAAGCTCCGCAAGGTGTTTGCGTGCCCTGTTGACCCGTTCAAAAGCGCCATCGAGTGGATGAAAAGTCATAGCGCCACATTAAGCGAGAAGCCTACTTCTTCCTAGTGCGTGGTGCAGGCTTTACACTACTAACCTTCCGGAACGTCCGTTCGAAGGCTTCCGGGTCTTCACTCGTTTCGGTTTCCTGAGCGGTTTTGATGAAGGCTTCCGACTGCTCTTTGTCGTCAGCCTCTTTGGGTACTTTGGGCTTAGTGGATTTGGTCATTCGCTTCTTTTCGATCAGCGGCTTTATAGGTGAGACGCTTGCCTTTGACGCCTTGCAGGGCTTTGGCAGTGCGGGCTTCATCGTCCACGCATCTTGCGATCCGGTTATTATACCGGAAATCGAATTCCGCCAAATAGCGATGCAGATGGCGTTCGGCGCAGTGTTGATAAATACCCTTCATGCCGCGCTTGAAGATCGAGTAGTAGCCCTCAAGGGTATTGGTGTGGCAATCGCCCCGGACGTATTCGCCCTTGCGATGCTCAACGGTGAAATGCGCATTGAAGCTCCGGCCGATGGTCTCATAGAACCGGGCTTCATCGGTCATCAGGGTGGATTCGAAGCGCAGGTTCTTGTCGATGATCGGGTAAATGTTCGCGGCGCCCGCGTTGTCGATGTGGAAGCTGCGCACATCGCCGCCACGTTCCACAAGGCTAAGCGCCGCCTGCTTATGAGCGTAGCCGCGCGCCTTCTTGGACTTCACAACGCCGTCCTTCTTGCCGATGAAAGTTTCATCTGCCTCGACAATCTTGCCCTCGCCGCCCAGAGGTGTTGGAACCGCAAGGCTGCCAGTCCGCATGGCTTCACGAATACGATGGCCAAGAAACCAAGCGCTCTTGAGTGTGATCTTAAGCGTGCGGTGAAGCTGGTTAGAGGAAATGCCCTTCTTGCTTGAGCAAATCAGGTGGATGGCCTGAAGCCAGACATTCAGCTTGATGTGGCTGTCTTCGAAGATTGTGCCAACCTTCACCGTGAAGGGCTTCTTGCACTCATAGCACTTGTACGTGCCTATGCGGGTGCTTTTGCCCTGCAACTTGCCGACGCGCTCAGTTCCTTTGCAGCGCGGGCACTGGGGGCCGTCCGGCCAAAGCCGGGCTTCTACCCAAGCGTAGGCCGCTTCTTCGTTATGAAAGTGCAAGTCAGATAAGATCGACATTGGAATCTCCCGTTGATTCCAATGGAATACAGAAAACAGGGTACGTCAAGTACTTTTGCAAGAAAAAGCAGAGGCAAAATGCAAAAAAAACCTAAATATCCGCACTTGTGCAGGCCTGGATTAAAACATGGTGTGGGTTACACCATGACCCACACCAGTGTAGAGGTTAAAGAAAGCGATGGTTCTCGCTGTGTTATTCTTTATATAGAACCTGTTCCTCTGAAAGAGCAGTTAGAACTTCTTGACACCATTCCTGCATCCTCGACAGAGCTAGATGAATTCCAGAACTTAGAGAAGGGGTCCCTTCAAAGGGAAGGTTGATCTCTATTGGTTGCGCGTTTGGATCGGGGGTTGTGAGGGCAAAATGCACTACCCCGCTAAAGGATGCGCCCTGGCGGCCCATTGTTTGATCCGAGCTGGTAATATCAATGCCAGCGACTTTAACCGAAACAGACATGCCTGCATCTCCTTATGCTATTGATAAGGGCAAGCTACCTGACTCGCCTTGGTACGTGAAGTACAATATCGCCTTTTGAATGCACGAAATCGAGGTGTAATCGCGAAAAATCGCGCGTTTCGCGGCGGGAAAAAATGAAAATCGCATTTCGGGTCTACGGGCGAGGACTTCGCTGTAGTCCGCCGGTTGCCGTAGGAAGCTTCCAGCGATTGAAAATCCGGGATGTGGCTTGGTCGTTGACAGCCGGGAGCCGTCCACACATGGCCCAAGGCTGAGATCATCGGGGTGCGTCTCCGCGAGCCAGAGACCTGGAGTGTGGCGGAGGGTTCCGCTTCGGCAAGACCTCCAGCAGGAGACGCGTTCCGCGCGGGCGCTATGGTCCGCAAGCCGCCTGTCCCGTCCTGCGCGGTTATATCCGCGGGTACAAGCGCCGGACTCTCACCGCCAGCGCCTCTCACCTGTCAAAGCAGCCCGAGCTGATGAGGCAGCCAAAGCGAGATGGCGGGAACGAACGTTATCAACAGAAGGAAGGCGAGCATGGTAAGCAGCCAGGGCAAAACTGCGATGGTCAGCTCGCCTATTCCCATTTTCGTGATGCCGGACGCGACATAGAGGTTCAGCCCCACCGGCGGATGGCAGAGTCCCACCTCCATGTTCACCGCCATCAGTATGCCGAGATGGACCGGATGCACCCCAAGAACTGCTGTGACTGGGAATAGGATCGGGGCCATGATGAGCACGATGGCCGCCGGGTCCATGAAATTGCCTGCGGCGAGCAAAATGACGTTCACAAGCAGCATGAAAATCACGAAGCTCAGGCCTTGCGTTGTCATCCAGGCTGCCATTGCTTGCGGGATTTGCTCCGAGGTCATCAAAAACGAGAACAGCACCGCGTTCGTGATGATGTAGAGTAGCATCGAGCTCATTGCCGCGGCATTGAGCAAGACCTTCGGCACTTCGGAGAGCTTTAAGTCGCCATAAACGAAAACAGCGACGAAGAACGAATAGACCGCAGCCATCGCAGCGGCTTCCGTCGGCGTGAAAAAGCCCGAATAGATGCCGCCCAGCACGAAAACGATGAGGAACAATCCCCAGAAGCTTTCGCGGAAAGCCCGGAAACGCTCGCGCCAGCTGGCGCGTTTCCCGCGAGGATAGTCGTTTTTATAAGCGCGCCACCACGTCACGAGCCCCAATAGCGTTGCCAGCATCAAGCCCGGCACCACGCCGGCCATAAAGAGCTGCCCCACCGAGGCAGAGCCCACAGGGACGCCGCCCGGTCCGATCGGGTTCATGCCGCTCGTTGCGACAGCGTAAATGACGAGATTGACCGAAGGCGGAAACAGGATACCGAGCGCGCCGGATGTCGCTATAACGCCAGCGCCGAAGCGCTTCGGATAGCCTTGCTCCACCATGGCCGGCAAGATAATCGAGCCGACTGCGACCACCGTTGCCACCGAAGACCCTGAGATGGAGGCGAACAGCGCGCAGGCCATAACGCCCGCCAGGCCGAGGCCGCCATACCAATGCCCAACCATGGCGGTGGCGAAGTCGATCATGCGCTGGGCAACGCCGCCGCGCGTAAGAAAATTACCGGCGAGAATGAAGAACGGGATCGCCATGATCTCGAATTTCTCGATGCCGGTAAAAAGCTTGAGCGCGACCGCCTGCGGAGAGACTTGGGTCAGGGTGAAGAGGAATGTCAAAACGGTGAGGCCAAGAGCGATGGAAATTGGCATGCCCGTCGCCATCATGGCAAGAAGCAGCGCGAAGATGAGTCCGGCACGCGCTGAATCGCCAAGCGAGACGACGCCGTATTTCGCGAGGAAGCAAATGGCGACCAGCGCAAGCGGCAGCACGATGAGAGTTAGGGCGAGAAGGCGGCCGGAATTCGGGTTGCGCTCTACGTGGGCGGCGGCGGTCATTGGCTTGCTCCTTCCGGCACAACCGCAATTCCTGCGATCTCAGCATCCGGCGTAACGCCGATGCCCGGAACGCTGACCTGCGCATGATGGCCGTGGCCTGGAATCTCACCCGTCTGCGAATAAATCCACGCGACTTGCAGGAAGCGGAAACACATCAAGTAGGACCCGGCTGGAATGGCGAGGTAGACGAGCCACATCGGCAGCTCCAGATCCGGCGAGGATTGGTCCGTACCCGCCATGTTATACACGAAGACGCTGCCGAACGTGCCGATCGTAAACGTGAACAAGGCGCCGCAAAGGAGCGCGAAGGTGATCACCGGCTTGCGCGCCTTCTCACCGACTTGGTTTATAAGCACATCGACGCCCACATGGATGCCCTGGCGCACGCCATAGGCCGCACCGAACTTCGCCATCCAAATAAACAGATAGATACAAAGCTCCTGTGCCCAGGTCAGATTGAAGCTGCGAAGGAAGTGATAGACGGCAAAACTCGCATCTTTGAGGGAATTTAAGCCGTGGGACTTTGCAAACTGGGCGAGCCAGACTGCGTTTGAGATACCATGCCGCTGGACGACCGCCGCGAAAATCAGAACAGTCGCGACGGCGATCAAAGTGCCGATGAGAATTTCCTCGAGGCGGTTCAACACTCGCATGAACAGGCGCGCGGGCATCGGTTTTTCCCCCATAGGCTTGGCGATTTGCCCCGGCCGGGTTTGAGGCATTTCAGATCGCAAGAGCCTGCGAGCCGGGCCCGCGACGACGGTTGCGTCCGGATAGTCTTAGTTCATAGCCGAGCCGGTCGCCTTGTAAATTTTTTGCAGAAGATCGCGTCCGATTCTGGCTTCCATCTCCTTGTGTACCGGCTTCAAAGCCTCAACCCAGGCCTTCCGCTCGCTGGCGGTTAACGTGTGGAACTCCGTCTTACCCGTTTTTTTCATGGCTTCCAGCGCATCGTCGTTTTCTTTTTGAGCGATCTCGTTGGTATAGGCCGTCGCCTCCGTCACAGCCTTCTCGAGCTGGGAGCGGATATCTGGGGGCAGGCCGTCCCAGAATTTCTTGTTCACAATCAGGGCATAGCCTAAATAGCCGTGATTTGTAAGGGTCGCATATTTCTGCACCTCATACATTTTCTGAGTGTACATGTTCGAGGGCGGGTTCTCCGTGCCATCGACGACACCTGTCTGAAGCGCCTGATAAACCTCGGAGAACGCCAAAACCTGAGGCAGCGCGCCGAGCGCCTTCATCTCTGCTTCGAGCACCTTCGACGACTGAATCCGCATTTTCAGCCCGAGCATGTCATCCGGAGCATCAATTGGCTTGCTCGCCGACATGATCTTGAAGCCGTTATCCCAGAACGCGAGGCCGAGAATGCCCTTGCTTTCAAGCTTTTGGAGAAGCTCCTTGCCCAAAGGGCCGTCCGTAACCTTCCGGAGCGCCTCCTTGTCTTGGAAAATGTAGGGCACGTCGAAAGCCTCGAACTCCCTTGCGCCGAGCGGGCCGAATTTCGACAGCGACGGCGCGAGCATCTGCACGGCGCCGAGCTGCAGCGCATCCACCTCCTCATTATCTTTATAAAGCTGGGAGTTGGGATAGACCTCGACCTTGACCTTTCCTTCCGTATACTTCTCGGCGAGTTCCTTGAACCTGTTGGCCCCCTTTCCTTTCGGTGTATCGGGGGCGACGACGTGGCTCAGCTTGATGACGATGGGCGCCTGAGCGCTAGCTGCGAAGGGGAACGCGAGTGCAACGATCGCTGCCGCGACCGCGAAGGCTTGCCTGAAGGATGACATACCGATGCCCTTTGCCTTTTGAATTGCAAACCGGAGCAAAGCAGAAACGGCCTCCCGGCGCCATTATACGGCAGTAGCGGCCGCTGCGGCATATGTTAGCGGGCCGGCTGTGCAGCGGCGCCCGGGCCGCTGTCTTGCACGGTAAAAAGCGGCGTCATCGCTTTCACGCCTTTATCGTCTGCGCCGGCAAATCCCAGATATTCGCCGATCCCAAAGGCCTCCTCGGTGGTCCGCAGAAGCGAGTAATGATTATAAGGCTGCGGGTCCTCGGCGTTCCTCGGGCCATGGTTGGTGACGACGATCGTTGGGATATGGCCGCCGCCAAAATTCGCAGAGCTGGCTGGATCGAAACCGCAGCACCCTTGCTCGCCCTCGGTTTTCTGGCCATCCTCGTCCCAAGTGATAACGATGGCTGCGTTTCCAGGCTTCGACCAGACCGGTGCGGCCATGATTTCATCGACGATCGTGCCGATTGCCGCATCGCCGCGGCGGATAAGGGCGGCCATGAGTTCGGGCCGGCTGCTGTCAGGGGTGCAATCGGCCGGCGGCCTACTCTCGGCGTTCGGATAAAGCCCATGCATATCGTCGCATTGGTCGAGCACAATGTGCGCGTAGTTGGGCAGGGTGCCGTCCGCCAAATCCGCTCGCAACTGGCCTAGGGGCACGATTTTCTCAGCGATCTTGGGATCCTGCCGGACGCGCTCGAAAGCGGCGAAGCCATTATGCTTCGAAGCGTAGAGAAGCATGGGGCGCTCCGGATCGGGGTGCGATGGGCTTGGATCGTAGATCGCAAGCGAGCCGGGCGCGGGCAAATCCTCGAAATAGCCCTTCCAAAAAAGTTTCGCCTCCTCAAGCTGATCCATGAGGCTACGCGCGGAAATCGAATGCGAAACATATCCGGGCAGAAGCGAATATGCACAATACGGGTCTATTTTAAGGGGAACGCAGTACCACGCATCGTCATCGTGGATGCCGAAAGTGTCGCCGCCCAGCATGGCTATGTAGTTGCCTTCGCTTGGATGGACCTCGCCATAGAAACGGGTAGCGAGCCCATATCCTTTCGCGAGGCTGTTCAGCTTCGGCGCGTCCGGACTGCCGATGACTTGATCGAAACTCTTATTCTCCGCAACGATTACAAAGATATGCTCGTATCGCGGCATCTCGCCCGCGGAGGCGTTGAAAGAGAGGCAAGACGCCAGAACGGCAAAAAAGCCTAAAGCCGGATAAATCATGGTCCTCACGCCGAAAAACCGCTCGTGACACCACCTTACACGGAATTTCGCCGCCGTCATCATCGCGAGCGGTTTTTGGTGCGCCGTCAAGCAGCTCGGCTTTACATCGCTTCGCGGGAAGCGCGGGCCTTCGCCGCTCCGGTCTGTAGCGCTAGCCGGCGGGCTCATCGGCGAGCGGGCGCGCCTCCTCGGGCAGCATGATCGGAATGCCCTTGCGCACGGGATAGGCAAGGCCGGCCGCCTTGCTGATAAGCTCCTGCGCTTCGCGGTCGTAAATAAGCGGCTGTTTGGTCACCGGGCAAACCAGGATTTGCAGGAGAGCCGGATCGACGTCGTCTTTAGTGTTCGATGTGTCCATTGCGCGTAACCTTAATGCAAGCTGGAGCCTGAGCCGGTGTCTGGCGCCGCGATTTCCATCTCCGCGAGCGCCATCAAAACCTCTGCGCGGGCCTTGAGATCGGGCGCCTCAAGCAGCGCTTGCTTCTCCTCCGGTCCGTAAGGGCTGATCATCGAAAGCGTATTGATGAGCACCTCCGTTGGCGAGCGCTGAATGCTGTCCCAATCGGCGCTGAGCTTGCGCGCTTCGAGATAGGCTTTCAGCACCTGCAGAAAGCGCGGCCAGTCCACTGCATTCTGGCCGTGCCCGCGCACGAGATCCTTGAGATACGGAGTGTAATTGGCATCGCAAATCCGGTAGGGCTTCGCGGTCTGCGCTTCGCCCGTGATATCGAAGCGGCAAATCCCCGTAAGCGTAATCAACAGTCGGCCATCCTCCGCTTCGGAGAAGGCGGAAAGCCGCCCCGCGCATCCGGTTTGCCGGAGCGGATGCCCCTTGGAGAGCGGCGACTCCTCCTGCGCGCCGAGCGGCTGCACGATGCCGACGATGCGATTGCCTGCGATGACATCGTCGACCATGCTGAGATAGCGCGGCTCGAAGATATTGAGCGGCAGGCTCGAGCGCGGAAGCAGGATGCAGCCCTGTAGCGGGAACACAGGCAGGCTTGCCGGAAGGTCGGCCGCCGATCGATACCTGTCGGTGATACCCAAAATTGCCTCCCCGGCCGTGGAACCGGCCGCCTAAGCGAACAAAAGCGACGACAAGCGCTGCCGTCCCGCCTGCGTCATGGGATCTTTCGCGCCCCAAGCCTCGAAAAGCTCGATGAGCTGCTTGCGGGCTGCGTCGTCGTTCCAGGCGCGGTCTTTGCGCACGATTTCGAAAAGATGATCCATGGCCTGTTGCCGCTGACCCTTCGCATTCAACGCTATGGCGAGCTTGAAACGCGAGTCCCAGTCGCGCGGATCGGCGGACACGGCCCGCTCAAGGGCCGCAATATCGGGCTTCGGGCCGGCCTTTTTCGCAAGCTCCAGCGCGGCCTTGGCACCGAGATAGGCCTCGGCCGTCTGCTTTGCCGGGGGAACGAGAGCGAGCGTTTGCTGGGCCTGGCCGAAATCTCCAGTCGCAATGTAGCATTTTGCAAGCCCTGCGATCGCCTCCACGTTCTCCGGATCGCCTTGCATGATGGCCGCGTATTGCGCGGCTGCACCGCCCATATCGCCGGCATCGAACGCCGCCTTAGCCTCCTCGATGCCCGGCTCCTCATTGGCGCCCGGCCCCACTAAGCGTTGCACGAAGGCCTTCACTTGGCTTTCCGGCAGCGCTCCCATGAAACCGTCGACCGGCTGGCCGTTCTTGAAGGCGAACACCGCGGGGATCGACTGCACGCCAAGCTGGCCCGCGACTTCGGGATGCTCGTCGATATTCATCTTGACGAGGCGGACAGCGCCGCGCGCGGCCTTCACCACTTTCTCGAGCACCGGCGTGAGCTGACGGCAAGGGCCGCACCAAGGCGCCCAAAAATCGACGATGACCGGAACTTTGCGGGACGCCTCGATGACATCCGCGACGAATGTGTGCGTCGTCGTCTCCTTAATGAGGTCGCCGGCGTTTTCCGGTTTTTTGGCGGAAGCGCCGCCGAAGAGCGAGATAGCCATGTGTCGTGTCACCTAGATATATGCGGCAGCCAAACGCCCTTGGGATGGCGCTTCAGCAAGCCCGGAAAATCCCTCCGCAGAAATGGGTTTGAAGTTGCAATCAGGCAAGCGGAAAATAATCTGCGGGGCTGGCGGAGACCTATTGCCATTGAATTTGCCGGCCGGAGGGGGATGGAAGCGCCGCGGCATCGGCGACGCGGCATATTATAATCGGCACTCGGCAGAGAGCAGCCTGGAAGCCTCGCCCTCGGGGATTTTCAATAACTTGCCGGGCAGGCCGGAAGGTGCCTCACATTCGGGATTGGCCTGCGCGAACCTGCCCCTCGCCGGCAGGAGCTAAGGGAGTGGACGCCAACATTGGAGTGGCCACAATGCAAGTGCCGCCTTGCCCGTCGCTACTTGCGGTAAACTCTGACGGGGAATAGTTACCGAGAAGCGCAATATGAGCGGTCTCGGTCCCGTTGCTGACGGATAGGGTTCCGCCGGTATCTGTGACCGAATATGCCACGGTCATTTCAGGGCCATAAGCGAGGTTAGTAAGGTCAATCGTATCGCCGGCGCTCAATCCGGAAATTTTGCCGGCGTAGTTCAGGGCTGAATCGAGCTTTAGGGTTCCGCTCGCTCTGGCCGCAAAGATAACATTTTGGCTGGAAGCGCCAAATATCTCTGCCTGAGACGTTCCTGAAATTGTCACATCTGCGGGTCCGGTCGTATTCGAGTTAACTTTCAGCCCAAGAATGGCGGCCGCTCCGGCGAGCCTCGCGATGTTGCCGGCACGATCCTGGATAGCACTGGGCGATGGCAGTTCAATCCCAACAACCGAGAGTGCCGTTATACCGCGATTGGATTGTACTGAATAATTGAAAACGAGCGATGTCTCAGTTGAACGAGAGGCATCGTAGATCGCCGCGCCGCCATCGTTCAAAAGCAAAACAGGCCGGCCCGCAACCTTAACGGCTTCGTTCGGTTTCAGCGTGATCGCAACATTTTGGCCGGCCGAAACCATCCCGTGCGACGGCGACGCCGTCACCTTGGCAATTGTGGGTGCTAAGGTATCGATTCTAAGGCCCAGATTGCCATTTGCTCCTGACAATGCGGCGTGATTGCCTGCGAGGTCGCGGATGGAGGAGCCAGCCGCCAGATTGACTCCTGTGATTTTGAGCGCGGGGGTGTTCTGCCCTGCCGCTACGGTATGATTGAAGGTAAGAGCTGTTCCCGTCGAAAAGGATGCATCGTAGGTTGCAATGCCGCCGTCATCGAGCAAGAGTGTTGGGCTTCCAGTAACGGCAACTGGCTTACTCATACCAAGCGTGATCGTAAGCGGTTGACCTGCCCGGAGATGCTTGGAGTTCGATGCCGCAGTTGCCTGCATAACGACCGGCGCCTTTGTGTCGATCTGAAGCCCAAGGCTGGCAACGGCGCCGGACAAGTCAGCTTTATTGTCTGCAAGGTCTTGGATCGAAGCGGCCCCCGGTAAGTTTACGCGCGTGACTTTCAAAGAGGAGGTATCTTGCGCCGGTGCCACCCTATAATTAAAAGTGAGACTGCTCGAAGTTGAGTGTCCCGGATGCAATATCGCCGTGCCGCCATTGTTTAGCGAAAGTGTGGGTGCGCCGGTGACCAAAACAGGCTTATTCATTTTGAGCGTAATGGCGACGGTCTTGCCTGTATTGAGGGCGCCACTGCCTGGAGACGCGGCAACCGTTGAGACGGCCGGAACTAGCGTATCGATTTGCAGGCCGAGACCGGTCTTAGATCCTGCGAGATTGGCCGTCCGCCCGGCCATATCTACAATAGAGGCGCTGCCCGGAAGATTGACCCCAACCAATCGCAGGTCAGATGCGTTCTGGCCAGCTGCGACTCTGTAGCTGAACGCTAGCGCTGCTGTGCCCGACCCGCCTTTGTATTTCGCGAAGCCGCCATTGTTCAGTGTCAGGAGGGGCGTACCTGTTACTTTAACCGGCTTGCTGAAATTCAAAGTGACAGTAATTTTTTTCCCACGCCGAATATGGCCCGCGCCCGGCGAGGTGGCGACCTGGGTGACGACAGGCGTCGCCGTGTCGATCTGCAGATCGCTAAACGTCCCAGCCGCTGCCGAGAGGTTGGCCGCATTTCCGGCCATGTTTGTGATCGTGGCTCCGTTCGCCTTGAACCCTGTTACTGCGAGCACTGGAACGCTCGCCGCGTTTGCACCAACCTTGTGAGTGAACGTCAACACATTTGTGCCGGATCCCCCGGAGTAGGTAGCGGCGGCGCCGTCGTTCAGCAACAGAATGGGCGTTCCGCCGGTCACGAAAACGGCCTCGTTTAGTCTCAGCGCGAATGCGATGGCCGAGCCGGCTTGTTCCACGCCTCTCTCAGGCGAGGCATGAAGAGAAGTCACCTCTGGGATTTGTGTTTCCACCCGCAACCCGGCGAATCTGGTTGCCGCGCCCTTTAAGCCTGCGTCACGTCCTGCTTGGTCATGAATGCTTGCCGATCGCAAGCCGACCCCAGTCACTGCCAGTGCCGCAACGCTTCTTTCACTGGCCGACACCGTATAGTCGAAGATCAGGGTATTCGCGCCCGAGCCAGAGGTGTAAACCGCCATACCACCGTTATTCAGGAGCAACACCGGCGTTCCGCCAGATACGAAAACCGGCTTGGTAAATGCCAGCATTATCGGAATTGTCTTGCCGATTCCTACGGCCCCTGCCCGAGAAACGCCAACTTGCGAAATAACCGGAGGCGAACGAAGGGCGGCCTCGATAATTCGCGACGCTCCTTCAAGCGTTCCTTGCTGCCACAGGAGCTTAATGCTGATGGCCAGCGACATAGTAACAAGGACCGGCTTGATCACGCTGGTGCCATGCCGAAGGATCAGGCGCGCCCCGAGATTACCGCCAATGATGTTGCCAGCGGCCATGACAGCACCATGCGTCCAGGATACGTGTCCGCCCCAAATGAAGAACGCCAATCCGCCAAGATTGCTCATGAGATTAAAAATTTTGGCGCGGATTGTCGCTTCTTCCAATCCCAATCCGAGGAACGCCACCGCGCCAAGCGCAAAAAAGGCTCCCGTTCCCGGGCCGAAAAAGCCATCGTAGAATCCAATGAGCGGAATGACGGTCAGCGCGCCAGCCACAAAAGAAAGCCGCGCTTTGCGCGGCACGTCGCCGAGGTTCGGCTTCAATAGAACCGCGAAGGCGACGAAGATCAGCAAGAAAGGAACGATGGATTTCAAGATGCCTGGATCCAGATAGGACAGGCTCACGGCACCGCAAACCGCACTAAGGAAAGCCATAGCCGCGGGGAAAGCATGATCTCTAAAGCGCACCCTGCCTTTGCGCCAGAATTGTAATGCCGCGCTCGCAGTCCCGAAAATACCTTGTAGCTTGTTGGTCCCAAATGCGGCGACCGGGTCGAGCCCCGCAGCCATTAGTCCCGGCACGACGAGGAGGCCGCCACCACCAGCCATCGAATCGATTATGCCAGCAACTAAAGCAAGAGCAAAAAGCAGGAAAAGCACTTCTAAGCCGCTGATTTGCATGCTTGTTTTGCACGTTTCGATGAATTTGCCCAGGATCCACCAACAACATCGGCACGCTAAACAAACGACAATAACGCTTATTCTCGGAATTACTCCCGAGCCTATTCCGGCGAGATCAACTTTGGTGCTTCTTCTTGTGCGGTATGTTAGTTCACAGCATCTTTCAGCCGTCAAGCCTCAAGCATTAACCGTTGATTAATTGGAGCTATTTTTCGAGTGGATTGAGGATAGGGCCAAGCAAATCGAGTCGGATTGATTCTCGCCATTACGCTCTTGCGAAGCCGTCCGCGAAAATGCATCGAATGTGAGCATCGCGCTTCCGGTGGCACGGAATTCGATGACAAAGACCATCCTGCCTATCCCCCGGCGATCGTCGGCGCAGGCAAGTAGCAGTTCGGCAACAAATTGGGACTTTTTAATCCGATGGAGTTTTTACCGTACCCAATCGAAGCAGCGGCATTTAGGGTTATCAAAGTCTTAGCGGAGCTGCCAGCCGGTTCGGCGCTTCTAAGTATTGGGGGAGGCATGTCTTGGTTTGCGCGATCATACCTTTCACTGATTAGCTGTTTGTTCCCTTTGTTGATGGCCCCAGCAAAGGCCGACACGCTTTCCGATATAAGGGCGAAAGGCGAAATCGTAGTGGGCACGAAGGCCGATTATCCGCCTTACGGTTTCAAGAACGAGGCTGGCCAGATCGCGGGCATTGAGCCAGAACTCGCCGCGGATTTGGCAAAGCGCATCGGTGTTAAGCTGCGGATCGTGCCCGCGCTCTCATCAAACCGCATACAACTCCTTCAGGAAGGCAAGATCGACTTGATGATCGCCACCTTGAGTATCACAGAGGAGCGGCGGCAAATGGTTGGTATCATTGACCCACCCTATTACGCGGCGGGCATTGCGGGGCTGGCCGATCCGAAAGCTGGGATCGAAAGCGAAACCGACCTGAAAGGCAAATCCGTCTGCGCTATCAAGGGGAACTTTTTCAACGATGACCTTCGAACGCTATACGTGCAGAAGGATCCGCTGATTTTCGACGGCGTGCCGGCGGCCGAGGAGGCGTTGACACAGGGACGGTGCGTCATTTTCGTGTTCGACGAGACGCTTATGCTATCGAAGAAAAAATACGAAGCGGAAAAATGGAAAAACTATGTGCTCGTCCAGTTCACCGAGGTGGACCCCCTGCCCTGGGGCATCGCGGTGAAATCGGAAGACCGCAAAAGCGACTACGGCAAGTTGATTTCGGCTGCCATTGTAGATTGGCACAGAACCGGGCTGCTCGTCGATATCGAGAAGAAATGGCTAGGCACCAATACACGGTGGACTCTCGGCGTCCGCGAAAAATATAAGGTTCGGCCATAGTGGGTTAAGCTGAAGTTCGCCATGCTTTTCAGTGGCTGGCTCGCTTGCTGGGGCTCTTCGTTGACGGGCGAAGGCTCTTCTCCGGAGCTTCGCCCGTTATCCCGCTCCGGCTAAACGAGCGGTTTTCCCGCTTCGTCGAATCCGTATTTCAGGTGCTGGTGGGCCTGCGAAAGATCGCGCACCTGCATACGCACATCCGCGAGCGGCCGCCGGCTGAGCAGCACGTCGGCCATGCACCTTGCTACCTCAGCCATCGCCTCAGTCCGGAACCCCCGGCGCGTCAGTTCGGCGACGCCAATGCGCAGCCCCGGCAGACCGGAAAACGGCGCCTTGATGCCATTAAGATGAAGGCCGGCCTGCTCTAATCGCTTCACTTCGCCAGGCGCATCCGTGCCTGCTTTCATGAGACAGATCAGTTGATGGCTTTCGGTGAAGTCCTTGTCCGGAAACATCATCGAAACGCCCTCTTTCGCCAACGAGCGGCCCAAAGCTTTGGCATTCTGAACGACCTGTGCCGCGTAAGCGCGCCCAAATTCGTGGAGTTCCTCCAGCGCCACGGCAAGGGAAGCGATATGGTGTACGTGGGAGTTAGACACAAACAGCGGGGTGATGGCATTTTGAATTGTTTCGGCCGTCTTTCCGGCTTCACGGGCGACGATCAGCCCCTTTTGCGGGCCGAACATGGTCTTATGCGTGCTGCCCGAGATGATGTCGGCGCCTTCCAGCAACGGCGCTTGAAAGCGTCCGCCGCCTATAAGGCCGAAACAATGCGAGGCGTCGTAAACGATGATGCATTCATCTCCGAAGATCTCGCGCAACTGTGCGACCGGGTAGGGAAACAGAATCATACTGGCGTCGAGATACAAAAGCTTGGGCTTGAGCGTTCTGGACAGCTTCCTCGTTGCGTCAAGATCTACGGTACCCTGCTCGTTGTCGTAAGGCAGGCCAGCGTGGTCCAAACCCAGCCTTTCAGCGACGGGTGCGGTGGCGAAATGGCCACCTGCCGAAGGAGGTACGCTCAACAGCGTGTCGCCTGCTTCCGCGAGGCTTGAAAGCAATATCCCTACAATATTGTTTCCCGACAAAGGCCGGACATCCGCTACCTTGCCGTCGAACAAACGGCAGGCAAGCTCCTTGGCCTTGGCTTCAATGGCTCTGGTAAATCTTTGGTTCGGATAATCCCAGATTTCCTTTGGTCTTTCGTTGGCGGGTGGAATGCAATAGCGGTGCGCGAAATCGCTGCTCAACATTCTTAGCGCGGCTGGCGACATCAGATTTTCGCTCGCCACTAGATTAAGGGTAACCTGCCGCCGATCCTCGTGTTCAGCAACAATTTCTAATGCTTTACTGCGACAAAATTCTCTAACAGGCTCAAATGCATACGACATCGCACTTCTCCTCCAACGGCGCTCAAACTGCGGCTTCCGCCGCAGTTGCGGCAAAGTTTAATCAAATTTTATGATCTTCATATGGCTGCTCAGTCTTCGCTCGCTTCTCGTGGAGCAGGTCAGCTAGAATCGAAATTGCTGGAGTTGGCCGGCGTCATGGTTGACTCAGGGGTGCGGCTTTAGCCATACCTCGGCCAATGCCGCGAGCCTGCGGCAAGCCTTGGGATCCACGCTGAAGGTTGGCAATCTAGAAAGGATCTCCCATGCGGGGAGTTCAGGAAGACCCCGGCCTTGCCGAAGTCAAGGCCGTTCTCAGGAAGCTGCAGCGGCTTGACCCGGCTGCAGATGCGGACCGTGACCGGGCCGATCAGTCGAATCCTGGTTCGGTTGCTGCCCGAGGCACACCGTCTAGCCCTCCCGTTCGAGCAGATATAAGCGTATTCGATCGCAAGCACGCCGCGATCGCGGCAGCCGGACCGAAGACGGGCTCGAAGCGCCGCATTGCTCCCCAACTCTTCGGTGCGGGAGTACTCATTGGCGGTATTGCAATCCTTTTTGCCGCTGGGATGATTCATTTGCCAAAGAGCTTGAAGACTGGCACGCAGACAAAGGACGCGGCCGCAATAGCGCAGCTCAAGGAAAGCGAATCGAAGCTCCTTGCCGAAGTGCGGCGAATCCTGAGCGAAGGAGACGTCATACTCGCGAGATCCCGTTTGTTACGCTCTGAGCCTGAGCGCCGGGCGGAGGTGGCGTTCATGCTCGCTCAATCCTATGATCCCAACTACTTGCAGTCCCTTGCGAAAACGAATGGCCTCCCTGACCCTGCGGAGGCTGAGCGCTGGTACAAAAGGTGGCATGAGCTCGCGGCGCAGAGCGGCCTCGAAATGGATAGCGGGCGGCTACAGCGCATCATCAATGCAATGCATTAAGGGCGCCGCATAATCTTTCTTTGCATTGAACAGAAAACTTGCGGCGTTTTAGAACGGCGCTTTGTCAGGCGAACGCCAATTTACAGTCCAGTGGCGCTAAAATAGATAAGGGGCGTTCCAGATGCGTCTGTTCATCTTCTCAATAGGAATCCTCACCGCGCTCGTGCTCCCGGCGTTGGCACAAATAGCATTTCCCCCTGCGAAGCCTCCGAGCCGTATCGTCACGGTCCTGTCAGATGGACTTTCCGAACCTGACAGTCCCGCTTTGCAGGTCCTGAACGAGATTTCCGTTACCCTCGACAAGGAGAGCGGGATCCGCCTTCTCTCCGTCAATGCTTACGGGGGCCCAGCGAATGCGCGCGACCTTCTGCAACTCCACGGCACCGATCTTGCGATCCTCAACAACGACGTTCTTGCCTATCTCGACCTCGCGGCGTCGCTTCCCGAAGCCCGCAGAAAAGTGCGTTTAATCTCCCCCCTATTCGACCAAAGCGTGCTCTTGTTTGCGCGGCAGGATATCAAATCGATAAACGATCTTCGCGGCCGCAAGATTGGAATCCCGGCCAGCCGTCCGTCCCGCGGCGTAACGGCGAGGGTGGTGTTCGGCTTGCTGAAAATCGAAGTTGAATTCGTAGAACTTGACGGCAACGCGCTTTCAAGCAGAGCAGGAGATCTCGACGCCGTCTTTCTTTATGAGAAAGACTTGCCCAGTCTGAGAACATTCGGCGTTACTTCTGCCTCCCATCACCTCTTGCCGGTCGCAGTCGCTGGGCCGCTTGCCGCGGTCTACCTTCCAAAGAAACTTGGCAAAGCTGCGATAGCTGGATTCAGCTCCGCCGAAGCAATTGAAACGATCCAAGTCACTGCGCTTTTGGCGGGGTACGACTGGAGTGCGAAGCAAGGCCGGTACACCGATGTCGTAAATTTCGTTGAAAACTTCTTCGCGCTCGTACCGAAAATCCGCGCACACAACCCCGCCTCGCCTTTTAGTAGAACCGACGTCAGGACGAATTCGCCGGGATGGAAGCGCTTCGGACCTGCGGAAGCGTATGCTGCTGCTGTCCCGCCTGCATCCGTCAAGGAAGACAGCCCTCCCTTGCTCTCATCCCCGACGGAGATATTCCCTTCAGGAGGTGCCTTGAGGGTTATCGCAGTCGCCCGCCCGCCTCTCACCAATGAACAGGACAAGGACGGAGGCGTCGTTCTGAGAATCCTGACCGGCGCGCTAAACGCTGTTGGCGTTCCGATTTCCATACAGTGGGTTGACACCGAGAGGGAACTGCTCGACGGCCTTTTCACAAGTAAGTCAGCTGACGCTGGACTTTTCTGGCAGACGCCGCATTGCGATACACCGGGCAATCAATCCGCGAGCGAGGCCGAGCTTTGCGACCGCGCGGTTTTAACCGATCCGCTGATGCAAGCAGTCATCGCGGTATTCACTCGCCTTGATACGCCGCTTGCTACAAACAGCCCAGATGCCGTTGAAAATCGCACACTTTGCGTGCCCAAGAGCCAGACCCTACCGGACGAAACGCTTGCAGCCATTCCTTGGATCAAAACTGCAAAGGTCAAAACCCTCCGGCCGAAAACCTTGATCGATTGTCTTGCTGCGGTCGACCAGCGTGAGGCGGAGGCGTTGATTGCCATCGAGCCTGAAGCCCGTTTTGCCATCGAAAGGCTGAAGCTTTCGCAGTCCTTTTCGATTTCGCAGCGTCCCGGAATCACAACCGGCCTGCACGTTGTGGTAGCCAAGGATAATCCGAATCAGGCGCAGCTCATCCAAACCATCAATGAGGCGCTTGCAAAATTCCGGTCGAGCGGCGGCTATTCCGCTGTGATGGCCTCCCATCTTGCGGATTTGACGGGAGCGCCGTTGAAGCAAAACTAATGAGATTCAGTTTCGGGTCCGAGCCGCTCAAGTGTTTGCCGGGCCAGGCGGCGCGTGACGAGTACAGCTTTACTGAGACGATTAGCCGAAAACTGCTCCACCAATTGCCAAATTTGGGAAACCAAGCCGGAGGTGTTTACGTGTTCCGGCGAGTTAACCGGTGCTGCAACAAAACACATTCCCTGAAAATGCGGCTTCGCGGCGGTCTCTAGCCGGGTGCGTAATCTCCTAAAATCCTCTTCGGTTGAAATCAAATCGCTGTGCGTGACGGCAAGGACGCCGTACGAGCGTATTCGCCGCGGCAATCCCAGCCACGCGGTCCGCTCCGACTCGCGCCAAGCCTGCGTTGCGACGGTGGCCCAAATGGCGGCGTCGATTCCATGCATGAGCACGGCAGAGAGGGCGGAGGGAAAAAGCGGATTCGCACTGCCAGGGAAGTCTAGTATTTCAATCCGCCGGAGTATCTCGCTCGGCAAACCGACATCGACACGGATTATGGCATGGGACGAAACATCGTCGCTGACCGACAGAGGAAACGTCTCTCCGCTGGCATAGAGAGCGCCTGCACCTGGAACCGGCGCATATCGGAGAAGCGTGGGCAGCCTTGTATTTGCCACGGGCAGAGCGGGCAAGGTCATGCCGCCAACGATAAGATTGGCTAACGATGTTTTCCCGGAATTCGCTTCTCCCAGAATCGCCAGCCGGAACGGACGCTGCATTACCTTTGCAACGCGCCCCAAAGCGCGGCTTGGCACTTTCAGGCCCGGATGAGAATTCGCCGCCTCACGCAAAACATCCTGCGCGGCATCGAGGCTTCGGATGAAATATCGCAACTCTGCCGAGTATTCCATTTGTGAATTCTCGCGGCTTAGCATTCTTTTCTCCGCTTGCGCTCCTACAGACCAATATTTCCGCCCATGCCCGTGACCGTCATCGACGTGTCCGCAACGCATCAGCTGCAAAAAAGCGTATGTATAAGCTCAACGCTGGCTGGATATCCCGATTGCCATTGGATAGGTTTGCCCATCTCTCGTGAGGGGCGGCTGCGACGTATCATGCTATAGGGTCGCTCCCAGTATCTTTTAATCCTTTGTAAAATGCAAAACATGCTGAGATTTCTACAGTCGAAACGAAGGCCGGCCGCCAAACCTGTGGTTTCGCAAGCCGCAAGCGCACCTGTGCCGCCTGCAGCGGCTAGCCCCCTTCTAAGGGATGTCCTTGGCGAAACTGTAGCTTTCGATCCCGCCTCTCAATCGAGCGAAAAAAAAAGCGCCTCGTCGCCTTTGTCGCAGAGGCTTAGCGTTGGGGCGAGACTTGCCGATGCCAAAAGGCGCTCTATCGAAGCAGCGTCGGTCCTTATTGCGCTATCGGATGCGGAGACCGGCCGGGCGATCGATGTCCTTGTTGAGGACCTCAAAAAGCGCGTCTGTTCGATCGCTTTTGCCGGCCAAGTGAAGGCAGGAAAAAGCTCGCTGATAAACGTTCTTGTTGAAGAGCCGAATCTCTTGCCGGCGGACATCAATCCGTGGACGACGGTTATCACGAGGATGCATTTTGGGGTGCCGGGCAAGCCGCAATCGGGTGCGTCTTTCACGTTCTTTAATCGTGATGAATGGCGCCGGCTCTCCATCGGAGGGCGAACGCGCGTGCTTACCGAACGCCTGTTCCCAGATTTTGACTGGGAAGCGCTCAGTAGTCAGGTCCAGGCTATGCAGGAACGAGCCAGCCGGAAGCTTGGCCCGCTCTTCGAGGAACTGCTGGGGACAGGGCACACCTATCCGGAACTCACGCCCGGCCTCTTGAACCGGTATGTCGGCGCAGGTCATCCCGATGCTGAAAGCTTCGCAGCAGGAGCCGAGGGTGAGTACTCGGATATCACCAAGCTTGCCGACGTCTTCTTGGACCTAGCCGCATTCAGTTTCCCGACGATCTTAATCGATACGCCGGGCGTTAACGACCCTTTCCTCGTTCGCGACGAAATCACGAGACAAAACCTGGAAGCCGCGGACATTTGCGTGATCGTGCTGACGGCCCGGCAACCTCTATCGTCAGCGGATCTTAGCCTCCTCCGCATGCTGAGGGGGCTAAAGAAGGACCGCACCATTATCTTTATCAATAAGATCGACGAAATAAGCGGCGGTGAGGAGGTTTTGCGGGAGGTGTCGCATCGCGTTACCGCTATTCTCAAAGAGGAACTTCCATCCGCTCAGATCCCGATTGTGCTGGGCAGCGCCTCCTGGGCGCGCAAAGCCTTGTCCTTCAGCACCGCCGCGCACTGTCCGCCAGCCACGCTTATGAACGGTGTCCGCGAAGATTTCGCTGCCTTTGAGTGGCCAAGCCACTCTGAAATTGCCAACACCGTAACGGCAGAGACACTTTTTCAGAAGTCCGGTTTATCTTCACTAGCGGTCGCTATATCTGAAATGATGCACGATGGACCGATTGCTGCTGCGATTCGTGCCACCGAAAGCCTACTCGAAGAGGTTTGCCGCAACCTGATTTCCTGGCTGGAAACCGAAATTGGAATTCTTGGCAAGATTCCCACTGATCTAGTTTCGGCCAGGAGCGAGCTCTCGGCGCTTGTGGCATTAAGAGACGCGCTAGCGGCGGAGTTTGACACGTTCTCCGATAGCTTGGCTGCGATCCGGGCCCAGAAGCTGAGCGCGCTCTATCGGGAGCTAGCAGGGGCGATAGAGACTTCGACGGCGGAAGCACTGGCGGCGCTTCCAGATGATGCGATTGCCGCACAAGCAAGCCAGATCGATGCCAAATTGCGCGTCAAGCTTGAAAGCGTTTTTCTAACCGCTGTCGAAGATGCTGGCAACCAGATCGCCGGAGAACAGGAACGGCTTAGAGCGAATCTGACACGGCTGTTCGAGGAAACCAACTTCAAGCAAAAGCCTGCAGCTATTCTAGGACAAGTGCCTGCCGTCTCGCCCTCTCTTACCGCATTGAGCGAGCCAGCTGCTTTGGGTCTTACTGAAAGCCTGAGAGAATTCGCTTCAGGGCCGATTCCGGCGGAGATCCAGAGCACCGATCTTTCAAGAGTAATACTTGTCGACTTCAGGCCAATTATAGAAAATCTTGCCAGCGAAGCTGCCAGAGTACTGCAAGAAAGGTCGGACACTCTTATTCATCAAGTGAAAGCACTGACGTTAGGCCCCATGGACATTGCGATCCGGCATATCGATGGGGAGATTCAAAAAACCGGAACGCCTTCTGCTGATACCTTCAGCGAACCTCAATCGCTTGACCGTAAGGTACAAGCACTTCACGAAACGATCTCGAACCTAAGACTCATTCTGACGGCAAGCCGACCCACCGTTCCTGACTAAGCCAGGATCGATCGAAGCGGTGAGAATCCAGGGCCTCGATCTATGCCTGCAAATTGCAGCTCTTTCGCGGCAGAGAGAAATATTCACGATGTTTGGTTCTTACGGATTGAAGCCTGCGGCGTATCGAGTCTAAAAAAAAACGGGGCCGTGAGGAGGCAAAACGATATGCAGGTGACAAGTCTTCGGCATGGCGCGCGTTGGCTGTATGCGGCCATGGCGTTATCGGTTGGACTAATGGGTTATGAAGCGCCGGCTGGCGCTCAAACCTGCGGCTCAGACTATACTTTGAAGGAAGGGGAATCCCTTGCTGACGTTGCCACAAGGGCCTATGGCAGCTCGTCTCAATGGACGTTGATCTTTTATGCGAACCAGGACCGGATGGGCGCAAACGCTTCCATGCTCGTGCCGGGACTGACCATCCGCATTCCCTGCCTTGGCGGCCAGCAGCCCGCAACACCCCAGGCGCAGTCCGCAACGCCCCATGCGCAGTCCGCGGCTACGCCTTCCGAGCCTTCTGCAACGCCAAGCGGCGACATCGAATTGTCGTCCGTCGTCAAACGGATCGAATTCTTGACCGCCGATGGTTACACGCCGTTCACCGATCGCTCGCTCCCCCATGGCGGGATGATAACGCATATCGTAAGTGCCGAGATGGACCTCATAAAAGAGCAGTCGGGCGGTAACTTCAGTTTTAATGTGTCCTGGGTGAACGACTGGGCGGCCCATCTCAATCCCCTCCTCATAACGCGGGCATTCGATGCAGGCTTTCCCTGGGTTAAGCCAGACTGCGATCACCCTGCAGACCTCTCCCAGGACGCAAAGTACCGCTGCCGGAAGTTTTTTTTCTCAGATCCGCTATATGAAATCTTTACGGTCCTTTTCGTTAAATCAAATTCGACAATAGCATTCGCAAAGGATGACGAGGTACTTGGAAAAACGCTATGCCAGCCCGCTGGCTATTCTACCTACGAATTAGATAAGGGCGGCCGGAACTGGGCAAAGGATAACAAGATCGTCTTGCTTCAGCCGCAGTCGATCGAGGAATGCTTTCGCCTGCTTGATGCCGGTTCGGTCAACGCGGTGGTCACGGCGGATCTAACGGGGAAGGCCGTCATCGCCGCGCTCGGGCTGGGCGACCGCGTAAAAGCGCTACCAAGGCCGCTTGCTATTGGTACGTTTCACGTCATCGTTCCCAAAACGCACCCGCATGCCAGCACCTTGCTTTATTATATTAATTCCGCAGCTGCGAAGCTTCGAGAGTCTGGAGAATACGACAAAATCGTCGAGAGCCACCTCTCACGCTTCTGGAGCGCCCAGGACCGGAAATAGGATTTGAATAAGTTTTTACTGCAGGTCTTTTTGTAGGAAATGCTGCTTCGAATTATACTGCTTCAGCCGGTAAACGGCTGAGACTCCGATAGTATGATGCAGCCGAGGTAACCCAGTGATTTAAATAGGTTATCTTCACAGAAGATCGCGCATTTCATATCGAGTTCGTAAAACGTGCCGTGATCTTATACCAATCGCCAGAAGTCTTGACTGGTCCTGCCGTCGTCCCCGCGTAGGCGGGGACCCAGTAAGCGCTGCTCTATGTCATTGTCATTACAGATATACTGGATTCCCGCCTTTGCGGGAATGACACAGCAAGGGTCAGCGCTTATGGCGTTTGGTATTAGATGCCGATAGCGGTTACGATCGCTGCAACTTATAATGGCAGAGTTGGCCCAAGTGCTGCCATTTGCAGCCCTTTCTCAGACCGGCAGCTTTCCTCGGGAGCGGACGAAAGCCTGAGCTAAACGCTCCTACACCTACCACGCCGCCGGCCTGTGCTCGATTGGCTTGCTTGTCATGGTTCTTTTGCGCTTCGTTGATGGACGGATTCCGGGTCGCGCTGGAAGGCTTCTATCAGAAAGCGGTCCTGCGGCTTCTCGGAAGCGGTCTTGGGGATTTCCGCCAACACCTGAATGAAGCTGGGGATGACATTGGTTTCGAGCTGCTGCTTGCAGATTTCGAACAGGCGCGGCGGGGCGAATGTGGAGGTCTCCTTGGGCACGACAGCGGCGACGACATCCTTTTCACCGGGGACCTGGTTCGCACTGGCTATGCCGTAGACATAGACATCGTCGACGAGACCGGATTCGGCAATCACCTTTTCAATGAAGGCCGCATTGATGAATTCGCCATTGCGGCGGATGCCGGCGCCCTTGCGATAATCGAAGTAGAGCCAGCCGTTCTCATCTTCGTGCGCCACATCGCCCATGTGCAGCCAGCCCCGGGCGCATTTCCTCGCCGAAGCTTCCGGATCGCCGAAATATTCGACCACAAAGGGCGCGTCGTCGGCGTGCCGGAAAAGCAGTTCACCTGCCGCGCCGCGCGGGACGTCCTGACCATTGTCGTCGACAATGCGGTATTTGAGCGTGGGCGGCGGCTTGCCGATGCTGCCCACCGGGCCGGCACCAGGGTAATTGAAGGTCAAGCCCCCTTCTGCCGCTCCATAAAACTCAAGCACCCGAACGTTGAAGCGTTCCTCAAACGGCCTCCAGATCGCCGCCGGCATGCCAGCCGAGACAATGAAGCGCACGGGATTGTTTTTGTCTTCGGGACTGGGCGGTTCGGCGTAGATGGCGGTGGTCATGCCACCCAGCAAAGTGAAGCTGGTGGCCCCGTATTTTCGGGTGATGTCCCATAAGCGCGACTTGGTGAAGCGCCGTGAGAGCACGCAGCGCAGCTTGCAGGCCAGCGCCGCGCCTAGAGTGAGGATCTGCGCGTTGGCGTGCGTGAGCGAGAGGCCGGAATAAAGCTTGTCGTCTTCGCGGTAACCGAACAGGAGCATCGCTAGCAGCGAGGTCTCGCAATAGCGGCGGTTCGTCATTACTATGCCCTTGGGATCGCCGGTGGTGCCCGAGGTGAAAATCAGCTCCAGCGCGCTGTCGGGGCCGGTGCTTAGGACCGGCAGGTCAGGCGCGGTCCGGGGCGCCACTACCGCCCAGTCCACCACGCCGGGATAGCCGGCCAGCGGACGCGGTGCCTCATCGGTGACGAAACTCGCCACCCACCCAAGGCGCGGCAGGGAGGCTCGCACAGCCCTCAGGTTGTCCAGGGCATAGTCGGCCGCGAAGACTCCGCTGCACTGAGCCTTATCCAGCAAGAAGCGCAGCTTGTCGCCCTTGGTCCTAGGATCGATGGGCGTCACCGCAGCGCCGGCGATGCCGGCCGCTACCATCGCTTCGACAAACTCAGGATGATTGGCCATTAACAACGCAATGCGCTGGCCGGGCTTCACTCCGAGCTCCAGCAGCACCTGCGCCAGCCTTTGCCCATTGTTCCAGAGGTCACGGTAGGTGCGCACTTCGTCAGGCCTGACGCCGCCGCCTTCGATCGTCAGAACGTCGAAATCCGGCAGCTCCCCGGCACGATTGGCGATAAGGTTCGCGAAAATGTTTTCGGGACGGTTGGGCATGCGTGTCTCCAATTCAGCGGCCCAGCAGCGTGAGGCAGGCCACTGCCTCTTCCACACCGGCAAGGCCGCCGCCGTTTTCGGCCAGCGCTATGCGCGCGCCAGCCACCTGACGTGCGCCGGCCTCGCCGCGCAATTGGGTGACAAGCTCGAAGATCTGCGCGAGGCCAGTAGCGCCGATCGGGTGGCCCTTGGATTCGAGGCCGCCGGAAGGATTGATGGGGATGCGCCCGCCGATGGCAGTGTCTCCCCGCTCGGCCGCTGGACCGCCTTCGCCGAAAGCGGCGAGACCGAGCAATTCCGACTGTAAAATTTCGCCGATGGCCGTCGCGTCATGCACCTCGGCAACATTCACGTCCGAAGGGCCAAGGCCGGCCGCCTCGAATAATTTGTGCGAGGCCAGGCGTACGAGGTGATGTTCGAGATCTTCGGCGGCACGGTCGCTACCGGTTTGCAGCGCGCAGGCGAGCACGCGGATGGCGCGGCCGTTACGGCCTTTTAGCCGTTTCAGGCCGGACTCGTTGCAGAGGATCGCAGCCGCCGCCCCGTCGCTGATCGGCGAACACATCGGCAATGTCAGCGGATAGGTAATCGGAGGCGCGGCCAGCACCTGCTCAATGGTGTAGGCATCGTTATATTGGGCAAGCGGGTTGTGTACGGAATGCGCGTGATTCTTGGCCGCCACAGCCGCAAACTGGCGCTGCGTCGTGCCATATTCGCGCATGTGCATCCGGCCCATGGCCGCGTAAATATCCATGAATACGCTATAGGGTTTAGGCGACATCGTTCCCGGCGGCGGGTCGACGCCGCGGCCCATTTCGATGAGGCGCGCGCGATTGGTCTCCGTCTCGTGGACGTCCCAGGCGCCGTCGAAAGCGGCGAAGGTGCGGGCCTTGTCCTCGGAGAACATCTTCTCCGCGCCAACGGCGAGGACAATATCGGCGGCGCCGGAGCGCAAATGGTTTACGGCGAGGTGGAATGCCGTGCTCGCGCTGGCGCAGGCGTTCTCGACATTCACCACCGGCAGGCCTTGCAACCCCATGGCGCGCAGCGCCAGCTGGCCGCGGATCATGTGCTGACCCTCCATGTGGCCCTGCGTTGCATTGGCGAAGTAAGCCGCCTGCAATTGCGTCTTGCCGCAACCCGCATCGGTCAGCGCGGCCTCGACGGCGCGGGCGGTGAGGTCTTTCACGCTCAGCGCCATGTGTTTGCCGAAGGGCGTCATGCCCACTCCGGCGACGTAGATAGTTTGGGTCATGTTTGCCTCAACTGGCGGCTTGCGCCGCGCCAGATGGTTAGCTGCAACGCGGCGGCCGTCCGCCGCGCTGCCGGAGCGGTCTCATACCAATCGTCATAAGTCCCAACCGGTCCGCCGCCCGTACCCGTCATCGCGAGGCGGCCTCGGCCGCCGTGGCGATCCAGAATGCTGGCACAGTGCTCGAGTTTGAGGCACCTGGATTGCCGCGGGGCTTCGCCCCTCGCAATGACGAAAAAACGCGCCTATTGCAGCTTGATCTCGTGCGAGAGGTAGCCTTCTTCGGCCTGCGCCGCGAGGAGACGGCGCGCGCCCAGCACAGCAGACCCCGAGCCGAAGCCTACGGACCGGAGTTGCCCGCCTAGCACCGCGCAGGCCGCCTCGGCACCGAATACGCCCGTTTGCGCATAAGCGGAATTGCCGCGCAGGATCACGCTCACCGATTGGGTATTGCCGCGCGCTTGGCAGGAGAGGACGGTGCGATGCACTTCCGGCGTCTCGCGCGGCGGCTCCTTCTGCGTAACCTGACGCCCGATTTGGTTGGTCACCTCTTCCTGCGCGGCGGCGTCAAGGTGACGGTATTCCGCTTCGAACTGCTGCAACAACCCGGCGATATTCATCATCATCTCTTGGTTGCCCAGAGCGAACATCACCGAACAGTTGCGGACGCGCGCATCGTTCTCATACCAAACCGGTTCGCCGGCTCCGCCCCAGGGCATGCCCTTGAGCACCCGGTGGATGCCAGGCACCGTCACATCATAGGTGGTCGCCCACGGCCATTGCACCAGCGCCCCATTGCTCAGATAGTACATCGGCTTGGTGCACATGCGCAGGAACGACATGGTGGAGGCCACGCTGACCTCGGCATCGCCATAATACAGCAGGTCCAGCGTGTCGATGCCCGGGGTTTCCAGCGCGATCTCGGCGGCGATGGTCCCAGCGGTCCACATGTAAGAGTTGGCGGGGCACAGAGCGAGTTCCTTTCTCGCGAAGGCCGCGCCGAATTCATTCTTCAGGAACAACATCCAGTCGGTCTCGCCGGTGGTGTCGAAGTAATGGCAGCCGGCAGCGAGCGCAGCCTCCACCACGGGACGGCCCAGTTGCATGAACGGACCGACGATGTTGAGCACCACCTTCTTGCCCTTCAGCAACTCGGTCAGCGACGCGGTGTCATGCTTCACGCTAATGCACTGGTAGTCGTGCCCCTTGAGTTCGGGCACTTTCTCCATCTCGCGGGCAAGGCGCGCTGCGTCGCGGCCGGCGGCGATGAAGGGGATGTTGCGCTTGGCCAGCTTCCATGCAGTGAGCTTGCCCGTGTAGCCGCTGGCGCCGTAGAGCACCACTTGATAGTTCGTGGTCATGGGTGTCTCCTCCTTGGGATGTTGTTCTCGTTGTAAACGCCGGTTACAGGCGGTCTGGGTCGGTGAGGTAGTAGCCGCCCTTGATGGCGAGGATCTCGTTGCAACCGTCCTCGATCAGGGAGGCGCGGGCGTCGCGCAGGATTTTCTCGATTGGGTACGCGCGGGTCAGACCGTTGCCGCCGAACAATTGCAGCGCATCGCTGGCGACTTCGAAAGCCGTTTGCGTGGCGGTGACCTTGGAGGTCATAGCGGCGTGCAGCGCCGGTTGCGCCGCTGCGAAATTGTAGTGCGCCACGCGCCGGCCCAGCGCGCATGAGGCCTCGACCTTGCGGAACATATGGAACAGACGGTGCGCAACCGACTGATGCCGGATGATCGGTACGCCGCCTGCTTTGCGCTCGTGCACATAGGTGTGCGCCAGGTCGAAAGCCGAGCGGGCGCATCCGGTGAAAACGGCGCCCATCAGGGTGTTGGCGAAGCAATGGATGGTGTAAACCACGGCCTGGAACTGGTCAGGTCCCGCGAGCAGGTGCTCCGTGGACAGACGCACACCGTCGAAGAATATCTCACCCTGATTGAGCGCGCGCTGGCCCATCTTGTCCAACGGTTTGCCGCGGCTGATACCCTTGGTGCCGCCGGGCACAATGACTACCGCGCCGCGCTGCGGGTCTGGCCCGGAACCGGTGTCCGCGGCCGCGAAGAGGATGAAGACCTCTCCAATTGTGCCGTTCGAAACCCAGGCGGACTTCTGGCCGTTAATGATTAGCTCGCCGCCCTTGATCGAGACAACGCAGTTTGGTCTGCCGTATGTCCCTTGCGGATGGAAGATCATCCGGTTCGGATCGAGCGTGTCTGTACCATGGTCGGGCTCGGTGATCGGCCAGCACCCAAGCTTGCCGTCGGAGGCGATGCTGCGGCAAAACGAATTTCCGAGAACGGTGCTCATGAGCGCTGGCAGCATGCCCGCGCCGATAGAAATAGCCAGGCCCGCGTCGCCCCAGCCCAGTTCCTCGAACAGGATGCACATGATGCGAGCCCGCTCCGCCGGCTCCAAGGCAAGCAGACTGTCGACGGTGAAGCCCAGTGTTCCGAACTCTTGTAAGGCGCCCCACAGCGGGGACTCGGTAGCAACCACCTGTTCAGGTGTCATCCGGTCGAGCGCTTGGCCAACTGGGCGCAGAACATTTTGCGCAAAGCGACGGACGGTGGCCTGGACCTCGGCTGCGGTGCCGGTGAATTCGGGTTCGGCCCCAAGCGGGGTAAGGGGAACCGATGCAAAGGCTTGCTGGTCTGCCATGGTTTGTTTCCTCGTGGTGGCGGCGGGGATTCACGCGCTCGTTCTTTGTCTAATTTTTAAGCAAGCTATCCCCGCGGCAGCAATCACCCGGCCAGGCGCGTTTATGGATGTTTTGGGGGAGAGTGCGGGGGATGCGGCGGGTGAGCGTATAAGCCCAAATCCGCATGGACGCTCCGGCGTGATATGTTACGCTCCTAGGCTTGATAGGCACATAAGGCATGCCAGCTGGACATCTTAATTCGGAACAAGCTTAGTTTCGCGCGCACACCGCGTGAGTTGATTGACAGGGCGCGGCTTGAGTTGGCGCGCGCCAGGGCCGCCCACGTGCGATTGGTTACCCTCTTGGCGCCTGGCGGCTACGGCAAGACCACACTCGCCGCCGCCTGGGCGGCCCAGTGGAGGCAGGAGGGGCACCGGTGTGCGTGGTTGAGCTTGGAGCACGACGACGACGAACCGGCACGCTTTCTGTACTGCCTGACTCAGGCCTTGCGCGGCTTGAACGGCGACGTGGGCGACGCGGCACAGGCGCTGCTGGCAGGCAGCGCCCTGGCGGCACCGCGGGCAGTGGTTTCGACACTGATCAACGATCTTGATCAATTGGAGGATGATGCATTCCTCGTAGTCGACGATTACCAGTGGATCCAGGACGAATCGATCCACGACGCGGTGGCATTTCTGGTGTTGCATGCGCCGGCCCGGCTGCATCTGATAATCACCTCAAGGTCCGCGATTAAGCTGCCGCTGGCGCGCCTGCGCGCGCGCGGCGAGTGGCTGGAACTGGACGCCACGGCACTGCGCTTCGATGAGGAAGAGACGCGGCACTTTCTGCAAGCAGCCTGCCCGCAACCGCCCACAGCGGCGCAAATCCGGCGCTTGCATGCGCGCACCGATGGCTGGCCCGCGGCGCTGCGCATCGCGGCGCTGGGCACGGGCGGTGCTGGCATGGTGGATCTACCGGACTTAGGCGCCTCGCGGGCATTCGCCCACCTCATCGAAGACTTGCTGGAAAGCCTGCCTGAGCCCACCGTGCAGTTCATGGCCCGCACTGCGGTGCTCGATCGCCTGAATGCGGAGCTATGCAATGCGGTGACGGGCACCGCCGGCAGCGCCATGTTGATCGAACAAATGGTGCAAAGCTGTTTGCTCGTCTCGCCACTAGAAGGCGACGGCCGCTGGTGGAGCTACCACCAGTTGCTTCTGGATTACTTACGCGGACCGCTGACCCAGCGTCTGCGCATCGACCCGGCCGGGCTGCACCGCCGGGCCGCCCACTGGTTTGCGCGGGAGGGGGCGTGGACCGATGCTGTACGCCACGCGCTGGCGGCCGGCGACAGTACCCTGGCGCTGGAGTGGCTGGCGCAATGCGGAATGGCGCTTGTGAAGAAGGGCGACCTCATGACGCTCCTGGGCTGGCGCCGTCAGTTCCCGCCCGAGTTAATGCGCAAGCAGCCGGACGTGCAACTCGCCGTAGCGTGGGGGCTTACGCTGGCGATGCGCTACGGTGATGCCGAGCCCGTGCTTGCAGAATTGGAACAAGACTCTATTGCTGACGCAACCGCGAATGCGCGCGCGCAATGCCAAGCGGTGCGTGCGGTGGCGGCAGCACTGCAGGATGACTCGCTGCGCGCCATGCAGTTGGCCGAATCCTGGCCGCTGGAGCACGCAGCCAACGATGCCTGGACCACGAATGTCCTTTCCAACGTCATGCGCTTTGCACACTGGAAGGCCGCTCGCTGGGTGGAGGTGTACGAGCAGCCCTGGGTTCCTTATTCGCTTGAAGACGATCAGCGTAACGTCTTCTCCACTGTGTACCGTGAAGTGCTGCTGGGCTACGTGGAACTGGAGCAGGCCAGGCTGGACGTCGCCGGGCGCCGCGCCACCGAAGCCCTGCGTCTGGCGGATTTGCACACCGGTCCGCAGTCTGCCGGCGCGGCACTCGCGGTGCCTTTATGGGCCACGCTCGCCTATGAACGGGGCCAGTTTGATTCCGCCGAGGCACGCCTGCCGCCGCTAATGTCGTTGATAGACAACACGGTGAATCTCGATGGTGTGATGCTGGCTTACCTGGTGCTCGCACGTATCGCATACGCGCGCGGCGGCTCCGTCCATGCCTATGCGCTACTCGAGCATGCTGAGGCGATCGGGTACAACCGCGGCTGGGACAGATTGGTCGGCGCGATGCTGTTGGAAAGGCTGCGCTGGCTTGCCGCCGAGGGCCGGCTCGACGAGGCCAGTGCCTGTTGCGTGCGCCTGGGCCGCCTAGCCGCGAACCACGCCGGATCGGAACGTTGTGCACGTTCGGACCTATGGCTCTACCGCGACTGGGGCCAGGCCCACTTGGCGCTGGCCGGCCCGCGCAGTACAGACGCGATCGATGGCTTTGCCCGGCTGTATGCCGAAGCGCGGGCGCTCCGTTTCGAATACCGCGCCCTGCAACTGGGTACCTCGCTTGCGCTGGCGCACATGGCCGCCGGCGATTGCGAGGCCGCCTTCCACGTGCTGCGCCAGGTGCTGAAGAGTGCGCAGCGAAGCGGGGCAGCCCGAAGTATCCTAGACCTCGGCGCCGATGTAAGGGCCATGCTTACGCGCTTCTTGGTCAGCGACCAACGGGAGCCCGCTCTGACGCCCTGCGTGCAGCGGCTGCTGGCTAGCCGCGAAGGCGCCGCGTCCGAACCCGCCGATGCCGCAATGAGTTCATTAACCGATCGCGAGCGGCGCGTGCTAGCCTTGGTGGCGCTGGGGCAGTCGAACAAGGAAGTGGCGCGCTCGCTCGATATCTCGATCGAGACCGTCAAGACACACCTCAAGAATGTCTTCACCAAGCTTGGCGTAAAGCAGCGAGTGCAGGCGGCGACACTGGCTCGTTCGTTCGGCCTGATCGAGAACCGCCAAGATTGAATAGGAAGAAGCCGGCAGGTTTGATTCTGATTTCCACCACGAGAAGGTATTTTCGCCTTGGAAGATCGATCAAGACCAGCTCCTGCCGCCAAGCGTGACTTCACCCCTCGCAATCACCTGTCGCTGTTCTTTCGCGAGAGCCTCAATCATGCGCCCTTCGTGCTTGCAGGCGAGGCAGCGCAGTAGCGAAAATGTCTGCAATGGCGAGACAAAACCGGAAGGAGTGGTTTGCGTCTTGTCATTTCCGCCTCGGGTCATGAGTGAGCCTGAGTGGCCTCCCCAGCATCCTCTAAGCGCTCGGGGATACGTCCCTTCAAACGCTCTGCTTCCATTGGAAGGTCACATAAAGCGGCGGTATTGCGAATACAGGCCACCGGAAGCAAGCGGTCTGGTCGAAGCTCATTGAGACCGCATTTGCGCGCCGCGTGCCGGACTCCCCCCAACTTAGAAGCCGGAATCGATCCGCATGTTGAAATCCTCGACGGCGGCCGACAAATCGTAGGACAGCTTCTCAAGCTCGTTTTTCATGTCCCGCCGGAAGCTGGGGCCCTCGCGATCGAGCTCCTGCATGCGGCCTTCCAACTCCTTTTGCCGCCGCTCCAGCTGATCGAGCTCGCCGAACTCCTCAATCTTCTTCAGGCCCTCCGTCCGTTCCATCTTCTCTCTCAGCATGCGAATCCTCGCCGCCAAGGTCTCAAGCCGGAGCTCCAATCCTTCGTGCAAGCTTGCTTGTCCCATGTCTTTTCTCCTTCAAATCTTTGCTGGAAGTTGCGCCTGTAAGAGCGCCCAGCTATGGAGCGCGATCATCAAGTCTTCATCGGTTGGTATGACCCACGCGGATACCTTGCCGCCGCCGGCCGTGATCCTGGGTCCGCCTGCGGCGTTGGCCGTTTCGTCGATCTCAAACCCGAGCCATGCCGCCTGCTCACACACTCTCCGGCGGATCTCCGTGGCGTGCTCGCCTATGCCGGCCGTAAAGACAAACGCATCGAGACCGCCAAGGGCGGCGGCGAGCGAGCCCAATTCCCGGCAGATGCGGTAGACGAAAAGATCGACGGCTTCCTTCGCGTGAGGATCATCGCTCGCGAGCAAGGTTCGCATGTCGTTGCTGAGGCCCGAGACACCGAGCAAGCCCGAGGAGCGATAGAGAAGATCGCTTATCGCCTGCGCCGTCATGCCTTTCTCCTCCAGGAGATAGAGCACGACGGCCGGATCGAGATTGCCGCAGCGCTGGCCCATGGGCAGGCCGTCAAGGGCGGTGAAGCTCATGGTGGTTGCAACGCTTTTCCGGTTGAGCATCGCACACATGCTGGCGCCATTGCCGAGATGGGCGACCACCACGCGCGCCTCGGCAGCTGCCGGACCCATGACATCCGGCAAAACACTCGCGATGTATTCGTAGGAAAGGCCGTGGAAGCCGTAGCGCCGGATCCCTTCCTCGGTCAGATTCCGCGGTAAGGCGAAGATGCTGGCGATCTCCGGCTGCGTGTGGTGAAACGAGGTGTCGAAACAGGCGATCTGCGGCAGTGTTGGGTGCAGTTTCGAAAGCGCATCAATCGCAGCAAGGTGATGCGGCTCGTGCAGCGGCGCGAGCGGGACAAGGCGGCGAAGCTCGGCAATTACACTCCCGTCGATGCGAACCGGGCTGGTATAGAGCGATCCGCCATGGACGACGCGGTGCCCGGCGGCGATCAGCTCAGCTTGCGGGAAGGTGCGTTCGATCCATTGAAGAAGCGCACCAAGCGCGTCCTCATGGGTTTCGCCCTCCGGCAGATGCTCGCCGGCGAGGGCACCGCCCGTGCCATCCTTCGCCGCAATGTGCACTTGCTGGCCGATGCCCTCGACCTCGCCTTCGCAAATGAGGTCCTGACGTGTGGGCTCTTCATTGCCCGGAAAGAGCGAGAACTTGATGCTCGATGAGCCGGCATTCAAAACAAGGATGGCGCCGTTCATATCATGCCTCCTCAGAACGCTGGTTTATCGTGGAGCGCGTTAAACGCTTTGAACAGCACGGCCGGGTTATACTGTCCTTTATAAACGGCTGGCGGTGTGCGATCGAGTTCAAGAAGGGAGTAGACGGCCGTTTGCGCCGCCCGCACCGAGTATTCGACCGTAAAGACGACGTCGTCGGGAATCTCGCAGAACTGACCAACGAATGCGAGGTTAGACCATCCTTGCGGGAGTATATGCGGCCGGTCGCCTTCTGCGCGGGTAAGGAATTGGCTGGTGATATAGGGCATCATGCAAGGAATGCAGGTGGAGGTATCAAGGATGCGCTGTGCATCCTCTTTCAGGCCGAGATGTCCGGACAGTTCCGTGAGTATTTCCCGGCCGCTGCAAGCTTCCATTGGCTTTCGAACGAAATCCCCGGGCTTGTCTGTGAAAAGACCGTAGCCCCAAAAGACATTCACGCCGGAGGGCTGTCCGGCGAAGTGCGGCTGATGCGGCAGAACGATCGACATCAGCCATGAGGAATCGCAGAATGTGATTAATCCGCCTTCTCCTGGAACATTGCTGCTGAAATTGCGGACGAAGCGGAAAAAGCCCGGATCGCGCATCGTTCCAGTAAAGGATATCCATTTCGATTCGCCCGCGCGGCTGTCAAAAACGGATGGTTTTCCGAACTCGGGATGGCCGGCGGCAATCTTTTCCCAAAGCATCCAGGAGGCACCCTTCGCCGCAGCGTTCCACACGGGAGCGCGGTCCATGGCGCCGAGGCTTGAAGAATCCGTCATCGAACCAAGAGTAACGATGACGAAGTCCTTGCTGGATAACTCAACCGTCTCTCGCTTTCCGGCACGGTCCAATATGAGGTTAGTGGGATGTTTTGCATCCTTTTTTTCTTCGAAAAGAATGTCGATTACCTTCGCATTGGTTTCGAAGTTCACGCCGTGCTCTTCAAGCCATTTGCAAAGTGGCCTTACCATCGAGTCGTATTGGTTGAAAACTGTCCGCATGATGCCTTCGAGACGGTTAAAGCCAGGCACCATGTGGACGAAGCGCAAGAGATAGCGCCGGAACTCGACAGCGCTATGCCAAGGCTGGAAGGCAAATGTTGTCGCCCACATGAACCAAAAATTCGTCTCGAAAAAAGTCTCATCGAAATGATCTTGGATGCTGCTTTCGCCGAGCATCGATTCCGGCTGTAGCGACAGCCCAACCAGCGCTAACCGGTGCCGCTCGCTTAGGCCGAACGCGGGTGTGTCGAGCTTTTGCCCTCCGCGAACGAGACGGGAATGAGAGCATGTTTTATAGAGTTCATTCCAAGACAGGATCTCGTTCGTAACTGTCTTGCTGCCATCGAGGGCAGGTATTGCCGAAAAGAGATCGAAGGTACAAACGTAATGGCTTTCGAGCATCCGGCCACCGCGGGCGACATATCCATCCTCAGGAGAGCCCGCACCGTCGAGACTTCCACCAAGCGTCCCGGTTTCCTCGAAGATCGTAATATTGTTGCCGGAGAGATGCCCATCCCGGATCAAGAAGACAGCGGCAGCGAGCGAGGCTATACCGCCGCCCACAAGGTAGAACCGGAAATCTTGAGTCTCAGGAACAAAGCTTCTCGATTTATCGGGCTGCATACCGTATTCCATCGTTCATCTCCTTCGTGACCATACCTAAAACCGGCAAGTTCCACTTTTGACTTCCCCGATTGTCTCAGTTCCATCCAATCGAGCCGGGAACGATCCGATGGCGAGGCTCACAATTCGGCCCCCGTCTTGTGGCGCGCGAGCAAAAGCGCGATCGCGCAGGACCCAAGCCGTGCAAGCGTTTTGTCGGCGCGGCTTGTGAGGATGATCGGCACGCGTGCGCCGAGCACAATGCCGGCCACCTCCGCCTCGGCCAGATATTCGAGCTGCTTCGCGAGCATATTGCCTGCTTCGAGATCGGGCACCACGAAGATGTCCGCCCGCCCGGCGACCGGCGAAACGATCCCCTTGGTCTTTGCTGCTTCCTCCGAGACGGCGTTGTCGAAGGCCAGTGGCCCGTCGAGGATGCCGCCGGTGATCTGGCCGCGATCGGCCATTTTGCAGAGAGCCGCGGCATCGAGCGTGGAGCGTATGCTCTCCGTCACCGTCTCGACCGCGGAGAGGATTGCGACGCGGGGCTGAGCGATACCGAGCGCGTGAGCCAGATCGATGGCGTTCTGCACAATGTCCTGCTTGTCAGCTAGGGTTGGATAGATGTTGATCGCGGCATCGGTCACGAAAAGCGGCCTTGGATAGCCGGGAGCGTCGATGGCAAAGACGTGACTGATCCGCCTTGCGGTCCTCAAGCCTTTCTCGTGATCTACGACCGCGCGCATCAACTCATCCGTGTGCAGCGCGCCCTTCATCAGCGCTTCCGCCCGGCCCGACCGGGCCATGGCGACGGCTGCCTCCGCGGCCGCATCGCTATGCTCCGCCGGAACGATTTCGTAAGGCGAAAGATCGAGCTGGGCCTGCCCGGCCGCGGCGCGGATCTTGTGCTCGGGTCCCACCAGCACGGGGACAATGAGCTTTGAGCGCGCCGCCTCCACCGCGCCGAGCAAGGACACCGTATCGACCGGATTAACGACCGCAGTGCGAATGGGCTCAAGCCCCTTGGTCATTTCGATAAGCTGCCGGTAGCGGCGTCCCTTCTCGCGAAGCTCGATTTCCGGGAGCAGGACGCCCGGCCGGGAGATCTTTTCTGTGGGCGCAATCACTTCCGCGGTCCCGGTTATGACCTCCTCGCCATGTTGGTTGGTTGCCCGGCATTCGAGAATTACGCGATGGCCTTCCTCGATTTTCTTTGTAACTTTGACCGTGACGGTGATGGTATCGCCGAGCCCGACCGGCCGGTGGAAATGCAGCGATTGATCGGCATAGATCGTTCCAGGGCCTGGAAGCTCAGTTCCGAGCACCGCCGAGATCAGCGATGCGCCCCACATCCCATGCGCCACGACCTTATGGAACATGTCGCTCTTGGCAAAGGCCTCGTCCACATGCGAGGGATTGACGTCTCCCGACATGATCGCGAACACCTCGATGTCCTTGTAGGTGAGCGTGCGGACGAGGCTCGCCGTGTCTCCGGGCTTTAGTTCTTCGAAGGTCTTGTTTTCGATGCGTTCCATTGCGCTTCTCCATCCTGAGTGTATCAACCAGCGATGCGATAGCCTCCATCGGTGCACTCTATGTTCCCAGTGAGCGAGGCCGCGCCGTCGCTGGCTAGGAGATGCAAAAGCCGGCAAACCGCTGCGATGGCGCCGGCCGGTCAAAGCCGCAAGCCGCCATCGATCTCGAGTATCCGGCCGTTGTAGTAGTCATTCTGACGGCCGGCCGATGCCGATTGTCACCTCTCCTCATCGGATAGTCACTGAGCGGTATAACCGCCGTCGATCACCAGTTCCGAGCCGGTAACGAATTTGGATTCGTCCGACGCAAGATAGACAGCACCCCAAGCGATATCGTCGGGTTCGCCCAAACGGCCGACTGGATGCAGCGCGATCAGCGCTTTTTTCCGTTCCTCGTCGCTCGCACTGGCCTGGACCATCGGCGTCCAGATGAAACCCGGATGGATCGAATTTACCCGGATGCCGGTTCCGGTTTTGGCGCAATGCAGCGCCGCCGATTTGGTGAGCAGACGCACACCGCCTTTGCTGGCGTTGTAAGCGGCAAGATCGGGATCGCCCACCAGCCCCTCGATGGAGGACAGGTTGATGATCGAGCCGCCCCGCTTACCTTGCTTGATCCCCCGGATGCCATATCTCACACCCAGGAATACACCATCGAGATTAATGCTCATGAGTTTGCGCCAGTCGGCAAAAGAGGCGTCCTCGGCATTGCCGGCGATGGCGATCCCGGCATTGTTGACGACCACCTCGAGCCGGCAGAAGGCCGCCAGCGTGCCATCGATCACTTTACGCCAATCGTCTTCACTACTCACGTCGTGATGAAAGAAACGACCGGTGCCGCCGGCCTTCTCGATCTCAGACACCGTGCCGCCGCCATCGGCGTCGCGCATGTCGGTCACCACCAAAGTGGCGCCCTCGCGGGCAAACATCAATGCCATCGCACGGCCGAGCCCCATGGCACCGCCGGTTACAAGGGCAACCTTGTCCTTCAGACGATTCATCTATCCATCTCCTTGCATGGAGTTGTGATGCAATTCATCTTCATCTCATTCATGTTTGCGCGGGCAGGTCATAGCCGCAAGCCACCATCGATCTCGAATATCCGGCCGTTGTAGTAGTTGAAACCGGGGACGATATCAGGGGATGGGCGGGGACACGGCTGGAACCGCTCTCTTGCGGCGCTCTGAAGCGCACGTCGATGGAAAGAGGTTGGCCTTTATGCCATTTGCCGAGCTCATTGAGGTTTTCAGAAATGTCGGCGAGTGTCGCCCCGCGCGGAATGGCGAAAGACACAGGGCCGTCCTCGAACTCGATCAGTACATCGGTTGCGACAAGGCGTTCCTTTGAGATGTGATGCATAATGACCTCGCATAACTACAAGAGCTCTCTCCAGGTGGGCGCCGCGCGTACCGTTATATTCATTGATCGTTAACCCGAGCGGGCGACAAGTGAACCTTATTGCCCGATCCGTAGCGAAGTCTTTGGCGTTCTGCTGAGTTCTCATGAGACGATCTGAGCACGAAACACGAGAGGCCGGAACCAGCCCGCCGGCGATCCCAGGTTCGGCACGGTTTGCCTTGACATAGAGGCTGCGAAGACTAACCCTGAGAATCTCTTAGAAAGTCTGAGTGAGCGGTCTATGGGTGATGACCATGAAAGCACTATGATCGTGCAATTTGGCCGTTTTCGCCTGGATCTGCGCAGCCGCGAGCTTCTGGCGGACGGGGTAGCAGTCGCTATCGGTAGCTGGGCGCTCGATGTTCTTATTGCTCTGATTGAGGCCCGCGGCGAACTCGTCTCCAAGGACGAGCTTATGAGCCGCGTATGGTTAGGGGCGATCGTCGAGGAGAATACCCTCCAGTTTCAGATTTCGGCAATCCGCAAGGCGTTGGGTAAAGACCGCGAGTTCATCAAGACCATTTCCGGCCGCGGCTATCGCTTCGTAGCAGAACTCATGGCTCCCGGCGGCCAAGACGAGACCTTCTCCAGCCCAGGTGCTGCGCCGGCCGTGCAACCAAGCGATTCACCGCCGCCAACAAACCTGCCGGCGCCCATATCGGAGCTTGTTGGCCGCGAGTCGCGGCTTGCGGAACTCGCGGACCTTGCCGGTGTACATCGGCTGGTCACGCTCGTAGGCGGCGGGGGCATCGGCAAGACCCGGCTGGCCCTCGAGCTAGGGCGCCACCTGTTGCCAAGGTTTGCCGGCGGGGTGTGGGTCGCCGAGCTCGGGCCGCTGTCCAATCCAGAGCTTGTCCTATCCACGGTCGCCGCTGTGCTCGGGCTCGCTAGCGGTCCGGACACGCCCGAGCGCCTCGCGGGGGCGCTGGCCTCGAAGCACCTGCTGCTGATACTCGACAACTGCGAGCATGTGATCGATGTGGCGACGCGCATCGCCGAAGCCTTCTTGCGTGCCAGCACCTCGCTTCAGGTGATCGCAACGAGCCGGGAGCCGCTGCGTATCGACGGAGAATGTGTCTACCTGGTGCCGGCCCTCGATGTGCCGGCAGAGGGAACTGACGATATCGAGGAAGCGTCGCGGCATAGCGCCATCAGGCTGTTCATCGCGCGGGCGGGCGGGCAGGCGCGTCTTTCGCTCGACGCGCGCACTGTCGCAGCGATGGTGACGATATGCGGGCATCTTGACGGCATCCCGCTCGCGATAGAACTGGCCGCCGCAAGCGCCGCTGCGCTCGGCGTACATGGGGTTGCGGCCCGGCTGGATGACCGGTTCAATTTGCTTACAGACGGCCGCCGGACAGCCTTGCCGCGTCACCAGACATTACGGGCGGCGCACGACTGGAGCTATGAGTTGCTGTCCGAGTCTGAGCGCATAGTCATGCGGCGTCTTTCCATCATTGCTGGCAGCTTTACAACAGCGGCAGCGAGTTTGGTGGCGGCTCATGGCGAGATCGGCGCATCGGAGGCCCTTCGCTGCCTGTCGCAGCTCGTCACGAAGTCTCTCGTCGTCTCGGACATTAGAGGGCCGGTCGCGCGCTTTCGTCTGCTTGAGACCACGCGTGCTTACGCGCTCGAGATGCTCGCCGCGAGCGGTGAGTTCGAACAGGTAGCGCGGCACCACGCAGAATACTTCCTAGACCTGTTCGAGCAGGCCGAGACCGGACAAAACATAGCTTCTGGGCCTGAATGGCTTGCCGCCCATGGCTGCTGGATCGACGACGTGCGTGCTGCGCTGGACTGGGCCTTTTCACCAAATGGCGACCCGATGATCGGAGTGGCGCTGACAGTTGCGTCGGAGCGCCTCTGGTTCGAGCTCTCGCTGCTGGGCGAATGGCGTAGGCATGTCGAATGCGCAATCTCCAGCCTGGGGTCTGGCGTGAGCGGAAGAACGCGCCGCCAGATGCAGCTGAACGCGGCACTTGGTTCCGCGCTGTTCTATACGAAAGGGCCGAGGCCCGAGGTTTGTGCGGCTTGGACAGACATGCTTGACATCGCCGAGAACCTTGACAACACCGAGTATCGATTGCGCGCGCTCTGGGACTTGTGGCTCTATCGCATCTATAGTGGAGAGTGTCAGGCCGCGCTGGCCCTCGGGCAGAGGTTCTCCAGCCTTCTTCCGAGCCATGCCAGCCAAGCCGATCTGCTCACCGGCGAGCGTATGCAGGGGCGTCCGCTGCATTTCCTGGGCGATCAGCGCAATGCGCGGCGTCATTTCGAGCGCATACTCAGCTGCCATGCGGCTCCAGCGCCCCAACCGCACATCGGTATTATTAACTTTCAATTGAACCTGCGTGTGACCGCGCGTGGCGATCTCGCCAAGATCCTCTGGCTTCAGGGATTTCCGGACCAGGCCATGCGCATCGCTCAGGACAATGTTGAGGATGCTCGCGCGATTGGTCATGAGCTGTCACTTTGTTTTGCGCTGGACTCTGCAAGTATGATTGCACTCACCGCCGGCGATCTGGCGAGTGCGGAGCGCTACTTGGCGATGCTCGCCGAACAATCAGCAAAGCATACGCTGGGCTTCTGGCAGGGCTGGAGCGATAGCTTGGAGGGGCAGCTATTGATCAAGCGCGGGGATTTCGCGGCAGGGCTGCAATGTCTGCGCTCCGGCCTCGACAAGCTCCGGGAGGCCAAGTTCGTCCTGCGTTGCTCAGTGCTTCTTGGCGCGCTGGCGGAAGGCTTGGCGTGTGCCGGTCAGCCGGCGGAGGGCCTTTTGGCGATCGGCGAGGCGCTCGCACACTGCGAACGCACCGGCGAGCGTTGGAACATAGCCGAGTTGCTGCGTATCAAAGGCGAGCTTCTGCTGAAAGAAGGTGCACCCGGGGCCGCAATCGCAGCTGGGGATCATTTCCTGCGAGCCCTCGATTTGGCGCGCCAGCAGGCGGTCTTGGGGTGGGAACTGCGCTGCGCGTCAAGCCTCGCAAGGTTGTGGCAAGACCAGGGGCGGGGCAGAGAAGCGTACGAACTCTTGTCATCGGTTTACAGTCGCTTCACCGAAGGCTTCGAAACTGACGACTTAAAGGCCGCTAGGGCGCTTCTCAATTCTTTGCAGCGGCGCTGTGCCCGGCGCTCGAAACGAGCGTCCTGATGCTGGATTGCTGTGGTAATCCGTTCAAGCCTTCTAGCGCCGCCGATCCGGCCGGTTGCCGCCCAGGAGAGGGCCAGGCCTAGAGCCGATTAGCGACAGGCTGCGCGTCGTACGGCCCGGTAAGCGTACCCCAAAACGCTCCTCCCGCAGCCGGATCGAGTGGCCGCGCCCCGAGCAAGAGACGCTGTCCTACTACCGGCTGCCACTTGCCCACCACAAGCATATGAAGTCCACGAACATGCTGGAGCGGCTGAACCAGGAGATCAAGCGGCGCACCCATGTGGTCCGGATATTCCCAAGCCTTGAGAGCTGCTTGCGGCTGGTGCGGGCGC
>JBKQQS010000069.1:0-20466 GCA_052144215.1 Rhodomicrobium sp.
GGCGACATCTACAAGGCTAAGATGGTGCTGAAAGATGCCAACAGCTGGTCGATGGATGGCTGCACCGCAGCCAACGTCTGCGCCAGCGGCGTTTTCACCCGCGTGAAATAATTTACTGCGGCAGCGCTTCTGGGTGCTGCCGCACCGATCCCGCCGGCCGGAAGAAGCCAGCGGATGTGGCCGTTTGTGCCGCAAGCGATCCGAGGCCCTAGGGGCAAAAATAACAGCCCTTCTGAATGGCATCCCGGCGCCCGGTGAGATGGCGCGCGGTGCACGCTTTGATCGAGGTTGACCGGTCATGAGCGGCGGCTCGCAATTACGCTTGCAAGGGAGAGCAACGTCCATGAGCAACGACCAGCTTAAGCCCGCCACCCTAAGCGGCCCAAAGGGCGAGGGAGTGCCTATCGTATCCTGCGGGTATGCTGTGGAGGCGGCGAATTCGGTTGTGCCGGTTGAGGCGCTGGAGCGTTTGTGCGGCTCCTTTCAGCGCAGTGCCCGCCGCTGGGAGATCATTGTCTACCCGTCGGTTGTCGCGCTCATGGCCATGATGGCCGGCGCCTTCGTCTTCATCTACACGCTGACCCGCGACGTGCGGGAGCTGGCTTTTCAGATCCAGCCGCAGCTTGGGACTAATATCAACAAAGTTGCAGAGTCCGTTTCGCAATTGTCCTCCAGCCTCGACCAGATGAGCCGCAACATCGAGACGATGCGCGGCCGGATGGAAGTGATGTCGGTGGATGTGAGTACGATGGCGAAGCAGATGGTATACATGAAGGATCTGGATACGTTGACTGCGCAGATGACGCAGATGAACGCGTCCATGTTCGCCATGAATGCACAGGCCGATGCCATGCGCTGGAACATGCAGACGATGAACCGGACGATCGGCAAACCGATGTCGATGTTCAATAACTTCATGCCGTGGTAGCGGATTACCGGCGGGATTGGCGGCAAATGGCTTCCCGCCTGCCTCGTTTGCTTCCTCCAGCGGGTTCAGAATGCAACAACCGGCCGCCAAGATAGCGCCGGAACAGCGGCACAGCTTGCGGTGGTGCTGGATGGCTGCTATCTTAAATACTCGCATTGCAATATCTGCATGCGATGCATAGATAGCTGATTATCGAGTGCGGATTCATTCGCACATCAACGCTGCAACCTCAAACTGGAAAACGCCGCAGGCATTCCACAACGGTCTCAGCGCATCGCCTTTGCCGGACGGAGGAAACCGGGCAGGCTCCATGCTCCTTTGCGGCGCACGGCTTTGCTACAACTGTTGCAATACCCGTGCTTTCGCGAATAACTGAAAGGAACATTCGTGACATGACACGCTTCTGCGACAAGATGCCTTGTGAGCGATGCCACGAGCTGCTTTTTGAGCTCTTCGTCTCGATGAGCATCTTCGGATTGGCCATCGTTGCGAAAGTGATGCCGCTCATGGCAAACTGACCAAGGCTATATCACCGCGTAAGCTATTCCTGCCCTTCTTCCCATCGCCCGGATCGCAGCGCTGACGGGTGCAGCGATCCGGCTTTCCTACAGCCGCACGAAGTGCCGGCGTTTCCCCGCTCTTGCCAAGCCTACCGCGCCTGATAAGGGCAAGGTTGAACGATTTGTTCGCGAAGCTTTGCCGCGCGCGCCGGCTCGATGGCTGCTATGACAGTCTCAAGGCAAGCGGCAAGCCCCGGCTGAGGGCCCTTAAGCTGCAGCGACGCCGCTTCGTAATATTGCTCCGCTGCGTCTTTCGTCCGGCCCATCGCATAGAGCACGTTGCCGTACTCGCCGCGCAGTTCGGCATTGCCGGGATGCTTGGCAACGAGGGCGCGGTAGAGATCCGCGGCGTCCGCCTTGTGCCCTGCAAAGGCTTGACGCGCAGCCTGCCATTCCGAAACCATCATGTCTGCCTCACGCGGTTTCGAAGTGGCGATCGCGGCCGGCGCTGCTGCGGCGCGGCTTTTAGCGCTTTCAGCCGGTGCCAGTGGGGGGAGCGGCAAAGACGCTGCGGGTTCCGCCGGCGCGGACGGCTGGCTTGGGGCGGGCTCCTGAGCCAGGCTGGCTGAAGGAACCCCGGCCACCGCGTGTTGTGGTGCAGGCTCGGATTTTGCGGGCTCGGCGGCGCTTGGCGCGAGAGGAGGTTGCGCGGCCGCGGCCGGAGACTCTTCGATAGGGGCGGCCGGGACTGAGGACGGTGCCGCAGCAGGAGAAGCCGGGGCAGGAGAGGAAACCGCCGCAGGGCCCGCCTCGCCCGGCTGCAATGCGGCGGGCCTTTGTGCCTTCGTCATATAGCCGCCGAGCCGGTCCTCTGCGCATAGCTCGCCGGCGAGCCGGCCCAAGATGTCGCGTTGGTAGAGGTAACCGAGCACCGCCGCAGTCACAATCGCGGCGAAAACGAGGTGGCTTATGACCGAGCGGATAAAGCGCGCGACGGCCCCGCGCTTTTGCTTGGGCAAGCCCTGCTCTGCCCCGGCGGCCGGCTGAATTCTTCCAGCGGGAGCAGCGCCGGCCTCAGCGGCTAAGCTAGGCTCGGATTGCGTGCCAGATGGCGCGGCGACGCTAGCATCCATGTGGGCCGCCTGTCCCTCAATATCGTTAGTTTTCCCGGTATCGCTGTTCATGGATTTCTGCCAAACCCGGTCGCCGGCGCTTGATAGTCCGGCCGCTGAAACTGCGGGGCTGGTCCTAACTGCCAAGCATAGGGCTGGACCGGCGGCGGCGTATTGGCTGGAGCGCCCGGTGCAGGGGACTGGTCTCTAGCTGGACCGCTGAGATAGGGTGCAAGGCCCGGCGCCGCGTCGAAAGGCACGGAGTCGCCGGCTTGGCTATGAAGCTCGCCGGGCTTCGCGGCTTCGATCTGGGCCGCCCACGGAGCTCCATAAGCGCTGGCGGGATAGGCGGGTGGCATCGTTGGCCGGCCTTGCGGCGCTTGCACGGCAGGAAGCGGAAACTGCGGAGCCGGTTGCGTCGCTGCTTGGGGGGCTTGCGGCATCGTCATGGCAGGAAGAGCCGGGTCTTGGTGCAGCTGGCTGCGCGGCAGGCCGCCAAAAGGTATCGCGTACTGGGCCTGCTGACCTTGCCACATGGGCATCGTCATTTGTGGCATTTGCATCGGCGCCATTGCCCCCTGGTTCCCCATCCCATGCGGCTGCATTGTGGCAGGGGGCGCCGGTTGCGGAGCGGGGGGAGCGCCAAATTCCGGCCGCACCGGTGAGCCGCCGCTTGGGCCGGCCGCGGGCTGCGCCAGCGCCTCGCTCTTGTAGCCTTCAGGGACTTCAAACAGTTTCGGGTCCGGCCCGCCGGGCTGGATGTTGCGCAGCTCGCGCACAACGCCGCCTGGCTGCTGCTCGGCCACGGAAAATCCAAGATCGGGCGCGTAGATCGATATGCCGCGCCGGTACATGCCACTGGGCGACAGGTAGAGCATTTCCCAGTTTTCGACCGTGCGGTTCTCGAAGGGCATGGTGCCGCGCATGGTCGCCTGCATCACGCGGCCGTCGGGGAATTCTTGGCGCACTGCCATCTTTCGCTGAGGATCCCACCACACGCGGACCTCTGCGGGCTCGCCAGTGCGGGAGATAACCCAGCGCTCGAGCTGCGAGCCGGCCGCTTGGCCTGCGGCACCGCGATCCGCCTCCATCTTGCACTGGGTTCCAGGTGACGGCTGGCACGGAGCGTCCGCCCGGAACTCTGCAAACGAGGCACCGGGTGCGGCTTGTCCCTCGGTATAAGTCCGGCTCAGCGGAAACAACGTCAGCACCTTGCCCTCGGCTGCGAGCACGATCTCAACGACCGGCTGGCCTGCAACCTGGAACTCGAACCGGGATGCCTTATCGCCAACGAACATCCGGACATATCTCATGTCGTGTCCGGGCTCGGTCTCGACGGCGTCGGCTGTGAACTGAGGCCCCGCGCCAGCGGTGCCAATTCCAGCAACGGATAGAAACGCCGCACCAATAGCAGCTGCTTTCATAGACCTCTCCTTATCAGTCATGTGCCTTCGCCGGTGGCCTGCAACGGCCGCCGCCAAAAGTCTCTGTTTTTTTGCCTTGTACGCTGGTTGGTTCGTCAGCCAGCGTGTTTGCAGCCCGCCTTTATTTCCGGCGGAAGCATCGAGCTTAGAAGCCCCATGGCGAAGGCCACGGGTAATACGGGAAGGGTTGAGGCCCATATCCCGGATAGAACGGGGACGCGTAAGGGCCTACCGCTCCAAAATTGGACGGATAACCACCCGTCCATGGGCCAGGGCCAAACGCGGACGGATAACCGCCGCGGTAGCAAAACTGGCCGCGCATCGAGAGATTGCCGTTATAGCCCCCGCTCCATGTGCCAACAAAGCACCGGCTGCCATCCGGGGCGATATATGTGCTAATCCAAGGGCCTGCCGACTGCGCCTGCGCAGTGCCGGCCGCAGACGCAGCCGCGGCAAGGATCATCACACAGGCTAACGCAACCTTACGGTAGTGGTTTGTCATGGCTTGCACTCCGCGTTCGTTGCCGCCGGCGCGAAGGGTGCGCGGGTAAGGTTCCAGCATCCTGGGGTTGCCAGCGTAGAGAGGCTTTAGTAGCCGGAGCCTGTGGAGCTGACGCATATCTGCGCGCCAGCTCTTGAGACCTTCCCGCACCCGCGCTATCCTTCCGCGTTGACCCAAGAACGATAGGCGCGGGAGCCGGTGATCTGGCTCCCGCCGATCCGAGAGACTACTTCGGCGCTTGAGCAGGAGCCTGAGGCGCTGCCGGAGCGTAGCCGTACGGGCCGTAACCGCCCGCATAACCGCCCGGAGCCGGATAACCGCCCGGAGCCGGATAAGCGCCCGGGGCCGGATAAGCGCCCGGGGCCGGATAGCCACCGCCGTAGCCAGGACCGTAACCGCCAGCCGGGTAGCCGCCGCCGTATGGGGCGCCGTAGCCAGGGCCGTAACCGCCCGGATAGCCACCCCAACCGCCAGGACCGCCCCAGCCGCCGTTGTTCCAGCCGTTATTACCGTTCCAGCCGTTGTTACCGCCACCCCAGCCGTTGCCGCTCATGCCGAAGTTCATGCTGCCAGAGCCGCTGCCATTGCCGTTGCCCCAGCCATTGCCGTTGTTGCCCCAGCCGCCGCCGTTGTCCCACGGACCCCAGCCCCAAGCGCCGGCGGTGCCGGAGCTAAGCGCCGTAGCGCCGATAAGAAGACCGGCGAGTGCCGCGCCCTTGATAAGCTTATGCATAGTTCTTCTCCTTTGGTTGCGGACACACTCCGTGCGCCCTCTCATCGCGCCTCAGACCTCCCGCGCCATCGTCAGGTGTTGACCCAAAAACGATAGGCGCGGGCTGCGGCGGTTTGGCTTACGCCAAATTTCGCTACTTCGTTGTGCTTTGAGCAGGGGCCTGCGGTGCAGGTGCAACGGGAGCGTAGCCGTATGGGCCGTAACCGCCCCAACCGCCGCCCGGATAGCCGTAACCGTACCCCGGGCCGTATCCGCCCCAGCCGGGATAGCCACCCCAGCCGCCCGGATAGCCGCCCCAACCAGGACCGCCCCAGCCGTTGTTGCCCCAGCCATTACCCCAGCCATTGCCGTTGCCCCAGCCGGAGCCGCCCATGCTGAAGTTCATGCTGCCAGTGCCATTACCCCAGCCGTTGCCATTGCCCCAGCCGTTATTACCCCAGCCGTTGTCCCATGGACCCCAGCCCCAGGCGCCAGCGCTGCCGGACGTCAGTGCGACCGCGCTGATCCCAAGAAGGCACGCAACCGCCGCTCCTTTGATAAGCTTACGCATTTTAAAGCTCCCTTGAATGACCTCACCAAGAGGCCATTCCACTTCGGTTTTCGCCTTCGTCATCGTTTTTAGGATGCTCCGCAGCCGAAGGCGTTGCCGCGAAGCTTCCATCCCTTCTCCCCGCTACCAGCCATAGGGACCGGGCACGCCAGTCCCGTATGGCGATCCGTATGACCCATAGCCGCTCCAAGGATTCCCAAGCGTGCTCGGTCCGCCAAGAGCTGGGTCGGGGTAAACTCCATTGCCGTAGCCATAGCCGGACCCGTAGCCGTAGGCTTGCGGCACGGATGCCCTTTGCGGATACGCTTGCTGCGGCGCAACCTGTGGCAGGGGCGGCGGCGCAGGCTGCGGCAAACGGCCTTCTGCGCTGGGCACCCGTTGCTCTCCTCCGAGCGGGGGAAACTCGCCGTACTGACGCCCGTACAGATATGTGGGCGGCATTGTCGACGGCACGCTATAGCCAGGATTGTTATACCTGCTGGAATCCTGGGTCCCCGCCCCGAACTCCCCGTAGTTTTGCCGCCAGCCCGAGGCCGCAGGTGCATTGGAGCTGCCCGTCTGCGGCTGAAGCCCCGGCTGATTGAGCGAAGCGTAAGACCCTGCGCCGCTCCCCGTGCGGGCATCCGGGCCGGTTTCCCACGCGCGCGGCTGAGACATTTGCGCTTCCGGGCCGCGCCAGCTGCCTGCCCCATTGACTCCGTTCCACTGGCCGCCAGCTGCACCATTCTGCGTGAAGCTGCCTGTCATGCCGCTGTTTTGAGGCTGGCTTGACTGCCATCCTCCGCCGTTGCGCTGAAGGCCGTAGCCGGGGGCCGCCCAGCCGTCCGCCTGATATCCAGGCACGCGCCACGGATTGTCCTGCGCTAACGCCGGCAACGGCCCCAGGCAGAGCAATATCGCTATCAAAGTGCGCGTTTCTGAACGGTTCGGCATGCCCGCATCGATTTCCGATTAAGGCCTCACAGTGCCGCCTGCAGCGTTACCGCCCGGTACCACTCCACCCCACCAAGGCGGGGTTTGGCCGTAAGGGTTGCCGGGATTGGCGCCCCAGCCCCAAGGCGAACCGGGCGGCGGCAGAAGCATGCGTCCATCGCCATAAGGGGGCATGGGCGGGCCTTGCACGATTTGCGGAGTGGCGGGCCGGACGGAGCCGGCTGAGGCTGCAGGCGGACTCGCCGGCTGCGCTGGAGCCGGAGCTGCCTGCGGGGGCGCAATACCGTCTTGAGACGGCTCGGAAGCACTGGCTAACGGCTGGGCCTTCCATCCGCTAGGCCCAGCGCCTGCCGGCATTCCTTGCGGCGGCCAAGCGGGCAGACTGCCAGCCGGCGGCCACGCGCCCTGTCCGTATGGCTGCGGTGCCTGCATAGGCCGCGGCTGCAAAGCTGCAGCCGCGGGAGCTTGCGCTGACGCAGCTTGGCCCTGCGCGCCAGGTACCGGCTGCGCAGGCTGCTGGCCGGCCTGCGGTCCCCATTGCGGCTGATAGCCATAGGGCGGGTAGCCGTATTGGGGCGCCGCCATTTGCGCGGGTGCTTGCGGAGCGGCGCCGGACGCTGCCGTCTGGCCGGCTGGCGCTGGGGCCTGAGGCGGGAAAGCCTGCTGAGGTGCCGCCTCGTTTACCGGAGGACGCGGAGCCATAGGCTGAGATTCGCCTGCCGCGGACGCTTGCCCATTGGCCTGCGCCGGCTGCGGTCCCCATTGCGGCTGGTAGCCATAGGGCGGGTAGCTGTATTGGGGCGCCGGCATTTGCGCGGGTGCTTGCGGAGCGGCGCCGGACGCTGCCGTCTGGCCGGCAGGTGCTGGGGCCTGAGGCGGGAAAGCCTGCTGAGGTGCCGCCGCGTTTACCGGAGGACGCGGAGCCATAGGCTGAGATTCGCCGGCCGCGGGCGGCTGCCCATTGGCCTGCGCTGGCTGCGGTCCCCATTGCGGCTGATAGCCATAGGGCGGGTAGCCGTATTGGGGCGCCGGCATTTGCGCGGGCGCTTGCGGAGCGGCGCCGGACGCTGCCATCTGGCCGGCAGGTGCTGGGGCCTGAGGCGGGAAAGCCTGCTGAGGTGCCGCCGCGTTTACCGGAGGACGCGGAGCCATAGGCTGAGATTCGCCGGCCGCGGGCGGCTGCCCATAGGCTTGCGCCGGCTGCGGCGCGGCCGCAAAACCGCCCCACGGTCCTGGAGGCGGCGGCGCCCAGTTACCGTTCGCGGCGACCGGATTTGCAGCCGCAGGGGCATCGGCGGTCTGTGGCCGGGGAGGCTGGTTCGATGCCGCCGGGTCGTAACCCAAGGGAGGAAACATATTGGACGGGCCGCCCCAAGATGGTGCCGCTTGGGCAAATTGAAGCCCGGCGTCTGACTGCACGGCAAAGTCTGGAGATTTTTGCAACGCGCCAGGCGCTTCGACGGAATCGCCCGCCGCCCGGGCCGCAGTCGCTCCGATGATACTGCTCGCTGCCGCGGCTAACAGCGCGATCTGCAAGGTACGAATAGACATCAATCTTCTCCCTTTGGATCAATGGCCGGCCTGGCTCGCCGTGACTGAGCCGGGCTCATAGCTCTTTTCGCTAATGCTTTTCTCCTCCGCCGGCGAGCTAGCGCGAGTTGTCGGCCCGCTGCATGGTGATGCTCTGCTTCTGCCTCGGCGGCGGGTTGCCGTTGCAGCACAGCGGCTGCTGGCAGCCCGGCGGCGCTGCTCGCGCCCGGTTCTTCGCGAAGAGCCGCTGTGCTGGGCTCGATAACCCCAGCGGGCTCCTCTGATGCGGTGCTGCCGGCTACGGCCGTGTCTGGCTCGCTCTGTGCAGGGGCTGGCCCGGCAGCGCTGGCAACGCTCGATGCCGGGAGCTCCACGGTGCGCGGCCCGGTGGTGGACTCAATGAGCGCGCCGGTCGCCGTGGCGGGGCTCGATGGGGGAACTTCCACGGTGTGCTGTCCGGCCGCGGCTTCCACGGGCGCGGTTGCCGCCGGAGCCGGCACGATCTGATGGCTGGCGGCAGACTCTTGCCCGGCATTGCCGCTTGCAACCGGAGCTGAAGTCTTAGAAGCCTGTGGCGCGGGCATGCGGGCTGCAGCCGAGGTGACGCGCATCGCAGCGGAGCCGGAAGCTGCATGCGAAGGCGACGCGGTGGCAGCCGCTAATGCCGGCCCTTGTGGCGCGGAGAATAGCGCGCGCCAGCCCGTCAGCGCGAAGCCCCACGCGGCGAGTGCAAGGGTCTGCAACACCAACACCGGCTTCAATGCGCCTTCGCCGAAGAGGGCTCTGATCGACTCGCCAGCCCACGAAAGCGGCTTTCCGACCCCGAGCCGGGCCGCATTCGCGGCTTCGGCCGCGCGTTCCTTGAGCGTCGCACCGCCGGCCGCAGCGCACGCGGCCGCAGGAGCAGGTTCTGGAGCGAAACCGCCCTGCGCGTGCGCTGCGGCCGTATCGCCCGTTGCGGCGAGCGCCCGATCGAAGTCTCCAGAACCGGTCGAGTAGGCGCCCTGGGCCCGTGCGCAGGCGAGCGGGATGACCACCAGCGTCAAGGCCGTGGAAACGGCCGCGCCAAAGAGGAGCGAGATCGCCATTCCCTGGAAGATCGGATCGGTAATGATCGAGGCCGAGCCTCCCATGAGGGCGAGCGAAGTTATGATAATCGGGCGCGTTCTAGCACGGCACGATTGGATCACCGCCTCCCGGATCGGCGTACCGGCGAGGATCGCGTGCTTCGAGAAGTCGACGAGCAGGATCGAATTGCGGACGATAATCCCTGCGAGCGCGATCCAGCCGATCATCGAGGTCGCGGTGAATTCTGCGCCTAGGAGCCAGTGGCCCGGAATGATGCCGATTAGCGTGAGCGGGATCGGCGCCATGATGATGCCGGGAAGACGGAAATTGCCGAACTCCAAAACCACCAGCATGTAGATGAGCACGATAGCGGCTGCGAAAGCCAGGCCCATGTCGCGGAAGGTCTCGTAGGTGACCGTCCACTCGCCCGTCCACTCAAATCCGGAGCTGTTGCTTTCTGCCGGCGGGCCAACGAGTGTGCCGGTCATCGTCACGCCGTCGGGCGTTTTATAATCGTGCAGAAGCCGGGCCACCTCGATCATCGCGTAAACAGGTGCGGCAAGGGCTCCCACAGCCTCGCCCGTGACGTACTCGATCGCGCGCAAGTCCTTGTGATACACCAAGTCGTCCTGGGGCTGGCGTACGAAGGAGCCGAGTTCGGCAAGCGGCACGAAGCTATTGCTCCCTGTCTTGACCGGCACCTCTCCTAGCCTTGCTAGATTGCTGCGTATCTCGAGCGGAGCCTGCAGAACGAGCGGACGCGTCTCGAGCTCATAGCCCAGCTTGGCATCGCCGAGGTGCGCACCGCCCATGACGAAGGCGAGCTGGCGCGAAATGTCGCCCAAGGTTGCGTTGTAGTGCTCTGCCTTCAATTGGTCGGCGACAAATACCAGCGTGTCGTGCGGTTGCTGCAGATAATTATCGACGTCGCCAATGCTGTTGGCCTTTTCGAAGATGTGAGTGAGGTCGCGAGCCACCTGCCTGCGCGTTGCGGAGTCGGGACCGTAGACCTCTGCCACCACTGTTTGCAGTACCGGTGGTCCAGGCGGCATCTCGATCACGGCAATCCTTGCGCCGAGCGAGCGGGCCAAAGGCGTGAGAAGTGCGCGTGCGGCAACCGCGATTGCATGGCTCGAACGCTTTCGCTCGGACTTGTCGAGGAGCTGCACTTGAATGTCGCCCTGCCAGGGCTTGTCGCGCAGATAGTAATGGCGGACGAGACCGTTGAAGTTGTACGGCGAGGCGGTTCCGGCGTAAGTCTGCAACGCGGCGACTTCCGGAATCTCCTTGGTCTTTGCGACAAGCTGCTGGATCGCGTTGGCGGTTTCAGGAAGGGCCGTACCGGCGGGCATGTTAACGACGATGTTGAACTCCGGCTTGTTGTCCATCGGCAGCATTTTGACGGACACGTTCTCCGTGTAGAACAGCGCGCAGCACGCCAAGAACGCGGCCCAAATGCTCATGCGGAACACTTTTGCCTTCCAGGGCTCGTCGATCAGCGGACCGAGCAGACCTCTGTAGAAGCGGTCGAGGCGGGCCACGAGGCGGTGCTCGCGCTTTTCCATCTCGTCGAGCTCTTTCAAGCTCGGGCGGATGCGCATGGCAAGCCAGGGCGTGAACATGAAGGCGGCGAACAGCGAGAGCAGCATGGCCACCGAGCCCAACACCGGGATCGGGCGCATGTAGGGGCCCATCATGCCGGAGACAAAGCCCATCGGGAGCAGCGCAGCAATGACGGTGAAAGTGGCCAGAATCGTCGGGTTGCCCACTTCGCGCACGGCATCGATGGTGGTGGGGGTATCGATACGGCCGTGCATCAGCCATCGCCGGTAAATGTTCTCGATCACGACCGTCGCGTCGTCGACCAGAATACCGATGGAGAATATGAGAGCGAAGAGACTGACGCGGTCGATGGTGTAGCCGGTTAGCAGCGCGCCGAACACGGTCAGCAGGATGACGACAGGGATGATGATACCGACGACGATCATCGGCCTGAGCCCTAGAAACAGGTAAATCAGGCCCGACACAGCGACAGTTGCCACGGTGAGCTTGAAGAACAGCTCGTTGACCTTGTCGTTCGCGGTTTTGCCGTAATCGCGCGTCACCGCAACGTTGACGTTGTCGGGAATGATGCGGCCTTTGAGGCTATTCACCTTGTCCAGTATTTCCTGGGCGACAGTAACGCCGTTGGTTCCACTCTTTTTGGCAATAGCGATGGTTACCGCAGCGGCGCCTTCAGCCTTAGCGACCTTCTCCCCGTGGGCGGCCTGTCCGGCGGCCGGCCCTGTGAAATACTGCACAATGCTGGAGGCTTCGCCCGGCCCTTCGATCACCCGCGCAACGTCGCGGACATAAACAGGAGCGCTGTTACGGACGCCGACGACGATGCGCTCTACATCCTGGGCGTGGTGCAGGAAACTGCCCGTGTAGACCTGCAATTCGTGGCCCGCAGTCTCGACATTGCCAACGTCACGGCGCTCGTTTGCGGCGCGAATGGCGCCGGCGAGTTGATCGAGACCGATGCCGAAGCCCTTGAGGCGCTCGGGCAACACCTCGACGCGAACCTCTTCTGGGCGGCCGCCAACGATGAAGCTCTGGCTCGTGCTGCGCACTTCTTTCAAGTGCTGCATCACCTCGAGCGCGACGAGGCGCAAACTCGCATCGTCAACGCTGTCCGACCAAAGCGTCAAGGTGACCACCGGCACGTCGTCGACGGCCTTCGGCTTGACGAGCGGCTGCGATACGCCGGGGGGTATCTTGTCCATGTTGGACGAAAGCTTGTCGTAGAGGCGGACGAGCGAGGGCTCCATTTTCTGGCCGACGTCGAACTCCACTGTCACCATGCCTCCGCCGCGCTGAGAGGCCGAGTAGACATGCTTGACGCCTGCGATTTCGCTCATCATGCGCTCCAGCGGATCGGTGGCAAGCGAGGCCACCTGCTCTGCCGAGGCGCCGGGGAACTGGAAGAACACATCCACCATCGGCACATCGATCTGCGGATCTTCCTGACGCGGCGTAAACATGAAGCCGAGGACGCCGAGAGCGAGGCATGCAATCAGGAACAGCAGCGTTAGCGGCGAATGGATGAACGCCTTGGTCATCCCACCCGCCAGGCCGAGCCCTTCTCCGTTCCCGTTCGCCTTTACTCCGTTTGGTGTATTGTCAGGACCCGGCACTACATTCACCCTTATTTATTCTTTTTCATTGAGGAGAGAATCGCGGGCACAATTCTGGCCACGGTTGTTTTTCTAGCCCAACTGCTTATTCTGCCCACTCCGGACTCTCCATGCCCCGTTTCCAATGCTTAGTTCGATGGCAACGGCACGCCGACTGGCATTGACGCCAAGGTGCTCGGGCTCGCTACAACCACCCGTTCGACGTCATCGAGGCCTGAAAGCACGCCAACCCGGCCGTTGCCGATGGGGCCGCCGGTGCGGACAAGCCGCAAAGATGTCTTACCGTCCTTGACCGCAATAACTGCCGGCAAGCTGCCTTTCTGGAATACCGCCGCCGCCGGAACGCTTGTAAGCCTGAACGCCTGCGCACCAGGATCGGGGAGTTGCACCTCGGCGTACATGCCAGGCCCTCCGGGCACACCCTTCTGCAAGTCGAACTTGACGGTTATGGTGTGACGCTGCTCGTCGGCGACCGGAAAAATTTGAGAAACTCGCGCCGAGACCTCGATACCGCCGCCAACGTCGATGCGCGCCGGCACGATCATGCCCTGGGACAGCGAAGAGACGAGCCGCACCGGCACTTCGGACTGAATGCGCAGAAAGCCGACATAGGCGAATTTCATTAGCGGCTGGCCAGGCTGTACCTGGGTGCCGATCTCGACAAGACGCTGCGCGATAACGCCGTCGAAAGGCGCCATGAGCTGTGCATCGCGGATCTTGGTGTCGATCTCCTGGATTTGGGCGCGTGCGGCCAGCAATTGGCTTCTCGCCTCGTCGATTCCGCGGGCGCGTGTGTAAAGATCCGCGCTGCGCTCAACCCACGGGTTGCTCGGGCCCGCATACTGCCCGCTGAACGGGCTCATGAACGAATCCATCATGCTGGGCAAGCCCATGCCGGTTGGCTTTCCGGTGCGCGGCGCCCACATTTCGCGGGAATACTGAACGTTGGCATCGCGCAGCACCGCTTCGGCGGACATTGCCACCGCTACGGCAGCTTCGCGCTTAGCTCTGATTGCCGTGTCGTCGATCGCAACCAGCGGTTGGCCCGCCTGAAAAGACTCGCCCTCCCGGCCGGCAAGGAACGTTACCTCACCCGGGATCTGGGCCGATAGCATGACCTCCTTATACGGCACCACCGTCCCCGATACGTTGGCTGTCGATCCGCTTTGCTCTACCGTTACCGGAGCAAGCACGAAATCGCCGGCATGAGCCGCGCCCGCCCCCGTAACCCCAAGCCACGCCGCAGCCAGCCATGCGCACGCTTTACTCGAACTCATCTTACACGTTTCCCCATGCGCGGCCGCCTACACCGGCCTTCCAAGGCTCTTTATCGTTTTCAAACACGCCATCCGGCCGAGACCTCTAGGCGCGCGCACTCTCTCCCCAAAAGAGCGCAGCTAAAAGCCCCTATCGCTAAGATAGTTAATTGTGCAGCGATCATCCGCCCGGTCCAGCATCCCCCACCCTCGGCACCACAATACCGAGCCTGAGCAAGGTGACTGGCAGGGACCATCTATGCTCATATTCGAATATGATTATGACTGTTATGTCAAGGCGATAATTGAACATTTCAGCTGCGGCAAACTGAACCAACTGCCTATTTATGGCTACGATCACGCTTTCTTGGTGCCGGCCGGCGGCGCCCCGGCAAAGCCGGAACGGGGCTGCTACGCGTTTTTGCAGGCGCCGGTACGAAGGCTAAGAAACCTTAAATTCCGGCGGCGCTTTTTCTAGCGTGAGCCAGGATATTGCCGATAAAGAGCCCGCATAGCAGCAGGAGTGCGCCCGCGTGCCAGAATGGAACCATCCGAAACTCGAACTTGGTGGCATCGCCAAGGTTGAACTGCGGCGCAGCGCCGAGGATCGCGCCCATGCCCTCGCAAGCGAAGAAGAACAGCCCCATGCCAACCGCGATCCGCCCGCTCCACAAAAGGCCTTTAAGTCTCGGCTCGCAGGCTATCATCGGCTTCGCAACCGTTAGAGCAAGTCCGGCCACCACTGCCAGGAGTCCGATATACAAGAGCGGCTTCATCCACGGCATCATCATGACCATCATGTCCAGCATAAAGCCTGTCATATATCCTCCCTGAAGTCCAAGCGTGATTTTGGAGGTTCTGCCACTCCTTTGCAAGAACCGCAACCCCGCGTATCTGAGGGCGGCAGACCTTTCGAACCCTAATGTTAATATACGCATCCGGAAAGTCGGCAGTCCCGGCAGTTACCGGGCGATTGAGCCTAGCTCTTCCCTCTTTCTGTACCGGAAAAGCTGGAGTCAACTTCAGGAACGGAGCTTAACCGAAGCCAAAGGCACGTGCATATTTGTGTGAGCGCCACCGAAGGGCCGCTGCGACCGGCATTTGCGCCAAATGGCCTGCCAACTCCCAGCGCGAGGCACCTGACCATAGCAAGGCCAGAATATAGATTGAACTAGCCCGCAAGCGTTAAAAGCTTGCCCCGCCCGGATGGCGTGCGCGCAAATACCACGCCTTGCCAAGGCTAATAACGTACCAGACGAGCACGAGCGCGGTGAACGAACGGATTATAAGCACGCCGACCCCGGTCACGCGCGCCTTCATGTCCGGCGCGCAACTCCGGCCGGTAATGGCACGTAATTGGCAACGAACTTCAGCGCACCTTTGGCCACCGCCTCCCATACGAAAAGAGAGACGTCGCGCTGGCTGATCTTCTCGCACCGCTCTAAAAAACCGGCGCGCCGAATTTCAGGATCATGATTTGCACCACGCTGCCGAAGAACAGGAAACTTATGAAAACGACGGCGGTGAGCAGGAAGATGTGCCAGGCGAGATTGCCGGAAATTGTCGAATGACCGAAGGCGAATGGTGAGCGGCTAAAATATCTGCTGGCCGCGATGAAGACTACGATGCCGAGGATGGCAATGAGGCCGAAGACAACCGCGAAGCTGAAATCGAATTTGATGGGATCGCTGTTGAGGGTCGTGCCGATCATGCCGGCCCACATGACGCAATACAAAGCCACAAACGGCCACCGGGCGTTGTTGCCTTCCCCGCCATATTGCGCTTCAATGGCCTTGGCTAGTTGCCGCGTCAGCTCGATACTTGGGCGAATGGCTGATAAAAATTTCGTGCATGCAAAGTCTCGAAGGGCTGGCAAGCTGCGCCGGTACCAAATAAATGCGCCACGGTGAAGGCAGAGGTTATTTATATTTATCTGCTTTGCAGACGCCATGATAGTATGAGCTCGAGTTCAAGTCGGAGCCTGCTACTAAGCTGTTAGGAGCTTAGTGCCGACACTTCCGTTCCGGGTCAAGAGTGAGCCTGGGGAGTGTAAAGGGAAGTCCCCCGATGAACCATCTTGAACGATTTCCGCAATTGAAGGTCAAGCGGATGCGCCCTTGAACCCAGCCCATTTGCAAGTACCTTTTCCGGCAGCTGCTGGAGGAAGCGCGCGAGCCGGCGGCATTCATGGTTACTACCGGAATGGTAAATGCGGGCGGCATTTATTGTCGTTCTGGCGCAAAAAACGCGATTTTTCGCGATTTCACCCGAAAATCTGCATTTCAGGAATCCCGTTAATTATGTTTTTGTCATCGCCTTAAGCTTGGCAAAGCCTTAAGAACCGCGCGCAGTTTTATGCTTTGCTAGCCTTAGCAGTGCCTTAGGAAAACGTCCGGCTAAGCTTAACGATCTGCGAAGCTGCGCAGCTTCCGGTCATGCCAGGGACCGGCGGTTTGCTAGACAAATCCTCCTAACTCTGTCTCTATCCGCCAGGGAGAGCGGGCCACCGCGCTTGCCTCTCCTGGCGAGGGGGCCTGTTTAATGGAGCGCATGAAATCCCGGCGCAAGGACGCGCCGCACCGCAAGCCCGAGGCGAGAGCCCAAAAGCCTGCAAGCCGGGGGCCGCAACATGCCGCGCTACCGCAAGATCGGATCGTGTTCGGCATGCATGCCGCCGAGGCTGCGCTATCGAACCTGAAGCGGACGATCCGGCACGCTTATTTGACCGAAAATGCAGCCGCGAAACTGGGCGCTCTTGCCGCCGCCCGCGGGGTCCCAACGACGGCTATGCATCCGCAGGATTTCGATGCTCTGCTCGGGCCCGGCGCGGTTCATCAAGGGGCCGCTCTGCATGCCGAACCGCTCCCCCAGCCGGGCCTCGACGATTTCCTGGACGAGCTTGCCGATGGCGCTCCCGCCGCGCTTGCCATGCTGGATCAAGTCACCGATCCGCACAATGTTGGCGCGGTGCTGAGATCGGCTGCAGCATTCGGCATCGCGGCTCTCATCGTACAGGACCGGCATAGTCCGCCGCTTACCGGCACTCTGGCCAAGGCGGCCTCTGGAGCGATCGAGCATGTGCCTGTTATCGCAACCGTCAATCTTGCGCGGGCTTTGGAGCGGTTGAAAGATCGCGGCTTTGTGTGCATTGGCTTCGACTCCGAGGCGGCGCACCGTTTCGATACAGCCGCCATTTCCGCGCCGCGCATCGCCTTCGTGTTCGGGGCGGAGGATAAAGGGCTTCGCCGCTTAATCCGCGAGGGCTGCGACACGCTCTATGCGCTCTCAGCGCCCGGCCGCATCAAAAGCCTGAACATCTCCAACGCGGCCGCGATTGTCTTCTACGAGGCAGCAAAGGCTCGCCGCTTAGGGTGAGCATGCGCGAGGGGGCGCGCGCTACGATCCATGGATTAGGCTCGCCTGGGCGCTTGCGTGGGGGTTGGCTCCCTTCCCAGCAGCCAGTCGAGGCTGACGTCGAGGGCGTCGGCGACATAGCAAAGCCTATAAAGAGGAAGATGGATTGCGGTTATGGCAAGATCGCGCCCCGCGTCCGCCGGAAGGCCCGCGCGCTCTGCAACCTGCTGAGGAGAAAGGCTCCTCGCCCGGCAGGCATCCACAAAGCGATGTGGAAATTGAGATATGTCCGTCATTTGATTTCGCCGTTAGACCAAGTAAACACACCTACGAACTCATGCCCCACCGCGGCATGTTAATCGAATGTTCACGCGGATGGAAGCTTTACCGGACAACTGAGACCGAGCTTAAGCGTATGCATGCATTTATTCGAACTTGCGCATAAGTGCATATCGGTTTTGAAAAAAAGCGCAAAACTTTCGTGTTTTTGGATTTTTCTGCCAATTCATGGAACGATAACCATAGGTGGGACGATAACCATAAAACTCTAAGAAAAAATAAAGAACTCCCGTTTGTGTAAGAAAAAAGAATGCGACCAGCCCTTACAGACCGGCGGAAGCGGGCCCTCCCGGCTGCCGGGATTTTGATCTAACGCAATGCCGCGAGTCCTTCCCTGCGCAAGAAAGAACGCGCGCCGCTGCATACTATCGGGCGGGCATCGGTCTTCGGGCGGCGCGGAAGTGGCGGGAAGATGGGCCTCGATCCAAATCTAAAGGACAAGAACCTGCCGGGCGCTGCTGGGCTGTTGCCGGAAGAGGCTAAAGCGCTGACGGTTCCGGGGGAACGTCTGCCGGCAGCGGTTCCGGCCAAACAGCCGCGGGGTTTGGGCAAAGTTTTGCTCATCGCGGGCTTTATCGTTGGGGGCATAGTTGCGGGCGGTTACTGGTGGTCGCATCGCGTGCCGCCCTTGCCGCCTGGCATCGCATTCGGGAACGGGCGCCTAGAAGCCGACGAGATCGACATCCAGACAAAATTTGCGGGACGGATCCTGCAACTCCTCGTGGATGAAGGCGACCTCGTTAAAGGCTCCCAAGTGCTCGCCATCATGGATACGCGCGACTTGCAGGCCTCGTTGAAGAAGTCTGAAGCCCAGGTCCGGCAGGCGCAGAAGGCGGTCGAGGAAGCAAATTCCAACGTGGATCAGCTCCAAACGCAGTTGAAACTTGCCCAGCAGGAAGCCGATCGCACAGCAGAGCTTTTGAAAAGGGGCTTCGCAACCTACGAGCTCAACGATCAACGGGTTCAGCAGCTCAATGCCGCAAAGGCGGCCCTGCTCGCCGGAGAAGCGAGAAGTACACAAGCCGAGCACGCGCTTGAAGCGGCGCGGCACGATGTGGAGCTGCTGAAGGTCAACATCGCAGACAACACGCTCGTCGCGCCGCGCGAGGGGCGCATCCAATACCGGCTCGCCAACACGGGTGAGGTGCTACCCGCAGGCGGCAAGGTGTTCACCATGCTCGACGTGAACTACGTCTACATGGATATTTACCTTCCGACGGCCCAGGTTGGCAAAGCGAAGATCGGGTCGGATGCCCGCATCGTTCTGGACGCCTATCCCAACAGGCCCATCCCTGCTCATGTCTCGATGATAGCGACACAAAACCAGTTCGATCCGAAGTTCGTGGAGGTGAAAGAAGAGCGGGATAAGCTATTGTTCAGGGTCCGGGTCCGGATCGATCCCGAGCTGCTCAAGGAACATGTTGAATCCGTGCGCAGCGGCCTGCCCGGTGTCGCTTACGTCCGCTTCGATCCGAAAACGGTTTGGCCGGAGCGGCTGGAGAAGAACCTGGTGCAATGACTGAGATTGCCGCCCTTGCCGTACCGCCCCGGCCGGACCTGACCGCTGGACCTTTCGTTGCGCAGGTCACCCATCTCAGCCATCATTACAAGGAGGTCGCGGCTCTCGACGATGTCTCGCTTTCCATCCCCGCCGGGATCATGGCCGGCTTCATCGGCCCGGACGGCGTAGGCAAATCCTCGCTGTTCGCGATCATTGCTGGAGCACGGCAGATCGAGTCTGGCGAAGTCCGCGTGCTAAACGGCGACATGCGCTCGAAAGCTCATCGCTCGGCGGTCTGCCCGCGCATCGCCTATATGCCGCAGGGCCTCGGCAAGAACCTCTATCCGGACCTCAGCATCCGCGAGAACATCGAGTTCTTCGGCCGCCTGTTCGGGCAGTCCCCGGATGAGCGCGATTACCGGATAGCGGACCTCTTAAGAAGTACCGGGCTCACCCCTTTCGCGGACCGGCCTGCCAAAAAGCTTTCGGGCGGCATGCGGCAGAAACTCGGCCTTTGCTGCTCCCTTATCCACGATCCCGAGCTTTTGATCCTCGACGAGCCGACGACCGGCGTCGATCCTCTTTCGCGCCGGCAATTCTGGGAACTGATCGCGCGCATGCGGGCGCGGCAACCCGGTATGAGCGTGCTTGTTGCCACCGCCTATATGGAGGAGGCTGAGCGCTTCGATTGGCTCGTGGCTATGAGCGCTGGAAAGGTGCTAGCCACTGGCTCGCCTTCCTCACTTAAGGCGCAGGCTGGGACCAAAAGCATCGAGGACGCCTTCATTCGCTTGCTGCCCGAAAAGCAGCGCGCCGGCCATCATGCCGTGCAAATACCTCGAAGGAGGTTACAGGAAACGGAAGCTGTCGTTGTTGCACGGGGGCTAACCCGCAATTTCGGCGACTTTACCGCGGTCGACAACGTCAGCTTCACCATCGAGCGCGGCGAGATTTTCGGCTTCGTGGGTTCGAATGGGTGCGGCAAGACCACGACCATGAAGATGCTCACCGGTCTATTGGAGCCGAGCGAGGGCGAGGCACTCTTGTTCGGCGTTCCAGCGGACGCTCGCGATATCAATTCGCGCCGGCGCGTCGGCTATATGTCGCAGTCGTTTTCCCTCTACACCGAGCTGACCGTACGGCAGAACCTCGAGCTGCATGCACGGCTGTTTCATCTGCCGGCGAAAAAGGCCAAAGCACGGCTTGCCAAACTGATCTCCGATTTTGAGCTTGAAGACTATTGCGATCAGCTGGCTTCCGACTTGCCGCTTGGCATCAGGCAACGCCTGTCACTTGCGGTTGCCGTCGTCCACGAGCCGGAAATGCTCATCCTCGACGAGCCGACTTCGTGCGTCGATCCTTTGGCGCGGGATCGTTTCTGGGAGCTGCTGATTGATCTGTCGCGCAATCAGGGCGTGACCATATTCGTCTCTACCCACTTCATGAACGAAGCTGAACGGTGCGATCGAATCTCGCTCATGGATTCCGGGCGCGTGCTGGCCACCGACACGCCCGCCAACCTTATCAAGTCGCGGAGCGCCAAGAGTCTCGAAGAGGCTT
>JBKQQS010000070.1:0-67710 GCA_052144215.1 Rhodomicrobium sp.
TTGAAACTGACGCGCAGCTTGAAGCCGCCGAGTTTTTCGAGACGTGTCACCTCAGTCAGCATCAAGCCCTGCAGTCCGTTCGAGCGGCAGTTTATCACGAGCGCCTGTGGCGGAGCGCCTCCCCGAATTCGTCACCACCGGGCTTGACCCGGTGGTCCAAGCCGAAGTCATCAAACGAAGCGGGACGGCTTATGCGGAGCTGGTCCGCCGCATGGATGCCCGGGTCAAGCCCGGGCATGACGAAGGAATGGAGACAATGCCGAATTAATTGTCGAGGAAACTTCGCAGCTTCCTCGACCGGCTCGGATGCTTCAGCTTGCGCAGCGCCTTGGCCTCGATCTGGCGGATGCGCTCGCGCGTCACCGAGAATTGCTGGCCGACCTCCTCGAGCGTGTGGTCGGTGTTCATGCCGATGCCGAAGCGCATGCGCAGCACGCGCTCCTCGCGCGGGGTGAGCGAGGCGAGCACGCGCGTCGTGGTCTCGCGCAAATTCGACTGGATCGCCGCGTCGATGGGCAGGATTGCGTTCTTGTCCTCGATGAAATCGCCCAGATGGCTGTCTTCCTCGTCGCCGATGGGCGTTTCGAGGCTGATCGGCTCTTTGGCGATCTTCAAAACCTTGCGTACCTTTTCGAGCGGCATCGAGAGCTTCTCGGCCAGCTCCTCCGGCGTCGGCTCGCGGCCGATCTCGTGCATCATCTGCCGGGACGTGCGCACGATCTTGTTGATCGTCTCGATCATATGCACCGGGATGCGGATCGTACGGGCCTGATCGGCGATCGAGCGCGTGATCGCCTGCCTGATCCACCAAGTGGCGTAAGTCGAAAACTTGTAACCGCGGCGGTATTCGAACTTATCGACAGCTTTCATCAGGCCGATATTGCCTTCCTGGATCAGATCCAGGAATTGCAGCCCGCGGTTCGTGTATTTCTTGGCAATCGAGATCACGAGGCGAAGATTGGCCTCGACCATCTCTTTCTTGGCTTGCCGCGCTTCACGCTCGCCTTTTTGCACAATCTTTACGATGCGGCGGAACTCGGCAATATCGAGGCCGGTTTCGGTCGCCAGCCCATGAATCTCGCTACGGATTTCCTCGATCCGCGGACGCTCCTTGTCGACGAACTTATGCCAGCCCTTGCCCTTTAGGCCCGAGATGCGTTCAATCCAGTTCGGATCGAGCTCGCGGCCTTGATAGTTGCCAAGGAATTCGTCACGGCGCACGCCATAACCGTCGGCAAGGCGGAGAAGCCGGCCTTCGTAACCGATAAGCCGCTTATTGATGTCGTAGAGCTGCTCGACGAGCGCCTCGATACGGGCCGGGTTCAGCGACAGGCTCTTCACATCGATTATGACGGCGTCGCGGAGCTTCTTCGAGCGCTTTTCCTGCTGGGGCGAAAGCACGTCGTCAGCAAGCTTGCGCTCGACATGCTGGTCTTGCAGCTTGCGGAGCTTTTTATATTCGGTCGCGATGCGGTCGAAAGTTTCCAGCACCTTCGGCTTGAGCTCGGCTTCCATGGCGGCAAGCGAAAGGCTGTTCTCGAGGTCGTCGTCCTCGTCGAAATTCTCCTCGGATTGGAACTCCGGGCCATCGCCTTCCTCTCGCCGGGCGGGCTCAGCGCCGGCAGCGGAATGCGGATGGCCATTTGCACCTTGCGGGCTTACGCCATGCGGACTTACGCCAGCATGCGAGCCGCCGTTCACCGGCTGGGGCCGCTGCTCGGGCACGAATTCTTCCTCGGAGCCCTCCTCATCGCCTTCGCCTGGGCGCGCAAAAGGCCCCGAATAGGTCGCTTCGAGGTCGATGATGTCGCGAAGAAGAATTTTTCCTTCGTTCAACTCGTCGCGCCAGATGATGATGGCCTGGAAGGTGAGGGGGCTTTCGCAGAGGCCGCCGATCATCGCTTCGCGGCCGGCCTCGATCCGTTTGGCGATCGCGATTTCGCCTTCGCGCGAAAGAAGCTCGACAGAGCCCATTTCGCGCAAATACATGCGCACAGGATCGTCGGTGCGCTCGCTGACCTCGGTGGAGCGCTCCTGCTTGACAGGCAAATGCGAGGTCTGCGATTGCCCGCTATCGTCTTCGTCGTCGATCGGCTCGGCAGCTGCCGCCTCCTCGACCTCCTCGGCATCGACAACGTTCACGCCGAGATCGGAGAACATCGTCATAATATCTTCGATCTGGTCGGGCGAGACCTCGTCGGGCGGCAGGACCTCGTTCAGCTCGTCGTAAGTGACGTAGCCGCGCGCCTTGGCAACCTTAATGAGACGCTTTACGGCGGCATCCAAAAGATCGAGGACTGGGCTATCGGAGGTTTCCGGAGCCGCTGTCTCCTGATCTTCGGTTTTTGTCGTCGCTGTGGCCATTATGCACTCCAGAAAAAGCGGGAAGACGGGGCACATCCGTTACGTCCCCGGCAAAGTGGCGGTGTGTCTCGTGTGGCGCTAAGGTGGCGATGCGCTGCTCGTTGCGGCAGATGCGATACGGATTGCGGCACCACCCTATTTTATAAGTGGTTGTGCTTAATACCGCGTTACTCATGAAGCTAAATTCGCACCTTACCACGCATCCCGTTCTATATTTGGTGACCATTTTGGCCGCCGCAATATATAGGAGCAAATCAAGATGCGGCAATTTCGACCTGTTGCACGATCGCCCGGAGTTTGGAGAAATTTTCGACCGTGGGTTCGCTCAGGTAGTCGCTCTCAGCTTCCTGTAACGAGCGAGGAACCCCCGCTCTGCCATGCAGCATCATGACATGACGCCACCCTTCCAACACCTGTTCTTTACTAGCGTTCCGCGCGAAATGCGCATCGGCATTATGAGAGGTTGCGCGTTCAACGCGCTCCAGCTCCGCCCGATAGCCTTCACGGCAGAGGTGCTCTAACAATTTTTCGTTGTCAAGAATTTCCTCAGCTTGGTGCACTGCTAATATGTGGTTCCGCAAGCGCAGGCAATCTGCGTCGTTAAAGTGGAAGTCCGCGATTTCCTCGAGAAAATCGTCGAGAAGCCAAGGGTGGCGAATAATCGCCCCGATGAGCAAGGTTTCCCGCGGCACGGAGCTTGGCGTAGAAGCCTGCACAATTTTGCTTGCAAGTAGGCTGCCCGTTCTAACACTAACGCCCGCAGATGCATGGGCGGCACCGATTCCCGGCCGTCCATTGCGTCCGGCTCCCTGCCGGTTACCCGTTTCGCGGACAGGTGCCCTGCGCGGCCGCGCCACCGCACGAAGCCGCTCCCGCAATGCCGTAATATAATGATATTTCAAGCTCTTGTGCTCGATTTGCCCCGCCAATTCCATGAGCCTTGCCTCGAGGCTCGCGCGCTGCTCCGGCGTTTCCAAGGGGTGACGGGCTTGCTCGCGCGACCAAAGCACGTCGATAAGCGGCGCAGGGTGTTCAAGAAGCTTCGCGAGCGCTTCTTTCTCGCCTCCGCGCACCATGTCGTCGGGATCGCGGCCGTCCGGCAGAAAGGCGAATTGAAGGGTCCGGCCAGGCTCAAGAAAAGGCAATGCCCCATCGAGTGCGCGATGCGCCGCCTTGTAACCCGCGGCGTCTCCATCGAAACACAGAGTTGGCATCGGCGCCATCGACCACAGAAGCCGGAGCTGATCGGACGTGAGCGCGGTTCCGAGCGGCGCGACAGCGCTGGTAAATCCAGCGCGTGTCAGTGCGATCACATCCATATAGCCTTCTGCGACAACGACCGATTTCGCCGTCCGGGATGCCTCCCGGGCGGCCGCGAGATTGAACAGCACATGCCCCTTATGGAAAAGCGCGGTTTCCGGTGAATTCAGGTATTTGGGCTGCTGATCGGGACCGAGAGCCCGGCCGCCGAAAGCGATCACGCGGCGCTTGGCGTCCATAATGGGAAAGATCAAACGGCCGCGAAAGCGATCGTATGGAACGGCGATATCGCCGCCATGAATTAAGAGGCCGGCCTCCTGCATCTCATCGAGAGAAAAGCCCTTTTGAGCCAAGTGCATTTTCAAGCTCGACTTACTGTCTGGGGCATAGCCGATGCGGAAGGCTTCCATTTCCGGAAACTCGATTGCCCGCCTTTCCAGATAGTTTCTCGCTGCGTTCCCCTCCCGGCCGGCGAGAGAGGCCTGAAAGAAGCGGCAAGCCTCCTCAGCTGCGCTGTAAAGGCGCTCCTCGAAAGATATCTTGGCTTCGTCGGCGGGAACCGGCGCGGGCAAGGCGACACCGGCTTCGGCCGCCAGGCGTTCGACGGCCTCGGGAAAGGTCAATCCCTCGGTTTTCATCAGGAATGTGAAGATGTCGCCATGCTCGCCACTGGCGAAGCAGTGGTAGAAGCCCTTCTGGTCGTTCACCGTGAAAGAGGGCGTCCGTTCAGTCTTGAACGGAGACAGCCCCATATATTCGCGGCCTGCGCGTTTGAGCTTGACGCGCCGCTCCACAACCCGGCTGACGGGCAAGCGGCTACGGATTTCATCGAGCAAATCGGGTGGATATCGCATGAAGGCTTGCTCCGGCGAATACGGCATTGAACATGGCGGAAGGAAGATCGAGCCTCGTAGGGTATTATGAACCGATTCGCGCGACGATTCGCACGTTCTGCAATAAGGTGGTCTGTCGTTTTCCGCGATTTCCGCCTATATAGTGCGGGCTGTTGAAAGATGGATGGTCCATGATTTTCCTCGCCATAGGACTTCTGGTTGTAAGTACCGTGCTTTACGCCATGACGGGCGCAGGCGACACGATCGCCGGCTTGCCGCGCGACAATTTTATGCAACTTGCAGGGCCGCTTTCCATTTTGATCTTCCTCATGGCGGGCACCGCAAGGCTAACCGCGGGAAGAACCGCCGAAGCGTTGAAGGCTTTAGGAAGCTGGGTGGCGATCGGCTTCGTTCTCGTCGCGCTTTACGCTTACCGCAGCGAACTCGGAGAGGTGGGCGACCGCGTTGTGCAGGAGCTGCAACCGGGTTCGGTCCAAACGGTTACCCCCGGAGCCGGTGGCCGCGGCGCAGTCATCAAGATCAGGAAAACCGAAGGCCACTTCATCGCCAAGACGCAGGTGAACGGCAGAAGCGTACGCATGATTATCGACACTGGGGCCTCGACCGTTGTCTTGAGGCCCGAGGATGCACGCAAGGCCGGGATCGAGCTGAATGCGTTGAACTATACAATCCCGGTCGAAACCGCCAATGGCAGGGCATTCGCCGCGCGCGTCAAACTCGATAAGGTGTCCTTGGGCGATTTGACGATTGAGAAGGTCGACGCTCTCGTGACGAGGCCGGGCGCGCTGCATCAAAGCTTGCTCGGTATGAGTTTTTTAAGCCGTTTGCGGTCTTATGAGTTCTCAGGGAATCAGCTCCTGATGCGGGGTTAGGCGCTTGGCGCGGCCGCATCGGGGTAGTTCCCGGATTCACTCCAAGCACCACGGACGGCGGTACGCGTCATGGAAAGGCAGTCTCTCCGGCTCTGGGCTTTGAAGGAATTTCTGATCTGGAGCGCAGCAATCGCCGCCGGATGTTTCACGTTTTCCTTCTTCGAGCCGCTTTACGACGGCGCCAGGCTGGCTGTGGCCCAGGCGGGATATGCCCGTGTATTCGATTTCGACGTTGGCACAGCCGGCGTGGCGCAGTTCGATACCCGCATTTCCGCAGCTTCCCCGCCCTTGCGCGGCACAATCGCCGCGAGCCAGGGCCTGCCGTCCTCCACGCACAAAACCATCGTTCTGAACGCTAACAATTACGGCCACTTCCACGCGGTGGCCGAGATCAATGGGCAGCAAGTCGAGTTTATGACGGATACGGGCGCGACCTATGTCGCGCTCAGCTATGAAACCGCGCAGAAGCTAGGGCTCGCTCCGCAAAACATGCGCTTCAGCGGCCGCTCCACGACAGCGAACGGCGTCGCGCGCGTCGCCTCCATCGAAATCGACGCGATCCGCATCGGCGACATCACCGTCAGGGGGGTTCAGGCCGTGGTGGCCGAACCCGGACGGATGACGCAAAACCTTCTTGGCATGAGCTTTATAAAGCAGCTTTCCGGCTTCGAGCTGAACGGCAACACTCTCACCATGAAGGACTAAGAGCGCGCGGCGCGCAAGCCGGAACGTAGAGCGCCTTAGCTTGCGGCCCTTACTGGACGCTTTAGGAATTCCGGCACATGATCGCCAAGCCCGACCACGGGAGCTGAGGTCGCGGGCGGCAGGAGTTCGCGATGATAGCGCGACACGCTGCTGTCCTTGTCACGGCGGCGGGGATTCTCCCGGAACGGCCGGACATCGGCCTGGGCCTGGGCGCGAGGCGGCGTGGCCTCTTTGCGATCCTCGCGGCTCGCCGCCTTGCCACGCTCGCGGCGCGGGCGTTCGCGGCTCGCGCTGAAGTCCGCCGAGGTCAAGTTTTCGGTCGAGGGCTCACCGCCGATCCATTCGATCTTCGTCTTGGTCAGCGTCTCGATGGCCCTAAGCGCCTTCATCTCTTTCGGCGTCACAATCATCGCCGCAAAGCCTTCGCACCCCGCCCGGCCGGTTCTACCGATGCGGTGCACGTAATCTTCAGGCGCGATCGGCACGTCGAAATTGAAGATGTGGCTCACCTCAGGGATGTCGAGGCCGCGGGCGGCAACGTCGGAGGCGGCAAGATAGGTAATTTCGCCTTTGCGGAAGGCTTCGAGGGTCGCCATGCGCTGGCGCTGATCGAGATCGCCATGCAGGGCTGCGGCGTTGAACCCATGCTTGACGAGCGATTTGTGCAGAACTGCAACGTCCCTCTTCCGGTTGCAGAAGATGATCGCGTTCTTCACCGGGCCTGCCTCGTTGCGCATAAGCTCGCGCAGAACGTGGCGCTTCATTTTGGAATCGGCGGGCGAGAACTTCAGCTTTTGGGTGATAAGCTTGGCTGCGGTTGCCGGCGCGCTGACCCGGATCTGCTCGGGGTTGCGCAAGAATTGCTCGGTGAGCTTCTGAATCTCCGGCGGCATCGTGGCCGAGAAGAAAAGCGTCTGGCGCGACGGCGGCAAGAGCTTGCAGATGCGCTCGATATCGGGAATGAAGCCCATGTCGAGCATGCGGTCCGCCTCGTCGATGACGAGATAATCGACCGCGCTCATAAGGAGCTTGCCGCGGCCGAAATGATCGAGCAAGCGGCCGGGGGTCGCGATCAAGATATCCGCGCCGCGTTCGAGCTTGCGCTCTTGATCGTCGAAAGAAACGCCGCCGATCAGAAGCGCGACCGTCAGTTTATGCTGGGAGCCGAGCGTCTCGATGGCTTCGGCCACCTGGGCGGCGAGCTCGCGCGTCGGCTCGAGGATGAGCGAGCGCGGCATCCGGGCTCTGGCGCGGCCTTTCTCCAGCATTGTGAGCAAGGGGAGGACGAATGAGGCGGTCTTGCCTGTGCCCGTTTGTGCGATGCCAACGACGTCGCGGCCTTCGAGGGCGAACGGGATGGCTTGGGCTTGAATGGGGGTGGGGATTGTGTATCCGGCCGCTTCTATGGCAGCCAGCACTTTTTCGCTGAGCTTAAGTTCGTTAAAAGTCATATCCAGTTGAATTCTTGGAACCACTTGATTGAGGTCCGGTGAGTATCATCACACGCACAATGCGGAATGATGACAGGAAGCATGCCTCAGAAATTATTTCGCGCGGGCATGCCGGCAAGCTGCGGCAGATCACTTCACTTCAGTGTTTTACCGGAAGCGGCGCACGGGGCAGAAAGCTAAATCGCGCCTTGCGCTTAAGGGATATATGCTCTTATCCGCAGGCAGCGTCAACCCCGATCCTCGCCTCCGCTCCCGCATCTGCGAGGTTGTGGGGCAAATATCACAGCGGGTTAGCCGCCGGTGCCACCGTTTGCGGCGTGCAGCGGCAAGCGGGAGCGCAAATCGATGCAGACGCGCTTGCGCGCCCTCTGTTGCGCAGCTTTTTGAACTTAGCCGCTTAAAATTCGAGTATCATCCCATCGAAGGCCGGCACAACCGTGGGGGGCAGCTTCGCGGCAAGTTCGTCATAATCGATATCGACGTGCAGATGGGTTAGCACGGCCCGGCGCGGCTGCATCCGCTCGATCCAGTGAAGGGCCTTCGTCATGGAGAGATGGCTCGGATGCGGCGTATAGCGCAGAGTGTTCAATATCCACAGGTCTAATCCCTGCAGATGGGGAAGCGCTTCCTCCGGAAGATCGTTCAAGTCGCAGGAATAGGCCACGCCCTCAACACGCAAGCCCAGCGTGTCGATGTCGCCGTGGATCTGGCGGAAGGGCTGCACAGTGAGATCGCCGCCCGGGCCGGCAATGGTGACAGGCGCCAGATTCTCAATCGTATGCGCGGCAAGGATTGGCGGATAGTTCGAGCCTGGCGGGCTCTCGAAACAGTAATCGAAGCGGCGGCGCAAAAGGGCGAGCGTGCGCGGGTCGGCCCAGATATCGATCCGGCGGCGCTGCGTGTAGCAAAGCATGCGCAAATCGTCGATGCCGTGCGTATGATCGGCATGATCGTGGGTGTAGATCACGCCGTCGAGGCGCTTGACGCCCGCGCTTAAGAGCTGCTCGCGAAGGTCGGGCGCCGTATCGACGAGCACCGAGGTCCGCCCATCCGGTCCGGTTTTCTCTACGAGGATCGAGCTGCGCCGGCGCCGGTTCTTCGGGTTATCCGGGTTGCAAGCGCCCCAGTCATTGCCGACACGCGGAACCCCGGTTGAGGAGCCGCAGCCAAGAATCGTGATGCGCAGCGTCATGCAGCGCCGCTTACGTTTGCAGCCGTGCCGGCCGCCGCTTTCGCCTTTGCGAACAGCGTGAAGAAATTCGCCGTGGTAATTTCTGCGATCTTCGCTTCGCTTAACCCTTTCACCTCGCCCAAAACCCTCGCGGTGTAGCGGACGAAGGCCGGCTCGTTCCGCTTACCGCGGTGCGGGTGCGGTGCAAGGAACGGCGCGTCGGTTTCGACCAGCAGCCGCTCAACCGGCAGCGCGGCGGCGAGCTCGCGCAAGGCGTTCGATTTCGGGAAGGTCAGTATCCCCGAGAACGAGACGTAGAGGCCAAGCTCGATACCGGTTTCGGCAAGAGCCCGGCCGCCCGTGTAGCAATGAAGCAGCGCCTTGAAGGGGCTTTTCGCCATCTCCTCGCGCAAAATCCGCGCCGTATCCTCATCGGCGTCGCGCGCATGAATGACGAGCGGCAAGCCCGTCTCCTGCGCTGCGGCGATATGGCGGCGGAACACCGCTTCCTGATCTTCGCGGCTGCTCTTTTGATAGAAATAGTCGAGACCGGCCTCGCCGATCGCTACAACGCGCGGATGTTTTGTGAGCTCGACGATTTCGCGCAACGTGACGCCGCGCTCCTCGCCCGCCGAATGCGGATGGGTGCCAACAGAGCAAGTGACATCCGCAAATCGCTCGGCGACCGCAAGCACCTCCGGGAATTTCCGCACGAGGGTGCAGATGGTGAGCATGTGGCCAACCCCGGCACTTCGCGCGCGCACCACCGTATCGGCGAGCCCCTCGGCGAAATCCGGAAAATCCAGATGGCAATGACTATCGACTAACATCTTACAGTCCGAAGGTTGCACAGGTCCGCACAAGCCCCCCTCATCCTGTCCTTCTCCCGCGAGGGGAGAAGGAACGCTGTGGCAACGGTCGCGACCCGCTCCCTCTCCCCTTGCGGGAGAGGGCTGGGGTGAGGGGGAGCTAGCTTACGCATCACGCAGTTCTCGCCGATCTGCCCCTTACTCCGCCGCGCGTGTTTCATCCTCAACATAGCGCGGGAAAATAGGTTGTGGAGTGGCGATCTTTGTCCCGGGCTTCAACGCGCTGTCCGGCGAGAGCGCTGCGAAGTCTCTCTCCTCTGGCGGCACGCCAAGCTGATCTAGGAATTTCGGCGCGGAGACCGGCACATAGGGCTGGCTCAAAATCGCCACGCGCCGCACCACCTCGGCCGTTACGTAAAGCACCGTGCCCATACGCACCGGGTCGGATTTTTTCAACGACCAAGGCTCCTGTGCCGCGAAATAGCGGTTAGCATCGGCAACCACTTGCCAAACGGCCTCGATAGATTTGTGGATGGCCTGCCGGTCCATTGCCTCGCGGCAAACCGGCAAAAGGCGCAACGCGGTTTCGAGAAGCGGGGCGTCGGCTCCGGTGAACGGGCCCGGCTCAGGAATAAGGCCGGCGCAGTTCTTCGCGATCATCGACAGCGAGCGCTGTGCGAGGTTGCCGAGGTCGTTCGCAAGATCGGCGTTGACGCGGTTGACAATCGCCTCATGGGTAAAGCTTCCGTCCTGGCCGAAGGGCACCTCGCGCAGGAAGAAATAGCGCACCTGATCGGCGCCGTAAGTTGCGGCCATGTCGAGCGGCGCAACCACGTTGCCAACCGACTTCGACATCTTTTCGCCCTTGCTGTACAAAAAGCCGTGGCTGAACACGCGCTCCGGCAAGGGGATTTTCGCGGACATAAGGAAGGCCGGCCAGTAGACCGCGTGGAAGCGCGTGATGTCCTTGCCGATGACATGCACCTGCGCAGGCCAGCGCTCCTTCCAGGCCTTCGAGCGGACCTTCGGAAAGCCGGCGGCCGTGATGTAGTTCGTGAGCGCGTCCACCCAGACATAGATGACATGCCCCGGCGCGCCGGGCACTGGAATGCCCCAATCGAGCGTCGTGCGCGAAATGGAAAGATCCTGCAAGCCGCCCTTGACGAAGCTCACGATCTCGTTCCGGCGCTCGGGCGGCAGGATGAAGCCGGGGTTCTCCTCGTAAAGCTTCAGAAGCTTCTTTTCGTATTTGGACAGGCGGAAGAAATAGGTCTGCTCCTCAGTCCATTCCACGGGTGTGCCCTGCGGGCCGAGGCGCACGCCGTTGGCGCCGAGCACGGTTTCGCTTTCCGTATAAAACGCCTCGTCGCGGACCGAGTACCAGCCCTGATAGCCGGCCAGATAAATGTCGCCGGCCTTTTCCATCCGCCGCCAGATTTCCGCAACCGAGTCGAAATGGCGCGGCTCTCTCGTCGAGATGAAATCGTCGTAGGCGACATTCAGCCCGGCCAGCATCTCCTGGAACTTGGCGGTATTTTCCATAGCCAGCTCAAGCGGCGTTACGCCAAGCTTGGCGGCCGTCTGCTTCATTTTGAGGCCGTGCGCATCGACGCCCGTCACAAAGAATACGGGATGGCCGTCCAGCCGCTTGAAGCGTGCAAGAGCGTCCGTCGCGATGGCCTCATAAGCGTGGCCGATGTGCGGCTCGGCGTTCGGATAGGAAATCGCGGTGGAAATTGTGAAATGGGTTTTTGCTACAGTCTCGGTCATATCGCTTGGGGGGTGAGCGCGTTTCAGGCTAGGGAAGCAGTTTTGAGCTTCCGCGCGATATGTTCCATATCGGAAAATACGCTCAGGAGGAAGGCTCCTTTATCGAGATTGAGCACTTCCATCTCGCCCCTGCGCTGGCGCAAGGCGTGCCACGCTTGCGCCCAAGCTGCGCTTTCCGCCGAATCGGGGGTCCTGCCAAGCGCATTCCTCGCCATGCTTTCGATTTTCTCCTCGATCAAATCGCAAAGCCGGGCAAAGGCTTGCGCGTTCCGCACCCCGCTCGCCGATTGGATCAAACTGTGCACAGCTGCGTAGTCCATCCGCGGCAAGCTCGAGACGATCCGGTCTAGCGTCTCCGCCAGGGGAATGAGGCCGCCTGCGATGAGCTCCAAGGCGCGGCCCGGCGAGCCGGCCGCCATCGCATGCAGCTTTTCGAGCGATTCGGCGTCCGGTGCATCGAGCTCTCCCGCCGCGCAGGCAGCCAAGACGGCGTTGGCGAAATCGTGCGGCTTTAGCGGACGGAAGGCGAGTTTTACACAACGCGAGCGGATTGTCGGCATGACCGTTGCCGCGCCGTGGCCGATCAGAAAGAACACCGTTCGCGGCGGAGGCTCCTCGACGGCTTTGAGCAGCGCATTGGCCGAGGCGATGGTGAGATCGTTTGCGGGATCGGCGATCACCGCGCGCCAGCCGCCCGGGCTCGTCAGGCCGAGGAAGGAACGCAGCTTGCGGACATCCTCCACGCCAATCGAGGCTGAGCTTGCGCCATCGCCAAGCACGAAAAGCGAAGGATGCGCACCCGCAAAGATTTGCCGCGCGGCCGGATGGCTCTTAGGAATGGCAAGCGTTCCGGCCGGCTCCTCGCAGCCGGGCCCGCGGCTTAACAGAAAGCGCGCCGCGCGATAGGCGAAGGTTGCCTTGCCGATGCCGCGCTCGCCCGTCAAGAGCCAAGCGTGATGCAGCGTCCCCGCGTTGAACGCGCGCAAGAAAGCTTCCTCGGCCGCGGACTGCCCGGACAGCGCTTCGGTGACGCGCGGATGTAGCGCGAGGCTCCCGGCGCCCGGCTCTTCGCCTTCGGTCGATTTCGTTTCGGCGGATTTGCGCTTTGCCATGCTTCGGCCCGCTAGAGGGGGGGTTAGGTTGAGGGATCTTGCAGGAGCGCAGATTATAGCCGGCGCGGACATCGGCCAACGATAAACTCCCGGTAGCGCAACACCTGACGCCGTTTATGCCCGGCTGCCGGCTGGAAAAAACCGCACAGGCAACGGCTGCTTACCGAATATGAAGCGGAAAAACACGCGTCGCCGATAAAATACGCACAGTTGACCCACACCGGACCAGACTGAGGTTCTGAACAGCCGGAACATGACGCATTACTAAGCTGTTAGACCGGCCTGAAACCGCTGCGGCTTGTAAGATCGTAGGGCCGTCATCAGGCTCTGGCTTCGGTAGCGGCAAGGAGCGTCGCCAGATGGCAAAAGACAAGCAACAGAAGCACGGCGTAGCTGGAGCGAAGGCCGCATCCAGCACGATGACGCGCAAGGAATTCGAGAAGGAGCTCGCGAAGCTCCAAGTCGAGCTTACCCGTCTGCAGATTTGGGTCCAAACCACGGGGGCACGCATCATCGTGCTCTTCGAGGGCCGGGACACGGCAGGCAAGGGCGGCGTGATCAGCCGCATCACCGCACGCACGAGCCCGCGCGTCTTCCGGCACGTGGCATTACCCGCGCCCTCCGACCGCGAGAAGACGCAGGTCTATGCTCAGCGCTACATCGCGCATTTCCCGGCGGCGGGCGAGATCATCCTCTTCGACCGCTCTTGGTACAACCGGGCCGGAGTCGAGCGGGTGATGGGCTTTTGCACGGAAGAGGAGGCCGAGCGGTTCCTGTTGGTGACCCCCGCGATCGAGCAGGAGATGGTCGTCCAAAACGGCATCATCCTGCGTAAGTACTTTCTCGATATCAGCCAGGACGAGCAACGGCGCCGGTTCGAGGCCAGGATCGACGACCCGGTCAAGCACTGGAAGCTAAGCCCGATGGACATTGAGTCGGTCCGGCGGTGGTGGGACTACACGGCGGCCTACCAGCGGATGATCCAGGTCACCCACACGCCAGAAGCGCCCTGGCACATCGTCCCGGCCGACGACAAGCGCCGCGCCCGGCTGAACCTTATCCGGCATCTGCTCGGTAGCATCCCCTACAAGAAGGTCGGCATAGACCTGCCGAAGATCCCCGAGACGCAGCCGCGGCCGAAGGGTGCTACCGAGGGCCTGGGCGCGGGAGAGCCGATCCCTAGTTACTACTGAGCAGGGATGGGTGAGTCACTACTGAGGAGGATGGATGACTCTCGTATCCTCAGGGACAGGAGCACCAAACCAGAACCCGCACCCAAAACAGCTCGTCCCAAAGCGAGGGTACGGCGATGATTAGGTTAAACGCACACGTCAGTTTCTGGCCCAGTCTTTCGAACCGCCATATTTCGGGCTATTCCGTAGCTCGGCGGTAAGCAGACCCATTGAAAACGCCGGCGGGTCACTGAGCGTAAGCGGATGTGCCGCAGCGCTGGCTACACTACAATTTCGAGAACAGACTGGTATAGAATACCAGGCGTTCCAGGCCCAGCGTTGATACTTGTCAATGCGTCTATACTTGGTCACGGCAAATATCCCGGAGAAGAAGATCGAGGTCGAAGCTTCCTAACCGCGCAGCGAAAAAAGTTGAGCGCAGTGAGCGCGGCTTTGTCCGCTGCTGCTGAGACCGGAAACAAGGATCTGGCCATGACAATCGAAAGCACCGCATTCGGCAGCATCACGGTCGACGGGAAGACCTATGAGCATGACGTAATCATCCGCCTTTCCGGTGAAGTGACGAAGCGGAAGAAAGAGCTGTCGAAGCAGTACTACGGCACCTCGCATGTCATCTCAAAGGATGAAGCAAAGTTCGTCTTTGAGAAGGGATGCGAGCAGCTCATTGTAGGCTCGGGGCAGATGGGCAATGTACATTTATCGCCGGAAGCAGAGACCTACTTCGCGAAAAAGGGCTGCGAGGTGTTTTTGCTTCCTACCCCCGAGGCGATTGATGCGTTCAACAAGTCAAAAGCCAGAAAGGCCGGGCTTTTTCACGTAACGTGCTGAATCCATGAAAGCCAAGCCAGCCTTTGAGGTCCATGTAGAAAGCGAGCCCGGCCATCCAGAAGCGATGCCGAAGCGGTTCCGGCTGAATGGGCGTAAAGTTGAGATCGCCGAAAACATCGATGTGTGGCATGGGCCTAACTATCGCTACTTTAAGGTCAAAGACGACGACGGCAATCTCTATATATTGCGCTTAGACGAAGAGCGGACAAAGTGGGAACTTACGATGTTCCAGAGCCCGCAAGCAGAGACCTTTGCAGCCGGGCTTTATACAGTAAAGCGGCGGCGGCCAGATGGATAATCAGCCATGACTGAACCCCTCGATGCTCATCCAGCCCGGTATTGGCACAAGCTTGACGATGGCCGCATCCAGTGCGACCTGTGCCCGCGCTTTTGCAGGCTGCATGAAGGCCAGCGCGCTTTTTGCTTTGTGCGCGCTAGAGAAGGCAGCCACATGGTTTTGACAACCTATGGCCGCTCAAGCGGCTTCTGCATTGACCCGGTCGAGAAGAAGGCCCTGAACCACTTCCTGCCAGGAACGCCCGTGCTGTCGTTCGGGACCAGCGGCTGTAATCTCGGCTGCAAGTTCTGTCAGAACTGGGACATCAGCAAGGCGCGGGAATTCGATGTGCTCGCCGGGCGCGCTGGTCCAGAGGGCATTGCGCGGACGGCTGAACGGCTCGGATGCCCAAGCGTTGCCTATACTTACAACGATCCCACGGTCTTCCACGAATATGCCATCGACACGGCAATTGCCTGCCATGCACGCGGCGTCAAGAGCATTGCGGTAACCTCGGGCTAAGTCTGCCCCGAGCCACGCGCTGAATTCTATCGTCACATGGACGCAGCCAACATCGATCTGAAAGGCTTTACCGAGGATTTCTATCACAAGATTTGCTACGCTCATTTGCAGCCAGTGCTGGACACGCTCGTCTATGTGAAGCGTGAAACAAAGGTATGGCTCGAAATCACCACTCTGCTCATTCCCGGCCTCAACGACACGGACAGAGAGCTTGAGCAGATGACGGAATGGGTGGTGGAGAACCTTGGTCCGGACGTGCCTTGGCACTTTACGGCTTTCCATCCAGATTGGCGAATGAGAGACATTCCGCCAACGCCGATGGAAACTTTGTCCCGCGCGCGAAGCATCGCGATGAAGAACGGCGTCCGTTACGCCTTTACGGGGAACGTCCACGATCCGGCCGGCCAGGCGACCTACTGCCATAACTGCCGGGCGCTGCTCATCGGGCGCGACGGGTACGAGATCGGGGACTGGCACTTGACCGAGGGTAAATGCGGCAAATGCGGTGCGCCTTGCGCCGGCATATTTGGCCGCTCGCCTGGCACATGGGGCTCAAAGCGCGCACCAGTAACGATAGAGCCAAGCGCGGGCGCAGCTCGCTAGCGGATGAGATGGCTAGCCGTCAGCCAGCAGCAGGATCGCGGTCAGCCTTTTCGCTCCAGCCGCAGCGCACTGGCACGTTACGGCGCGCATTGGAGCGCAGCGTTCTCTATTCCGAGGAGCTACGGCTATCTCGCGATTGGCGGCGATGAGCAGCTGCCATGCGGCTGTGCCGCCCTCACACCATTAGCGCGCGCTCCGCAGATATTTAAGAAGAAACCCTTGCAATCGAGCTAAAAGCGGGCAGAGCGCAAATGAAGAAGCCTTTCTAGGCGAAGTCTATGGCGAGACGAGCTTCGCTTCATAAAGGGCTTTCATGAGGTGATCGTGGAGGTCGGGATCTTCGATGAGTGAAGCTGTAACGGTCTCATCTCCGAGCGTCGCCGCCTCGCCGGTCCCGCGACAAAACTCTTGCACGGCGAGATCGCCTTGGCCAATGCGCATCAAGGCAAACAGCTCCGAGCGGCCTTCCGCCTTCAGCCCCGCTATTGCCTCACGCAGCGCAGCGATCTGAGGCGATCCCTCCGTAACGGGGTCGAAACCGAGCTCGGCCGTCGGGTCATGTTCTCCGCGTGCCGGCTTGGAGTCAACCAAGCCGTCCTCGACCTTTCCGAGGAAAGAGTCGCGTTGAGCGCGCGCTGTCTTCGCAAGGACAGCGACGAAACGTACCTGCTCCGGGGTCAACGCTTTAAGCATGGCAGGCTCCAGATGCCGCACTGCGCGGCAAAGACGCCGCGATCATCACGAACCGCTAACGGTGCCGATTTTGCTTCATCTAGCCTCAAACTGACAGACTGGGAAGTTCGGGTCTTTGATGCTTATCAATTGACCCGCGCTATTGCTCCCCTGGTTCAGAAACCTCGTTTTTGCCGGCACCATAGGGCATGGCATTCAGCGCGTTTGGCGGTTCCTCTTTCCGTACTACTAAAGCGATTTCTGCCTCCGCAAGCCGGCGATAAAGACGGCGCGTTCGTCTTATTTCCCAGAAATCGTACAGGAATATTTCGGCGGGCCGCCAATTTGCAACCCAGCCAAAAATCACAACCCCATCTGCCGCTAGCTGTGCGATTGGCGACGAATGCATCGCCTCGATCAGGATGTGCGCGATCACACTGCATACCGCTAGGACCAAGATACCAACACCGAGAAAACGGCGCCCCATGCGAAGACACTCGCGCTGGGAGCGCTGAAGCATCTCAGAGCGATAGGCGAAATAATTCGAAATTGCCTTCCGGAGCCCTTGCTGCTCAGCCTTGATTATTTCAGCTCCCGGCAGATGAATGACGATGCGAAAGCGGGCGCTTGGTGAAAGCTCCTTCGCCCAGCTTACGATGTAGGCTTCCGCTTCATCGTCGAGATCGCGCTCGGGAAAAGGTGACGGGTCCAGCGAGTTGAAAAGCTGGGTAAGCTCGTGTGCGGCTACCTGTATCGTTGCATATTTTTCTGTCATCTATCTTAAGCGTTAAAATGGCCGGGCTTTGCCTCCACGCTCCTAAGCTTATTTGCCTGTTGTGCTAGAGATCAAGCGCAACTGCTCGCATTCTCCCCGGCTTGCCAGGGGGGCTGGGCGGCAGATGAGCTGCCATCTGGCGCTGAAGAATTGGAGCGGACGGCAAATCGTAGATGAGCTGAGGGGGCGCGGCATTATTGTGAAAAGCCCCTCGCAGCGCGGTGTCGCCGGGGAAGCACCCGGAGCTTACAAGGACGTTGGCGCCGTTATCGATGCCACGGAAGCGGCCAGCCTTGCTAAGAAAGCCGCTAAACCGGCTCCGATGATTTGCATCGAGGGGTGAAGTTTTCGCATTTTTTTGCCTGCATAGGTTTGATCGCCGTCAAGGCCGGATACCGCTATCGCCTGTACAAATCCGGGACTAAGCCATGGCGTTTGTGTCTGCGAACAGCTTGGGCTTGAGCCGGTCCTAATCGTTCAAGCCCAAAGAGCACCTGGGCGCACGGAGGTAATCATGATCGACCATACAGCCAAGGCATTTGACGCAGATCTGAGCGAGCTCTCCAGCAAAATCAGTCAAATGGGCCGCCTCGCTGAAAAGCAGATCAGGGACGCAATCGAGGCTCTGGAGAAGCGCGACATCGCGCTCGCCAAGCTCGTCATCGCGGCAGGCGATCAGATCGATGCGTTGCAGCGCGACATCGAGGACAAGGCTGTCATCACTATTGCGCGGAGGCAGCCGGTGGCGGTCGATCTCCGGGACATCGTCGGGGCATTGCGTATCTCTAATGACCTCGAGCGTATAGGGGATCTGGCAGAGAACATCGCGAAGCGGGTGCTGCTGCTGAGCGATGCGCTCCCTCTAAACTCCGTCATGCTGCAGCTCCATCGCATGTCGGAACTCGTGCTCAGCCAATTAAGCCAGGTGCTCCAAAGCTATGAACATCGTGACGTTGCCGCAGCCCTGGAAGTGTGGCGCAAGGACCAAGAGGTCGATGCGCTCCATGCTTCTATCTACCGGGAGCTGCTCACCTACATGATGGAAAATCCCCGCAATATTACGTTCTGCACGCATGTGCTTTTTTGCTCCAAGAACGTTGAGCGCATGGGCGACCACGCCACGAATATCGCCGAGACCGTTTATTACTTCGTGGAGGGGAAACCCTTATCGCAGGAGCGCCCCAAGGCGGACGTGACCAGCAAAGACGTGCTGCCGCCCGAGTAACGGCTGCGAATGTCGTATCCAGCGGTGCTGCCGGGGATTTCCGGAAGCCCGCAGGAAATTCTGGCGCTTTGGTGACGTAGCGGCCACGGACTATCGCAATGTTTTGGTTGTCCGTGTGCCTGACGTTCCGGAGTTCATCGAGCTATTCAGATCAATCACCGAGGCCGGCAAGAGTTTGCTTAATTGTGCATTGACAGTGAAACCGCCGGAAACTGCGCCTGTCTAACCCTTTGGACCTGGAACGGCCTTCGCCATCTTCCGTTTCTACGTGTCAGTTAAGGAGGACATGATGCCACTTTTCAAACTGAGCCCCGCCGGCTTAACCGATCCGAACAGGGAAGCAAGCTCGCACCGGGCACGCGACGAAAGCGCCGCCCGCGCCATCGCTGCCGGGGCATTTAATGTGAGTACTGGCTTTCAGCCTGGACGCGGCGTTAAAGTGCCGCCATGGCGGAGGGACGAACTCGTTCCTGTGGAGCGAATCGAAAACCCGCACTGGGAAGCCGATGGCCCTGACGAAGCGCTCTATCCTTCGTTCGGCGCCGATCTGGAAGGCAGCCCTCGCAACCCCTGAACCGGTACTGAAAGACGGAGTTAAAAACAATGCAACCCTCAGAAGATCCAGAACTCAACATCGAGGGCGTGGGCCCGACGCTCGGCGCCGCCTTCGGGCAGGCCGCGCTCGCGATGATAGCGGCCGTGGCCGATCCGGCGGCAATCAGGCTTGAGGAGACAATCGAGATCGAATGCGCCGCGCCAAGCGCTGAACTGCTGCTCGCCGATTGGCTCAATGCGGTTGTTTCCGAGATGGCGGCGCGCGGAATGATTTTCGGAGCATTCAATGTCGACACCGACGGCTTCCAACTCCGTGCGGCCGCAAGTGGCGAGCACGTCTCGCAAGAGCGCCATGGCCCCGCTATCGAAATCAAGGGCGCGACGCTTAGGGGCCTCGCTGTAGCGGAGGACCGGCCGGGCGAGTGGCGGGCACAATGCATTGTGGATTTCTCCCGCACGTAAGCCATAACATCAAACGCGCGGGAAACCGTCCGCTGGGCAATGCCGTGCCGCTGGCGGCTATGCCCGTCACGGAGGCGATCATGCTGCTGACCGCAGAGATCCGGTGGTTTTGGCTTGGAGCGCCACAGGCCGATTTCGAAAAGTGGTTTTGTGAGACGGCGCGGGATTATTGCGGGGCAGGCGGGGGCGGCGAGCGGAGCGACAGCTATATTTGGGACCCTGGCCAGGTTGAGCTGGGGATCAAGCTTCGCAACGGCGCGCTGGAGGTCAAAGGCTTAGTTGAAATCTCCAGATCCCAGGTAAGCTTTACGCCTAAGCTTACCGGCAGGGTTGAGCTTTGGTGCAAATGGAGAACGGAAACCTTGCAGCTGGTTCCCCGCAGGGTCATCGCAGTTAAGAAAAGGCGATGGTTGCGCCAGTTCTATGCCGCAGACGATGGTCCAAGCGAGATCGCGCTCGATGAAAGTGAAAAACCAAAAGGGGTAATTGCGCCGCCTGCTAGGGGCTGCAACATCGAGCTGTCGCGCGTGCGCGACGATGGCGGCAGAATTTGGTGGTCGTTCGGATTTGAGTCCTTCGGAGCACTTGCCGATATCGAAGATATGCTGCAAGCCACGGTTGCCCTTATGCTAGAGCGAGGCCCGCCGCCGCTTCCTCCGGGGCTATGCGCCAGCTACCCCAAATGGCTGTCAGAGAAGCAGTTTCTGTAGCCGGGAGATCCCATGGGCTTTGTCGATGCCGCCGCCGCGCTTCTAGCCGAAGGTCAACAAGCCTTCAAAGAGCTGGGGTTGAGCGAGAAATCTATCATTCAAAGCGGTGACGACGCCTTCCTTTTTCTATGGCGGGGGACGGTCGCAACGGAAATGTTCCGTCTTGCGCTTGCGCGCGAAAAGATCTCGCAGCGACGCAAAAGGGCGGTGCACCGTTTCGCGGCTCGCTCCGCGCCCAGCGGGCCGGACGCGGCATTAGCGCCCCGGTAAGGAGCCATCTCCTACGATGCCGCCTCAGCAAAGCGCGAAGGAATGAGATAATACCCTTGCTCCCCCCGGCAAAAAGGTAAACGGGCGTCTTCCCGCTCCGCCGGTGAAAACGGCAGGGTGAGGGAGCCTGACCCGTGGAATATGGAAAACGAACCTATAATTTAAACCGCTCGCGGACAACCGCCCAGGTCTCGTCGGCGACACGCTGCATATCCTTCGAGGCGTCGACGACCACGCACCGCTTGGGCTCCGCCTTTGCGATAGCCAGGAACTCCTCGCGCAGGCTGCGATGGAACGCGAGGCTCATGGTTTCAAAGCGGTCTAGGCCTTTATCGGCAGAGTCGCCGTCCGCACGCTGGCGCTTGCGTTCAGCGGCGCGGCGCAGGCCCAGCTCGGGTGGCAGATCGAAGATAATTGTCAAATCCGGGCGGGTGGCGCCGACGACGGCGGTATCGAGAATGTCGATAACCGAAAGGGGCAGGCCGCCAGCAGCGCCCTGATAGGCGCGCGTCGAATCGCTGAAGCGGTCGCAGACGACCCATCTGCCCTTTTCAAGGGCTGGACGTATGGCAAGCTCCAGATGCGACTCGCGCGCGGCATAGAAGAGCACCGCTTCGCCAAGCGGTCCGAAGCGCTTGGCTTTTCCAGAAAGCAGCACCTCGCGGATGGCTTCGGCGCGCGGCGTTCCCCCCGGCTCGCGCGTCTGCAAAACATCGAGGCCTGCCTTCCGCAGCCTTTCAGCCAATGCTGCGCTTTGCGTGGTTTTGCCCCCGCCCTCGCCGCCTTCCAGCGTGATGAACATTCCCCGGGCCACGCGGCTCAAGACTTCGGAAAGGCCGGTGCAGACGCGGCCGCCGGAGGCTGTTGAGGCGCCGGCGCTTTTTTCAAGATCTTCATCACCGCCTGCGCGACATAGGAGTTTACGCCGAGAAGCACCGAATCGATCCCCTTGGATACGATGCCGCCAGCCTCGATATCGGCGGCAGCATAGAGAGGCGCTGTGTTCGACGTGCCTGTGCTTTCCGAGGTAATCCGCACCTCAGCGACCTTGGTGCCTTCCTTGACCGGCGGCTTCAACGGTCCGAGATAAACGATCTGAGCCTTGATGCGGAGGTCTTTGGCCGCAACTGGAAGCAGAATCCTCACTTCCGAATTCGTCTTGACCGGAACGCCCCATTTTTGTCCGCCCCAAACCCTCGCTTCACCCACGACCTCATCCTTGTCGAACACTTTGTAGGACTTGAAGTTCACAAAACCCCAGCTCAGGAATTTGAGGGTTTCGTCCCGCCGTTCGTGATCCGATTCGAACCCATTCATAACGGCAACGAGACGCCGGCCGTCTTTTATGGCGGAGGCCGCAACCCCATAGCCAGCCCCCTCGGTAAATCCAAGCTTCAAACCGTCGGCCGGTATCGACGCGTTGAGCAGCGGGTTGATATTCCGGAAATTGTAAGACCGGTATTTGAATTCCTTCTGGGAAAAATATTGGTAATATTCTGGGTATTCATTAATTATATATAGAGACAGTTTCGCCAGCTCGCGGGCCGTCATAAGGTTAGCCGGATGCGGAAGGCCCGACGAATTTCCGAATGTCGATTTTTCAAGCCCGATCGCGCGGGCTTCGTCCGTCATCATTTGCGCGAACGCCTCGTCCGTTCCTCCAAGCCCTTCCGCCACGGCGATGCATGCGTCGTTCGCGTTCTGAACGGCGATACCTTGGATGAATTCGCCAACCTTTGCAGTCTGATTCAGCGGAACGAACATGGACGTGGTGCGCGACGGCGCACCGCCGGTTCTCCAGGCGTAGACGCTGACAGGAAACTCGGTCTCGAGGGAAATCTCGCCGGCTTTGAGCTTTTTGAACAAAATCTCCAGCGTCATGATTTTACTCATGCTCGCGGGCGCGAACAGCTTGTCGGCATTCTTCTCGAAGAGAATGGCGCCCGAGCCGGCATCGATGAGGATCGCTTCGGCCGCCCCCGTTTGGAAGGCGGGCGTGGACTGCGCTGCAGCGAGATGCATGTGCGCAAGGAGGGCTATGAAAAGCAGGATTAGGCGCATAGGTATCGATCCCGGCTCGTATGTACGCTTGTATAACAACTCAACAGCCGGTTGGCTAAGATTTAGGTGGGAGATCCCATTAAATATCTCAACGGCCGCTCATGTATAGAGCGGAATTGGTTAGCGAGGGTTCAGCAGCCGTCATCCATTTGCCGGTATCTGCGTTGCGCGAGCCCTCAAACCCTCCTTTTTTCACGACGAGCGGCCATTCTGCACTATTGGCGGCGGCGGTCAGCATGTGGGCTTTCGGCGTGTCCGGCGTCTCGGCGCTTGAGATCACACGGGTCGCCCAGGGCTGGCGCGCGAGCATGGCGCGCTCATAGCTGTCATCGCCATTGAGGGGGGCGGCCGCAAGGTAACGGACACGCACGGCAGCGGTGCCCCGGCCGTAAAAGCCGAGAAGCTGAGCGGCCTTGTGCGAGAGGTCGATGATGCGGCCATCGTGATACGGGCCGCGGTCGTTGATCCGGACCACTACCGTACGGTTATTGGCGAGGTTTGTGACGGTCGCGTAAGTCGGCAGCGGCAGGGTCGGATGAGCTGCGGTGAGCGCGTTCATATCGTAGATTTCGCCATTCGCGGTGCGGCGGCCATGGAAAAAGTCGCCATACCAGGAGGCAAGGCCAACGCGGTCGTACGATTGATCGTTGACTGGAACATACCATTTTCCGCCGGCGAGGTATGGGTCTCCAAGTTTGAAGACACCGCCGCCTTTCGGCACCGGGTCGCCCACTTTAATCACCCTAGGGCTCAGCTGCTGGGTTTCATCGATTGTGCGGGAACTTTTGGTGACGGAGCAGGCACAAAGCGATGCGGCGAGTGCTGTGACAATCATGATCCGGCTTTTGGGGTCGTTGGCGATGCGCCGCAGACAAGACTCAACTGGCGCTACAACCAAGCCCAGGGTGCGATTCGGGCAAATGCTGGGCAATTGGAGACCGCCCAACAGGTTTGGGACAGTTAGGGTCTTCTTTTCCGCCGCAGCCCGCTCGCAAGCGCCTCTAAACTTTATGACTCGACCCATGGTAAACGCCGCCCACGCAATACAACCAAAAGACGTGCCTCGCCATGAATAAGGGAAGGCGGTTAATGGACCGTTGCGGAAAGTCAGACTCTGGGTCATGGTTTGCCGCCTGGCGGGGCGGAGCCGCCGCCTTTTCGGAACGAAGCTGAGCATTTGAGGGACGATGGCTAGCCGAAGAGCCGGCCGGGCGTTTTGGGACAGGCTTGCGAACGAGATCGAAGGCGACGCAGCCTCCGGTCTGTTTGTGCGCGGCCGCTATTCCACCGATGCGTCCATGTATCAGTGTTTTCCCGCCGGCGCGGCCGCGCCCAAATCTGCGGGAGACATCGCGATCATCCTTGAAATGGCGCGCGAGGAGGGGCTGCCCGTCACCGCCCGCGGAGGCGGCACCTCGACCGCAGGGCAAGCGCTTGGCGAAGGCGTCATTCTCGATTTTTCGAAATATCTCAACCGGCTCATAGAGATCGACGCAGAAAATCTAAGATGCACAGCCGAGCCAGGCTGCCCGCCCGCGGTAATAAACGCAGCGCTCAAAGCCCGCAATCTGATCTTCCCGGTTGACATCGGTTCGGCTCGCCAGGCCACAATTGGCGGCATGCTCGGCAACAATGCGAGCGGCATCCGCGCCCTTCGCTACGGCTCGATGCGCGACAACGTCGCCTCAGCCGATGCCTTTCTCGCCGACGGGCAGCGTGTGCTCTTCAACGCCGTCTCGGAAACTGACGGTGCTCAAGCTTGCCCTGGGCGCGACCGGCTTCTCGATCTTCTCCAATTCGGCGAGCTGCACGAGAAAGCCATCGCGACGCTTTGGCCGTTGCGCGCGCCCGGGACGCCAGAGCCGGAGGGCTACGATCTTCGCACGCTGCTGGCGAGCTCCGCCGATCAGAATATGGCGCGCCTGCTGGCGGGATCGGAGGGAACGCTCGCTATTGCGGCGAAGATCGAGCTCAAGCTGGCCCCAAGGCCCGCGAACCGCGCGCTCGGCGTCTGCCGGTTCGCCGATCTGAGTGCGGCGCTGCGTCTTGTTCCCAAAATCATGGTGCTCAATCCTTCGGCCGTCGAAGTTTTGGATCGCACCTTGCTCGAGTTCCTGGCGTTCCAGGCAAGATCCGATGCTCAGGCCGCGCGGCTCTTGCAAGGCGAGCCCGATGCGCTTTTGATCGTCGAGTTCGACGAGGAGAACCCAGTCGCCAATACGAGGCTTCTCAAAGCGCTCGACGATTATGTCTCGGACGGCGGCAAGGACAAGTTTGGCGTGATCGAGATCCTCGGCGAGAAGGCGAGAGCGGCGCTCTGGCGCCTGCGACGCGAGGCCCTCATCCGTGCATGGTCGCTAAAATCGGCGGCGCAGCCCTTATCCTTCCTCGAGGACGGAGCCGTTCCGGTCCACAACCTGGCCGCTTATGGCGCAGCTCTTGTGGCTCTGTTCGAAAAGCATGGCGTGCGAAGTGCAATCTATGGGCAGGTAGGCCGCGGCTCTTTGCATGTCAGGCCCATCCTCAATCTGCGCCACGCTGAGGACGTGAGGCGCATGCGCCAGCTTGGCGATGAGATGGCGGAGCTGCTGCATGCCCATGGCGGCGCCTTGACGGCGGGGCATGGCATCGGGCTCGCCCGCAGCGAGGCGCTCGAACGCCGGCTGGGGCCCGAGGCCATCGGTCTTTTCGCTCAGCTCAAGGCACAGCTCGACCCAGGCTGGCTTCTAAACCCAGGCAAAATTCTGCGCGCGCCCCGCTTCGACGAGCCGGCCCTGCTGCGCGCACAGCGAGAAGCCAAGGCCCTGGAGGACGCGCCCATTTCGCTTGCCTGGGGGCCATCGCCGTCGCCCGCCCGCGCGCTCGATCATGCCCGGCGCTGCAGCGGACTTGCTTTGTGCCGGACGGCGGAGCGGCGCTTCGCCTGCCCTTGCTTTGGCGTGACGCGCGACGAGCGGGAAAGCCCGCGTGGGCGCGCCAACAGCGTGCGGCTGGCACTTTCCGGGCAGCTCGGCGAGGGCGCGCTGGGCTCCGAAGAGATGGTTGAAGCCATGCAGCTTTGCGTGTCGTGCAAGGCCTGCAAATCGGCCTGCCCCTTCGGCATCGACATCGCCAAGATGAAGGCCGAGACACTGGCTGCTGCCCGCGCGAGGGGCCGGGCATCGCGAGCCTTGGACTTGTTTGCCCGGCTGCCCGAATATACGGACAGGGCCCGGCGCTGGCGTGTCCTGCTTTCGATGCGCGATCTCTTACCGGGGCTGCCTCGCCTGACGGAGCATCATCTTGGGCTTGCGGCGGACCGGCCTTGGCCAAGATGGGCAGGGCGGCGTTTCAGGGCACAAGAAAAGGCGGAGCCTGGTTCTTTGGGCACGGTTGCCCTGTTCGCGGACACGTTCAACCGGTCCTTCGAGCCCGCAAATTTGCGCGCTGCCGCGAGCATCTTGAGCGCGGCCGGCTACGCCGTGGTTTCCTTTACCGATGAGAACCGGGAGCGGCCGCTATGTTGCGGGCGGACCTACTACGACGCCGGATATATCGCCGAGGCGCGCGCGCAAGCTGAGAGGATGAGCGCGGCCGTGGAGCGCTTCGAGGAAAAGGGCATTGCGGTGGTGGGTCTTGAGCCCTCCTGCGTACTCATGATGCGCGACGAATATGGGGCGCTCGGCTTGCCCTTGAAGGAGAAGCCGCCCGTGCTGCTGTTCGAGGAATTCGTGGCCGCGCGCGTCGCCGAAGGCAAGTTCGCCCTGCCTCTGAAATCCATCGAGGCCGATCTTTTGTTGCACAGCCATTGCCATGAGCGCGCAGCCGGCGTTGAAAGTGCGGCGGAGACCACGCTTAAGCTCGTGCCCGAGCTCTCCGTCAGCACGGCGCCACAAAGCTGCTGCGGCTTGAATGGCGCGACCGGCATGACGCCGGAGACCTTCGAGGCTTCGCTCGCTATGGGGGAGCTTGCGCTGTTTCCCGCGATCCGCAAGGCGGGCCGCGACGCGTTTGTGGCCGCCACCGGGTATTCCTGCCGCAAGCAAATCCACGACGGGCTCGGCCGCACCGCACGGCACCCCGCAACGATCCTGGAGCTTGCGCTCCAAGGCGACAAAGAGATCGCCGGTTAAGCCGGTTGTGCGGCACCGGCAGATGCCGCATAGTACCAGTCTCAAACAGGTCCGCCTTTAGGTGAAAGCCAAGCTAGGATTTTCTTTGCTTTTCTTCGCTAATGTTTGTCCAGCTTAAGGAGCAATGAAATGATTCGCACGCTCATCTTCGCGCTTGGAGTTGCGGCAGCGGCCTCGGCTACAGCTGGACTATTGCACGCCGGGCAGCCGGACACCGCAAAGAGCGCCGCCCCGGCTGCCGCCGATGGGGCCATTCCTTCGAAATCGGCTGACGAAGCGACCTTGGCGGGCGCCATCTCCCCAGCAACGCCGCAGGCAGAAGTGCTGCGCAAGGCGCTTTCCGGTCTCGCGGCTGGAGATAGCGACGAAGAGCGCAACGAGCGCGCGGCGCTTTTGTCCTTTTACGAGGCGCGCGGCTATGCGCCGCTTTGGCTTGCGCCGGAAGGCGGGCTCACGCCCCAAGCATCGCTGTTGACCGCGGAGTTCAAGCGCGCCGGCGAGTGGGGGCTCGATCCGCGCGATTTTCCCCTGCCCGCCAGGCTTGACCAGCAGGGAGCGGCCGCCACACCCGAAAAGATCGCCGCAGACGAAATCGCGATTTCGCGGGCGATCTTAAAATACGGCCGTTACGCCCGCGGCGGGCGCATCATGAATCCATCGGAACAATTGAGTTCCTATCTCGACCGCCGGCCCCAGCTTCTCAAGCCAAGATCGATCCTCGATGGCATCGCAGCTGCCGCAGAGCCAGGCGCCTACCTGCGCGGCCTGAACCCAGCCCATCCGCAGTTCGAGATGCTCCGCCAGAAATATCTGGCCCTTCTTGGCCGTGATAAGCAGAAAAGCGCCGAGGCCAAACGGCTGCTCGCCAACATGGAGGAATGGCGCTGGATGCCCGCCGGCATGGGCGATCTCTACATCTGGAATAACATTCCGGACTTCACGCAGCGGGTGGTCAAGAATGGCGAGGTCATCCGGAAAGTGCGCATCGTTGCAGGAGAGTCCGATAAGCAGACGCCAGTCTTCACCCGGTCCCTCACAAAGATCACGCTTAAGCCCACATGGATCGTACCCGACTCCATCAAGGTGCGTGAGATTTGGCCGAGCTTGCTCAATGGCGGCGGCTTAATGCGGCAATGGGCGCTGGAAGTGAGGACCAAGGACGGTCAGCCGGTCAATTGGCACAAAGTGAACTGGGCCCGCACCGATATCCGGATCTTCGACGTGATCCAGCCGAACGGGCCGAAGACGGTGTTAGGGAAGGTGAAGTTCTCATTTCCCAGCCAGCACACCGTCTTCATGCACGATACAAGGCCGGCGGACAAATGGATGTTCAACGTCGCCCAGCGAACTTACAGTCACGGCTGCATGCGGGTCGCCGACCCAATGGGACTGGTCAAAGTTGTGCTGCGCGAAGACAAGGGCTGGGATTCCACGCGCGTCAACGAGACGTTTAGCGAAGGCCCGCTCAACAACGAGATCGCCATCGAGCACAAAATTCCGGTTCACATGACTTATTTCACGGCATTGGTAGACGAGGACGGCGAGCTGCATACCTTCCCCGACGTCTACGGTCACGAGCGGCGCATCACTCTGGCCCTGGAAGGCAAGTGGGACCGGATCGTCAAGGGCCGCGATCACCTCGCGCCTGTGGAGTTGGACATGGCCGCTGCACATCCGCAGCACTATGCGGAAGACGATGTCAGCGAACAGCCGGAACAGCAACGCCGCGATGACCGCCGGGCCAGCAACCGCGGTTTCTTCGACTCGATCTTCGGCGGCGACAACTATAGCCGTTAGGTTAGGAGAGCCGGATCCGGTTCGCGAGAGCTATTCCCCCGGCGCCGTCAGCCGTAACCGGGAGCGGCCGCCCCGCTGCGTCCTCGAATTGAACTTCCGGCCAGCGCGGCGCATGCGAGCCGGACCGCGCGATTTTTACAATCGGCAGGCTCGCATCGCTCCACTCAACCGCAACATGCAGAAGACAGGGCGGGCTAGCGCGATCGGCAAGGCTTTCGCCATCGTCGTCAAAAAGTTCGGCCTGCGCCTTTCCGTCCGGAATCGGGAACAGCCGCAAGGTAAGCGGCCCGCGCGTCCATGAGGGCGACGGTCCGAGGGGCAGGACCGAGCCCGCGCGCATGAAAGCGGGCGCAGCGCCAAGCGGCGCCGGGGCCTCGGCATGGCCGCCAGGATAATGCTCGCCGGTCCCTATACGGTACCAGCCGCCTTCGGTTTGCGGTAGCCAAACGCTCCGGCCCACGGCACCCCGCTCCACAACAGGGGCGACGAGCAGATCGCGGCCTAGCATAAAGGCGTCGTGCTCTTCATAGCTTGGGGCCTGTTCGGGAAAATCGTAGAACAGCGGACGCAAAACCGGTTCATGATGCGCATGCGCGCGCCATAGGAGCGTGTAAAGCAGGGGCACAAGCCGCTCGCGCCAATTCAGGGCCTCGCGCACGGGCCCGGCGATTTCGGGATACATCCAGGGTTCGTTGACGCTGCCATCGCCGTTCCACGAATGGATCGAGAAGCGCGGCCAATAGATGCCTTGCTCGATCCAACGCAGAAAAAGCTCAGGTTCAGGGCGGGGCCCGGCGAAGCCGCCCACATCGTGGCCGAAGTTGAAAATCCCCGATAGGCTGAGCCCGTGCCCCATGCGCAGGTTGTGGCGTAGCGTTTGCCAGCTCGTGACATTATCTCCGGTCCAGGTCTGAGCGTAGCGCTGCATGCCTGGGCCGCCAGAGCGCGAGACAAGGAAGGGACGCTTAAGCGGCGCATGCTCGCGCTGTGCGAGCGATGAGGCACGCAGCATCAGCCCGGTCTGCACTGGCCGCAGGCAGGCCATCGCCCCTCCGCGCCCGTTAAGGCTCACGCGGGCGGCGTCATCCCAGATTTCGAACTCGTTATTGTCGTTCCAAGTCGAAGCGATGCCGTAATCGAGAAGCTGTGCCTTCACCTCGCGCGCCCACCAAGCCGTGGTTTGCGGATTGGTGAAATCGAGATACGCCGCCTCGCCGCCCCAGAACTGCGCCATATGCGGACAGCTTTCGTCCTCGCTATCGCGCACGAACCCCCGGAAGGCTTCCACTTCACCGAACCGCGGGTGATCCGTCAGCATTGCCGGCTTGACGTTGGCAATGAGCCGGACACCGGCATCGGCGAAGCGGCGCGCGAGCTCCGCGGGATCGGGAAAGCGGCTCTTGTCCCATGTGAAGACACTCCGCCGCCCGGCCTGTTTTGTGTATCCCGAGGAGAGATGAAACGAGCGGCACGGAATATTATGCTCGCCAAGCCGGGCGAGGTACTCGCCGAGACGCTCCGCGGCATCCGGCGCCTCCGTATAGTGCATCGCCGAGCCCGAATAGCTTAAGGACCATCGGGGCGGAAATGCCATCCGGCCGGTCAGCGCTGTGTATCGCGCCACGGCATCGCGCAGCGCAGGCCCAAAAATCACATAGAGATCGAAATCGCCGCCCGATGCCTCGAAGCTCCGGTAAGGCCCGTGATAGGCATCGATTTCCTGGCCGAGATCGAAAGCGGCATGCGCGAGATTATCGTAGAAGAGCCCCAGGGTGCGCCCGCCAAGGTCCGGGCGAACGGTCAGGTAAAAGGGGATGTGCTTGTAAAGCGGATCGGTTGTCTGCGCGTCGTAGCCGAGCGCGTCGGCGGTGCGCATGCGCAAGCGGCGGCCTGCCTTGTTCGCATTGCCGCTTTTCTCGCCGAAACCGTAATATTGCTCGCCCGGCTTGCGTGCCAAATAATGCGCAAAGCCCGATCCGCCGCGCTCGTAGCAATAGGCCTGAGTTTGCCGGTCTTGCAGCAGAGGCTCGAATTCTGTCTCAGCGCTTGGGCGGAACGACCAGGTGAGCGCAAGCGGGGAGCGGCGCAGCTCCACTTTGACCCGCGCGGTTTCGATAGCGATGGTGGCTTGGGTTTCCTCGATGGAGAGGCTCTCGCTGCCGGGAAAGCCGGTCAGATCGAGCCTATCGCGGCCGTCGATAGGGTCGTCTCCCGCCAATTCCGGCGAAAGCGACCAGGTGCGATGGCAGTGCAACCCTTGGGGCGGGACGATAAGCGCGCGGACGAGATGGCTATCCAGAAAAAACAGCGTAAGCCGGTATCCGCGGCAGAGCCCGATCTCCACGCGGGAGGGACCGACCGAAAGGATCTGCGCGCCGCCTAGAGTCAGCACCGTCTTGCACTCGCTCGCTGAAACGGATAGGTCCGGTCATTGAAGCTTTGCCGGTCTCTGCGTGCTTTGCAATTATCTTACGCCAAGGGTCGCCATTAATATCCGCTGGCATTATGCGGCTTGGCGGGGCCGGTGCGCTGCGCGCGGACAAAGTGCAGAAAGCGAGCCACCCAGGGGTTATCCCCGGTCGCTCGCAAATGACTGAAATTTGCCAGAAGATTGCCGAGCACGATGCCATCGCGGCCGTCCGCTATGCCTGTGCCGCGCAAGACCTTGTAGGCGTAGCGCAAGGATGGATCGAGGTTTTCGAGGCTTGCGTAATGGAATTCATGCGCGGGAATTCTAGCAGGCCCCGTAGCCCCCGCAAGCCCCGGCCATGGGGCGCAGCTCGTTTCCTCAAGAACCGCAAGCCCCCGGCCCTGCGGCCTCGCATGCATCACGGCACTGGCTGGGATGATTCCGGCCATTTCGTATGAGGCGTCCCGCCAGCGAATGGAGCGGGCGAGATACATCATGCCGCCGCACTCGGCATAGGTTGGCAGCCCGCACCGGATTTTGTGCGCGATGTCCGCCCTCAGAGAAGCGTTCGCCTCCAGCTGCGCCGCTTGCGTTTCGGGAAACCCGCCGCCGATGAAAAGGCCGTCAGCATCGGGAAGCCGGCTATCCGCCAGCGCGTCGAAGAAGCACAGCTTGGCGCCTAGGCGCTCGAACGCTTCGATGTCGTCGGGATAATAAAAGCCGAAGGCATTGTCGCGCGCGATCGCGATGCGGACATCCTGCCGGGCGGGGGTCTGTGGAGATGCTGCGCGGTAAGACAAAGGAGGGGCGGAGGCCGCAGCGGCGAGAAGCCGGTCGAGATCGATGCCGCTTTCAACCGCCCGGCGCAGCCGTTCGATCGCGGCGCGGGGGCCGGGCGTTTCCATCGGGGTCATCAATCCGAGATGCCGCTCCTCGATTGCAAAATCGCCGGTACGCGGAAGCGCGCCAAGTACCGGTATGTCCGTGTACCGCTCGATGGCCTGGCGGAGTTTATCCTCCTGACGCGCGGCTCCAACCTTATTCAGGACGATGCCCGCGATTTCAATCCCTGAGGTGAAGGCTTGATAGCCCAGAACGAGGGGGGCTACGCCGCGCGTCATGCCGAGCGTATCGATCACAAGAATAACAGGGGCAGCTAAAAGCTTCGCCAGCGCTGCGCTCGAGTCGCTGCCCTCTATATCGACGCCGTCGTGCAGGCCCTTGTTGCCCTCGATCAGTGCAATACTGGAATCAGCTGTGCGCGATGCGACGCTTGCCGCAATTTCGGCGTGCGTCTGGGTGTTGAAGTCGAGATTGAAGCAGGACCGGCCGCTCGCACGCGCAAGCCACATGGGATCGATATAGTCCGGCCCCTTTTTAAACGTCTGAACGGCAAGGCCGCGCGCCGCGAGCGCTGCGGCGATGCCGATAGAGACCGTGGTCTTTCCCGAGGACTTGTGTGCGGCCGACAGGAAAAGACGAGGGATAACATTTTCACTCGTTCGCTTCACGGCTCACCTTCGTACAGCCGGATGCCGAATCATTGGCTCATGCCGCCGCGTTCAGGCTGGTCCGGTCGCGATCCGCCCACAGATTCTGCGCGAGGATCTGCGCATCTTCCTGGCTATCGGCGCGGCCCAGCGCCTTGAGCGCAATGGCAAGTGTGCCCCAAATCGCCGCCTCGCCATATTCGTCCGTGGCATCGCCGCGCCAGAGAGCCAGCAAGCGGCCGAGGTCCATGTCGTCCTCGGCGGACTGACGCGGCTCCGGAAGAAGAGCGGGCCAGCGTTCCTCGGCCGTAGCACCTTGGTGGACCGTCAGCACCTCGCAGGGTTTGTTGGGACGCCGCTCGATCTCGCCGCCTTCGCCGCGGAAAACGGCCATGTGCGGCTGACCGAGCAGGAGCGCCGCTTTTTGGTGGATCGTCATATAGCCGGGATGAAAGATGCCTTGCAGCATCACAGGGGCGGCGAACGGATTGAGCATGCGCGAGAGCGTGTGGACCGGCGAGCGGAGCCCCAGAATAGGGCGCAGGTTGATGAGGCGCGCCAGCTCCGCGCTGATATGCTCGAGAGGCAGGTAGGCGAAATTGCGTTGGCCTAAATGCGCGGCCGCTTCGCCGAAGCTCGACGCGATTGGAAAACCGAGACGGGCGAGAACTTCGCGCGTGTAGACCCGGCCCGGCGTATGGCCCTCTGTGCCGTGCATGAAGACACGCACGCCGTTGCGCGCGAGAAGCGCGGCGGCAAGGATAAACCAGGGCAGTTGCCTGCGCTTGCCGGCGTAAGAGGACCAGTCGAGATCGGGTTGCGGCAGAGGCGAAGGAAGCGCCATCGCCTCGCGTGCAGCGCGGACGAAACCGGCGATTTCCTCGGGGCTTTCCTCCTTCACCCGAAGCAGCATCAAAAACGCGCCGAGCTGCTCCGGCAGAACCTTGCCGGCTAAAATCATGCTCATGGCTTCCTGCGCTTCTTCCACCGTCAACGCCCGCGTGAGCGATTTGCCGCGGCCGAGGATTTGGACGAACCGCGCAAAGGGGTGAGGAGATGGCATCATGAGCTATAGACTCCTAAGCAGAATTCGCAAAAGTGGCTTTCCCGGTTTTGCGATAAACTCTGCGAAAACAAAAGATCTTAAGCAGGCATCCATTGGCTAGGCCAACGGAGTCTGCTTAGGTGGCTTGTAAGGGGCTCGCGCCCGCCAGCCGCGGCAGGAACGGCAGAAGCTTCAATCCAAATCCGGTTATCAGCATGGCGATCGAAATCCCGCTCACCGCGAGCAGCATCTCTGGAATCGAGGGCCAGTACCCGGCCACAGCTCCGTCTTGGAACGAGCTTGTCACTTCCATGCCAGGAAATAGTCTGAGAGGGAAGGCCTGACCGCCGATGATGGTCACGTACATATGCGCGACCCCTCCAATGAGGAAAAGGATCGCCGCTATCGCAACCGCACGCCAAGCATGGCGTCCGCTTCCCCAAATCAGAAGAATCCCGAGCGGCAGGAGATTGCCCGCTCCGATGTGCCCCAGCCAAAAAACAGCCGTATAGATCCCGCCGTCCCGGAGCAGAAAAGCTTCGACGCCGCGATATTCTGCTGCGTAGAGCTTGGTGAGGTGATGCAAAGCCGTCAGATAAAGCACCGCGAGCGAAAATAGGATGAACAAGCCGCGGAACTTCCTAAGCATATCGTCGTCGATAAGCGACCGCCTTATCTCCCGGCTCATCATCAAGAGCACGAGCACTGTGAAGGCGAGGCCGTAGACGAACGAGGCGGCAATGAACAATGGCGCCATCACGGCAGCCGAATAGGCGTCGCGCGCAATTAGAAATCCGAAGATCGAGCCTGTGCCTGTGGTCAGCGCAAAGCGCCAGAAGAACGCAATTCCGCCCATGACCCTGGTGGGCAGGCTCGAGCGCTGGAGCTGGCGGTCCATCATGACGAAGAGATAGGCGGCAACGATACCCATGAAGCCAGTGTAAAGGTAAATATTCCAGGCGAAAATCGATTTGAAGTTATAGGTGGTCATCGCCACGGTCAGCCGCTCGGGACGCCCGAGATCGAGCACCAGCACGGTTAGGCCGCCCGCTAACAGGGCTATAGCGAGGAGACCGGAGAGGCGCGCGTAGGGTTTATAAGTAAGACGGAGGAACACTGACGAGAAGGAGGCAACGTTCAGCGCTCCCGAGGCGGCGACGATCAAAAAGACGGCGAACACATGCGGCATTCCCCACACGATCTGGTTCGACATACCGGTTACGATGTGCCCGTAATGCTCCATGTAGAGCGCCGCGCTTAGTCCGGCCGCGATGACAAGAATATGCAGGCCAAGCAGGCCCCAGAAAAAAACGCTGTGCTCTGTGCACCTACGATATTCGACCTTCGCCATTCCGATCTCCGCGCGCCGGGCCTGCCGGGCAGCCGCTTCGCCTGTTTGCTAGATATTTGTGTAATAAACCCCGGTATCGCAGCCCAAATCCTCGCGGATGCGGGCTGTACGGTAGGTGGCGACGCGCTTGGCGATCTCGCTCGATGGATCGTTAAGGTCGCCGAACAAGATAGCCTCGCGGCCCGCCTTCTTGCACGCCTCGACGCAATGCGGAACGCCGCCTGCATCGATGCGATGGGCGCATAAGGTGCAAGACTCCACGGTGCCTTTGCCGCGCGGTGCATCGGGTTTCTGATCCGTCACCGGTTCGTGCACGAACGAGCGCGCTTTGTAGGGGCACGCCATCATGCAGTAGCGGCAGCCGATGCAAATATGACGGTCGACGAGGACGATACCGTCAGCCCGTTTGAACGAGGCCCCCGTTGGGCAAACGTCGACGCAAGGCGGATTGGCGCAGTGCTGGCACATGACCGGCACAGAGAAGCCGGCGCCGCTCTTCGGATCTTTTGCGCTGACTTTGCGAATCCATTGCGGATCGGTCCCGGGATGGCCGGTGCTCTTCCATCCGTAAGCGCTGGAGCAGGCCTCGACGCAGGCCGCGCAGTTTTCCTCGCACTTGCCGGCGTCGATCAGAAGGCCCCAGCGAACCTTGGACGAAACCGGCGGCGTTGGGTTTGCCGCCGCTGCCTCGCCGCCAAGGGCGTAGAGCGTTACGCCGGGCGCAAGTATCGTGGCGAGCGCGGCGGTGCTTAGGAGAAAGCTGCGCCGGCTTTGCATCGCTGCGTCCTCGCGGCGGCCGACGGTCTTACACTGGCAGCTGCCGTTCGCGCCTGAGCATCCTTCGGTCATGGATGGCTCTCCTGCAGATAGTTTGCCAAGGCTGTGGAGCCCGGTGCACCGGGCTTAGCACTTGCGTCTTGGGGCTTCGGTCCGGGCCGCGAAGCATGGCACTCGAAACAATCGATCGAAACCGCCGCATATTCGTGGCAGCTCCGGCAGAAGTGCTTGGGGTCCTCATAGCTGACAGGCAGCCCATCGGCACCTTTCACGGCATGGCAGCTAATGCACTCCCCAATGCTGAAGGGATTGCCGCGCACGCCCTCATGCACGGTCTCGTCGCGCTGATGCTTCAGCATGGTCATATGATACCGCCGCATGAATGCGGTATCGGCAACACAGTGCTCGCCCCGGCCCTTGGGCGGGTGCGGAACGAGGTCGTTCTGCGCTCCGGTCTGGCTTTGCGCGAGAGCCGCTGGCACGTGTGCGCCTGCGATCGACACGCTAAGCAGCAGAGCCGCGATGAGGGCCCGTACCATCGGCGCCTTACTCCCCAAGACCCATTTGGATGTAGCCTGTGGGGCAAACATCCTGGCAAATGTGGCAGCCAATGCATTTCGCGTAGTCGGTGACGACATAGCGCCCGACCGCGCGCTCTTTTTTGGGCACCCGGTCGATTGCCTTTTGCGGGCAATAGATAAGGCAAGCGTCGCACTCGAAGCACATTCCGCAGCTCATGCAGCGTACGCCTTCGGCTTTGGCCTGCTCCTCGGTGAAGGCTACGATGCGCTCGTTGAAATCGCCCATGACCTCCGAAGCGAACACATGGCGCTCCGAGCGCCTGTTGCGCGGAACATTGGCGAAGTGGCCTTTGAATAGCGCGGTATGGGGGATAACTTGCGCCGTCGAGCGATCCTCGTAATTGTGGATAGCGAACTTCTCCGAGGACGTGCCGCGCTTTTGCTGATGATCGTAAGGTTGCGGGTCGAGTTTGCGGGCGCGCAACTCTTCGAGCATATTGAAGTGATGCACGTCGACTTTTGGCCGCTTGTCCTGGGGGTTGCCCTCCAGGAAATGGCTAATGGTTTCGGCAGCGACGCGGCCGTGACCGATGGCGGTGGTAAGGAGGTGCGGCCGCACGGCATCGCCGCCGGCGAAGTGCTTCGCGGTTCCCCTGACCTTGTAAACGGCGTCGACGGCGATCGCACTTTTGCCGTTGTCGAGCCGTTCGAGCCCTTCAGCTAGATCTGCCATCTGGCCGATGGCCGAGATGACCATGTCGCAGCCGATATGGAACTCGGTGCCTGGCACCGGAACCGGCGTCATTCCTTTCATCGTGCATTCGCACATTTTGACGGAGACCGCGCGTCCTTCGGCATCGAGCATGATTTCCAGAGGCATGACACCGCCCTTGATATCGATGCCTTCGCGTACCGCATCCTCGCGCTCGCGCTCGGCAGCCGTCATCTGAGCCATCGGGAAAAGCGAGGTCAGCACCGCCTGCACGCCTTCGCGGCGTATCGCCCCTGCCACATCGTGAGCGGTATAGCCGAGGTTCTGCATATCGGGGAGATCGTGCTGCGACCGATGGGTGACGTGACCCAAGCGGCGGGCGACGGAGGCAACGTCGATGGAGGTATCGCCGCCGCCCACGACCACGATGCGCTTTGCGGTCGAATACACCCAGCCCCGGTTGAACACATCGAGGAACTCGATGCCGGTCAGGCAATTTTCTGCGCCCCAGCCGGGCACGGGCAGTCCGCGGCCCTTCTGCGCGCCGACGCCCCAAAAGATCGCGTCGAAGCCGGCTTCCAGCTGCTCCACGCTGATATCGCGGCCCACTTTCGTATTGAGCTTCACCTCGACGCCAAGGTCGAGAATGCGGCCGATTTCGGCATCGAGCTTGTCGCGCGGCGTGCGGTAGCCCGGAATGCCGAAGCGCATCATCCCGCCGAGCCGGTCGTGTGCCTCGAATAAGGTCACAGCATGCCCGTTGCGGCGGAGGAAATAGGCTGCGGCGAGGCCGGCAGGGCCGCCGCCGATGACCGCCACCTTCTTGCCCGTGTCCGGGCCGGCAGCCGGGGCGGTAAGTTTGTGCTCGATAGCCCAATCGCCGACATATTGCTCGACGCCGTTGATGCCGACGAATTCGTCGACCTCGTTGCGGTTGCAGCCATCCTCGCACGGCGCAGGGCAGACGCGGCCCATGACCGACGGGAAGGGATTAGCCTGCATCATGCGATCGAAGGCATATTCCTGCCAAGTCATGCCCGCGACCGGCGGCTTGTCCATGCCGCGCGCGATGGCCAGCCAGCCGCGGATATCGTGCCCGGAAGGACAGCTCCCCTGGCACGGCGGCGTGCGATGAACGTAGGTTGGGCATTTATAGGAGCGGTCCGCCTGAAAGATTTTCTCGGACAGGTCCGGGAAATTCCACATGCTTTCGCCGTTCTCGAACCGGCGGAACGTGTGCTCCTTAGGGGCCGTCATTCCATCATCCATCGCCCGTCCTCCTTAGATTTGCGCGCCTTGCGCCGGTGCTGCCCGGCCAACGTTTTCATTCCATTCTTCTTCTTGCTTCGACCCGGTCAGCACGATGGCGTTCGAGACCATCTGATGCACGCTGACGATGGTTTCCATGTCGAAGCCGAATTTCGGTAGCACCTTCGAAAACTGCGCTTTGCAGATCGCGCAGATCGCGGCCATATGCGTGACGCCGTGCTCCTCGGCTACCGCTTTTAAGGCCTTCATCCGGGGGGATGCGCCTTTTGTACGCAGGTCCATCAACTCGTCGGTCAAAAGGCCCCCGCCGCCGCCGCAGCAGAGTGTCTCCTCGCGGATCGTCTCCGGATCCATATCGAAGAAATAGTTGCACGACGCGCGAAGGACCGCGCGGGGGATCTCGAATTGGCCGCCCGGGATATTTCCCATACGCGAAGCGCGAGCGACGTTGCAGCTATCGTGGAAGGTCAGCCGGATATGATCGTTCTTCGACTTATCGAGGCGAAGCTTGCCCTCTTGGATGAGATCGTAGGTGAACTCGCAAATGTGCTGCGGCACGGGATAGCGCGGGTCGAGGAAATCGAACGGCCCTGCGAGCGTATTGAGGAAGCTATAGGCAACGCGCCAGGCATGGCCGCATTCGCCGAAAACGAGCCGCTTGACCTTGAGGTCGCGCGCGGCCTTGGCGATCCGTTGCGAGACTTTTTGCATGTTCTCGTAAGAGCCGATGAACATGCCGAAATTGGCGGCTTCGGACGCATGCGAGCTGAACGTCCAGGACACACCGGCCTCGTGCAGAACCTTGGCGTATCCGATAAGGCCTTCCATGTGCGGTGAGGCGAAAAAGTCGGCGCTCGGCGTAACGAGCAGAATATCGGCGCCTTCTTCATCGAGCGGCAGCCGCACCGGAACTCCGGTCTCCTCCTCGATCTCTTCCTCAAGCCCCGCAAGCGTGGCTTTCAGTGCCTTGGGCGGAAGCCCGAGATTGTTGCCGATGTTGAAGACCTTGCCGATGATCTCATTGGAGTATTTCTGCCCCATGCCGATCGTGTCCATGATGTCACGGGCGGCCATGGAGATTTCGGCGGTGTCGATTCCGAAGGGGCAGTAAACCGAGCAGCGCCGGCACTGCGAGCATTGATGGAAATAGCTGTACCACTCGTCGAGCACCTCGCGGGTGAGGTCTTGCGCACCCACAAGCCCAGGAACCGTTTTGCCCAAAAAAGTGTAATAGCGCCGGTAAACCTTGCGCAGAAGGTTTTGGCGGGCCACCGGCATATTGTTGGGATCGCCGGTGCCGAGGAAATAGTGGCATTTGTCGGTGCAGGCGCCGCAACGCACGCAGCCGTCGAGATAAAAGCGCAGCGCGCGGTTATTCTTGACAAGATCGCCCAGCTTGAGAATTGCCTTCTCTTGCCAGTTCTCGACGAGTTCGCCCGGAAAACCGAGCGGCTTTTGATGAGCGGGCTGTGCAAGGTAGGGTTTGCTTTCCGCCATCGCGCCGCATGCGAGCGCTGGGATTTCCAGCGGGTCGGCAAGTTCGGCGTGCGCTTCGAGTTCCAAAGAGTCCGTGTGATCCATAACGCGCCTCCCTATGCCTTGCTTGCCAGGGCGCGGACCGGAGCGTAACGCCGCTCGCGCGAGTTATCGGCTTGATTGCGCGAAGGGCTGAAGAACACGCCCGGAGCGTGCAAAAGCTTCGAGAAGGGGAAGACCATCATCAGCGCGGCAACCAGCGCCAGATGCGTCAGCAGGATCGGGTCGGCCGGTAGCGGCTGCCAGTCGAAGGCCATAAGCCCGAGGAAGAAGCCTTTGAGAGCCACAATGTCGGTCCGTGCCACGAAATTCATGGCAAGTCCGCTTGCACCGATGGCCAGAAGCAAAAACAAAAGCAGGTGATCGAGACCATCGCTTATGTATCGCATGCGGGCGATGGCGACGCGCCGCACCCAGAGGGCGAACAACGCGGCCACCATGGCAAAACCTGCATAGATGCCGAAAGGCTGCACCAGCGTGACGGGCTCCCAAACGGGCTGCATGAAGTAGCGCAGATGCCGGAATAAAACGAGAACCAGGGCGGCATGGAACGCCCAGCCGAACAGCCAAATCCACTTGTTCGCTTTAAAGAGGCTCTCGAAGACCGTCACTTCGCGAAGGACGCGCAATGCAGCCCCCGCGCGCGTCAACGGCGCGGGCGTCGTCGGGATTTTCAAAGGAACGGGCGTCCTCGCGTACTGCAAGATGCGCAACGCTAGGCCGCCGAACAATACCGCCGACGCCAGATAAAACACGACCGCGTAAATCGTAGTTTGCACGGCAAGCCATCCCTATATCCCGAGTCTTGTGACGCCCGGTGATTGACGTTTTCTGTTTTGTAAGCAGGCCTGGACTTAGACGCAGCCTGTCGGCTTGGGCAGGCCGGCGATTTTGCAGGCTTGCTTTGCTGGACCGTACGGGAACAGCTCGTAAAGATGCTTCTGGTCGCCTTTTTCCGCGCCGAACTTCTTCTTCATCTCTTTCACGAGGATACGGATGGCAGGCGCGATCTGATATTCGTCGTAGTATTCGCGAAGAAAATCCACGACTTCCCAATGCTCCGGAGTCATGTTGATGTTCTCGGCTTTGGCGATCAGCTCGGCGAGTTCCTTATTCCATACGTGGATGTCGGTGAGATAACCCTCCTCGTCATGGTCTGCAACGATGCTACCAACCTTATACTGCATGGTCATGCTATTCACTCCGTCATGTTAAAAGGTTTTGTTTCGTCAAAGCCACGCTGCCGTGCGTCCGTGCTGCGTGACGAGGTCGACGAAGCCGCCATAGTCGACAAGTTGAACCCCGTCGATCAGATCCCCGGGCTTGATTCCCCGCGCGGACAGATCCGGCGTAAGCGCATAAACTTTAGCAGTTTGTAGCGCAGCTTGCACCATAGGCGCGGCAGAAGACCCCTTGCGAGCCCCGAAAACCCCGTCCTCGATCATGAGAACGGCATCGCCTGCGCAGAGATGCCCGAGGCAGCTATGTAGCGCGTTCCTCTCGAAGGGAGATTTGTTCACCGTATGAAGAGTGGACATGGCTTCAAAACTCCATCGGGTTAAAAGCTTAGGACAACGTCTTGCCCGGCGATGATGCTCGCGAGCTCGTTGCGTCCGACAACATGGATCGAGGGCTTTTCAGCGTAGTCCTCGTTTTCGTCTTCATAGGTGATGGGCATCAGGTCTTCGAGCTTCAGGCCCCGCTCTTCGAGCGATTCGCGCTCGACATAGAGTTTGCGGACCTCAAAGTCGCCGAGCGCCTTATAGGTGCGCGAGAAGTTCTTGAAGCCCGCGGCCGCCGTGTCCTGACCGGCCATGAGCTGAAAGACTCCATCGTCGATGAAAGCGAGGCTCACGTCCTGCTCGAAGGCAGCGCCGATCAGCACGACTTCGAGGGATTCGAGGGCATAGATCGTACCGTAAGGCGCCTTCCGGTTGATATAGAGAAACTTCTTTGCCATTTGGCCTTCCCTCCTTAGTCCCCGAAGACGACAAGCCGGTCGGCCTGAATGCCGGCCTCGATCAGCTGCCCGAGCCCCGAGATGCGGAAGCCCGGCGCGATGTTGTTAACATCTTTACCATGCCGTCTGGCCTCGTCCGCATCGAGGATTCCGCGCCGCTGAGCCGCCGCCACACAGACGACGAGGTCGAGCTTGTGCTGCTCGGCAAGTTCGCTCCACAGCTTCTGCAAGTTCCGGTCGTCCGTCGGCGGCACCGTGAGGCGCGTGCCGTTATTGACACCGTCATGGTAGAAGAAGATGCGGGTGATCCCGTGCCCCTTCTCCAGCGCGGCTTTCGTGAATTGATAGGCCGTATCGGACGCCTGATGGGTATACGGCCCTTCATTTACGACAATTGCTAGCTGCACGGCTCCCTCTCTCCAAATTTAGAAATGCACGTGTGCCGACATGTTCATAGTCTTGCGAGCGCCCGTCCACGTATCGAGGTGATGCTTCGTGAACGCGAAGCCAGTCAGCTCGAAGAATCGCGGCCAGCCGATGCGCTCGATCCACTCGCCCATGCGCTCCCAGTCTTTCGCATTATCCTTGTAGGCATAAAGGATTTTGCGGACCACATCGGCAACTTCCGGCCAGCGTGGCGCGTTGTTCGGCAGGTTTGCCACGACGAGCTTGTGGAATGTGGGCTTCGAGCGGGCGTTGGAGTGCTTTCCGCCAACCCAAACGGCGATCCTCGTGGAGTCGGCGCCATTGATCTGCATGGGCGGGCAGGGCGGATAGCAGGCGCCGCAGCACACGCATTTCTGCTCGTCCACTTCAAGCGAGGGCTTGCCGTTGACCATCGCGGGACGGATCGCGGCGACGGGGCAGCGTGCGACAACCGCCGGGCGCTCGCAAACCTTGGAGACCAGATCGTGATTGATCTTTGGCGGCTTGGTGTACTGAACGTTGATCGAGATATCGCCCTGGCCGCCGCAGTTGATTTGGCAGCAGGAGGTGGTGATGCGCACGCGGTTCGGCATCTCTTCCTTGACGAACTCTTCGTACATCATATCCATCAAGCTCTTCACGACGCCAGAAGCGTCGGTGCCAGGGATATCGCAGTGAAGCCAGCCTTGCGTGTGTGAGATCATCGACACCGAGTTTCCAGTGCCGCCGACAGGGAAACCTTCCGCGGTCAGCTTATCGACGAGCGGCTTGACCTTGTCTTTGGCGCCGACCATGAACTCGATGTTGCTGCGCGTCGTGAAACGCACATGGCCCTCGGCGAAATGGTCGGCGATGTCGCAAAGCTTGCGGATGGTGAAGACGTCCATCTGGCGCGGCGTACCGGCGCGCACCGTCCAGATTTCGTCGCCGTTCTTGGCGACGTGATGAAGAACGCCGGGCCGCATGCGGTCATGCCAAGCCCAATTGCCGTAGTTCTTCCTCATGATTGGATGCATAAGGGGGAAAGGATCCGGAACGCCGGATTCAATTGCGCGGCGCGGTGTTGCAGCAGTGCTCATCGTTGAAATCTCCGCGGATTAATTTGAAAAAGACCGGGGAGAGCGGGATGGGATGACAGCTCCCGGTAGGAGTGTCACACCCAATCCCGCTCAAACTACTCGGCCGCTACATTCAGCCCAGCTTCTCTTGCCTTGCGCTCGAAATACTTCTCGGCTTCCTCCGTGAAGTCGTCGGTTCGAACGTAGCTAGACGTGCGCGGGTGGTTCACCATGTTCGGATCGGGATTGATGCCTATGGCCTCAAGGAAGGCCGGCAAGCCGATCCGGTCGATACACTCGCCAATACGCTCATGCTCCAAGGCGTTCTCGGCGAAGAAGTCGATGAGATTGCGGGCGAACTCGACCAGCTTCTCGTAGTCCTCATCCGTATCCAGCTTGATGAACGGCACCATCATGATGCCCATCATGTCGCCGACCTTGAGCGAACGCTTGCCGCCGATCAGGATCGAAGCGCCGCGATCGTCGCCAGGCGCAAGCGCCTTCGTCATGACGTTCATGCAGTGCATGCAGCGCACGCAGGACTTGTTGTCGACCTCGATCGTATCGTCGTCATTGAGGCTCAGAGCCCTCGTCGGGCACATCGCAATAACGCTGTCGATGGTGTATTTACGGCCGTGGGAAGCGACGTAGGCTTTCACTTCCTCCTGGTTGACTTTCATATCGTCGCGCCAGGTGCCGATCAGGGCAAAGTCCGCACGGTGAATGGCGTTAACGCAGTCGTTGGGGCAGCCCGAGAACTTGAACTTGAACTTATAGGGCAGAGCTGGCCGGTGCATCTCGTCGAGGAATTCATTGAGCACCGTGCGATGCGCTTTGACTTCGTCGTAGCAAGATTTCTCGCAGCGCGCATGTCCAACGCAGCTCATCGATGTCCGCATGGCAGGACCAGCGCCGCCGAGATCGAAGCCCATCTCGTTCAGCTCGTCGAACGCCTTCTGCGTGTTCTCGGTCGTGCAGCCCTGGAACATGATGTCGCCGCTCTGGCCGTGGAGGGCGATAAGGCCCGACCCATGCTTCTCCCAGACATCGCAAAACTTGCGGAGGAGGTCGGTGGTGTAATGGTAGCCCGCCGGCGGCATCACGCGCAGCGTGTGGAATTCTTTCGATGCCGGAAACTTGGCAGCGACCTCGGAGAAGCGCGGGATGATACCGCCGCCATAACCGAGGACCGAAACCGTGCCGCCTTTCCAGAAGCCGAGCCGTTCCTCATAGGAGTGCTCGAGCTGCCCGAGCAGATCGTTCATCATCGGCGCGTAAGACGCGCCTTCGTTATCGCGCAGGCGCTTAAGCCCGGTCACGAAGCTCGGCCAAGGGCCGGATTCCAATTCATCGAGCAGCGGCGTCGCATGCTTGCTGGGCTGACCGCAACTGCATGCGCCGGAGGCACCGCAGCCATTCTGCGCCGTCTTCGTTACGTCGTCACTCGCCATGAAGCCTCCTTAATTTTTACTGCAGAATCTGTAATAGATAGATCGACCTGCAGTCTTAACGTTTCCTGCCCCGGTTAGGCGAGCATACATATGCCGCTCCCCATCGTTGGCGTTGGTTTCTTGTTTCAAAGCGGCCTATAATCGACCGGATTTCTGACACGCTAGCATGCAAGTCGACTAATGACAATATTCATATTTGTGAATAAGATGGTCTTTTCGTATTAATATGCGAGGCGGATTGGAATGAAATGTCGCCTCGGGTTGGGACAGGAAAACAAATGTGCAGCACGTTCAATCCGCTGCCTGGGGAAGGGCAAGCTGAAGTAACCTCGCCCGCCGCGGGGCCCTTCAGCCTAAAGGACGGCGAAAGCTATGCCGTATGGCGCTCTGCGAAGCTCGCGGGCTATCCCAGGGCTGCCGGAGAGTTGCGTGTTCCGATACGCGACCTTGCTTCGCCATCCCCCGATGAGTTAACTGCCCTTACGACTCTTTGCCGCAGGGCCAATATGGCGCTCTACGATAGCGGCCCGCTGGGCTCCGATCCGGTCCGGGTCCGGCCCGCGTTGCGTGCTCTCGCAGCCGCCCTCAACCTCCGGCAGATGGAGGATCACCGCTCCGGCGCGGCGGACGGCATCGTCGCTATCGAGGTCGCTGGAACAGGCGGCCGGGCTGGCTACATTCCCTATTCCAACCGCCCCATTAGCTGGCACACCGATGGCTACTATAATTATCACGGCCCATCGCACTGCGTTCAGGCCATGCTGCTGCATTGTGTGAGGGATGCCGCGCAAGGCGGCGTCAATGGCCTTCTCGATCACGACATCGCTTACATCCGCCTGCGCGACCGCGATCCAGCCTTTATCGAGGCTCTCATGCATCCCGAGGCTATGACAATTCCTCCGGGGGAAGAGGCGCACGGCCGCTACCGGCCTGACAATACGGGCCCGGTGTTCTTTATCGATCCGGTCCGGAACGCTCTCATCATGAGGTATACGGCACGCAAACGTAACGTTTCTTGGCGGCAGGACGGGACAACGCGCCGGGCGCTGGACGCTTTGGAGGAGATCCTCGAGAACGATCCTCTCATTATTTCCTATAAAATGAACCCCGGTGAAGGCATCGTGTGCAATAACGTCCTTCATAACCGGTCAGGCTTCGACAATGAGGGCGCACCGGAAGGAAGGCTTCTTTACCGTGTGCGCTACTACGACCGTTTGGGCTCGTAGCCCGCGGCCGCGCTCAAATCGTACGATCCGCTGTGCCAAGGAAAAATACATGGTCCAGATTAGCGAACTCATCATTTCCCATCCAGAGGTGACCTCGTTCGAGCAGCTTGAAGAGCTTGTAAAGGAGGCCGCCCGTCAAGGTGAGATCCACTTGTCTTTCGATCTCAAGCCCGAATATCCAGATACGCCGCGCAGGTGGCAGGACCGCTTGGAGACCGCCTTTACGTCGATCATCGGCACCGGCCGGTAACGGGGCGAAGCGATGGCAGAAGAAGTAAAAGAGCGCCTCGAAACGCTTAGCGCGCCTTTTGGACGCGAGGTCCGTTTGGATGAAGTGCGGTTCGAAAGCGGGATGCGGCTCCTGCGGGTAACGATAAGGGAAGGCAGGCGCATCACCATTCTCGATGTGGACCCTAAGACCGCGCTAGCCTGGGCGAAAGTTATGAGACTTTGGGGCGAACGCGAAACAGAGCGCGAACAATAAGGACCCAGCCGTGGAGCAGCTTCCGGTTTTTTTTCAAATCAAAGGTAAATCCGTCGCCGTTGCCGGCGGAGGCACCGTCGCGGCGCGCAGAGCCGAGCTTGCACTGAGAGCCGGTGCCAAAGTCCGCGTTTTCGCCGCGGCGCTAAGCGACGATTTCCGGGCAATCGCCGGGCGGGATGGCTTCGAGCACGTTCAAGACGATCCCACGCTTTCAGGACTCCAGGGCTGTGCCTTGGTCTTCTGCGCAACAGGCAACGCGGCGGCGGACCGGGCGGTTGCCGAACTCGCTCGCCAAGCCGGAATCCCCATCAATGTCGCCGACTCTCCCGATTTATGCGACTTCGTCATGCCTTCCATCGTCGATCGCGATCCTCTCGTCATCGCCATATCCACTGGCGGGGTTTCGCCGGTCTTCGCAAGAATGATTCGCGCACGGCTTGAGAGCACCATCCCGGCCGCTTACGGGCGTCTCGTCGCCTTTGCCGGCGCATATCGCGAGCGCCTCAGTAAGAGTATCGGCAATACCGCGCTACGGCGGCGCTTTTGGGAAAGGGTCCTGGAAGGCCCTATCGCCGACCGCTTCCTGGCTGGGCACGAGGAGGAAGCGAGGCAGGAACTTGAGCGCGCGCTTGCCGCCGCCGGCGATGAAACGCGCCCGCCTCTGGGCGAGGTTTATCTTGTGGGGGCGGGGCCCGGAGATCCCGATCTTCTAACCTTCCGCGCTCTACGTCTGATGCAGCGTGCGGATGTGGTACTTTACGACCGTCTTCTACCCCACGGGATTCTCAACCTCGTCCGCCGTGAAGCGGAGCATATTTACGTCGGCAAGCTTCCCGACGATCACATCGTGCCGCAAGAGGCGATCACAGCACAGCTCGTGAAGCTTGCAAAAGAGGGCAAGCGCGTGCTCCGGCTGAAGGGCGGCGATCCTTTTATGTTCGGCCGCGGCGGCGAAGAAATCGAAGCGCTTGCCGAAGCGGGTATCCCGGTTCAGGTCGTTCCCGGCATCACTGCAGCCACGGGCTGCGCAGCCTATGCAGGGATACCCCTCACTCATCGCGATCACGCTCAGGCGTGCGTTTTCGTCACCGGCCATGCCAAAACCGGCAAGCTCAGCCTTGCTTGGAACGCTCTCATTCAGCCGCGGCAAACTGTCGCAATATTTATGGGCCTCGGCCACCTGCCAAGTTTAATGGAAGAGTTTATCGCGCATGGGGCGGACCCTCGCATGCCCGCCGCCATCGTCGATAACGGCACACGCCCGAACCAGCGAGTTGTGACTGGAACCATTGAGTCTATTGCCGGATTGGCTGACAAGGCCCGCCTGCACGGCCCGGCCATAATCATAATCGGAACGGTCGTCACGTTGCGCGATAAGCTTTGCCCGCTTCAATCCGGAGAGCCGGACGCCAACGTTCCTTCTGTTGCCAATTCGCCGCAACTCGGCTTTAAATCTCCGGTCTGAACAGCGCATCGATCCGCGGGCTGGAGCTTAGCCGATAAGATCATTTTCAAGCTCGCATTTTTGGATCAGAATGTGTGAATATCAAAAAGCAGGCGTGCGGGACACCGATTCTGGACGCGTAGAGGAAACCTAAGGGGAGAGATAAAGAGTATGGCACACGTCGTCGTGCTGGGCGCCGGGTTGAGCGGCGTTATCATGGCCTATGAAATGCGCGATCAGCTGCGCAGGGGCGATAAGCTCACCGTCGTCACGAAGGAAGCGAAATACCATTTCGTCCCTTCCAATCCATGGGTTGCGGTGAATTGGCGTAAGCGCTCCGACGTTGAGATCGACCTCACACGCACCTTCGCTAAGCGCGGAATCAACTTCAAAGCCGTCGCGGCAAAGCGCGTGCACGCAGCCGAGAGCCGGCTCGAGCTTGAGGACGGCTCGGCCATCGATTATGACTTTCTGATCATTTGTACAGGCCCTGAGCTTGCCTTCGACGAGATCGAAGGGCTTGGCCCGCATGGCGGCTATACGCAGTCGATTTGCCACGTCGACCACGCATCGACCGCCGCGGCAGCCTTCGAGGAGTTTTGCAAAAAGCCCGGACCGATCATAACGGGCGCGGTGCAAGGCGCGTCCTGCTTCGGCCCCGCTTACGAATATACGTTCATCCTCGACACCGAGCTGCGGCGCAGAAAGATTCGCGACAAAGTGCCGATGACCTTCGTGACAGCCGAGCCTTATGTCGGCCATCTCGGCCTTGACGGCGTGGGCGATACGAAAGGCATTCTCGAAAGCGGAATGCGCGACAAGCACATCAAGTGGATCTGCAACGCGCGCATGAAAAAGGCCGAGCCCGGCAAAATGACGGTGGAAGAAGTGGCCGAGGACGGGTCTGTCGCGAAGACCCATGAATTGCCCTTCGGCTTCTCGATGATGCTTCCAGCCTTCCGCGGCATCGCGGCTGTGCGCGGCGTCGAGGGACTCGTCAATCCGCGCGGGTTTATCCTGGTCGATAAGCACCAGCGCAACCCCACCCACAAGAACGTCTTCTCTGTCGGCGTTTGCATCGCCATCCCGCCGATGGGACCGACGCCTGTTCCCTGTGGCGTGCCGAAGACCGGCTTTATGATCGAATCCATGGTGACGGCTACGGCCCTCAACATCGGCCAGATACTTCGGGGTAAAGAGCCGACCCATGAAGCAACCTGGAACGCGGTCTGCCTTGCCGATTTCGGCGACGGCGGCATCGCCTTCGTTGCGCAGCCCCAGATCCCGCCCCGGAACGTGAACTGGTCCTCCGAGGGCAAATGGGTGCACAGAGCGAAGATCGCCTTCGAAAGCTATTTCATCCGCAAAATGCGCCGTGGCGAGAGCGAGCCGCTCTATGAAAAATGGGCCATGCAAATGATGGGTATCGGTAAGCTGAAGCGCGTTACCTAATATCCGCTTTTTTTAACGGCGGCTTCCTGTCAGGATGCCGCCGTGCTCATGCCATTCTGTTGCTGCAATAAATCACGCAGATGTTGACATGAGCCCAACAAATAGAGATATTCGAATGTGTTCACTAGGTGTTCACCGAAGTGCAGGGGAAGGAACCGGTCATGGCTGAAGGTAACGGTGCATCCAATCAGAAGACGATGACGATCATCGTCACCAAAGGTACCCTAGACTGGGCTTACCCCCCATTCATTCTTGCGACCACGGCAGCGGCCATGGGCGTCGACACCACGATGTTCTTCACTTTCTACGGCCTGCCCCTGCTTCTGAAAAAGCTCAATCTGAAGATTTCCCCCCTCGGTAACCCTGCAATGAAAATGCCGATGATGGGGATGCACATGGCTATGCCCAACTGGGTCTCGGCCATCCCGGGCATCGACTCGATGGCGACCAGCATGATGAAAAACATGATCAAGAAGAAGGGCGTCGCCTCCATCGAGGAACTTCGTGAGATGGCGCTCGAAGCGGACGTCAAGATGATCGCGTGCCAGATGACCATGGACCTCTTCGAATACAAGATGGAAGACATGATCAAGGGGCCCATACTTGGCGGCGCGGCGACCTATATGGAGAACGCTCTCAAATCTGACGTCAATCTCTACATCTGAGCGCAGACGCGCACAGAACCAAGACGGCAACTACTCGCGTGAGGGAGGAATTCATGGCTGACAAAATGCTGGATGCAAAGGGGCTGAACTGTCCGCTGCCCATCCTTAAAACCAAGAAAATGCTTAACGAGGTTCCTCGCGGCGGCACGCTTGAAGTCCTTGCGACCGATCCCGGCTCCGTGGCCGACATGGCTTCGTTCTGCCGCACCACTGGAAACGAACTTGTCGAATCGACCAAGGACGGCGACGTTTTCCGTTTCATCATTAAGCACGTAGGCTAGTTCCTCTCCGGCGCTTATATTCGATATGCCGGCGCGGCTGTGAGACGCGCCGGTATTATTTTCGCCGCGCCGCACGGGGGACGATCCATGATCCGCAACTTCACAGAGCACGCCGCCAACGAGCGCACTTTTCTCGCTTGGGTGCGGACCGGCATCGCGGTCATCGCTTTCGGCTTCGTTATCGAAAAGTTCAATCTCTTCATCCGGGCGCTCGCCGCGAATGCGCCGGCGGAAATAGAAAACAAGATCAGAATGGACCGGCTCAGCGGACCGATCGGCCGCTACGAGGGCCTAGCCTTCATGCTCACCGGCGTTATTCTGCTCGGCTTGGGCTATTGGCGTTTTTCGCGCGCGGAGCGTATCATCGACGACCCCGCGCCGCGCGCAACCGGCGGGGTGCAAGCTGAGGTCGCCGTGACTGCGATCCTCATGCTGCTCGTGTCCGCCTATTGCCTGTCGATCCTTATTGGATAATTCTGCCGCGGCGCTGCTCCCGCGTATACGCGGGCCCAACCGTTGCAAGATCCGGGTCGTGATCGAGCGTTCCACCCCTCACCCTGTCCCTCTCCCTATGGGAGAAGGGACGCTGCTGCGACCGTTGCGGCATCGTTCCCTCTCCCGGTGAGGGGCGTTGCGCTCGATCATGGCCGGGTCCGATAGCTGGCCAAGCCTTAAGTTGGCGTCTATGCGCCTTCACCCAAAACCGGCTACCGCTTTGGCGGATCTTGCTAGGATGCCGCAGCAATCTGTTGCGTAAGGACGTTGCTAAACTCATCCCGGAGCTGACGCTTTAAGAGTTTGCCTGTCGCGGTGTGAGGCAGCGACTGCACAAAGACCACGTCGTCGGGCAACCACCATTTGGCAACTTTGCCTTCGAGGAAAGCCAAGAGCTCGGCCTTCGTCACCTCATGCCCCTCCTTCTTGACGACGAGGAGGACGGGCCGCTCGTCCCACTTCGGATGCGGCACGCCAATGACCGCGCACTCCGCCACGGCGGGATGCGAGATGCCAATATTCTCAAGCTCCACCGAGCTGATCCACTCGCCGCCCGATTTGATCACGTCCTTCGAGCGGTCGACGATATTGAGCGTGCCGGTTTCGTCGATGGTCGCAACGTCGCCTGTATCGAACCAGCCATCGACCCACGCGCTTCGATCCTCGTGCTTGTAATAGCCGCTTGCGACCCAGGGCCCGCGCACCAAAAGCCGGCCGAAGGCCTTGCCATCGCGGGGCAGATCCTTGCCATCCGGGCCGACGATTTTCAGCTCGATGCCAAACATCGGGCGGCCTTGCTTCGCCTGAATCTTGTACCGCTCCTCAAGCGGCAAACTGGCCATATGCGCGGTCATGCTGTTCACTGTGCCCAGCGGCGAGGTTTCCGTCATGCCCCAGGCGTGGATCACGAACACGCCGTGCTTCTCCTGAAATTGGCGGATCATCGCTTCAGGGCAGGCCGAACCTCCGATGACCGTGCGTTCCAGATGGTCGAGCCGCAGGTTTTCCTTATCGCAATAATGCAGGAGGCCGAGCCAGACTGTGGGCACGCCCAGCGAGAGGGTAACCTTCTCATCGGTCATGAGCTGGTAAACCGAGGCACCGTCGAGCTGCCCCGCGGGGAGGACAAGCTTCGCGCCCGTCATCGTCGCGGAATAGGGTATGCCCCATGCATTCACATGGAACATGGGCACGACCGGCAAGATCGCGCCCTGGCTCGATACGCCAAGCGCATCGCTGGCCATGGAGGCCATCGCGTGAACGACCGTGGAGCGGTGGCTGTACAGAACGCCCTTCGGATGTCCGGTGGTGCCGGACGTATAACACAGCGCGCTGGCAAGACTTTCATGAAGCACAGGCCAATCGAAGCTCTCGCTTTCTGCCGCGATCAACTCTTCATAGCAAGTAAGAGGCAGCTTCGATTGCGGCATGTGCGCAGCGTCAACAAGCACCACGAAGTGCTGCACGCTTGTAAGTTCCGGCGCGATCTTTTCGACAAGCGGCAGGAACGTGATGTCGAAGAAAAGCACCGTATCGCCGGCATGGTTAACGATGTAGACGATTTGCTCGGGAAACAGCCTGGGATTGACCGTGTGTACGATCGCGCCGCTCCCCGAGACGGCGTAATAAAGCTCGTAATGCCGGTGGGTATTCCAAGCGAGCGTACCCACCCGGTCTTGATGGCGCACGCCGAGCCGGATGAGCGCATTAGCAAGGCGGCGGGAGCGCGCTGCTGCCGCTGAATAGGTATAGCGCCAAATACCGCCTTCAGGGAGCCGGCTGACGATTTCGTTATTGCCGTAAACAGTTTCTGCATGCCGCAAAATCGACGACACGTTTAGCGGCAAATTCATCATTTCACCCTGCATGGGTCCCTCCCTAATCTTTTGCTTCCAGCGATAAAATAGCGCGGCTTCCATAAGTTGTCCTTCCCTTTTGGCGCGCCGGCACGCAAGCTTGCGTCTAAATCGCGCCATGCATGCGTTCTAAGAAAAGCGGTGGCTTAAGCAACATTTAGCGATCGTAAGCCCCGGCATGTTTTCCAGACTTTCTTGAGGCCGTTATGAAGCAGGACACTCCTGTCGCAAGTGGGCCGCGCCTGCGCAGTCTGCTTCGGCCGGCTATGATGCTTGCGCTCGTGGCCGCAGTGCTGGCCGGGGCCTGGCAGGCTTCGCTCCCGCGAACCGTGACCGTTGTCCAGGCCGTGCGCGGGCCTGCCATTCAAGCTGTCTACGCGACCGGAACGGTGGAGGCCTCGGTGACCATCCGCGTGGCGCCGCAAGTTGCCGGCCGCATTATCGAATTGAAGGCCGACGAGGGGCAGACTGTTAAAGCGGGCGATGTTCTGGCACGTCTCGACGACAACGACCTGCGCGCTTCGGTTGGCGAGCTTGAAGCCAGGGCGAAATACGCAGAGCAGCAGTTCGAACGCGCGGGCGCACTCCTGAAGCAAGGATGGGCAACGAAGGAGAAGTTCGATCAGGCCCGATCCGAATTGGATGCGGCGCGCCAAGCGGCCCGGCGTGCGGGCGAACTGTTGACCTTCATGCAGCTTAGAACGCCTTCGGATGGCCAGATCATCCGGCGCGACGGTGAGGTTGGCGACTACATCCCCATCAATCAGCCCGTTTTTTATCTGGCCAAGGCGGGCGTTCCCTTGCGCATCTCGGCCGATGTCGACGAGGAGGACATCCCTCTCGTGAAGGTTGGGCAGAGGGTGCTCATCAGATCCGACGCTTTCCCGTCCCAGGTCTTCACCGGCACGGTGGTTGAGATTACCCCAAAGGGCGATCCCATCGCTCGCAGCTATCGCGTCCGCGTCGAGCTGCCGGCCGATACAGCTTTATTGATCGGCATGACGGCCGAGACCAATATCGTGACTTCGGAGAAGCAAGACGCGCTCTTGGTCCCTGCTTCGGCGGTTTCGGGAACCGCAGTTTGGGTTGTCCGGGACGGCAAGCTCGCCCGCCTGCCGGTGCAAATCGGGATCAAAGGCCGTGACCGGATCGAAATTGCCGCCGGGTTAGCGAGCGGCGACATGGCGGTTATAGATCCTCCGAAGGACCTAAAGGCTGGTAGCACCGTGCGCATGAAGATTTCGCATCGGGATCGGGAAGCTGGGCGATGAAGCTATCGCTGTCCATCGCGCTCAGCCATTTGTTTTCGCACCGCCGTCAGACCCTCGTCTCTCTTCTCGGCATCACGCTAGGCGTTGCGTTTTTCCTCGCCACCTCCTCGCTCATGCAGGGTTCGGACGCCGATTTCATCAAGCGGCTCGTGGATAATTCTCCCCACGTCACGGTCTATGACGAATACCGCGACCCGCGCCCGCAACCTGCGAGGCTTGCTTACCCTGAGGCGCTTGTCGAAATCCGCAGCGTGAAACCCCGCACCGAGGTCCGCGGCATCCGCCAATATAAGGAGAAGCTCGCCTTCATCTCGGCGATCCCGCATGTCCGCGTGGCTCCCGTCCTGACGGGGCAGGTGATTGTCACTTTCGCGGGCAAGGATCTCGGCGCAACGATCAACGGCGTCATCCCGGATCTGATGAAGAATGTGAGCACGATCGAGGAGCATTTTATCGCGGGCTCGCTCGACTCGCTTGCCACCAATCCCGACGGCATCGTTCTCGGAAGCGGTCTCGTCGAAAAATTTCGCGTAGGGATGGGCAAGAATGTCACCGTCACCTCGCCCGTTGGCGTCGTGCGCACCATGAAAATCGTTGGCCTGTTCAGGACCGGCAACGCGGCCTATGACGAGGGGCAGGCGTTCGTACTTCTGAAGCGCAGTCAAAATCTTCTCAACCGGCCGAACATCGCGAACCGGCTCATCTTGCAACTCGACGACCCGGACAATTCGCCAAAAGTCGCACAGATCGTGGAAACTGCGGTGGGCTACAAAGCTCAGTCCTGGCAGGAAGCGAGCCAGGATTTGATGAGTCTGCTCAAAGTACGCAGAATTATCATGTATACCGTGGTCGGCGCGATCCTGATCGTGGCATCCTTCGGCATTTATAATGTGATCTCGACTGTCGTGCTGGAGAAAACGCGCGATATCGCAATCATGAAATCCGTGGGCTTTCACGCGCGCGACATCCTCTTTATTTTCCTGATCGAGGGGACGATCGTTGGTGTGATTGGCAGCATTTTCGGCACCGCGCTTGGCCTTTCCATGATGGAGGCGCTATCGCGCGTAGAGATCAAGACGCCGTTCAACACAGAGCCAACTCCCATTCCGCTGGACTGGGGATATTCGCCCATCGCGCTCGGAATCGGATTCGCCATGGCTTCGTCGCTCGCAGCCGCCTATTTGCCGGCACGCAAAGGAGCCCGGGTACATCCGGTCGATATCTTGAGGGGCGCCGGATGAGCGTGGTGTTGCGCACGCAAGGGCTGACGCGCGTGCTGCCGGGGGACGTTCCGGTCACGCTCGTGGAGGACATCAACCTCGAGATCGAGCAGGGCGAGTTCGTTGCGATCATGGGACCGTCCGGCTCTGGGAAATCGTCGCTGCTTTATCTTCTCGGCTTGCTCGACATGCCGACGTCGGGCAAAATCTGGCTCAATGGCGCCGACACCCAAGGCTTGAACGAGGACGATCTCGCCAACGTCCGGCTGCGCCAGCTCGGATTTGTTTTCCAGTTCCATTTTCTGCTTGCCGAGTTCTCTGCGCTCGACAACGTGCTGCTACCAGTCCGCAAGCTCGGTCTTCTGTCCGAAAACGATGCGCTCGCAAGAGGGCTTGAGCTGCTTGGATCCCTCGGCCTTGGCGATCAAGCAGGCAAGCTTCCAAGCCAAATGTCCGGCGGCCAGCGTCAGCGCGTGGCGGTCGCGCGCGCTTTAGCCAACGATCCGCTCATCGTTTTCGCCGACGAGCCCACGGGTGCGCTCGATACGAAGGCGAGCGAGAATTTGCGCGCGATTTTCCGGGATCTGTCGCGGCGTCAAAACCGCAGCGTCGTCGTCGTGACCCACGATCCAAACTTTGCCAAGGCAGCCGATCGCGTACTTTTTCTCGTCGATGGAAAGTTGCAGCCGCCGGAACGGGCTGCCGAGCTTTTCGCGATCAGTATCCGCTAGGCACCGGATCGTCGCCCGTGAAAATCCGCCGCTCCTTGTCGAACACGTCCGCGAGATACTCCGCGACCGCCTTCACTTGCGGCATCCTCCTCGCGTCGCTGCGCGTGAGCAGCCACAGGCGGCGCGACGGCGGGACTTGCCGCAGCCCTATTGGAACAAGCGCGGGATCGCCGGCTGCGAGAAAATGCGGCAAGAGCGCAATCCCGCATCCGGTGCGCGCTGCGCTCGCCTGCGACAGCTGGCTGTTGGCGCGAAACGTCAAGCGATGGCCGGGGAAATTGCGCGCAAGCCATGCAGCCTCTGGGATCTGGGCATTCGACTCGTCGAAACCTACAAATTCTGCCGCCTCGCCGGCCTCGATCCGCTTGGCCCAGCTCTGCGTTCCAAAAAAGCCATAGGCGACCGTCACCAGCGGGCGCGCAATAAGATCGCCGGCATCCGGCCGCGATAGGCGCAAGGCGATATCGGTGGCGCGCCGGATCAGGCTACGCGTGGCGGCATCGGAAACGATCTCGATTTCGAGCGCCGGGTGCTGAATCTGCCAGGCGGCGATGCGCGAAATCAGGTAGGCCTCTGCAAGGCTCGGCGTAGCCGTGAGCCGGACGAGGCCCGATAGCCCAGCGTCCGGCGCGGCACTCTTGAGCGACTGGGCCGCGGTCTCCATGAGTCCGGCGGCATCGAGCGCTGCCCGCCCAGCAGGCGTGAGCGCGTAGCCATCGGGGCGCCGCTCGAACAGTTTGCGGGCGAGCGCCGCTTCGAGATTGGCGATGCGCCGCGCGACGGTGGCGTGGTTGACCGAGAGCGCGCGCGCCGCTGCCGAGAGCGTGCCATGGCGTGCGAGCGCGCTAAAGAAGCGCAAGTCCTCCCAATCCAGCTCTGTGCGAAAACGATCAGCCATTGCGCAATGATAGAGAGTTTTCGCGCAAGCGAATAGCGCCTACGTTTTCGGCATCCCCGTTCGCGGCGGCGGCGCTCCGGCGCGCGCCGCTGCGAATTGTATATGGAGGAAATAATGTCCAAGCTTGAAGCAACGCTCACGCTTGTTGGCGGGCCGACTGTGCTCATCGAAACGGCCGGGTTCCGCCTCCTCACAGACCCCACCTTCGATCCTCCCGGCAGCTACAATCCCGGCGCTGTGACGCTGACGAAGCAGAAAGGCCCTGCGCTCGCCGCCGGCGAGATAGGCCGGATCGACGCCGTGCTCCTCAGTCATGACCAGCATGCCGACAATCTCGACCGGAGCGGCCGGGCGCTTCTCGATAAGGCCGGCGCTGTGTTTGCCACGCGCGCCGCCGCGGAGCGGCTCGGCGGCACGGTACGGGGCCTCGCACCTTGGGAGACCGTCACGCTCGGCGCAGCCGATGGAGGCAGGCTCTTCATAACGGCCACGCCCGCCCGCCACGGCCCGCCGGGCATTGAGCCGATATCCGGCGATGTCATCGGCTTTGCGCTTGGACTGGAGGCGCCCGGCGATGCCATCTACGTAACCGGCGACACAGTTTGGTATGAGGGCGTGGCCGAAACCGCGCGCAGGTTCGAGCCTCGCGCCGTATTGCTGTTCGCAGGCTCGGCCAAGACGCGCGGCGCGTTTCACTTAACCATGGACAGCAATGACGCCATCGAAACCGCCCACGCCTTTCCAGACGCGCGCATCGTTCCCGTACACAATGACGGATGGGCGCACTTCACTGAAAGCCAAGCCGAACTCGCGCACGCTTTTGCGGTTCTGGGGCTGGCAGCGCGATTGGAGCTGCTGGAACCGGGGCGGCCTATGAGGCTGGAGATATAATCGCCGCGCTGGCGTCCCCTAGTTAGCGTCAGTCCCATATAAGCGGACTCAGCTTCAGAGACTTCACCCGGCGTTGGTTGACCGGTTAGTCTTCGTCTTTGGCAGCTCCATCACATCCGAGCGCCCAAGAAGCCAATCGACGCTCACATCAAGCTCGTCTGCAATATGAGCGAGCCGGTAAATGTCGAGAGCTCTGAGGCCCGCGAAATGGAGCCCCACCGCGGCAGCGCTGGTTCCTTCATGAGTCATCTTGCGTAGGCGGCAGGCTTCGGCTAGGTGGTCGCGGAAAACTGAAAGATTTGATTGCATAGCTCACACACCCGGAGTGGCGGCTGAAAAAGGGCAGAAATGCCCGTGCGCAGGGGAGTGTAGCGGCTCAACGGGGAGTAAACTAGGACACTCAAATCACAAAAGCGTGAACTTCTTGAACTTATCTTTAGGGATCGGCTTCGCCTAGCTTCGCAGTCTCTTTGACCGCAACGCCGTCGACGATAATTTCGAAAGCGGCCCAGAAAGATAGCACCAAGCGGGCGGAGGCAGGCTGGCAAGCGCCTCCGCTCCATTTTCGGGCACACGGAACCGGCCATAGCAACGCGCGGCGGGCGAAGCGAGCGCACGGTGCCGCCAATTGGGCCGGTCCTCAACGGCGATGGGCATGAGGCCGGAAATGGCCTGCCACTCATTCCAGCGGTGGAAGCTCGCGAGATTGTCCGCGCCCATGAGCCAGACGAAGCGGACGCCAGGGTACCGGCGGCTCAGGAAGCGCAGCGCCGCCGCCGTATAGGCGGTGCCGATGCCTGCCTCGAAAGCTGTGACCTTGATGCGCGGGTGCCGCGAGACCTCACGGGAAAGGCGGATGCGCGCCGCCAAGGGCGCCAGCTCGTTGTGCGCCTTGAGCGGGTTTCCGGGCGTCACCATCCACCAGACCTGATCCAGACGCAGGCGCTTGAGCGCGGTCAGGCTGATCAGCCTGTGCGCGGCATGCGGGGGATTGAACGAGCCGCCAAGCAGCCCGATCCGCATCCCGGCATACGCGGGCGGGGGCTGCAAATCCTGCGCTGCGGGACCCGCTCCATTCATAGAGGGCGGATCTGGCCAGTGCCGCGTACGGCATATTTGAAGGTCGTGAGCTGCTCGACGCCCACAGGACCGCGCGCGTGGAATCGCCCAGTCGCAATGCCGATCTCCGCGCCCATTCCGAACTCGCCGCCATCGGCGAACTGCGTGGATGCGTTGTGCAATACGATGGCGCTATCGACCTCGCGCAAGAAGGTCTCAGCCGTGGCGGGGTCGTCCGTCACGATGGAATCGGTATGCTGCGAGCCGTACTTCGCGATGTGATCGATGGCACCGCGCACACCGGGCACAAGCTTCACCGAAATAATCGCATCCAGATACTCGGTATGCCAATCGGTTTCGGCCGCCGGAACGGCGCGGGTATCCACCGCGCAAGTTGCTTCGTCCCCCCGCACTTCGCAGCCGGCATCGAGAAGCGCCTGCACCAGCGGGCGCAAGAGCTGCGCCGCCCCGGCTTCATCCACGAGCAGCGTCTCGGCCGCGCCGCAAACGCCGGTGCGGCGCAGCTTCGCGTTGAGCACGATCGCGCGCGCCATTTCGAGATCCGCGGCTTTGTCCACATAGACGTGGCAGATGCCTTCGAGGTGGGCGAAGACCGGCACGCGCGCTTCTTTCTGCACGCGCTCGACCAAGCTCTTGCCCCCGCGCGGCACGATCACGTCGATGGCCCCGCCAAGCCCTTCGAGCATAGAGCCGACGGCTTCCCGGTCCGTCGTCGCGACAAGCTGGATGGCTGTTTCGGGAAGACCGGCAGCCCGCAGCCCTTCGGCGAGGCAGGCGTGGATGGCGCGGTTGCTTTCGAAACACTCCGAGCCGCCGCGCAAGATCGCGGCGTTGCCGGATTTAAGGCAAAGGCCGCCAGCATCCGCCGTCACATTCGGCCGGCTTTCGTAGATCATGCCGATCACGCCCAAGGGGACGCGCACCCGCGAAATTTTGAGCCCATTCGGCCGTTCCCACGACGCGATCGCCGCGCCAACGGGGTCCGGCAAAGCCGCGATATCCTCCAGCCCGCGCGCCATGGCTTCGACGCGGGGCCCGGTGAGCGTCAGGCGGTCGATGAAAGATGCCGGCCGGCCGGCAGCGCGAGCGGCCTCCTGGTCGGCGGCGTTGATGGCAAGAATATCGTCCGCTCGCGCGCGCAGCGCTGCGGCAGCGGCGCGCAAGGCCCGGTCCTTCTGTGCAACAGGTGCGAGCGCAAGCACGCGTGCGGCGGATTTCGCTTGCTGGCCTAAGGCAAGGAGGGAGTCTATTGCGGGTGCGTTTTGCCGCCGGATGGTCATGGAAGCTTCAGACATGATTGCGTTACTTTCGCTTGGACGCCCAAGCGAAGCTTTCTTTCTGCATTTCGACGATATCGTGCATGAGCCGGAGAAAAACTAGGTTGAGTGGGATGGTCAGTGCCGCTTGGACGATTGCAAGTCCGGTAGCGAGCATGATTTCGGTGCCCGTCTGTGGATTCCTGCCGAGCCACAGCGCCAATTGGTCGAGTACGAAGAAGAGTAAGAGAAGGCCCCACCACCAGCCAACGATTGACGTGCCGGCCGCCTTCGTACCGGGACGCTGACTTCCCCGCCATATCTCCTTCATCGTCTTATAGGGCATATACAGGTCCGCGCCCGGAACGAAAAACCAGCCGATTGCCCAGCCTGGCGATGTTTTCATTGGATGAAAACCGAGCGCAATCACATTCTTGGCGGATCTGTAAATCCACTTTAGGATAAAGACAGCGATCACAACAAGGAGAACGACCCAAATCAGGCCCAAAATTCCAATGCGTAAGCTGCTCGCCTCAAAGCCGCCAGTGTAGGCCCGGTTCTGCAAGTCGAAAAGCAGCTTAAGCCGGAACAGCAGCGATAGGATGTTCACCGCTGCGAGGGCGACCTGGGCCACCAAAAGCACAGCTATAAATCTGGCTAGCGGTTCCGGATCTCTAAAGCGGACTCCGCCCGGTTGAGCGCGCGAACTTGTTGCAGCAACGGCCATAACGGCTTGTCTCACGATTGGGTTTGGGTATTCATATGGAGCGCCATATCGTCCCGGTGGATCAACGCTGCCCGGCCAGCATAGCCAAGAAGACCTGCAATCTCCATGGAATTGCGCCCCGCTATCAACGCCGCTTCCTCCGCGCTATAGGCAATGAGGCCCCGGCCGATCTCGCAACCGGACATGTCGCGGATGACAACCGCCTCGCCGCGCTCGAACCCGCCGCTCACGCTTCTGACGCCCGCCGGCAGCAGGCTGCGGCCCGATTGGATCGCCACGCGCGCGCCATCGTCGATCACGATCACGCCCCTTGGCTCGAGCGTTCCCGCGATCCAGCGCTTCCGCGCAGTTACAGGATTTGCCGCGGCAAGAAACCAGGTGCAGGGCGCGCCCTCGCCTAAAGCCCGCAGAGGATGCAACCCTTTACCCGAGGCAATCACCATGTTCGTGCCGGCCGGCGTCGCGATCTTGGCCGCGGCAAGTTTGGTGACCATACCGCCCCGCGAAAGCTCGGTGCCGGCGTCGCCCGCCATGGCCTCGATCTGCGGCGTGATCGCGGTCACCACGTCCAGGCGCTTGGCGTTCGGGTCTTTCGCCGGCGGCGCCGTGTAAAGCCCATCGATGTCCGACAGAAGCACAAGGCAATCGGCGGTAACCATGGTGGCGACTCTTGCTGCGAGCCTATCGTTATCGCCGTAACGGATTTCCGAGGTCGCAACCGTGTCGTTTTCGTTGACGACAGGAATTGCACCGAACTTGAATAGCGTCTCAATGGTATTGCGCGCGTTGAGATAGCGGCGCCTCTGCTCGGTGTCGCCCGGCGTGACGAGGATCTGCGCCGTCGTCAGCCCGCGGGCGGCAAAAACCGTTTGATAGGCATGGGCGAGGGTGATTTGCCCGACGGACGCGGCGGCCTGCGCTTCCTCCAGGCGCAAAGGTCCCCGCTCCAGGCCGAGCGCGCCGCGTCCCAGCGCAATCGCTCCCGACGATATGAGGATCACATCGCGGCCCGCGGCTCTGAGCGCCGCGACATCGTCGCCGATGGCTTCGAGCCAAGTTTGCTTCAGCGTTCCTGTCGCACTATCGGTCAGAAGCGCCGAGCCAATCTTGACCGCGATCCGGCGCGCATTCCGCCATTCAGGCCTTGCCGCATGTTTGTTTGCAGTCGTCATGATGACGTGAGGAACGCCGAATTCGCCGAGCCGTCAAGCTTCCTGGTGAGACCGCTTGCCGGCGCGGCTTGAGGCAAAGGCCAGGGGCAATGCGGTCGTGAACTTCATCTGCTCCATGGCAAAGCTGGAGCTGACATCGGTAAGCTCGATCTGGCCGATGAAGGCTTTATAAAAGCGGTCGTAGCTTTCGATATCGGGGACGACGACGCGAAGCAGGTAATCGACCTGACCGCTCATGCGGTAAGCCTCTACGATTTCGGGAAAATTCCGGACTACCGCATCGAACCGCTCGAGCCACGCGGCATTGTGTTGATTGGTCGTGATCGCAACGAACACCGTGACGCCGGCGCCGACGGTTTTCGGATTGAGAAGCGCCACGCGGCGCTCGATCACTCCATCCTGCTCCAGCTTTTGGATGCGCCGCCAGCAGGGAGTCGTGGACAGCCCAACCTTTTTGCCTATCTCTGCGACGGGCAGCGTGCTGTCCTCTTGCAGGATGGTCAGAATCTTTATGTCCATATTGTCGAGCATTGGCGTGTCCGGTAAATGATTCTCAAATCGTGCGGTTTTTTGAAATGACAGTCTATACCTGCGTCTGCCAGACTGTAAACGCTAGAATGAACCGTCTACGCTGGCTGAACAGGTCAACCTTGCCCAAAGCTTCGCCACATTGGCGTTGATCTGCCGGTCATAGCCGGCGACAGCCAGCGCCGAAGGCACTTTGCCCAAACATTGAGCTGCTTTCTTACATTGTGCTGCTTTTGTTACGCCGGCACTCGTTCGCCTAAGCCGATCCTGGGTCGCTATTGATTAGCGGCAATCATTGCTGCAGATTGCAGCGAAGGGTTGGGACAATTCGCTGAGAGAGAACGCATGTATCGCAGGGCACTGTTGGGACTTATAAGCGGCATCGCAATCGTTTCGTCTGCAAACGCAGCCGATATCTATGCGCCAGCGGCGGCGGGCGGTTATAAAGACGGACCGGCACCAGTCTACAATTGGACAGGTATCTACGCAGGCGTTCAAGGCGGCGGCATGTGGGGAACTCAAAACCTGTCGGCCCCCGGCGTTCACTTAGGCACTAACGTCGATGGCGGCGTGGCTGGCGGCCAGCTCGGCGCACAGTTCCAGTTCTACAACAACTTGGTACTCGGCGTGGATTTCGCTGGACAGGGCTCGTTTGCTGATGGATCGGCCCCATGCCCCAACCACTCCTACTCGTGCGACGCTAAGATAAGAGCCGATATCCAAATCGTTGGACGCGCCGGTTACGCTCTGGGCAATTTCCTCCCTTATTTTAAGGGCGGATACGCGGATACTTCCATGCGGAGCACGGCGACGCCCTTGTATGCCGGCTTCAACGAAAGCCACGATCACAGTGGTTGGGTTATTGGCGGCGGCTTGGACTATGCTGTCACTCCCAGTATCGTCCTCGGTGTCGACTACTCGCACATCGAAGCTGACAGCGTCACTTATTCCGAGGGCGTCGCTGGCGCTGCGCGCAACATAGACGCAACTTTGGACACAGTGACCGCCCGGCTCAGCTATAAGTTCACGCCTGCTGCGGCTCCGCTGAAGTAAGAGACCTTCATCGGTTCATTGAAGCGGCGCCTTCTGGCGCCGTTTCTATTTCAAGACTACGTAGCGCCTGCGAGGCCCTCCCGATACCGGCGCGGCTCAAATCGATAGCGAGAGCCCGTCCTCCGCAACGATGCATCTGCTAGCGTCGATCTTATCGAGCGCGGCCAGCATCTCATCGCCCATATGGGCCAGCAGATACCGCTTCGCCCCGATCTCCTCGAATTTTTTGGCAAGCGTTAGATAATCGAGGTGCATCGCCGATTTCGTGCTGAAATAGGTGCATTCGATAAGATAAAGATTGGCGCCGCGGCCGGCCGCGATCACGCCCTCGCACCAGCTCGAGTCGCCGGAAAAACCGAAAAGGCGCCCGCCATCTGCGAAGGACAGCGCGAGCGATGGCGTTCCTGAGAAGTGTTCAACCTCAAAGGCCGCGATGGGAAGCCCTCTCCACTCTGTAACCGTGCCGGGAGGCAGCTCTCGATAGATCAGCTCGAACGTCCTGGGCAGGGTCTTGATGGTTGGGTAGAGGCATTCGAGCAGTGCTTCCGACCGCGCCGCAATACCGGGAGGCCCCAGAATCTCAAGCGGTTTCGAGCCGCGCTCTATGAACATCTTGTCTAGGAACAAGAAGGGCAGGCCGCCGAAATGGTCGCCGTGGCAATGGCTGACGGCGATGGCATCGATGCTTGAGATCGTAATCCCCGCGCGTTTGAGCGCGAGCGGCGAATTCGCCCCGCAGTCCAACAGCAGGCGGCCTTTCGAGGTTTCAAGGAGATAAGAGCTATGGAAGCGCCCGCCGGAACCGAAAGCGTCGCCGCACCCCGCAATCGTTAGTTTCATGAAGCCTCAGGCGTTGTGTGAAGGGCGGGCGGAAACTTGCGCGTACCATCGCTTGAAGTTGACCGCATCGTCCGGAACGGTGAGACGCGCGGGCCTGAGGAAATCGGTGGTGATCATGGCGGTGATGTCCGCAACCGAGAAATGGGCGCCGGCCAAAAACTCCGTGTTCTTCAAAGCCTCGTCGAAAATGTAAATGATCTCAGCAACGCGCGGCTTGTTGGCCTCGGCCCACGCCGCAATTTGCGGCTTTTCCAATTCCGCCATCGAGGGATGCAAATGCCTGAACACCTGCGCGACTGGGAACAAATAATTCAGTTCCGCGCGCCTGTTCCACATTTCGATCTGTGCAATTTCCAAGGGGGTTTTGCCGAACAGCGAGGGCTCGGGGTGGATCGCCTCGAAATACCGGCAGATGGCAATCGTCTCCGAGATCGCGGTCCCATCGTCGAGGATAAGCACCGGCACGCGCTGGATGGGATTAAGGCTTGAGAACTCTGGGGATTTGTGCGCACCAACGGTGATGTCGATGTTCTCGAAGGGAACGTCGATGCCTTTCTCGGCCAGGAAAACCCGGACCCTGCGGGGGTTCGGCGCTCTTTTGTCATCGAGGATTTTCATAGCGAATCGAACCTCCGGAAGCTGTGTTACTGCAGACCGCGCTCAAAGGCGCTAAAACATGGTAACGCAATCTTAGCACTTTTACACAATCCTGAAAGGCGGCGCGCTTGAGGGCAAGGATGGGCGCGCAGGCTTTCCCCTTGCATTGTGGATATAGGGTCGATGGGTACCTTTCGCTCTTTGTGGAGCGCTGGATTTGCGCGGCAAGGCAGCACTCGTAAAGCGGGAGCCGCAAAACGGCGGCCGCTTCTGGCAAATTCAATCGCCGGGCGGGAATTCGATTACGATCTCCTTCTCATGTTCGTGCGGAACGAGGCGGTCGCAGCGCTGACTGTGCCGATCCTGGCAATCGTCTTCGCCGTGACGATGCTGAGCTGGGGTAATCCGCGGCAGCTTTTGCTTTGGCTTGCCACCATCTTTATCTCCGAAGGCATCCTGCTCGCCCTGACCCGCGAATTCAAAAAGCAGCCGCGCGAGACAGCCGATCTCAATCAATGGCGGCGCAACCTTGCCGCGGGCGAGTTTCTTTACGGTGTGTCCTGGGCAGCCGTCGCCTTCACAGAGTTCACCCCGGCAAATCAGGCAGCGTACTTTTTCCTCTTCGCTGCGCTCATGGTGGTGACAGCGATCCGGATGCTGTTCGCGGCCTCGGTGATGCCGATCCTGCACGCTGGCACAATCCCCGTGACGGCTGCGCTTTGCCTGCGGTTTTTAATGACCGGCGAAGCGTTCTATTGGCTCATGGCCGTCGTCGCCGCAGGGATCCATTTCTATTTTGTGTTTCTAGTGACGACCTTACAGCGCACCGCGTTTTCGATGCTCGAACATCGCGCTGAGAACGAGCGGCTCATCGAGGAGCTGAAAAGAGAGAAGGCGTCGTCCGACGAGGCCCGCGCAAAAGCCGAGGCCGCCAATCTCGCAAAATCGAAGTTTCTCGCTAATATGAGCCACGAGCTGCGCACTCCTCTCAATGCCATTCTCGGCTTCGCCGAGGTCATGAAGGATGAATACCTAGGCCCCGTTGGGAACGCCAAGTACAAATCCTATGCCGCCGATATTCATGCGTCCGGCGAGCACCTCTTAAGACTCATCAACGAAGTCCTCGACCTGTCGCGCATCGAGGCCGGGCGCTACGAGCTTATCGAGGCGCCAGTGGATTTCGGAGCGGTTGCAAGGGAGTGTGTGCACCTCCTGCGGCTCGACGCACAGGCCAAGGGCCTGCGGCTCAAGGCTACCTTCAAGCCGGACATGCCTCACGTTTGGGCCGACGAACGCGCCGTCCGGCAGATATGCCTCAATCTTCTTGCCAACGCGATCAAGTTTACGCCGGAAGGCGGCGCAGTCGCCCTGCACACGGGCATCCTGCCCGGAGGCGAGGCGATTTTGACGGTTCGCGATAACGGCCCCGGAATTCCCGAGGAGGAAATACCTACGGTCCTGCGCGCATTTGGCCAAGGCTCGCTTGCAGCGAAAAAGCCAGACAGCGGCACTGGCCTTGGCTTGCCTATTGTGTCGGGCTTGGCTGAGCTGCACGGCGGGCGCTTCGAGCTGCATAGCAAGCAAGGGGCAGGCACCGAGGCTTCGCTCATCATGCCGAAGTCCCGTGTGATGCCAGGCCACCGTGGCCAATCGGCGCGCAAAGCGGCTTAGACACTCTGCCTTACTCCGTGTCCGAGGCGATGCCTGAGGCTGCACTAAGGCCGGCGTTGACACCGATTGACCGGGCCTGTCTATAATTGAGCCCTGGACTCAACCTTTTCTGGATAAGCAAAGCATGAGAACACGCGCCGATGCGATTTCGGAGATGATTGCCGGCGGCCGCAAGGTCGCTGTCGACGAGCAGGGTTTCCTTTTCGATCCTGAGGACTGGGATGAAGCCACCGCCTCGGAGCTGGCGCGAAGAGCTGGGATCACGCTGACCCCTCTGCATTGGGAGGTCCTGCATTTCATGCGAGCTTTTCTGGCAGAGAATGGAGTCGCGGCGGACGCGCGCTTTGTTTTCCGCTTCCTCGACGGGCACACTGGCGCAGGCACGAAATCGGGCCGGGAACTGTTTTTCGAGCTATTTCCCTATGGCTATGTGGGGCAGGCCTGCCGGATTGCCGGCATGCGCCAGCCGCGCGCTTGGAGCACGGGCTGAGCGGCAGCTTCACAAGGCGCAGGCCGCTGCCCTTATAATTCTCAAAAAGACCTAATGCCCTTCGAAGGCAATGACCACGTGCGCGGCGATCCCCAAATCGCGCTGCAGGCGGGCCACCCCGCCCAGTTCCGGCAGATCGATCACGAACGCGGCGCCGGCCACCTCGCCGCCCAGGCGCCGGATCAGCTTGACGGCCGCTTCGACAGTGCCGCCGGTGGCGATGAGGTCGTCCACTATCAGCACGCGTTCGCCGGGCCGGACGGCGTCCTCGTGCATCTCGATGATGTCGGTGCCGTATTCGAGCTGATAATCCTGGCCGATGGCGCGCCAGGGCAGCTTGCCCTTTTTGCGGATCGGGATGAAGCCCGTGCCGAGCCGGTCCGCCACTGCGCCGCCCACGATAAAGCCGCGCGCCTCGATGCCCGCGACAGCGTCGATGCGATCGTTGTGGAAGGGGGCGGCCAGCCGCCGGATCGCGGCGCGGAAGCCATCGGCGTGGCCGATCAACGTGGTGATGTCCCGGAACATGATGCCGGTCTTGGGATAATCCGGGATCGAGCGGACCAGCGCTTTCAAATCCATATCGCTGTCTTTCATCTGCCTTCCTCTCCGCACAACGCCCGAAAAACCGGCGCCAGCCGCGCACGCTTTGCAGCCTGTGCGCACAAAAGCGCAACGGCCAGCCCTTAGCAAATCTTGAGCGCCAAGTTCAACAGGTTTTGAGCACGCGCAGCTTTCCGCACCGGCGTCCATGCGAACGCGCGCGCTTCTCATACCTTGCTGCTGTTGTCGATCACTTCCTTCGCCGCGCATTGCAGACGCCAGGACAGCCCTTCCGGCGCAAAATCGAGATCGACCTTGGCATCGAGGCTTTCCATCGCCATGCGGGAGATCACCGTCGAGCCGAAGCCGCGCTTGGCCGGCGCCGCGACCGGCGGGCCGCCCT
>JBKQQS010000071.1:0-128351 GCA_052144215.1 Rhodomicrobium sp.
CACGTTCATGGGACGCTCCGGCAGGCAGTGGTTTGTGGCAAAATTCACATACCTGCTCAGCTTCCCATGAGCAACCTGCTGAGACGTTACATCTAGGCGACCGTGCCATCGAAAGCGGGCGTTTCAGCAAGGGGGATAAAATGAAGACGGTTCGCGAAAAACTCAAAACCCGCATCGTAAAGGGCATTCGCGGCGAACGAGGCGTATCGTTTCTGGAGTTTTCGCTCATTGCCTTACCGCTGTTCATATTGCTTTTTGGCATATTGGAAGTTGGTCTTATATTTTGGGGAACCTACGAGCTCGATAACGCCACGCTGACCGCGGCGAGATTGATCCGGACGGGTCAAGCCCAAGCAAACAACACGAGCCAGGCCGGGATGATTGCGCAGATTTGCAGCCAAGTCGTTATCCTCGCCAACTGCACCAGTAAGCTCCAGCTTAACGTTCAGAACTTTCCGGATTTCGCCCAAGTCACGCAGCCTGTCGCGACAAACAGTCAAGGAGCCCTCCTGACGAGCTTCCCGTACCAGCCCGGCGGGCCGTCGACAGTTGTGTTGGTGACGAGCTTTTACGAATGGCCGCTGATCAATTTCGCAACCCTCGCGTTGCTGAGCAATCTCGCCGACGGCAACCGTCTTTTGCAATCTTCGGCGGTGTTCAGAAGCGAGCCATTCCCGCAGACTTAGGATTAAGCCAAAATGAGCAACTTTCTCCACAGCCGCCGCGGCTCCGTCCTTTTGGAGGCGGCCATTGCCATGCCGGTCTTGGTCCTCATGCTGCTGAGCATGGCCGAATTCGGCGAAGCTTTCACGATCAAGCGGAGAAATGCGCAAGTTGCGAGCACTGCCGCCGATCTCGTGGCCCAAGTCTCATGCGTCACCACCGCGAGTTTGCAAGACATTACAAACATTGGGGCAATAATCTTGCGGCCCTATTCCTATTCGGCGACTATCGCAGGCCTAACCATCACCAGCGTCATACAGAACGCTAGCAACGCGACAGTGCAATGGAGCTGTGCAACGACATCTACATCTTTGACCTTGAGCTGTAACTCTTATTCCTCTTCCGAGCCCCTATTTTCTCTGCCGCCTAACCTTGTGAGTCAGAACCAGACAGTCATCGTTGCCCAGACGAGCTATACTTTCACCCCGCAGGTTGGGAGCTTCCTTACGAGCGGCGTCACGTTCAAGGCCCAAGCCTTTAACTACCCGAGGCTTTCAGCCTCGGTGGCATTGAACCCCTCAACCCCATGCTCATCGTGACCTCAGCGCGTTGATCTGCGCGATGGCTGCCTCGACGCGCATCATGATCAAGCCGCGGCCGCGCTGCGCGCTCGACCGGGCGGGATCGCCTGAGCTGCCGGTTGCCTCGGTGAAGAAGCCGGATTTCGGAAGCCTGCTGAGATCGACGCCAGCGGGGTGCGCGGCCATAAGTTCCGACGTATCGATGATGGCCGCGTGCTGGCCGATGGTGCTGGCCGTCTCGCCTTCGGCCTCAAGCCGCTTCACTTGCTCAGCGTCGTCGTAATAGGCGTTAAGATGAACGACGCGGACGCCATCGCGCTCCCATTCCTTGGACAGCCTCGCGGCGGCTTCGCTTTGCACGCGCTGGCTGCCGCCATGATCGCCCATGAAACAAATGAGCGTAAATCCGTGGGTCTTCAGGCTGCGTGCGATTCCCTCCAGCACGCCGGCAAAAGCCGCCTCGGAAACGCCGAGAGTGCCGGGAAAACGCATGTGGCCGGTGGCGGGTTCGTAGCCGCCCTCCGGCACATAGGAGACGACCGGGGCCACGAGTGTGCGGCCGGCGCCAAGCGCGATCCGGTTCGCGGCCCAGCCTACGATATAGTCGTGCTTCCCAAGGATCATATGCGGCCCGTTCTGCTCGATGCCGCCTGTGGGTACGAGAACCGTCTTATAACCCTCACGTATTGCCGTGCGTACCTCGACCCAGGTCATATCCTTGAGCTCGATGGCCGCGGGCAACCCGGCGTCGAGCGGCTGGCCGGAACGGGCAACGGCCGCCGCAAGAGCGCATAGTGCTGCAATAGCAAGTCCAAAGAGACGGGTTCTCGAACCGGTCATTGCCGCGCCCTCAATTCATGCGCTGCACGGGCAAATTCGCTGGGTCGATTATCGGGCCGGCGGCAGCAGGCTCCTTCCGCGATTTGAAGGGATAAATCAGCTGTTGGAGGTAGCCTTCCGGGTATTGCCTGTCCTCGACGCCGAACGCCTGCGGCAAGCGGTCATGCGGCATGCGGAACGTTCCGAACAAGACATCCCAGAAGGCGAAGGTCGGTGCAAAGTTGGTGTCGCCGCCATCGTCCGGCAGGCAATGATGCCAGCGGTGAAAGACCGGCGTTGCGAGGATGTATTTCAACGGGCCGAACGTCCACTTCACGTTTGCATGCACGAGCGCGGCACTGAAAATATCCCACGGCACCAACAGGACCATGACCTCGGGCGAAATGCCGAGCATGAGCATCGCCACTCCTATGAGGACCGGTTGCGCCATCATATTGACCGGGTGGATGCGATAAGCTGTCGTCCAGTCGACCTGTTTTGCCGAATGATGGATGGCATGATATTTCCAAAAAACGCCGCCGTGAAACACCCTGTGAATCCAATAGGCCAGGAAATCGGCCAGCAAGAGATAGATCGCCGCCTGCCACCAGAATGACAGCCCGTTCAAGGGGCCGCGCCCATTATTGAAATAATCGTCGATAGCGCTCTTCGAGAACGTTCCCGATAGTAAGAGGAAAATGACGAGTAAGTAAGCAAGTTTGCAATACGGGGCCAGAACGCCATTCACGACGGCGTTGCAAGCATCGGTCACCAGACCGGGATTTCGCCACCAGACCTTTCCCGGGCTCGACGCCTGACTTTTGAAAACCGTGAGAATTGTGAATAAGATCGCCAAGCCGGCGATAGCCGGGATCTGGCGAGAATAAATCTCTCCCATCCGGGCCAGGATCGCATGCAGCTGTTCATAGATCATCGAAAGCCCCACTTAGTTGCTGAAAGAATTACAGCCTTGGTGCCATCGTCCGGAATGCTGCACGGCTGTCCGGTTTAATTCGCACAGTTTTCAACATCGCCATCCCGGGAGTGATGTCCTTCGCACTCTATCCGGGATCGTTCGAGATGCCGCGGCCCGGTGTCTGCAAAGATCCCGGATAAACGCTGAAGCGTTTTCCGGAATGACGCCGGGTTCATTCGAATATTACGCAAGCAAAATAAACCGGACAGCCGTGCAGAATTCACATTAGACGCCTATGGCACCTACGGCCAACACGGACAGTGCTCCCCGATTCGCGCCTCAGCAAGGGCCAACCTCCGCAACCATTCCGCGCTTTTCAAGTTATTCCACCGAAATACACTGTAACTTGGCCAAATATAATAAAAATATCGTCTGCTGTATTTTGGCAACCAGGCGGCCTAGGGCAAACATCATTTCTGAGAGCGCGATTAAGGATTCGCTTGACAAACAATTACAAGCTCAAATCACATAGATTCGTTAGGACGCATCAAAGAGTAACCTATGCGTTAGCATAGTCATTACACAACGCCTGTATTAATCACAGCATTTTAGGGGGGAGCAAGTTTTTATAACAGGATGATCGAATTTTGCGCGAGCTAAGCGATGTGCACGAAGACGTAACTTCTAACTTTAGAGACAAGTAAGCGCCGTTTCCCGAAGGTCCACCACAGGTTGCAAATAACAAAGGGCACAATCCTCGCTGCATTGCGGCCAAGGGTTAGACGGCCCGTATAGTTAGATCGTGCGAATCGCCAAGACTGGGGAAACGACTTGGCGTCCACCTCGTTATTACTCAACCTAAGTGGGGATATAAATGGCTCATTTTGTCGCAAAAAAGATCAAGACCTTCAACGGGGACAAGAAAGGCGTGACCATGCTCGAATACGGCCTGATCGCAGCCCTCATCGCAGTGGTGTGCGTAACCGCTGTCACGAGCGTCGGCACCAGTATCAGCGCGAAGTTTGCCTCCATCGCATCGACGATCAGCGGCACCACCAAGTAAAGCTGAACCTGGCAGAGGCATAAACGGCCCGGATAGTTAGGCCGGACAAGCCGCCAGGGCAGTGAAATTTTGCCCTGGCGTACGCCTTGCTTTATTCAACCACGTGGGGATGGAAATGGCACATTTCATTGCAAGAAAACTCAAGACATTCAACGGAGACAGAAACGGCGTGACCATGCTCGAATATGGTCTGATCGCAGCCCTCATCGCGGTGGTCTGCGTAACCGCCGTCACCAGTCTCGGCACCGGTATCAGCGCGCAGCTTGCCTCTATTGCAAATTCCATCACCAGCGCCAGCAAGTAAAGCCGAACCTGGCAGGGCATAGCCGGCAACTTTCGTCGAAGCGGATACAGATTATGCCTCCTTGCTTCATTTTGCTGAGGTCTTCATGAGATTCGGCTCGATACTGATTTTCGTCGTCGCATTCGCGTGTGCGGGCGTCGCGGCGCTCCTCGTGCGTTCGGCGCTAACGACGCAAAGCGAGCCGGCTGTTGTTGCGGCGAAACCTGCCGGCATGGCGATGAAAAACGTAGTCGTCGCGGCTCGCGATCTTAAGGCAGGCGACAAGCTCACCGCTGGCTTTGTCCGGGAGGCGGCGTGGCCGGCGGATCTGCTTCCAAGGGGCGCATTCACGTCGCCTGATGCACTTTTTAAGAGCGGTGTAGAGCCGGTCCTATCGGTCGCGATCGCGGAGAACGAGCCGGTCCTCGCGCAGCGCCTTCTGGGCGGCCTCGATAACGGTTTAGCCGGCCGCCTGAACGATGGCATGCGCGCTATAACGATACGTGTCAACGAGGCCTCGAGCGTCGGCGGCTTTGTGCAGCCGGAGGATCGCGTCGACGTTCTCATGACGCAGACCGAGAGGACCGGCGAAGTCACCGACGCTTTGCCGCGCGCCTACACGAAAACGCTCGTAATGAACGTGAGGGTTCTCGCTGCGGACCAGCAAATCCAGCGGAAACAGCAAAATCAGCCGCCGAAAACCGTCACTCTGGAGGTATCCGAGCAAGATGCGAAAAGGCTGACGCTGGCCGGAGCTATCGGCCAGTTATCGTTGACGTTGAACAAGGGCGAAAACAGCCGGGAGCCTAGCCGCGCGGTCGATCTGCGCGACCTCGCCGGACTGCCAGAGCGGAGGCAGGAACCGGCCGATGTGCGGGCAGAAGCGCCGTTGGTATCGGTGTTCCGGTCAGTGGAGCGTAAAGAGTACCGGGTCCCGCAGGAGTAAGGCGGCTTTTTCGGGAGCTTGGGTAAACCAAGGAGATTTGCGGCGGCAGGGGTTTCAATAATTAGAATTGCGGGGGCAGAATGCTAAATTATGGTTGGTTGGCGGCGCCACGATTGTGGGGTCTTTTACCTATAGCGGTGTTGGCAGCGGCATTTTGTGCGGATCGCCCGGCATGTGCCAACGGCAAAAACAAGACCATCACGACCTACTACCTGGACCGGGAGAACCAGCGCATCGACGTGCCTGTCGTGCTCCACAAGTCCGAGACGGTTCGAGTGGATACTCCATTCGGCGACGCTCTCGTGGGCGATCCCGAGATCGCCGATGTCGTTCCGCTTACGAACCAGTCCATTTACATCCTTGGCAAAAAAGTGGGAGTGACTCGCCTCTCTCTTCTCGACGCCAAAAAGCAGGTGCTGGGCGTGGTCGATATCGAAGTGACCTACGATCTCGACATTATGCGCCGGCACTTGCGGGAAACCGCGGCCTTCTCGAAACTCCGCGTTTCGTCCGTCAACGGGAAGGTTCTGATTACGGGCCTCGCCCCTGACGCAGTGGCGATGCAGCGCGTCCTGACGCTTGCCGAGCAGCTCGCCCCTCACGACGTCACCAATGGCATGACAGTCGCCGCACCTCAGCAGGTGATGCTCGAGGTCCGCTTCATCGAAGCGACCCGCGACCTCAATCGCGGCCTGGGCATCAACTGGGCAACGAGCGGAAAGCTAGGCGGTACAACGGGAAATGAAAACATACAAAGCGGAGGCTTCGTCGATACTGGCAAGGGGAACTTCACAAACAATACGATTTTTAGTTCTGCGTCAGGTCTCGCATCGAATTTGATTCCCTTCGGCACGTTCGGCGGCCGGGTTTTGGGCGGCCCGGTGAAGATCGACGCTTTTGTGAGTGCACTGGAAGAAAAGGGTCTTGCGCGGCGCTTGGCCGAGCCAAACTTGATTGCCCTATCAGGGGATACTGCAAGCTTTCTAGCAGGCGGCGAATTCCCCTTTCCCGTCGGCGTCAATGCCTTCAATCAGGTATCGGTGGAGTTCAAGAAATATGGCGTGGGCCTCGCGTTCACACCCACCGTGCTTTCGGACGGCCAAATCAATCTGAAAATCGAGCCGGAGGTTAGCGAGCTCGACACGGCGAACACGGTCTCGATCGGCGCCTATCAGATTCCGAGCTTGAGCGTGCGCCGGGCATCCACGACGGTCGAGCTCCGCGATGGCCAAAGTTTCGCAATCGCCGGATTGCTGCAAGGGTCTCACGTTGCCGACACCCAGCAGCTGCCGTGGTTGGGGGATGCCCCTGTGCTCGGCACGCTTTTCCGCAGCCAGTCCTTCCAGAAAAACGAGACAGACCTCGTCATCATCGTCACGCCGCGGCTGATCCGCCCGAGGGTGCCCGGCGAGAAACTTGCGAGCCCGCTCGATAACAGAAAGCCTGCGAACGACGCCGAGTTTTTCTTGCTCGGGAAGCAAGAGATCGAGGTAAGCAAGCCGAAATTCGTGGGCGGCGACATCATCGACTACCAGCCCGAACAGCCAATTGCATCACCAAGCAAATAGAGGCGGCCATGACCAAATTCTGCAAGAAGCCTTTGCGTAGCGCTACCACGATCTCTGTCCTCGCGATCATTGCGGCGGGTGTCAGCGCCTGGGACGACGATAGCGACCGTATCGAATTTGTGACGCGCGGCGCCGGCGATGCTGTGGAGGTGAACAAGGCGACACAAACGATCGATCCTTGGCCGCCATACGTGAAAAACCGGCACCTGACTTTGGATGGAAAGCGCGCGGGCCTCGCCATTCAGCGCTATGAAACCAACAGGGTGATGCAGCCGCGTCCTCTCAATCCGGCGAAGGCACCCGAGATGCCGCTGCCCGCCGACAACGCGCTTCCCCCGCCCGTGCCGCAGCAGTAAAGGGGCTGAAACGTGAACAAGCGGCTTGCCGAGTGTGGAAATCTTGCTCCGGGCAGCAACGCAGCGGAAGGAGGCGGCGCCGCCTCCTGCTTCGATGCGGCAGAAGCCGGGAATCTGCAACCCCAGCCGATGCCGATCGCGAGCGGATTGCGGCCAGACCGGCGATACGATGTCCTCCTCGTCACTGAGGATGGCGGTCTCTTGGAGCGGGTGTCGGCCGAATTTTCCGGGAAGAACCAGTTCAACCTGCTGCCATTCGGCGGCCGTCTGCCGGAGCTTGAGCAGAAGTTGGCCAATATCAAGCTCCCGGCTCTCCTGGTGATCGATTTCAACCAGGGAAGCACACTCGATATCGACGCCCTTGAACGGCTCAAGAAGTCGCATTTTTCGAAAGTTCCGGTCATTGCGATTTCGAACCATCTCGATCACCACATCGTCCGCGGCCTCTTGCTGGTCAAGGTCGACGACTGGCTTCCGGCCGGCTGCCTTGCCGCTGAGATCCACAGCTCCTGTGAAACGACACTGCGCGCGCGCTTGGCTGAAACAGGCGATGGGGAAGCCAAATGCATCTCCTTTTTTCCGGCTCATGGAGGATGCGGCAACACCACGTTGGGCATAGAAGCGGCGTTCCTGATCGGAAACCGGAATAAGGAGCTTCAATCGACGTGCCTCGCCGATCTCAACTTTCAAGATGGGGCGGTTGCCGATTACCTCGATCTGACGCCTGCTTTTCAGCTCTCCGAACTCTCCCAGATGTCGCGCCGTTTGGACCGTCAACTCTTGGACGTCATGCTCACCCGGCACCGCTCCGGATTGGCGGTGCTCGCCGCCCCGCGCGCACCAGGGCAATTCGTGGACATCGGCGAGGGGCTGATTGCGTCGATCCTCGGTCTTCTTTCCGAAGCCTTCGATCATCTGATTATCGATGTTCCGAAGAATTGGTCTCCCTGGACCGATAACGTCATCTGGGGATCGGACCGGGTTTTCGTGGTGACCGGCTTTACCGTGCCCGCGCTCCGTCACTCCCGATTCTTGGCCGAAGCCATTGCCTCCAAGGCGGCAGCGAAAACGGGCGTTTCGGTCATCGTCAACAAATTCCATGAGCCATTGATGGGCGCGGGCCTCACGAGGAAAGACGCCGAAAGCATCCTCGAAACGCGGCTCGGCGGCTTCATCCCCAATCTGGGCGGCGTTGTCGATGAAGCCATAAACCGGGGAATGACGCTCTCGGAGATGCGCGCCGGAAACAAGATCGGAAAGAGGCTTTCGCAAGTCCTCGACGGCGATACCCGCCTCGCAAAGGCACAAAAATAGGGATTTGGAACGTTCAATGCGAAACAAGTTCATGAAAGATCCGGGAAAGACCGTAGCTCAGGCCCCTCAGGAGGGGGCGCCGGCTGTGCGCTCTGTCTCCGATGCCGATAGGAACCCCGGCGACGACCGCCGTATTGCCGAAGAAGGCAAGTGGCCCGGGCAAGAGCTTCTTGAGGCGAAGGTGCGCCTCCACCGCAAGCTAATCGACGATCTCAATCTTGCTTCATTGGAGCGAATGTCCCGGGAAGACTTGCGCCGCCAAATAGGCGAGTTCGTTGCAGAGTACGTGAAAACGGAACGCATTCTTCTTAACGCTAAAGAGCTTGAAAACTTTTCTCAGGAAGTTTTCGATGAACTCACGGGCCTTGGGCCGCTCGAGCCCCTGCTTAAAGACCCGACCATTAGCGACATTCTCATTAATACGCATGAGAAAGTTTACGTGGAGCGGCACGGTAAGCTGGAAGCTGTCCCCGTGCGGTTTAAGGACGAAGCGCATATCCTTAGGATCGTCAATAAGATCGTTGGCGCCGTCGGACGGCGCGTCGACGAATCGCAGCCTATGATCGATGCCCGGCTCGCAGACGGGTCTCGTCTCAACGTTGCGGTCCGGCCCATAGCGGTCGACGGCCCGTTAATATCGATCAGGAAGTTCTCCGAGCAGGCTTACGACCTGCAAAAGCTCGCCGGTTTTGGCAGCCTCAGCGACAGGATGGCCGAGCTTTTAGGAATGTGCGTGCAATCGAGGCTAAGCATTCTCATTTCAGGAGGAACCGGCAGCGGAAAGACGACGCTGCTTAACGCGCTTTCCGCTCATATTCCCAATTCCGAGAGGCTCATTACCATCGAGGACGCCGCCGAACTGAGGCTCATGCAGCCTCACGTGGGCAGGCTTGAAACACGTCCACCGAATCTCGAAGGCCGCGGCGAAATCCGGCAACGCGAGCTCGTCAAGAACGCGCTACGTATGCGGCCTGACCGCATCATACTCGGCGAGGTGCGCGGCGAAGAAGCCTTCGACATGCTTCAAGCCATGAATACCGGTCACGAGGGATCGATGGCGACGATCCATGCCAACACCCCTCGCGATGCACTCTCCCGGCTATCGCAAATGGTTGGCATGGCGGGGCTTCCAATGGCGGAAAGCAGTATTCGCGCTCAGATAACGTCCGCAATCAAACTTATCGTTCAGCTGCAGCGCTTTAGCGACGGCAAACGCCGGATTGTCAGCATCACCGAAATTTCGGGGATGGAGCGCGATGTTATTCTGATGCAGGAGTTGTTTCGCTTTGTCCGGCATAGCACGGCCGCCGACGGACAGGTCCGCGGTACTTATACGTCCACGGGGATCAGACCGTCGTTCATCGAAGACCTAAGGATCAAAGGCTTCAGCGTTCCGCAAAGCTTCTTCGATCCAGTGAACGGGGTGAATTAGGCCATGTCCCAGCAAAATTTGGTCGCTGTTCTGATCTTTTTCGCGCTCCTAATGTTTTTGCTTGGGCTATATATCGCGATTAAGGAACGAATAATTTATCGCGGCCGGATTCAAAGCCGGCTCCAAGCTTCCAAGGGGCAGCGCATCGCCTCGGAGGCTGAACTCTTCGATATCCGGCAAAGCAGAAGCCTGACGGCTGACGGTTACTTTGCTATCTCGATAGTTTCTCTCAACAAGCTTATTCTCCAGTCTGGAACGTCGTTGGGATTCTCTGGGGTCGTTGGCGCGGCATTAGCGTGTGCGGGTGTCGCATTTCTTATCGCTTACCTCGCCGATGCCGCTCTTTTACTGTCCATCCCAGCGGCCATCGCCGGTGGAATTGGGCTGCCATTTATTGTGCTGCGGGCTATGCGCGATGGGCGCCAGCGAAAGTTCGAAGACCAGCTTCCGGAAGCTGTTGACACTCTCGTCCGCGGTCTCAAGGCAGGGCACGCGGTTTCGGTCGCTATTTCTTCCTTAGCGCAGAACATGCCCGATCCCATCGGCGCCGAGTTCCGGCTAACTGCGGCAGAGATGACCTATGGCTTGGATTTAGAAACGGCGATGGCCAACCTTCATACGAGGGTCGGCCAGCCGGACCTTGGATTGATCGCGCTCGCGGTTTCCATGCAGTCTAAGACCGGCGGCAACCTGGCGGAAGTTCTTGCAAACTTGTCCCGCATCATACGCGAGCGCTTCAAGCTACGAAGAAAGGCTCACGCTCTAGCTGCCGAGGGCCGCTTCTCGGCGCTAATCTTGAGCGCTCTGCCGGTTCTCTTATTCTGCGTGATATGGTTTCTTTCTCCGAATTACTACAGCGATGTTTGGGATGAAGCCTATACAAAGCCTGTACTTGCTGGCGCCGTGCTTTGGATGTCTTTTGGGAATTACGTCATGTATCGAATGGTGAGGATTCGTGTGTGATGATGGAGATGTTTTCAACTATTCGGTTATCGGATCCCGCGACGGCCCGTTTGACAGTGGCCATGGTATTCACATTCGCCGCTGTTTTTCTGTTCGTGCTGGGGGTGAGCACGTACATCCGGACAAGGCACACGTTTAAAAGGCGAGCGGTCTTGAATCGCGAGGGCAGCACGTCTGACGTTGCTCTCGGCAAGGGTTGGTACGAAAACGCGCGATCGCTTCGGTATCAGAGCCTCTTGGCGACTTCGGCCTTATTGGGCGATGTGGAACGCGGCGCCGCGCGCAACGAAAGCGAAGCTTCGAAAATCCGGCGTGAGCTGCTGCGCGCGGGGTTTTTCGGCCAGAGAGCGGTCTTTTGGTACCAGACCTTGCGGGCGTCTTTCCTCGCCGGGGGCTGTCTTTTCGGATATCTCGCATACGCTTATTTTTTCCCGGACACCGCTGGCAATTCAAGAATAATGGCCGCTGCAATTCTGGGGGGCGTCGGATTTATATTGCCAAGCCGGTTCGTCGCGATGCGTAAAAAGAGGTTGGTTCAAGAATGCAGGGAGGGATTTCCCGACTTCATCGACCTCATGATTGTTTGCGCCGAAGCAGGGCTAGGGCCCCGGGCGGCTATCGACCGGCTAAGCCGGGAACTTGCCAAGACCCATCCGATCTTGGGCGCCCATCTTTATCTCGCCAGCCTCGAAATCCGAGCCGGCAGCAGCCTGCACCAGGCGCTTTTCAACTTGTCCAGGCGCATGCAGGTCGACGAAGCCGCGACACTGGCGTCACTTCTAGAGCAGACGGAGCAGTTGGGAACAAGCGTCACCGACGCCCTTCGCGTCTATAGCGACGAAATGCGGGACCGCCGGCTCGTTCGGGCCGAGGAGAAGGCGCACGCCCTTCCGGCAAAGCTCGTTTTGCCCCTGGGCCTGTTCGTGTTTCCCGTGATTCTGATTGTCATCATGCTTCCGGCTGTCATTCGCATGAAAAACGCAGGCTTCTAACAAGGTGGGGCATATGAAAACGTTAAATAAAATCGCGTTGGTCATTGTTTTTGCACTGAGTGTAGGAGGTTGCAAAGAGCTTGGAGACGAGGCAACAGCCGTTGCCGGTGCGAAGGGCGACATCACCGCAACTTCCACATTTGGAAGCGGGCCCGAGCAGGTCTGGGTGGATAAGGCAAAGGAGAACTTCAGACATGGCGAATATGGCTTGGCGGAGCGCTATTTCCGCCAGGCGATCGAAGAGCGCCACAGCAATGCCGAGGCATGGCTAGGCCTGGCTGCATCCTACGATCATCTCAAAAGGTTCGAAGAAGCGGATCGCGCCTACGAGGTGCTGAAGAAAATGACCGGCACTACACCGGCCTACCTCAACAATCTCGGTTTCCATTATATGCTGAAGGGCGAGTTCGCGAGTGCGGAGGAAGCGCTGCAAACCGCTCAAGCCCAGGACCCAAACAATCCTCTTATTCGCGCCAACCTGGCATTGCTTGCGGACTGGAAACTGGCTGCGGGCAGACAGGGTTGAGAACACCTTCAGCGGGGCTGCGCAAAGAATGACGGGATCAAAATCAGCCCCGCGATGCAAATGGCTATGCCGTAAGGAAAAATTCCACGCCTGGCCCACGCCTTTAGACGGCGTGAAGGGATATAACGATGGGCTGATGGCCAAAGAGCCATCGACTTTCGCGCGATCAGGAGCAGCCCGGCAAATAGGCCGCCAATGAGGGTCATAATAATAAGGAAAGCCGGCCCGTCTCTATCGCCTCCCCAAAGCATGAGAGCGCTTATTAATTTTACGTCGCCCGCGCCCATGATTCCGGCAACGTAAAGGCCGAATGTTAGGATGAAGCCGATGCCTCCAGCCGCAAGGTGTTGGGTTAAACTTCCCGGCGCATCGAGCAGCCAATAATTGAAAAAGAATAGTGCGGCTACAACCAGCGAAACGGCGTTCGGTATCTTGAAGCGCCTAACATCAGAGATGCATCCGTAGCAGAGTGCCGCTGCGTAAATAATCTTTGTGATGGCTTGCAGGGTTTCGGCGTCAAAAACATAGGTTAAACGCATCTGTGAACAGTATCCCAAGCTAAGCCGTGGTTCCGGCAGGGAAGTAACCGGTATCAACCCGCTAATGCGGGCGCCGTCAAGAAGCCGCTAGCCGTCGCCAGGCAATTTTCCAAAGGATAATATTGGGGACTGCGGGTTCGTGTCATGCCCGGCAGCAGCACTACATGCAGCATTTTCATCATGCTGGAGCACCGCGAAATCTTCTAGGGAATCCTGGCGGTCCAATCTGCGCTGACGCGCAGACGGAACAAAAGACCTAAAAACAGGGCTTTGCGTTTTCAGATTTTTGGAGCTGAACCTATGAAAACAAATGGTAAAAATACGTGATGTGGCGGAGAGGGTGGGATTCGAACCCACGGTACGCTTTCACGTACACACGCGTTCCAGGCGTGCGCCTTAAACCACTCGGCCACCTCTCCATGCGCTTAAGGACGCGCAAGCGCGCACTATACCGAACGGCGATCCGGCTGCAAGGCCCGATAAAGGCACTTATTACGATTGCGCGCGATTTCTTCCCGCAAAGCCGTGATAGACTTCGGCGAAGGTCCCCGTCTTGTGAGAATTGAAGCCGGTAGGGAGGGCGCGATGCAGCGAATTACAATTACAATCGACAACGATTTGATGGCCGAGATCGAGCGCTTCATGCAGGTGCGCGGTTACGAAGCGCGGTCGGAGGTTTTCAGAGATCTGATGCGGGCGGGACTGCAGCGGGTCTATGAGGAGGCCGGCGGCACCGGAGACTGCGTCGCGGCCCTGACCTATGTCTACGATCACGAGATGCGCGGACTATCGAAGCGGCTCTGCGACAGCGGGCACGAGCATCACGACCTCGTGCTCACCACGCTGCATGTCCATCTCAATCACGAAAGTTGCATGGAGGTTGCGATCCTTAGGGGTAAAGTCGCAGAGGTGCGGCATTACGCCGGGCACGTCATAGCCGAGCGCGGCGTGCGTCACGGCCGGCTTATCACCGTGCCGGTGGAGACGCCGGAAGAGAGCCACGTCCATGGCGGCGAAGCCGACGGCGCGCATAAGCACATCCGCGTGCGTCAAGCCGGCTCTAGCTGAGGCCTGCGCGAAAGCGTCGTCTTGCCCCCGTATCGCCGTTGCCGTTCTATCGCCGCGCCGCTCTCAACCCGGCATGTCAGCAACTTGCGCGTTTGGCAAATTTGCCGGCCGCGATAAACAAGCTGCTGCCCTTTCACAACGGCGGGAAACGCAAACCCGGCTTCTGTGTTTGCTCTATCGGCTGCGAAAGGCAACCCATGCCGAAACGCATCGAGGACTACGCTCTTATTGGCGACTGCGAAAGCGCTGCACTCGTTGGGCGCGACGGATCGATCGATTGGCTGTGCTGGCCGCGCTTCGACTCGGGAGCGATTTTCGCCGCCCTGCTCGGCAGCGAGGAGAACGGCCGCTGGACCCTCACAGCGGCGGATAAAGGCGCAAAGGTCACCCGCCGGTATCGCGGCAACACGCTCATCCTCGAAACCCTGATCGAAACCGCAGGCGGAGCCGCCACCGTCATCGATTTTATGCCGCTGCGCGAAAGCGGCACCGGCCATTTGATGCGGCTCGTTCAGGGGCGCCGCGGCCGGGTGGAGATGGCTACCGAGCTTGTGCTTCGCTTCGATTACGGCCTGATCGTTCCTTGGATCACGCGCATCGACGGGGGCCTTAAAGGCGCTGGTCGGAACAATTCAGCGGCGGCGGACGATACTCCGGCGCAGTTCTGCGCTCTCTCATCGCCTTGAAAGCTCTCACCTACCGCATGACCGGCGGCATTGTCGCCGCTCCCACCACGTCGCTGCCCGAGGAAATCGGCGGCGTGCGCAATTGGGACTACCGCTTTTGCTGGCTGCGGGACGCAACATTTACATTGCTCGCGCTGATGAATTCCGGGTTCCGGCGCGAGGCGGACGACTGGCGCGCCTGGCTCCATCGCGCCGTGGCCGGTAGCCCGCAGCAAATGCAGATCGTCTACGGATTGGGAGGCGAACGCCGCCTCATCGAATGCGAGATCCCTTGGCTTTCCGGCTTCGAGGGCTCGAAGCCGGTGAGGGTTGGCAATGCGGCGGCGGACCAGCTCCAGCTCGACGTTTTCGGCGAGGTGATAGACGCTCTCTTCCAGGGCAGCGCTGGCGGTCTGGACTCCGATCGCGAGGCTTGGCCTTTGCAGCGCACGCTCGTCGAGCATTTGGAGAAGGTCTGGCACCTTCCCGATGAAGGCATCTGGGAGGTGCGCGGCGGACGCCGTCACTTCACATACTCGAAGGTCATGGCCTGGGTTGCGCTAGACCGGGCGATCAAGATGGTCGAGCGCTTCGGCGCCGAGGGGCCCGCAGACCGCTGGCGCGTGTTGCGCGCACATATTCACGATGAGGTCTGCAAGGAGGGCTTCGATGCAAAAGCCGGAGCGTTCACTCAAAGCTACGGGAGCCCCGAGCTCGATGCCAGCGCTTTGCTCATCCCGCTGGTCGGTTTTCTACCGGCCAGCGATCCGAGGGTTAAGTCCACAGCCGAAGCGATTGGGGAGAGGCTTAAGGCTGGGCGGCTGATCCGCCGCTACGATACGCAGGCCGGAGCCGACGGCCTGAAAGGCGGCGAAGGCGTGTTTTTGGCTTGTAGCTTTTGGTACGCCGACAATTTGGCTCTGCTCGGGCGCCGCGAGGAAGCCAGGGATCTTTTTGAGTATCTGCTCACGCTTCGAAACGATGTTGGCCTGCTTTCCGAAGAATACGATCCCGTTTCGCGGTGCATGCTTGGAAATTTTCCGCAGGCCTTCTCCCACGTTGCACTCGTCAATACCGCCCACAACCTCGATAGCTGGGACAAGCCCGCGGAGCGGCGGGCTTGCTCCGGAGAGTGAAAGCGATAGGCAAAGCAAAAGTAGCTGGCATCGGCAAATGCCGCGCCACTCGCCGGCGCCGGATGGGGACCTATTCACCCTTTTCCTTGTTTAGAACGTGCCGGCCGCCTAACGGCCTGGAAGGGAAATATACTCTACATTGAACGTCCGGTCGCCGGCAGGAAGTCCCGGCGGAGGCACAGGCATGCGCGCCTGCTTCACGGACATGAGCGCGGCCGTATCGAGCCAGTTATCGTCGGCACTCTTCAAAAGTCTCAAGCCTTCGACGCGGCCCTCCGCCGAGACGAGGAACGTCACGATGGAGGTGCCCCACTTGCCGTTGCCCATGGGCTTTGTCGCGGCCAGCGCCCAAATCACGGCGCGCGCGAATTCGTCCGATTTGCCGATATGCGTCGCGCCTGGGCGGAACACTTTGACGTTCGGGGCAGCCTGAGCGGGCTGATGCGCCGCCGCGGAACGTTGCTGCGTCTCGCGGTGGGCCTCGGCCGCCTTGAAAGCATGATCGAGCTGCGCGGAGAATTGGGCGGATGCCATTTCGATGAAGCCCGTCGGGTCATAGGCAGTCTCTCGCCTCTCGCGCGTCTCGCTCGGCTTGGGCTGCTGATCGGAGGCAGCCGCATTCGCTTCCTGCGGGGCGGGTTGCGGAGGCTGCGGAACCGGTGGCGCCGGCTCGGGAGCCGGGGCGTTCTCCTTGGCGGGAACTGGCGAGGGAAACGCCTCCTGCAGAAAGGGGTCTGAGCTTAGGCGCTTGAGGTCGGCCGAGCTAACGACCGAGACGGCTAAGGCCTCGGTCGAGCCATCCTCCATCCCGAGCCTTTTGTGTGAGCTGGGCCAGACGAAAAAAAACAAGAGGACGGCAAGATGGAGGGCAAACGCAGCGGCGATCGCGCGGTAAGGCGCGCGCCTCCGTTGCGCCGCCGGCCAAACAGCTTGGTTTTCCACCGAAAGCGCATATTGGGGAGGCGCCGCTTCTGCAGGTACGCCGGCGTCCGCGAACAAAGCATAATCCGCCGGAGCCGCTCCCGCAGGGATGGCCCGGTCTGCAAACAAGGCGTAAACTACCCCAGCGCGCGCGGGCAGAGCCCCGGCGGCGGCGTGACCGGTTTCGGTGACCGGTAGGCGAAGGCTATGAACGTTATTGGCCAATCTCTATACCCCCCGCGAAACCTAGCCTTTTCGCGGCATGCTTGACCACATATTCCGTGAGTCTTGCAAAACCATGGCGCTTGGGATCGATCTTTACTGGCATGAGGAGCCGATGAAAAGCGAAACGAAAGCCGGTGACGGGCAAGAGCTGCCGGACCTCTTCGACTTGCAACGCTTCGTCGAGGCGCAACGCAGCGCGTATGGACGGACGCTATCGGAGTTGCGCCAGGGCGCCAAGCAGAGTCACTGGATGTGGTACATCTTTCCGCAACTGCGCGGCCTTGGGCAAAGCCCGATGTCGCAAAGATACGGGATCGCCTCCTTGGAAGAGGCGCGCGCTTATCTGGCCCACCCCGCTCTCGGGCCCCGGCTCATCGAGTGCACTAAGGCCGCGCTGGATGCCGGTAAGGCCTCGGCCTCTGGGATATTCCCCTATCCGGACGACCTTAAGTTCCACTCGTCGATGACCCTGTTCGCGCAAGCCGCTTCAGGGCCGAATGTCTTCAGCGCAGCGCTGCAGAAGTATTTCGGCGGCGAGCTGGACGGGGAAACCCTCCGTTTGCTTCAACGCCATGCGCAATAACCGCCGGCGGAATGCGTTCGCACCGCGGCCCCACAGGAACTTGCATGATGAAAAAGGACGGCAAGGATTAACTTCCTTTCACCTTGTTCCCAAGCTTGTCAGCATACAAGGGCGCCGGCGCGTCAGCCTCTGAGGCGCCTACCTTAAAACTTTAGCAAAGTGCTTTCGCTATGATGGCGTCTTAATGGCAGCGGCGCCAATCGAACCCGGACGGCAAGCGGGGGCACTCCATGTTAGCGGCAGCTTACAATCATGCGCGCGGCGCTCTAAGAAGCCCAAGCCGGCTTGCGCCGCTCCGCAAAAGCGCGCAAACCCTCGGCACCTTCCTCGCCGCGAGCGGCCTTGGCGAATACTGCGGCGGCATGCTCCACAAGGCTCGCCGGATCTTCGAAGCGCGCGCGCCGAAGCAGCTTTTTCGTCTCCGCGACGGCGCCGGGCGCGCAGGCAAGGATCTGCTGAAGCGCCGAAGCGAGCGCGGCGTCCAGCTCCGCCTCGTTTGCGCACACCCGATGAACGAGTCCGATGCGGAACGCTTCCTCGGCCCCGAAGCGCGCGCCCGTTACCGAAATGCGCTTGGCTTGCGAATAGCCGAGTCGCTCCACTAAAAAGGGCGCGATTTGCGCAGGGATCAGCCCGAGCGAGGTTTCAGGCAGGCGGAAATCGGCTGTGTGAGACGCAATCGCCACGTCGGCGCAGCAGGCAAGCCCGAAGCCGCCGCCCATGACCGCCCCTTCGAGCACGGCCACGATGGCGAGCGGGCTCTGGGCATAGGCCGCGCAGACATGGCCGAAGGCGGCGTTGGCCTCTGCCATCGGGTCCGTTTCGAGCGCGATGGGAGCCGAGTGCGCTTTTGCCATGTCGTGCAGATCGGCGCCGGCCGAGAAATGCCCGCCGCTGCCCCGCAAAACCACGGCGCGGACCCCGCCCGCTTCCGCTCCGGCAAGCACATCCAAGAGCTCGCGCAGCATCATTTGCGACATCGCATTCCTGACCTCCGGCCGGTTCATCCGAACGGTGAGAACGCCGCCGTGACGCACAAGCGAAAGCGTGGCTGGTTCTTGCTGGCTCATGGCTTTCGTCCTTCATTTTCGCGGGGAAGAGTTCCCTCAAGCTTGCAGATAACGCCGAGCATCACCTCGTCCGCGCCGCCGCCGATGGAGACGAGGCGTCCGTCGCGAAGCGCGCGGGCAAGCGGGTTGTCCCAAGTGTAGCCCATGCCGCCCCAATATTGCAGGCAGCAATCGGCGATTTCCCGCGTCAACCGGCCGCATTTCAGCTTCACCATCGAGGCGAGCTTGGTGACGTCGCGGCCCGCCACATAGTCCTCGACCGCGCGCCAGACGAGCGCGCGCAACGCCTCCACCTCGGTGCGAAGCTCGGCGAGGCGGAAGTGCACAACTTGGTTGTCGAGCACGGATTTGCCGAACGCCTTGCGCTGGCGCGTGTAATCGATGGTCGCATCGATGAGCCGGTCGAGCATGGTGAGCGAATTCGCTCCGGCCCAAAGCCGCTCCTCCTGGAACTGTAACATCTGCAGCGTGAAGCCCATACCCTCCTGGCCGATGACGTTCGCCCGCGGTACGCGCACCTCGTCGAAAAAGAGCTGCGCGGTATCCGACGAGAACATCCCGAGCTTGCGGATTTTTTGCCGCTCGATGCCCTTGGCGTCCATCGGCACGACGATCAGCGATTTGTTCTGATGCACCTTGCCTTCGGAGGTGTTGGCGAGGAGGCAGCACCAATCGGCTTTCAGGCCGTTCGTGATCCACATTTTCGAGCCGGAGATGACGTAATCGCCGCCGTCTTTGCGCGCCGCGGTTTTGATCGCCGCCACATCCGAGCCGCCGCCCGGTTCCGAGACGCCAAGGCACGCCACCACGTCGCCGGCAATGGTTGGCACAAGCCAGTTGCGCTTAAGCTCCTCGCTGCCGAAGCGATGCAGCGCCGGCGTCGCCATATCGGACTGCACGCCAATCGCCATCGGTACGCCGCCGCAAGCGCAGGTGCCCAGAGCCTCGGCCACCACCGCCGAGTAGGAGAAGTCGAGCCCCAAGCCGCCATAGTCCTCACCGTATTTCACGCCGAGCACGCCGAGCGCGCCGAGCTTCTTGAACAGCGTATGGGAGGGAAACTCCTCCGCCTTCTCCCATTCGTCCACGAAGGGATTGATCTCGCGCTCCACAAACCGCGTGACGGAGGCGCGGAGCTGTTCGTGCTGTTCGGTTAGCAGCATGGCGTTTCCTTTTTGTGCGGCCCTGCCGGTGGCCGGTGCCGCGCTTTCAGCCAGATAGCTTGCCACGGCGTTTCGCCGGCCGCCAGCCCGAACGAAGCGAAGGGCTAGCGGGCGCGAATTCCAACGCGATAAGATGGATGGATGGGCGGCCGCGCCTGCGCTATGATGCGCGTGGATGCCCCGCTCATTGTCATCCCGGAACGGCGCTTGCGCCGTATCCGGGATCTTCTAGAACGCGGCGCTGCGTCCCTTAAGATCCCGGATAACGCCTGCGGCGTTTCCGGGATGACAACACAGTAGGCCGGTTGGGCGGGGGATATGTCATGCGCATAGCGGCGGCGATAATGGCGGCGGTTGCGGTGCTGGCGGGGGCGGCGCGGGCGGAGGATTTGCCCGACCAGCGGCCGATACTGCGGATCGAGCCGGGAATGCACCCAGCGGCCATCTTCGGCGTTGGTATCGACGCAGCTTGCTCGCTGATGGTGACGGGCTCGGACGACAAGACCACCCGGCTCTGGTCGCTGCCCAAAGGCGTTGACGGCCGACCTGAGTTTGTACGCGTCTTGCGAACCCCCATAGGCGACGGTTTCAAGGGAAGGATAATCGGCGTCGCGCTATCACCAAACGGCCGATGGGTTGCCGCTGCCTCATGGTCGGACCGCTCAAACTCAGTATACATTTTCGATGCTGCAACTGGCCAAGTTGTGGAGCGCTTGGGCGATTTTCATAGTCATATTTGGCACTTAAGCTTCTCCTCCGACGGCAGCCGTCTTGTTGCGGTAATCAAGGGCGGGGAAGGCATGCGGCTTTGGGACACGGGCAACTGGCGCCTGCTGGCCGAAGACAAGGACTATGCCGGGCAGGACAGCTACGGTGCGGCATTCGATAATGAAAACCGGCTGTACACAGTGGCCTTTGATGGGAAGATCCGCCGTTATAGTGCAGATGGGCACCTTCAAACGGCGGTATCCACTCAAGGCGGCAAAAAGCCCTATAGCCTCTCTATCAGCTCGAAAGGCGGCAAGCTTGCCCTTACATTCCGTGATACGGCGTCAATCGAGATTTACGATACGCAAACGCTTGGGCGGCTTTATGCCGTCGATATGAGCGGCCTTGAAGCAACGACCGAGATAACGATCGCCGCATGGTCCGCAGATGGGCTACGCCTCTACGCAGTCGGATATTCTGCAACGGGCCGGAGTTCTCCGCCAATTTACTTCTGGGGAGGTGAAGGCCGCGGTGGCCGCGCTGAAGTATCGTTCTCGACAAATACAGTAACGGGGATTCTGCCCTGCGGAAACGGAATAGCGGCGGCGGCGGCTGACCCAGCCTTCGGTATAATTTTTCCCGATAGCCCTTCAAGAACAGCTTTGCAGCATGCTGTGACCGTATATATGCTCGGCAAAAAGCGCAAGGCGTTCACCCTTTCCGCAGACGCAAAGCGCCTCCGTTTCGGTTTGGGCTATGGCGACGAGCAGCCATTCTTGTTTGATCTGGCCGCATTCCGCCTGACGGAGGCGTTGCAAGCCATCCCTAACCTTGCGGAACCGAAGATTTCAGGGCTTGCAGTCGCCGATTGGGAGAACGCAATATTCCCGCAGCTAAATGGTAAGCCGCTCGGGCTAGGAAATCGCGAAATGTCGCATGCGCTCGCCATTGCGCCGGACGCATCGCGCTTCGTGCTTGGTACGGAATTCTGGCTGCGCGCCTATCGCGCCGATGGCAGCGAGCTCTGGAAAAAGCAAGCGCCCGGCGTCGCCTGGGGCGTGAACATCAGCGGCGACGGTCGGCTCGTGGTGGCCGCCTATGACGACGGCACCATCCGCTGGCACCGGCTCTCCGACGGGCAGGAGCTGCTCGCGCTGTTCGTCCACGCGAAGGACCGGCGCTTCGTCGCCTGGACGCCCAAGGGCTATTACGCCGCCTCGCCCGGTGCCGAGGACCTGATCGGCTGGCATGTGAACCGCGATTGGGACCACGCGCCGGATTTCTTCCCTGCCTCGCGCTTCCGCGATCAGTTTAACCGCCCCGATATCGTAAAGCGCGTGCTCGGCGATCTCGACGAGGATAAAGCGATTGCCGAAGCCAACCGCCTTGCGGACGTGAGACAGGCCGAGGAGATCCCAAAGCGCCTGCCGCCCGTGGTCGCCATCCTGGAGCCCGGCGAGGGGGACGCATTCGCAAGCGATAGCCTCACCGTCCGTTACAGCCTGCACTCGCCCTCCGGCCTGCCAGTCACTGAGATAAGCGCACTCGTGGACGGGCGCCCGCTCCCCGGCGCCACCATTAAAGAGCTTATTACGGTCAGCCCCTCGGAGGACATCAAAAGAAGCATCACGCTCACGGGCCTTCCGCCGCGCAAGTTCACCCTTTCTCTTCAGGCCCGCTCCGGCAATTTCACGCCAAACCCCTCCGCCGGTATCGCCCTGAAATTTACGGGTACGCCTCCCGTGAGCGCGCCCAAACGTTCACTTTATGTCCTCGCTATCGGCGTCGGGAAATTCAAGGATCCCAAGGTCGACAAGTCCCATCACCTCAATTGGGCAGACAACGACGCGAGCGAGTTCGCAGCAACCCTGAAACGCCAAGAGGGCCGCGGCCTCTACGACAAGGTCGAGGTGAAGTTCATCTCCCAGGAGAAAGCGGATAATGCCTCGATCATCGACGGCCTCACTTGGCTCGACGACCGGGTGAAGAGCCTCGACGACACGGGCATTTTGTTCCTCTCCGGGCATGGCTCGACCGATGCCAGCGGGGACTATCATTATGTGCCGTATAACGCGAAATTTCAGAGCGTGGAGGGTAGGCTTCTGCCGGTACGCAGCACCATGGTACCCGATACGGAGATCGGGCATGCCCTGGCGCGGCTCAACGGTAAGGCGCTCTTCTTCTTCGACACTTGTTTTGCCGGCATCGCAGCGGGCAGCGGGAGCTTGGACTACAATAAGCTCATCAACGGGGCCCTTGCCGCCAATATCGTCGTGCTCTCGAGCTCGAAGGGAGACGCGTTGAGCCATGAGCGAGACGAGTGGAAACATGGCGCTTTCACCAAGGCGCTTCTCGAGGGCCTGGAAGGGAAGGCGCCCCATAGAAAGAGCGGCATCGTGAGAGTGGACGAGTTGACCCTTTACGTGAAGGATCGCGTGGAGGAACTCACCGGGCGCAAGCAAATTCCCGTCGACCTTAGGCCTCATCCGGTGGAGAACTTCGATTTCGCCATGGTGCCTTGAGGCGGAGTTGGCCTGTAGCGCCGGAGCGCGGTTAATGCGGAAATGGTGAATGCGGACCCTTTGGAATTTCTCCCCGCCGCAAAAAGCGCGAATTTTCGCAAATTCGCGCGAAAATACGTGTTTCAAAAACTCCGTTAAATATATTTCGAGCCCGGAATTAACCATAAACGAGCGAAAACGGCCCGCGGATCGCGCCGCCGCGATTGCATTTTATGTTGCATTATCAGCGGCTTATCCAGCTTAACGCTTTAGCAAGGCGCTTTTCTCTACGATGGCGCCTTAGTGAAGAGGCGGGACAAGTTATGGTTTTGTATGGCAACCGTAAGCAGCGAAACGGCGCGAAACGGCGTCATACCGGATCTGCTCGATTGCTTCGCCAGCCCCACTCTTTTGTCATCCGGGAACGGCGCCCTTCGCGCCGTATTCGGGATCTTACCGGGGGCTTTGCATGTTGGAAAATCCCGGCTAGCCGCGAGCGGCTTCCGGGATGACGGCCGCGAACGATTTAACCGGATATGCTTAAAGCGGCGCCGCCATGCCCGGAAAATCGGCTTCCGCGCGCAGCGGCCGCGACAGCAGCGCGCCGACCGCCTCGTCTATGCTCAACCGGCCCTTCACCACATCGTTGACCGCTTCGCAAATCGGCATCTCGACGCCATGCTTCCTCGCGAGCGCAACGACGGCGCCGGCGGAGTACACGCCTTCGGTGAACGATTTGCGCGCGCCGAGAATCTCCTCGAGCGGCTGCCCTTGGCCGAGCGCTTGTCCGAGCGACATGTTGCGCGACTGCGGGCTTGAGCAGGTCAGGATCAAATCGCCAAGCCCCGAAAGCCCGGTGAGCGTCTCGAACCGGCCGCCGAGCGCAACGCCGAAACGGGCGAGCTCCGCAAAGCCGCGGGTCGTCAGCGCGGCGTGAGCGCTCGCGCCCAAATGCCGGCCTTCGACGATGCCGGCCGCGATCGCCAGCACATTCTTGACCGCGCCGCCGATCTGGGCCGCGATAATATCGTCCGTCCAATAAAGCCGGAACGTCCGGTGCGAGAGCGCCTTGGTCAGCGCGTTGCCCAACTCTTTGTCCTCGCATGCCAGCGTGAGCGCCACAGGCAGATCGCGCGCCACCTCGCCGGCAAAGCTCGGTCCCGACAGCACTGCTAGTTTCGCCTCAGGCAAAACCTGGCCCACGACCTCGCTCATAAGGTGGCTCGTATCCTCCTCGAAACCCTTCGTGCAGATCACGACGGGCTTGCCGGCGCCAAAATGCGGCGCGATCTCCAAGGCCGCCGCGCGAACGAACTGCGAAGGCGCGACGAGGAGAAGCACATCCACGCCGGCCAGATCCTTCGCCTTTGCTGTGGCCTTGATGGCGGGGTCGAGGGCGACACCGGGAAGATAGACCCGGTTCTGGTGGTGAGAATTGATCTCGTCGACCGTTTCGAACTCATAAGCCCAAAGGATGACCTCGTGCCCGGCGCGGCGCATGGTCTGAGCGAGCGCCGTTCCCCAGGCGCCGCCGCCGAGAATTCCCACGCGCCGGTAGTCACGATGAGCGGCGGCGGATTGCGCCTCGCTTTGTGTGTTCGCGCTCATGACGCTCTGCTGCCTCCTTGGCTAGCCCGCCAGCGCGCACCGCAGCTGCGATGGCTGGCGTGAAAATGTTTGGCAACCGTGGTAGCGGCAGTCACGGGCCCGTGCAAGCACAGCCATCTCTAATGCGCTCTGGAGAGCTGGTTCTTTTCCCCTTGCACTTCGCTGGGTGCGATCTCCGAAATCGGCCATCTCGCCCTTGCCCGGACATCGAGCGCATCGGTGTAACCGGCAGCGATACGGCAAGCGCCTGCCCAGGCGATCATGGCGGCGTTGTCTCCGCAAAGCCCGGGTGGCGGCGCGTGGAACGAATAGCCGGCCGCCTCGCATTCTTGAAGCAGGGCAGCGCGCAAAGCCTTGTTCGCTGCGACGCCTCCCGCCACCACGAACTTCTTAGGCAAACCCGCCGCATCGTAAATCCGGAACGCCGCGCGCAGTCTGTCCCTAACCGTATCGGCTGCCGCCGCCTGAAAGGATGCGCATAAATCCCTGATATCCTGGGCGCTTAGCGGCGCATGCGTTAGGGCTGCTTGGCGGACCGCGGTCTTCAGGCCGGAGAAGGAGAAGTCTGGGGCTTCGCGGCCTGCGAGCGGCCGCGGAAAGGCAAAACGGCGCGGATCGCCGCCCTCGGCATGGCGCTCCACCGCAGGCCCGCCGGGGAAACCGAGGCCAAGCATTTTGGCGACCTTGTCGAAAGCTTCGCCAAGTGCGTCGTCGATTGTGCCGCCAAGCTTATGGTAGTCGAAAAGCCGCCCGATCCGCAGGAATTCCGAATGTCCGCCCGAAACCAGCAGAAGCAGGTAAGGCGGATCGAGTGCCTCCGTCAGCCCGACGGTCAGCGCGTGGCCTTCGAGGTGGTTGACCGCGGCAAGCGGCAAATTGTGCACGAGCGCAACAGCCTTTGCCGTTACCAAACCCACGAGCAAGCCGCCGATCAGGCCAGGACCCGCAGTGGCGGCCACTCCGTCCAGCGACGGGAAGCCCACGCGCGCTTCTTCCAGCGCCGCCCTGATCAGGCTATCGAGAACCTCGACATGCGCGCGCGCCGCAATTTCCGGAACCACGCCCCCATAAGGCTCATGTTCCTTGAATTGCGACCGCACAATGTTCGAAAGGATCGTTCCTTTGCCGTCCTCGCTGCGCCGCACGATCGCGGCCGCGGTCTCATCGCAGCTCGTCTCAATGCCGAGCACCGTGAGACCGCCGTCACCGTTGCGCATGAAAATATCTTTGCCGATGGCGCGCTGTTGCATGATCCCGATTGCAATCCTTCCCAAGTGCTTTAAATGCTGTATCTTTCGTTACGATACCGCTAGTGTCGCACCGGAATGGATCCTGCTACAAAGACAACCATTTCGCGCCCTACCGTTAAACAAATCGAAGAAAACCATGAACAAACACTCTGGCGCAAGGGCAATTCGCATCGGTACGCGCGGAAGCGCCTTAGCTCTCGCCCAAGCAAAAGAGGTCTGCGAACGTCTAACCTCGATCTACGGAAAAGAGATTTCCTTCGAGACTTGCATCATAAAAACATCGGGCGACAAGATCCAGGACCGGGCTCTGGCTGCAGCTGGCGGCAAGGGGTTGTTCACAAAAGAATTGGAAGAAGCGCTCATCGATGAAAGCATCGATCTTGCCGTTCATTCCATGAAGGATATGCCTGCTGTTTTGCCGGCAGGCCTAGAAATTGCCTGTATTCTCCCCCGCGAGGACGTTCGCGATGCCTTCATCTCTCATATAGCTAAGTCTCTGAAAGATCTTCCTGCCGGCTCCATCGTCGGCACGGCATCGGTGCGGCGCGAGGCCTTCATACGGCACAACCGCCCGGACCTGAAGACGGTGCTGTTCCGGGGCAATGTGGAGACGAGGCTCCGCAAGCTTGCCGAGGGAGAGGCTCATGCAACGCTCCTTGCCGCGGCTGGTCTTAACAGGCTCGGACTTTCGGATCGCATCACACGGCTTATTCCTGTGGATGAGATGCTGCCAGCACCGGCGCAAGGCGCGATCGGCATCGAAACCCGCTCGGCGGACAAAAACACCCGGAAGCTGATCGCTGCGATCCACGATACGGCAACGGGAATCGCCATCGAGGCGGAGCGGGCTTTTCTCGGCGAGCTCGATGGTTCTTGCCGCACTCCGATTGCGGCGCTCGCCCGCGCCGGTGACGGCAAGCTCACGATGAAGGGCGCGATCCTCACGCCGGATGGCGCGCGCATTTACGAAACGGCACGCGAAGGCAGTGCCGGCGAGGCAGCCGCTCTTGGCCGGGATGCCGCTCAGGAGCTTTTGCAGCGAGGCGGTAAAGACGTGTTCCGCCACGCCGGCTGATTGGAGCGGCCATGCGCCTCCTCGTGACGCGGCCGGAAGCGGAGGCGGGCGCGCTTGCGGAAGAACTCCGCAATCTCGGACACGAGCCCGTTCTGCAGCCGCTGCTCGAATTCCATAGGCTGGAATTCGACCCCGCGCCTATCGAGACGGCCGATGCCCTGATCTTCACGAGCGGTAACGGCCTGCGCGCACTCCGCGAGAGGATCGATCTGAGTGACTTTTCGAATACTCCGGTCTTCTGCGTGGGAAACGAGACGGCCCGCCGCGCCCGCGAGGCAGGTTTCCGAGCCGTGGCTGCAACAGCGCAGACCGCAGAGGAGCTGGCAGCCAAGATCGTCCAGGCGGTTAAGAAGAACGAAAGGCTGGTCCATGTGACCGGAGAGCATCAGGCCTTCGATCTCGCAAAGGCGCTGGAGCGCGAGGGCCTTTCTATCTGCACGCTTCGCGTGTATGACATGAAGAAGCGTAGTGAGTTTGAGTCGCCGCTGGTGGATGAGATCAAAGCGGGCCGGATCGGCGGCGTCATTTTGATGTCGCCGAGGACGGCGGAAGTCTTCGTTTCATTATGCCGCAAGCATCTGCTTCTCGATTGCGCGAATGCCCTTCGTTACTTTTGTTTAGCCGGTGGTGTGGCAAGAAAGCTTAAGCCGCTCGAACCGGCCCAAGTGTATGTCGCCGCGAAACCTAACCGGCCGGCTCTGCTGGCGCTCATCGCAGCTCTGCCTACGCCTGGCCATGATCGTGTGAAATAAGACCGTTAACTGAAAGTCATAGGCTGCCTTCCACTATGCCCGAGGACAAACGACCGAAACCGGCAATCGATATGACCGCCGAACGCGTGCCTCAGCCGGACTCACGGCCCGCGCTTGCCGGCAGCAAAACCGCGTCTGCTGCGGTTCAGGGCCCGGCAGCGAATGCACGCCGCAGCGGCCCCGGCTTTTTTGGCTATCTGCTGGCTGGCCTAATCGGTGCCATGGCCACCGCCGGGGGCGCATATCTAGCGTTAACGCTAGACATCCCCGGATTTTCACTTACCGATCCGCATACGCGGCAGCAGATTGCCGAGCTGGAGCAGCGCGCCGATTCGCTTGAACACATGCTCCGTGCTCAATCGCGCCCGGAGCCCGTAAGCACTTATCAGGCCGCCAGCCCAGGGGAAGGTGTGGGACTGAACGAAGTGAGGTCCAGGCTGGACGGCATCGTGGACGCAGCCCGTAACCTCGACCAGACAGTGCAGACCTTGTCTGAGAGAATGCAGGTTCTGGAGCAGCACCCCAGCGGCGGCCAGACGAAGGACGCCGTCAAGGCAGAGATCGCCTCGCAAACAGCGCCTCTCCAGCAGCGGCTGGCCTCAGCCGAACGCGAGATCGAAGCGCTCACACGCGCTCAAGGCGAGCGTCAAGCGGACGCGCGGACAGCTTCCCTGACACTCGCCTTGACGAATTTGAAACGGGCAATTTCAGATGGGCGGCCGTTCCCCGCGGAGCTGGCAGCGGTTGAGACGCTGTCCGCGGTGAAATTACCCATCTCTCAACTCGAAGCCTACAAAAACGAAGGGGTAGCCTCGCTGGCTGAGATCCAGGCCGAGTTTGCCGATGCATCGAGAAAGACCATCGAAAACCATTACGCCAACAAATCCAATACCTTCATGGGAGAAGTGCTTTCCCGCGCCAAGTCGGCGATCCAGGTCAGGCCGTCCGGCAGCTCGGGAGACACTGTCGAAGCCATTCTCGGGCGGATGAACGCGTCGCTTAAATCCGGCGATATCAAGGGTGCGCTCTTGCAAGGTGCCTCCTTGCAGAGCCCGCCGCAGGAAATGATGGATTGGTTCGCTAAGGCTCAGGCGCGCGTCGCTGCGGACGAAGCGGTGAAGAAGACCGATCAAGAGCTTCTCGCATCCTTGACGAAGGCTCCCTCCCGGCGCCAATAAGCCGCTCCGGTAACACGCACCGGAAGCAACGAGCGTAAAATCGCATGACGATGTGAAATGAGTTAAGCCATGATCCGCCTTGTTCTTTATTTCCTGCTGGTTGCAGCCGCCGCGTGGGGCTTTTCCTGGGTCGCAGATAGGCCCGGGAGCTTAACCGTGGAGTGGCTCGGCTACGACGTTCAAACGAGCGTTTTTATCGCCGCCATCGTTCTCGTTCTGTCGTTCGCTGCTTTTTCGCTGGCGGTTTGGCTTGGCGTCCTGACCTGGACGGCTCCAAAGCGGATCGCGCAGCGCCTCAAACGGCGGCGCGAGCGCATCGGCCAGGAAGCGGTCCGGCGGGGTATCTTCGCGGCGGGCGCCGGTGACAAGCTGGCCGCAATGAAGGCAGGTGCGCTTGCTAAGAAGCATGTGCCCGAGGAGCCGCTGGCCCTTCTGCTGGAAGCCCAGTCGGCCCAGCTCAACGAGGACCCGATCGCATCCCGCCAAGCGTTCGAGCGTATGCTTGACCGGCCAGAGATGGCGGAGCTCGGTCTTCGGGGCCTTTACATCGAGGCGAAAAAGGCGGGGCAGGCGGAAGCCGCCAAACAATTCGCCGAACGCGCGCTGACCGTGAACCCCGCGTTGAACTGGCCGTCGAGCGCGCTGTTCGACATGCAATGCCGCGAGGGCGATTGGCGCGCCGCGTTGCGAACGCTCGGCATTGCGAAGCAGCACCGTCATCTGCCCAAGGCCGAAGCCGACCGGCGCCGCGCTCTACTCCTGACCCAGCTCGCCATCGAGCTGGAGGACACGCAACAAGGCAAAGCGCTGGCCTACGCACAGGAGGCTATCGGGCTCTCTCCATCGCTAATACCGGCAGCAACCGTGGCTGGGCGCATCCTGGCCTCTCAGGGAAATACGGCACGCGCCACAAAACTGTTGGCGCAAGCGTGGCGCACCACACAGCATCCCGAAATCGCGCTCATCTATGCTCATGCCCGGACCGGCGATTCACCAAGGGACCGGCTGGCACGCGTGAAAGCGCTGGTTTCGGCTGGCCCCGCTAGCCTGGAGGGCGATATCGCCGTGGCGGTCGCCGCCATCGAAGCGAAAGAATGGGCAGCCGCGCGTACTGCGCTCGAGCCCCATGCAAGCAACGCTCCGTCCGCGCGGGTCTGCCGGTTGATGGCCCGGATCGAGGCGGGTCAAAATCGCGATTCCGGGCGTGCGCGCGAATGGCTTGCGAAAGCAACCCGTGGGGCACCGGATCCGGTTTGGGTCGCTCCCGACGGCACGGTATCGCCGGATTGGCAGGCAGTGGCGCCGAAATCCGGTGCGCTAGGCGTGTTCGAATGGAAAATGCCTCCGGCATCGGCTACGGGCAGCGCCGACGAAATTATGGCGGAAATGTCCGCTCTCGATGTCGCGGCCATCGAAGCAGAGGCAATCCCCGCTGCGCCGCCCGCTCCTGCGCAAGCGGATGAGAGGCAGGAAATCGTTCTGCCCGCAAAAGCAAACGTGCAGCTTCTCCCGCCTGAAGCAGCTGCTGTGCCAGCGCGGTCGCAGGCCGGACGGGCCGAAACTGAAGCTTCCGATGAAAGCAGTAAAGAGGAGAAGAAGCCGCAAGACGCTGAGCTTGCCCCCGGGGACGTTGTGCGGATGGTCCCGAATGCGGCATCGGCAGGCAAGCCAAAGCCGGCAATCCGCAAGCCCAATATTTTTGTGCCCGGCCCTGCGCCGGACGACCCCGGCCCGAAGTCTTCCGACAGCGATGAGCTTACTACGCCGCTCAGCCGGTTCCGCCGCCCGTCGTGACCGCGCAGAATGTCGAATGCCTTGCGTAAGGAGCCTTGCGCCGGGGATGGTCAGTTGATATGGATAGCGCTCCGGTTCGGAACCGTAATGCCGCTTTAGCTCAGCCGGTAGAGCACATCATTCGTAATGATGGGGTCGCGTGTTCGAGTCACGCAAGCGGCACCACCTCAATCCCTCCCGCGATCCCTGCTGAATCAAACCGCTCCTTTAGACGGTAGAACAACGTTCGGTTTGCTTCGCGGCAGATTGCGGCCATCGGTGCCGGCAGCGGCATGCCGCGATGGCAATGTACTTACGAAACCTTTGCGGCCGCGCGCATCAAGCCCCTTTTGGAGCACCGCTCGCCCTCGGTTTGCGGGTGTAACGGAGCAGTTGAATCCTCTCAACCGTCGCAATGCCGCCTGCAAGCATTTGGTCGAGTATCTCCAAAAAGGCGTTCACCTTTCCCTCGCTATCGATGATTTCGACAACAACCGGAAGGTCCTTGGCGCTGCGCAGAATTTTGCCCGGATTGAGACCGGTTGCGCCTCCGTAACCCATGTAACCGCGAAAGACAGTCGCGCCGGCGAGCCGCGATTGCTGCGCCTGGACCACGATCTCCTCATAGAGCGGGCGCCCCTTATACTTATCGTCCTCGCCTAAGAAAATGCGCAAGCGTAGCGCCGTTTCCTGATGACGCATGCCGTCTCTCCCCTCCTCCAGCGCCCGCACCGCGAATCCGGTTTGAAACCTACGTATAGCAGACCACGTTTCCGGTTTATAAAAAAAATTTACTGCTATACGCTGAACACAAAACGCCGTGTTCCTTCCACTGTTGTGCCCTCTAACGTGCCCTTTTGCCACCGTAGAGGTAATCCCGGGGCAGGCCCATTCGCAGGCAGGATTGCACCGCCGGGCTCGATTCGAGCACGATCCGGTCTGCCGCTGCGCCCGCGCGCTTCACGGCGAACTCCTGCCACGCGTACAGGCATAAGTCATCGGTTAATCCTAAGATTTCCCGTGCCCAAGCGGGGGTTAGGGTGACGGCAGCGCGCACGAAAAGCGGTTGCACCGGCCGGAACATGAGCGGCAGAATGGGAGCCTTGCGCATGATTTTGAGGAACCCAAATACAATTGGGGATGGTTCCAATCGGCCACGCATGGTTTCGAAAAGCGCGAACGCCTCCGCCTCGGAGGCGGGCGATTGTGTAACGCCGTAAAGCGCCGCGGCTGGAGCTCCCTCGCGGTAATGGCGATCTCGATCGTTTGCGCTCAAAGGCTCCACGTAGGCATGGTAGGCTTCGGCGAAACCGAAAGCTGCGGTGGCATGGACCCAGCTCAAAAGCTCTGGATCGCTCGCCGCATAGGCTTCGCCCGCAGGCGTCACGCCGCGAACGCGTTCATGCATGCGCCGCACCTCAGCGATCATCTTCTCAGCTACGCTTTGCGGGCCGTAGACCGTGATCATCGCCGCGAGGCCGGTGCGCCTCACGCGCCGCACGGGATCCGCCCGGAAACGGGTGTACTCCCATACCCCGGTACGGACGCGCGGCTCGGCTAGCTCCAGAATCACAGCCGCGAGGCCGCCGATAAATAAGGAAACCGGGTTCTTGAAGATGCGCCAGGCAACCGAGTCAGGGGCTGCAAACGCAGGCTCGCCCGCTGGCTGGCTGAAATCGATGGCGGGGCCGCCATCGGGCAAAAGCAGGGCGCGCGACGCTTTGTCGAGCTGGTTTACAAGCGGCCGGTGGATTTGCAAGCATTTTCCTGCTGTAGGCATTTCTAGTGCGGCCTTGCGGATTGCGAATGCCTTTCTTCAGAATGGCGGCAGTTCCGTGCGCTGGCTATTCATTATAGAACGGCTAGGCGTTGTAGAAAGTTGCAAAAGAGCACCGTCGCGCCGGGAAAGCCACTTATTGGTCTTAATTCGGAACGAAGCCTATAGACCAATTTTGGACCTCGTTTCCTTAGACCCTTGTGGATTGGCGGGCGATGTGCAATCTCAGTGACACGAACCGGGTGTGAAACACCCGCGGCAGCGGTAAACCGTTGCTTGAGCAAGATCGCCGCCAAGCGGCTAACGAGAATCCGGTTATAAAATGCAAGTTACAGAAACTGTTTCGGACGGGCTGAAACGTCAATTGAAGGTGATCGTCCCCGCGGGGGAGCTTAAGGCCCGCGTAGAGACCAAATTGGAAGATCTCAAGACCAAAGTGCGCCTGAACGGCTTCCGGCCGGGCAAGGTTCCGCTCGCCCATGTGCGGCAACTTTACGGCCGCTCCGTTATGGCGGAGGTTGTGGAGCAAACGGTCGGTGAGACGAGTGCGAAAGCGTTGGCTGACCGCAAGGAGCGCGCAGCCTTCCAGCCCGATATCAAGCTTCCCGAGGACCAAGCCACAGTCGAGCGCATCATCGAGGGCGCGTCGGACCTAGAATATACGATGTCGTTCGAGGTTCTGCCCAAAGTCGAGCTTGCCGATTTGAAATCGATCTCGCTTGAGAAAGAAGTGGCCGAGCCAACCGCAGAAGATGTGGAAAAGCAGATCGCTCGCTTGATGCAAGCCAACGCCGCCTATGAGGCAAAAGACGGCCCCGCAGAGAAGGACGACCGCTTGACCATCGATTTCAACGGCAGCATCGATGGTAAGTCTTTCGAAGGCGGCACCGGCGAGGACGCCTATGTGGTCATCGGATCGGGCCGTTTCATACCGGGATTCGAGGACAAACTTATCGGCAGCCGCGCAGGCGAGCAGCGCAACATTAGCGTGACCTTCCCCGCGGACTATCAAGCCCAGGCCCTAGCGGGCAAGGAAGCCGAGTTCGATATTAAAATCAAAGAGGTAGCCAAGCCCATCGAGTCGCACCCCGACGACACCTTCGCCAAGTCGCTCGGGCTAGAGTCTTTCGAAAAGCTGCAAGAGGCCGTGCGCGGCCAGCTTCAAAGGGAGCTCGACAACGCTGCCAAGAACAAGCTCAAGAAGCTTCTCCTCGATGCGCTCGACAAGGGGCATTCCTTCGAGCTTCCCCCCTCCTTAATCGAGGCGGAGTTCGAAGGCATCTGGCGCAATGTCACCCGGCAGATCGAGCAATCGAAAAGCAGCTTCGAAGCCGAGGGCACGACCGAGGAAAAGGCCCGCGAGGAGTATCGCAAGCTGGCTGAGCGCCGTGTGCGCCTCGGGCTCGTACTCTCGGAAATCGGCAACGAGAACCAGATTCGCATATCCGACGAAGAGTTGCGCCGCGCCATGATCGACCGCGCGCGCCAGTTCCCTGGCCAAGAGCGGCAGGTGATCGAGTTCTACCGGAAGAACCCGAACGCGCTGAATGAACTCAGGGCGCCGGTCTATGAGGAAAAGGTTATCAATTTCGCTTTGGAGCTGGTCAAAGTCAGCGAGAAGAAAGTGACCCCGTCCGAACTCTTGGAGTTTGCCGCCGAGCAGGAACGCGAGCAGGCTCTGTTCGCTGATGACGATGAGGATCATCATCATCACCACGATCACGGCCATGAATGCGGACCGGACTGCGATCACGAGCACGGCGAGCACGATCATAACCACGGCTGAGGGAGGCGGAGCACCCCGCCTTTTCTTGCTAGTTGCGCTAGCGCTCGAAGCGCCCCATCTATGGCATGCGGACGCGGTAGCGCTGTCCGAATAAGAGTTGGTAAGGCGTTCCAGCCGCCCGCAAAAAGCCGGGAGCGAATTTACGAAAATTTCTGCACGCCGCGGCTCATTATGCCTGGGAGAAACGCATGCGCGATCCAGTAGACTATTATACGAACCAGCTTGTTCCGATGGTTGTCGAGCAGACCAACCGGGGCGAGCGCGCCTTTGACATCTACTCCCGGCTTTTGAAAGAGCGCATCATTTTCGTGACCGGGGTGGTCGAGGACATGATGGCCTCTCTCGTTACAGCTCAGCTACTGTTCCTTGAATCGGAGAATCCGAAAAAGGAAATTGCGTTGTACATCAATTCGCCTGGCGGCCATGTAACGTCGGGCCTTGCGATGTACGACACGATGCAGTTCGTCCGTCCGCCCGTTTCCACGCTCTGCGTCGGTCAAGCCGCGTCCATGGGATCGCTTCTCCTCGCTGCGGGCGAGCATGGGATGCGCTGGTCGCTTCCTAATTCGCGGATCATGGTGCATCAACCCTCGGCCGGTTTCCAAGGACAAGCGAGCGATATCGAACGGCACGCCGAGGACATCCTCAAAACGAAGCGCCGCTTGAACGAGATCTACGTAAAACATACCGGTCAGCCATACGAGATCATTGAGCGCACGCTCGATCGCGACCACTTTATGACAGCGGAGCAGGCCAAAGCCTTTGGTATTATCGACGAAGTGATTACGAAGCGCGCCGCTTCTTCCGAGGAAACGCAATCGGGCCGCTCCTAAAAAGGGCGGGATGAAGCGGCCGGAAGCCCAGCCGTTAACGGCGTTGAAAGCATATCCGGTCCAACCTGTCAGAATGCTCACGCGAATCATGGCGTGCAGAATGACGGCTGTAAGCTATGGACAATCGGTTCAGAAGCCGTAACTATAGGACAGCGTACAAGGAAGTGAGGCACGGACGAGGCAAAGCTGAGCATGACAAGGTCGGGAAAAGCCCGATTTCGGTCATCGGTCAGGCGCAATCCAAGGCCAGACTTTCAGGTATGTGGGTGCTAAGGTAGGTCTATGACGAAAGACAGCAGGGGTCACGACTCCAAGAATACGCTCTATTGCTCGTTCTGCGGCAAGAGCCAGCATGAAGTCCGCAAACTCATTGCAGGGCCAACGGTTTTCATTTGCGATGAATGCGTTGAGCTTTGCATGGACATCATCCGCGAGGAGAACAAGAACTCCTACGTGAAGTCGCGCGATGGCGTTCCGACCCCTCAGGAGATATGCGTCGTTCTCGACGATTACGTGATTGGCCAGGAATACGCCAAGCGCGTGCTCTCCGTAGCCGTTCACAACCACTATAAGCGCATTAACCATTCGGCAAAGAACAACGATGTCGAACTAGCGAAGTCCAACATCCTCCTGATCGGGCCGACGGGGTGCGGCAAAACGTTGCTGGCCCAAACGCTGGCGCGCATCCTCGACGTGCCGTTCACCATGGCCGACGCCACTACGCTGACAGAGGCGGGCTATGTCGGCGAGGACGTCGAGAACATCATCCTGAAGCTTTTGCAGGCAGCCGATTATAATGTCGACCGCGCACAGCGCGGCATCGTGTACATAGACGAGGTCGACAAGATCAGCCGCAAGTCCGACAACCCCTCGATCACCCGGGACGTCTCGGGCGAAGGCGTTCAGCAGGCGCTGCTCAAGATCATGGAGGGAACCGTCGCGAGTGTACCCCCGCAGGGCGGCCGGAAGCATCCGCAGCAAGAGTTTCTGCAGGTCGATACGACGAATATCCTCTTCATCTGCGGCGGTGCCTTCTCCGGGCTCGAAAAGATCATTGCCCAGCGCGGCCGGTCTACTTCGATCGGCTTCGGCGCGAAAGTGACGTCCGTGGACGAACGCCGCACCGGTGAAATCCTGCGCAGCGTGGAGCCCGAGGATCTCTTGAAATTCGGACTGATCCCTGAGTTCATCGGCCGCTTACCGGTGCTCGCTACCTTGGAAGACCTCGACGAAGCGGCTTTGGTAAAGATACTCACAGAGCCGAAAAACGCACTCGTAAAGCAATATCAGCGCCTCTTCGAAATGGAAGGCGTGCAGCTCACGCTTTCCGGCGAGGCCATGAAGGCTGTAGCGCGAAAAGCCATCGACCGTAAGACGGGCGCGCGCGGCCTTCGCTCGATTATGGAATCGATCTTGCTCGATAGCATGTTCGAGCTGCCGAGCTTGAAGGGCGTCGAGGAGGTTGTGATTAGTCCCGAAGTCATCGAAGGAAACGCGAAGCCCTTGCGGATCTACGCCGAACGCTTAGATGAATCGAGTGCATGATGGCTTGGTTTGTTCCAGACAAACCAGCCTTTATGTCACGGTGGTCTCTCCCGCATTTTCTCGCAACACTAGCCCGGCGCGCATCGGGTACGCCTCCGTGCGCATCGGCTTGAGCTTTTCCACTGGGAGTATGAGACTCCTGTTTAGCTATGGCAGGCTGAATAGGGGCCAAACGGCCGGAAAAGCAAAACGGCGACAGTACGCAGCGGACCATACCGCCGCCCCGCTCAAAGGAGACTGACATGACGAACCCATCCTCAGAACAATCGAAAACGTCCGGTCCCAGCGAGATTTTCCCGGTACTGCCGCTTCGCGATATCGTTGTTTTTCCTTACATGATCGTGCCTCTTTTCGTCGGCCGCGAAAAATCCATCAACGCCCTCGATGAGGTCATGCGCACGGACCGGCAGATTTTGCTCGCAGCGCAAAAGAATGCCGGCGACGACGATCCCGAGCCTTCCGCAATCTACACGATGGGCACGCTTGCGACCGTGCTGCAGCTTTTGAAACTGCCAGACGGTACGGTTAAGGTGCTGGTCGAAGGAACGGCGCGCGCCAAAATCAAGCGCTTTGCTCCCAATGAGGCTTATTTCGAGGCCGAAGCCGAACGCGTCGAGGAATCGCTCGGGAATCAGGACGAAATCGAAGCCTTCGCCCGCTCTGCGGTGAGCCAGTTCGAAAACTACGTCAAGCTCAACAAGAAGATCTCGCCCGAGGTCCTGAGCACGCTTTCGCAGATTGACGACTATTCCAAGCTCGCCGATACCATCGCCTCGCATTTGGCCATCAAAATCGGCGACAAACAGGAGATCCTGGAGCAGCTTTCGGTTTCCGAGCGGCTGGAACGCGTCTTTACGCTGATGGAAAGCGAGATTTCCGTCCTCCAAGTCGAGCGCAAAATCCGCAGCCGCGTGAAGCGCCAGATGGAGAAAACCCAGCGCGAATACTACCTGAATGAGCAGATGAAAGCCATTCAGAAGGAGCTGGGCGATTCCGACGAGCGCGACGACATCGCCGAGTTCGAGGAGAAGATCGAGAACACCAAGCTCTCCAAAGAGGCCAAGGACAAGGCCGTCGCCGAGCTCAAGAAGCTCAAGCAGATGAGCCCGATGTCGGCCGAGGCGACGGTGGTTCGCAACTACCTCGATTGGCTGCTTTCGATCCCGTGGGGCGTTAAGGGCAAGGTCAAGAAAGACCTCGACGAGGCCCAAGCCACACTCGATGAGGACCATTACGGCCTTGAGAAGGTGAAGGAGCGCATTGTCGAGTACCTGGCCGTCCAAAAGCGGACGAACATGCTCAAAGGGCCGATCCTTTGCCTCGTCGGCCCTCCCGGCGTCGGCAAGACCTCGCTCGGCAAGTCCATCGCAAAGGCTACGGGCCGCGAGTTCGTGCGCATGTCGCTCGGCGGCGTCCGCGACGAAGCGGAGATTCGCGGTCATCGGCGGACCTATATCGGCTCGATGCCCGGCAAAGTCATCCAGTCGATGCGGAAGGCTAAGAAGTGCAACCCGCTCTTCCTGCTCGATGAGATCGACAAGATGGGCATGGATTTCCGCGGCGATCCGGCGTCAGCCCTGCTCGAGGTGCTCGACCCGGAGCAGAACCACGAGTTCAACGACCATTACCTGGAGGTCGATTACGACCTGTCCAACGTGATGTTCGTCACGACCGCGAACACGCTCGATATTCCGCCGGCCCTCAAAGACCGTATGGAGATCATCCGTCTGGCGGGCTACACCGAGGATGAGAAACTTGAAATCGCCAAACGGCACTTGATGCGCGGTCAGATGGAGGCCCACGGGCTCCAGCCGGCAGAGTGGACGGTATCCGACGATGCCATCGTCGAGATCATCCGCCGTTACACCCGCGAGGCCGGCGTGCGTAGCCTCGAGCGCGAGATTGCTAAGCTCGCGCGGAAGGCCGTGAAGCAGATCGAAAGCGGCAAGGCGACGGCCGTGCATATCACGGGCGAAAACTTGCGCGACTTTCTCGGCGTCCAGAAGTTCCGCTATGGCGAGGCCGAGCTGGAAGATCAAGTCGGCGTGGTCACCGGCTTGGCTTGGACCGAGGTCGGCGGCGAGCTGCTGACGGTCGAAGGCGTTATGATGCCCGGCCGCGGCCGGATGAACGTCACGGGTAATCTCCGCGACGTGATGAAGGAGTCGATCCAGGCCGCGAACGCCTACGTCCGCAGCCGGGCGGTTGCCTTCGGCATCGAGCCGCCGATGTTCGAAAAGAAAGACATCCACGTGCATGTGCCTGAGGGAGCAACCCCCAAGGATGGTCCTTCGGCTGGCGTCGCCATGGTAACCGCGATCATCTCCGTGCTGACGGGCGTGCCGGTCCGGCGCGATGTCGCCATGACGGGCGAGATCACGCTTCGCGGGCGCGTGCTTCCCATCGGCGGCCTCAAGGAGAAGCTGCTCGCAGCGCTGCGCGGCGGGATCAAACGCGTCATCATCCCGGAGGAAAACGCGAAAGATCTCGCGGAAATCCCGGATAATGTGAAGAACGCGCTAGAAATCATCCCCGTCGCCCGGATGGACGAGGTGCTTGCGATCGCGCTTGCGCGCAAGCTCGAGCCCATCGAATGGGACGAAGCGGCTGCGCTCGCCGCAGCTCAGATGAAGGGACTCGCAGCCCCGCTGGCGACAGATGGGTCGAGCGGAAGCGTGCTGCCCCACTAACAAAGCCTAGTGTGCCTTAAGCTGAGGGGACGGGTTTTTCCGTCCCCTTATGCATTCGGGGACACCGTATTCGCGCCATAAATCTACCAGTTCGTTCTATCGTCTATTTTTTCAAATCGAATCTTTCCCTCGCGGCGCCGGCGGTCTAACTCCCGTTTGCTCCACTGCCCGGTGGCGACACGCTGAGTGAGCGCGAAGCCGTCCCACACGAAAGGTTTTTTGGCCCAGTAACAAACGATCATGATCGAGCATGAAACCTTTCCTCGTATCGCCCGTATACGCTTGACTTCGCTTTTAACGGCATCGACATTTTCCGCCACATCCGCGCGGAAGGAGCCGCTCGAAATCAGTCGGTAGGGCTCCGCTGGAAATGACACCGAAAGTCCTACCAAAAGAAGCACGATTGAAACCGATCGAAGCCCGCCGGCGCTGAGACCGATTGAGGCTGCGACGCTTGGCGCTTCGCCGAAAGCGACGCCAACACCGAGCGCCAAAGCGAAGAGGAATTCGAAATAAGCATTAACGTCCACGCCCTCGCCAAATATTTGGATGAAACCGTTGGCGAAGGTGAGCAGGAGCAGGGACGCGATCCTTCCCGCGAGCCGGTTTTTGCGATCAGCGAGGAGCCAGGCCGTCACGATCATGACGCCAGGGAGAAGCGCTTGAACGGAGGGAAGCCGAAGATAAGCGTTTTTTATGGTCATTTCTCGCGGCAACATAAGCTGCACGATAAAGTCGCTGCCATAGGCCGCACGGCAGATCAGTAAGCCGAGGGCGCACGCCGTAATCCCGAACACCGCCGCGCGCGCAGCCCGGCGCCAATTCTCAAAGGCGAGCCACAGTAGTGCGGTCGCGGGAATTGCAACGATGCTGTGCTTGATGAACCCGGCCAGCACCATCAAAAAGATCGCCGGTTCGGTGGCCTGACCTCTTCGCTCTCTTGCCATGAACCAAATAAAGCCGCCGCACATGACGGCGAGCGCCAAGAGATGTGGATCGTTCATGCCCACATAGCCTGTAAAGGCCACCGCCAATGTTCCCGCAAACCAGATTGCCGCAACGCTGGCGGCCAACTTAGGCATGCCGAGAATGAGGACGCCGCGAAAGACAAGCAGGGTTAGGGTAATCGCCGCCAAGATTGAAATTATTCTTCCAGCATAAATCACCTCGAAACCTAGTAAAGAAAGACCGTGCGTTAGATAAAAATAAAGCGGGGGATAATTATTCGTTATGAGTTCTTCTGAAGCCGGGTAAAGGTGATTTATAGAATGGCTGTGCCACGCGTTCCAGGCTTCGTTCGGATCAATTTCCAAAGGCAAAAGGGCACGGTAAAAACAAAACACGAAAGCTATTGCGGCCAATATAGCGATAAGCGCGATACAAACGTATGTTACAAAGCCGGTTATTCTCATAAATTTCCACTTCACTTTATTGCTGCCAAGCACCCTAATGCCGGCGTGGCGCCCGTTGCTCAAGATGCTGCCACGCGTCCGGCATCCCCCTTTGAAGGCATAGCCTTTCGAAAGCCCTCATGGAACCCTGGCTTGACAGACTGGAACCCAAAAGCTAAACCGCGCGAACCGGTGAGACCTAGTTACATCGCGCGGCCCCAATCATCAATATGCCCAGCAAGTTCACCCCAAACAGAGAACTCATATTCATATTGTTGGCTTCCCTTACTACAAAAATAGCAGTTATAATACTGCTTCCGAACCTTTACCACGCCGATGAAAACTTCCAGCTCTTCGAGCAAGGCCACCGGCTTGCCTTCGGCTATGGAATTAGGCCTTGGGAATTCGAAGACGGTATACGCTCGCTCGTCTTGCCGTCAGTGCTGTCAGGCATATTCAGGTTCGTCAGCCTCATATCGGACAGCCCGGAAGTCTATATTGGGGCGGCAAGGGGTATCTTGGCGTTCTTTTCCTTACTGGCCGTCGTTGCGATATATTATTATGCACTGACGATTAGCAGAGTTCACGCGCTCGTTGCCGCGGCGGTGCTCGCCCTCTGGTACGAGGCGGTGTATTTCTCAATTCGCCCCCTTACCGAGTGCGTAGCGGCCACAGCCTTAATCTGCTCGGCTTGTGCAGGGTTGCTGGCGGTCCGGCGCGGCCGGCACCGTCTGCTGCTGCTCAGCGGCTTTTTTGCCTCGCTAGCCGTGATGCTACGCTTTCATATCGGTCCCGGCGTCTTCGTTTTGGCAATCTGGATTTGCCGCCTCGATGTGCGGCACCGATGGCTTCCGTTCATCCTGGGAGGGCTGCCGCCGCTCATTCTTTTCGGCGCGTCCGACTGGCTTGCTTGGGGCGCCCCCTTTTCGTCCTTCATCAAATCCTTTCAGATCAACGTTCTCGAGGGGAAGTCCAAGCATTTCGGTGTGGAGCCGTATTATTGGTTTTTCACTGAGATCTGGAGAAATTGGGCCGCCTGTGTCCCGCTCTTCGCCGCGCTCATCGCGTATAAGTTCAGGGAAAAACTGCCATGGATTCTCGTTGGCACCACCATCGTCCTCTCTCATTCCCTCATCGCGCATAAGGAGTACCGGTTTATTTATCCGGCTTCGATGTGTTTCGTTATTGCCGCGGCGCTCGGCTCGGCGGATGTCCTGCAAAAAGCGATCGCTGCGCTCCCAGAAAGAAAGAAGCTATTGACGGCTCTCACGCTCTTCTTGTGGTGCACCGCATCCGCCGCGCTTGCTGTATCGCCGCCCTTCCTCCGCAACTGGAAGCGGTCGCGGGAACTCATTCAGGCCTACTATTTTTTGCATACACAAAAAGAAATGTGCGGCCTTCTAACATACGACACGGGGTGGTGGGACTCCGGAGGTTACGCGCATCTGCATCGTAACATTCCCATTTACGACAACCTCACGGCCGATTTTGAGACGAAAGACGTTACACCACTCGCAAACTACGTGCTTGTGCGGGACAGCTCCCTTGGAGAGTTCGGGGGTAAATACAAAAAGGTGCGATGCTTTAAAATGAAAAAAGACTCCCTCTGCGTTCTGAAAAGGAGCGGGGCATGTAAGCTCCGCCCAAAAATTGTGCCGCTCGCGCTCCAGAGGAGGCTGGGAGAGGACTAGAAGGCTACGAAAAAGTGTTCTCGACTACCAACGATATCGGATCCGGTTGAATACTTTCGCGTCATCCGTGCGCAGCTCACGGCACGCAACGCAGTTGAGCGGCTAAACTAACACGCGTATGATAAGCGCTTCCACGGCGGTGCACATTCATGCTTTACGATGGCCGCGAAGATTATATCCGGCGCCCGGGGCCGAAGAGGGTGCCCTTGCCCAAAATTGGGGTGGTGCTTTGGCTCGCTGCGCTCTTGGTTTCAGCAGCCCTGCTCTGCGGATCGCTCCGATATGACCAGCCTGCTGAAACGGACGAGTCCTTTAAGCTGGTCTTTTCGTGGGGCTAACCGGCGCGTGTCCTGTTTCTCAGGCCACCGAACGTCCCGGCCGCACCTCCGCCCATCTGAACTTAAGGTTCAACGTGCGAATGCTCCTGGCACCTTGTGGGGCGGGCGCCGGCGGGCGCCGGCGAGACGGCGCGCAACCTTGGCGGTTGCGGAATGCGCTCGCCCTCGATTGACGGCCCTGGCGCGATCGGCGTTGAGCGGAGCTCTGGCCTTCACGGTGCCGGTATCAGTGGGGTTGGGACATCAATATCGGGGCCGCGATAACCAGCAGAATCACGCCCAGCCCCCGCCGAAGTATCCCTTCCGGGACACGATGCGCGCAGCAGCTCGACACAATGATCCCAGGGATCGAGCCGATTAGCAGCGATCCGAGCAGCGCCCACTGCACGTCGCCGATCAGCCAGTGGCCGCTACCCGCGAGCAGGGCCAGCGGCACTGCATGGGCGATATCCGACCCGACCAGCCGGACTGCGGGTAACTGCGGATAAAGCAAACGCAGGACAACGATGCCAATCGCTCCGGCGCCAACCGAGGTAAGCGAGACAAGGACGCCGAGCAAGAAGCCGAGAAAGACGGTTAGTCCCCGCCTGGCAGACGGAGCCGGCCGTTTGGCCGCGCTGTTGGCGGCGAACAGGCCCGCGGTTTGCCCGAACAGTAGCCCGGCGGCGGCGAGCAAAAGTGCCACTCCGATAGCCACCGTGATGGCGTTCGCCAGTGCCGGGCTATGCACCGGCAGGCGTGCCATCACGAAAACCGCGCCGAGGGCGCCCGGCACCGATCCAAGCGCTAAAAATCCAACGACCCGCCAATCGACATTGCCTCTGAACGCGTGGACCCGGGCACCCGCGGTCTTGGTGACGGCCGCGAACAAAAGATCGGTGCCAACCGCTGAAAGCGGATGTACGCCGAAAATCACAATCAGTATGGGCGTCATCAGCGAGCCTCCGCCAACGCCGGTGAAGCCAACCAACGCGCCGACGAGGAAACCGGCGAATGCGAATGCGATGTTGATTTGAGCCATTCGTAGTTCCTTCGAATTGCGGGACGCCGCCATCGGATAGCGCCCGGTGCCGGAGGCGCCCCCAGGCGGTTTGCAAACGCCGTGCCGCGCGCCCCGGCGGGCCCCTCAGTTCGCCGTGGTTAACGGGGGTTCCTCAAAGGCAGCCGCAACGCTTGCGGCCGCGAGCAAACATACAACCTCGCTAGCCCGGCGGCGGTACTCGCGAGCATCCGCTTCCGATCCGCCCAGATCGGAGCAAAGGCCCCGCGCCAGCACATCGCGCGTAAGCCAGAAGCATGTTTGAGGTGCGGCGGCGCCCTCCGTGCCGGTGCGGGCAGCCATGACGATGCCGGCAGCGAGCGTTGCCCCGGTAAGGTAATCGACCAGCAAGAAGGTGCCGGTCTCCGCTTGCTCGCTGAAAGGATCGAAAGCAGCGGGCCTTCCGAGCGCGATCGAGGCCGCGGCGATGTCGTTGGTGGAGCACTTGCTGGCGGGTTTCAAAGAGAGCGTATCAAGGTCGACATGCGCGGTGATTTGGATTGCAGCCACCGGCACGAGATCGGTTGCGGTCCTAAGCATTAGGCCGTGGCCGGCTTCGAATGACCGCTCGGCGAGCCAGACGATGCGCGCCTCGACGCTGCTGGCCCTGACCGGCGGCACATCGGGCGCGGCGAGCACGGCGCCGCGGGCCACGTCGAGATCTGTGTCGAGGACAAGCGCGACCGCCTTGCCTTTGGCGGCTTCGCCAAGATCCCCGTCCATAGTGGCGATCCGTACAACGCGGGCCGAGCGGCCGGTCGTGACGTCGGCCACCTCATCGCCAACATGAACGGTGCCCGAGCTAATGGTGCCGGCGAGTCCGCGGAAATCTTGGCCGTCGCGCAGCACGGTCTGCACCGGCATGCGGAACGCGCCGCCACTGCCGCTCTGCCGCCCCGGTATTCCTTCGAGATGATCGACGAGCGACGGACCCGCATACCAGGGCATTTTCTTGGAAGGCGCCGCGACATTGTCGCCGTGCCGCGCCGACACTGGAATGGCTAGCGCTTCCATGAAGCCGAGACCGGTGGCGGCGGCCACGAAATCGCGCTCGATTTCGCGGAACCGCGTTTCGCTCCAATCGACGAGGTCCATTTTATTGACGGCGAGCACAATGCGGAAAACACCCATCAACTGGAGGATCGCTGCATGCCGGCGGGTTTGCTGCTTCAACCCGTGGCGCGCGTCGATCAGCATGACGGCCGCATCGGCATGGCTGGCGCCGCTCGCCATGTTGCGTGTGTACTGATCGTGCCCAGGACTGTCGATCAACACAAGACGGCGCTTGGGCGTGTCCAGGTAGCGCCAAGCAACGTCGATGGTGATGCCCTGCTCACGCTCGGCGGCGAGGCCATCGAGCAAGAGGCTGTAGTCCAGCCGGTCCGGATCGCCCTTAGCCCTGGCCGCGCGGCGCACCATCTCGCGCTGGTCTTCGGGCAGGCCGGAGGCGTCCCAGAGCAAACGGCCGATCAGCGTCGACTTGCCGTCGTCGACGGAGCCGCAGGTGAGGATGTGGACGATGCCGCCGGGCTCGCGCAACGGCTGCGATTTTGAAGGCAGCGCAGCGCCGCCAGCTATCGCGAGGTGCGGCTTCTCGCGGCGGGCATGGGTGGCGCCGGTCTCCGGTCTTGCAGTTTGTGCGAGCCCGCTCATCAGAAATAACCTTCCTGCTTCTTGCGCTCCATGGCGCCTGCCTGATCGTGATCGATAAGCCGCCCTTCGCGCTCAGAGGAGCGGGCGGCGAGCGTCTCGGCAACGACGCTTTCGATATCCGCAGCGCTAGACGGGATGGCAGCTGTCAGCGGCCAGCAGCCAAGCGTGCGGAAGCGGACGCGGCGCACGCGAGGCTCCTCGCCGGGCGCGAGCGGCATGCGGCCATCGTCGAGCACGATGATTTGCCCGCCGCGCTCAATCGTTGGGCGCTCGGCCGCGAAGTACAGAGGCACCACGTCCAGTCGCTCGCGCAGGATGTAGCGCCACACGTCGCGTTCGGTCCAATTGGAGAGCGGAAAGATGCGCGCCGTCTCTCCCGTGCCGAGCCGGCCGTTCAAGAGCCGCCACATCTCCGGGCGTTGCTGGCGGGGGTCCCAGCGGTGGCTGGGCGCGCGGAACGAGAACACGCGCTCCTTTGCCCGGCTCGCCTCCTCGTCGCGGCGCGCGCCGCCGACAGCGCCGTCGAAGCCGTGCGCGTCGAGCGCTTGCTTCAACGCTATCGTTTTCATCACGCTGGTGTAGAGCGAGGGCGCGTGATCGATCGGATTGATATTATCAGCGAGGCCCTTCTCGTTTACGTGCACGATGAGTTCAAGCGCCAGCTCGCGCACCGTCCGGTCCCGGAAAGCGATCATTTCGCGCGGCTTCCAGCCGGTGTCGATGTGTAGCAGCGGAAAGGGAGGCTTCTGCGGCCAAAACGCTTTGCGGGCGAGATGCAGCAGAACGGTGGAATCCTTGCCGATCGAGTAGAGCAGCACGGGCTTGCGAAATTGCGCCGCCGCCTCGCGGAAAATGTGAATGCTTTCGGATTCGAGAAAGTCGAGGTGCGAGGGAAGCACGGTCATTTACGCGGCTTTCTCTGTGCGCGGCCGGTTGTGCAGACCGCATTCCTTGGCATCCTCGCTCTCCCACCACCAGCGCCCGGCGCGGATGTCCTCGCCAGGGCGGATCGCGCGCGTGCAGGGCTGGCAGCCGATCGACGGGAAGCCTTTCGCGTGAAGCGGGTTGATAGGGATGCCGTGGTCTGCGACGTAGGCCTCGAGTTGCTCCAACGGCCAGTCGGCGATCGGATTGAGCTTTAAGAGTCCGAATTCCGCGTCCCATGCGGCGAACGGCACATCGGCCCGGCCTGCCGATTGTTCGCGCCGCAGCCCGGTAATCCAGCCCGATGCGCCGGCAAGCCCCCGCTTCAGCGGAAGGACTTTGCGGACCTGGCAGCAGAGCTTGCGCGCCTCTATCGAGCTGCGGAAACCCAGCACGCCATCGCGCGAGACCAGCTCCTCAACCTCGGCAGCAGGCGGCCCGAGGACGCGGGTCCTGATGCCATAACGCAGCTCGCTCGCGGCAAGGGTTTCGATGGTCTCCGGAAACAGCCGTCCGGTGTCGAGTGTGAACACGTCGATGGCGGCTCCGCTTGCGGCAATCGCGTGCAAGACCGCCTGGTCCTCGATGCCGAGGCTCGTCGAGAATGCGATGCGGCCCTCGATTGCTCGCGCCAGCACGCGAATACGCTCGACGAGATCGCTGTTCAAAGATAGCTCCAGCTGGAGCGATCGAGCCAAGTCTGCGCCACTTGTCAGAGGGCGCGCCGTTTCGTTCCCAAGCGCTAGGGGCATCGCTGTCATTGCGGGTTCTCCTGCCATGTTCGCCTGCAACTGAAATGGTGCAGGCCGCCGGAAGCATCCGGCCGCAGGTGCGCCGCCGGATCCTACAGCGCAACCTAGAGCAAACGCTTTCTAGAGTGTAGGGGTCCTCAAAGATAAAACTGGAATCGCATTCCTACGCGGCCCATAGACGGGAATATTCTACCGCTTATGGCGATATCGAAACGCGCAGGCCGCAGATCCAGACTCACTCGCAACTTTGTTGCAGATCCCAGCGGCCGCACCGAAGCTAGAGCAGCGATCCTTCGCGCCTCTTAAGCAGAACACAGCGCAGGTAGCGTGGCCAAGCGAGGAGGGCGGCGCGCTTCCTCTGCACATTCTTCAGGTGTTCCGCGCGCTTTTCCGCGTCCGCCATGATGGAGGCCCGGATCGAGGGCGTGCGCTTGACAACAGAGCTAATCGAGGTGCTAGGCCTCACGCTCATGCGGCTTAAAGAGCGTATGAACGAGCTGAAAGCGCGTTCCGGCGTGACGGGGGAGGAACTGCGCCTCGACCTTGGCGGGCTCATCGGCAATATTCAGAGCGCTCCCTTGCCGGTTCCATCAGCTTGTCGCGATGTGCGAAAAAATGCGCTCCGGTAACGTTCCGTTCCGCGAAGCCTATCTGGGCGCAATTCTGGACCGGATCGGGACCGATGATAGCGCAGTCCGCATCATCGGGCAAAAAGACATTCTGGAACAAGCCATTGCGCGTGATGGCACGTTTACGCCTCGGGTTCGCAGTTTTGTATGCAACTGGCGGAGTGGGAGGGAATGAACCAGGCGAGTGAAAACAACGTCTTAGATTGGCTAACATGGAATTTTGGCCCCACTGTTTCGTAATAGGCATTTCAGAAATTGGCTAACGTGTTTTGGCCTATCGAGTGCAAATCCGCGATTGGGTTCGAACCCGGCTTCAGCTTGACGGGCTTGGCTTGGATTTTCCGGCGGAGTCTTTACTAGACGGGTTACTCTCGGGCCGTGAAGGGGAATGCTTACCCTGACGTTCTCGGATTTGGACTCTTGTGTTGTTGGGAAATTTGCTCGCCATTCGAGACGGTTTGCCCTTCGAAGATTTTGCCATTTGAGCCTCGCAATGAAGTGGTGATGAAAAAATGACTGGTTACTTATTTAGTTGGTTTAGCGGGGACGTGGCAATAGCCTTGTTGCAGCCGGAACAAGGGGCTTTTTGTAGGAAAAAACGTTGACGTTGGGCTAGGTGGTTAGTCGAAAGCAGTCAGCCGCGTTTTGGTACGATGACGCGTTCAGGGCAGGGCTTCGAATTGTCGCCCATGTTGCGCATGTCCACGACCGTAATCTCGAAACCCGTGAAGGCCCGGCAGTGCGAGCAGCGCAGGCGGAATTGCAGATCATAAACTAGGGTCGTCGAGGGCAGGCGGTGCTGGCGCTGTAGCAAGCCTGGCATATATTGCACGGTTCGGCCGCATTGGCACCTAACGATGATATGTTCGTAAGGCTTGAGATCGATAAGCCGAAGGGTTTGCGTCTCGCTCGCGGACATGAGAACATAATAGGAACAAAATCGACCGGGAGAAAAGACGTATGTGCGGCCGGTTCACACAAAATTTTACCTGGGCGGAGCTGCATGCGCTCTACCGCCTTACGAATCCGCTGATCCCAAATTTGCGGCCGTCATGGAACGTCGCGCCGACGCAGGATATCGGCGTGGTCGTGCCCGAGGAGACCGGCCTTGTTTACAAGACCATGAGGTGGGGGCTTATCCCGTTTTGGGCGAAGGACGAAAAAATCGGCAACAGCCTGATCAACGCGCGCGTGGAAACCGTGGCGGCGAAACCCGCGTTCCGCTCGGCGTTCAAGGAGCGGCGCTGCTTCATTCCGGCCGGGGGCTGGTATGAATGGAAGGCCGTGCCGGGCGATGGAAAGAATAAGCCGCTAAAGCAACCGTTCTATATCACGCGGCGGGACGGGGTGCCGTTGACCTTTGCGGGCTTATGGGAACGTTGGAAGCAAGGGGACGAAGTTCTCCTGTCGTGCACCGTTGTTACGACGGATGCGAGCAACGGCACGCGCGAGCTTCATGACCGCATGCCGCTCGTCCTGGACGAGGCTGGAAGGGAAATCTGGCTTGCAGGTGGGACGCCACGGCCGCCGGACAATATCGACGATGTTCTGAATTTCTATCCGATTTCGCCGCGCATGAATAAACCCGCCTTTAACGCGCCGGAATGTATCGAAGCGCTGGCGGCGTAAAGGCTGAGAGATATGGAACGCCTTCCCCACGATCCGCGTAACCTTCGCGAGCTTGTCGAAGCCGATCTGCGCCGGGCGGCGCGGCTTATCGTTAAGGTGCAGGACGAAATCGATCCGCAGTTCCTGGCTCTGTGCATGGCCTGGAAGCAGGCGTTGGGCTTCACCCTCGCGAGCGAGCTTTACGAGCCCGACAGCGTTTATTGCGTCGGGTTTATGCCGAAGGAGCGCCATGCCTGTCTGGCGCGTATCCGGCGCGAGCCGAAGCCGTGGACGGCGATGAATTTCGGGGAGGTGGAATGGCTGCCGGACAGCTCGATCGATCCGACGCTGTTCGATCTCCTGCCGCGCGGCGCGCGAGAAATGACTGCGCGCGATCTGGCGACGCTGGAGAAATGGTTTGGGAGCAGGGGTAAGTTTCCGGCGGTGAAGGTGAATACGGGCGAGCTTGGGATTTAGGCCGCAACAGGGTTCGAACGCGGAAGCCCCAGATTAGGAATATGCTCGGGATGGCGTAACGTGCTGCTCTAACGGGAGAATTGTTTTACAAGGGCTTCGTAAAATGGCGTGAGAATTCACGGCACGTCATGGCGGTTTGTAAAACAATTGCTAGGCACGTGATCGGGACTAAAGCGGAGGCAAAGGTCGTAGAGCAGCTATCGCGGTGTGATTGTTTGCGAGCATCATGCCGAGATTGTCGAGCGGGAGGCCCAAGGATACGCAGTCGTATATGCAGAAAAGCACAATCAACTTGTAAGTTAAGAGCATGGCAATGCGGGAAGCTTTGTCGATAGAAAGGTCGCTCCGGCTTTGCATGTGGGTTAGGACGTTGCGTACTCTGACGACTGCGGTGACGAAGCTATCGACGTTCTGACACAACGCTTGCACGGCGGCAGGTGGAATTTTCTTTAGAACCTCTCTTACCATGTCTCCGAAACTCTTTCGGTTACTGGATTTGAGAAGGTCATAGAGGCGTTTGGCGGCCGTTTCGGTTAAATGGGCTTCGAGAGCGATGCGCGCTGCTTCGCAGGCTTCTGCATACTTATTTTTATCTAGATTTATACCGCCGTCTTCGTCCCGACCGACAATTTCCCACGCTTGAGCGACCGCGAGGAAATTCGCTGTTGACCACGTATTGTCGAACAGTGAGTCGACAATCAGCCATCTCGCTAATTGCCTGCTGTCGGCAGCAGTAAACCAGCTTGTGAGCGCCGAGCTTGCAATTTGCGGGTGCTGGGCGATACCGGCTAGAATTTGGTGAGGCAGCGTCTTGCGAACTTCCGGCAGAGCCTCGCGGCGTAGAGACGAAATTAATCCGACATTTTGGGATTGATTCAGCTCCAACTCGACGTCCTGTCCAAGGAATGGGGCGATGCACAAGATGGTTAGGAATTGTTCGACGTTATAGGCCACTGCCATTAACTCGGCCTGTGTAGCGCCAGGCGTCTCTATTCGGACGCAATCAGTTGTCCGAATTGAAACTCCGTCGGTGCTTGAACTGGTGTGGCTTAGCGATGTGGCAAACGCGATCCGGTAGGGTTTCCCGGAATGCATTATGTCGGCGCTTGTCTCCTCGCCGTGATAATAAAGGTAGGCCTGATCGGCCCCAGTGAGTGTTTTCAGGCGGTGCGTGTCGCTCTTATGTTTAGGCCTTGACCGCACGAGCCACTTCGGCTCTATGCGCGCTCGTGACAACACGCCGTGAAGCCCGGCCGCTGAAAAGGTTACTTGCTTGTAATTGGTGGCGACATCGACAAATCCCGCTCCTGCCCAGACTTCCGAAACCAATAAAGTTATTTCGATATGCGTTCGTGCCAGCGCCTCGAGCCTTAATCGAGCGCAATTAAAGAGCGTTACCCTTCCTGCGCTCCTGGTTTCGCCGAAAATAGTCGGCTGCTTCGGCGGCTGCAAAGCTATTAGACTCGGATGATTTTCTGGCATGCCAACAAAAGGTGGTTGGCCGTTATCCTGGGTCAGGAAAATCTTAAGGTAGACCTTGCCGTCTTCGATGGAGAGGACACCGGGATGGAATTCAGAACATCCTGCAACCTGCCAAATGCCGATGATTGGCCATTTGATCGACGATGATATGGAGGAGGGCATTTGGCTCCGTGTCGCACCTGATGATTCGGAGACATGATTGCCGACTCGTCATCGTATGTGCAACTGCGGATCGATCTGGCTGTTGCTTGCCAAAGTGCGGGGTTCTTATAGTAGGGCTTGAGCAGATAAACGAAGGCACAAGTGACATGGATCGCCTCCCGCATGATCCGCGAAACTTCCGCGAGGTGGTCGAAGCCGACCTGCGCCGGGCGGCGCGGTTGATTATCAAAATTCAAGACGAAATCGATCCGCAAATTCGCATCGCGACGCCGGAAGGGGATTTCTGGATCGCTGTGACGCTTCCGGCTGATCCCTATGGGCGCAAAATGATCCTGCACAATCTGGCGCTTTTCATGGCGTGGAAGCAAGCCCTCGGCTTCACGCTCGCGAGCGAGCTTTACGAGCCCGACAGTGTTTATTGCGCGGGGATATTCCCCGAGGAGCGGCATGCCTGCTTGGCGCGCATTCGGCGCGAACCGAAACCCTGGACGGCGAAGAATTTCGGAGCGGTGGAGTGGCTGCCCGATGCCTCGATTGATCCGATGCTGCTCGATCTGTTGCCACGCGGTGGGCACGAGATAACCTCGCGCGATCTGGCCACGCTGGAAAAGTGGTTTGGGGCGAAGGGGAAGTTTCCGGCTGTGAAGATGGAGACGGGGGAGATCGGGATTTAGTCTTGGGCTGCTTTCGAATGAACTGATAAGGCGGCAGGCGAAGGGTGAGCAGAGAAGTGGCGCATCGGTTACAGATAAAAGAAATCATGGAGCTGGTGTTGTGAAGGGGATGGAGCGCTGAATGCCAACTGCTAATGGTTTGGGCGGTTAGGTAGGGGCGCGTGGGGTTGGTGGGGACGTTTAATGGATTGCGGGTTAGGCTCGCCAGAGGCGATTGCGGTTTGCATTCATGTTGGTCTGCGATGGGGCGAAATTGTGCGCGATTTGGTCGGCGTTGGTTCGCTGGCTCTTATTGGCTTGCTGGTATGGATGTTGAAGCGCCTTCGCAAGGACCTAAGCCGATGGGAGGATGATCTTCGGAAGGAAAAAGAAGCACGACTTGCGGCGGAGAACTTGGCAACGCAGGCCAACCATCTAACAAGACTCGCCGAGGCAAATTCGGTGCGCGACCGGGCAGCATTGGATGATTGTAGGTCGACGCTCTCCACGAGCAATAACGAGCTTCTCAAAGAATTGGCATACACGAAGGAAGGGTTGGCGGAATTTAAGGGGCACGTGGATGGAGCGCTCGAACTTGCAGGAAGCGGCGCTGCGGGTTTCTGGTTACGGCCTGTGGGTGCGCGCGTTGCAGACTACGAGCGACTCATGGCGGCGAGCATCCCAAGCCTGATCTTCGGCAATCAAAAGGGAGGGGTAGGTAAGTCGACGACAGCGACCAATTTAGCTGCGGCGTTCGCGTCAAGAGGCGAGCGCGTCTTGATGGTGGATTTGGATTATCAAGGCTCGCAGTCAATTTTGGGGCAGTATCAACTAGGGGAGCGGGAAAAAGAACCGGAGTCGCTGGTCGACTTTCTTTTTCAGGAGGAACTTGATCCAAACTGGGTGAAGCTGACAATACGAAAGATAACGGAAAATCTCTTTTATATTCCCGCGTTTTACAACTTTGAGAAGGTCGAGCGGAAGCTGGAGTACGAATGGGCACTCGGCGTGACGAATGACGATGTACGTTACAGGCTCGCGCGCGCATTGTTGTCCAAGTACGCGCAAGAGAATTTCGATAGAATAATCATCGACGGGCCGCCAAGGTTAACCTTGGGCTTCGTCAATGGATTCTGCGCGGCAACCCACATGTACGTTCCGACCGTGGTGGACCGGCTTTCGACCTATGCGGTGGCGAATTTCGCCGACAAGTTCAGTGAGTTGAAGCCAATCATCAACCCCTATATCCGTTGGGCGGGGATCATTGGCACGATGACTTTCGTGAATCCGCGCGATACGATGGCACTGCCTCAGAACGCGGTAGATGATGCGGAGATCGCGGAGCGGGCTGCGCAAAGGGGGCTAAAAACTCAGGAGCCGCTCTTCATCCGCAAACCTGTGATCAAGCGCGATTCCGCTCTGGCTCGTGCCACTGAGGGAGGTATAGCCTACTTGAACGATTCGGCAGTGCGACCGATGTTCGACGCCCTAGCGGCTGTCGTCGAGACTAAGGCACCTTCGAGGAAAACGAAGCTATGAAAACGCAAGAATTGTCGGAAGCTCTGATAGCGTTCGCGCCGCTGACGGAAGGATCGCGAGCAACGGAAATTAGACATCTCGCTAATATTTTCTCCGGCGGCAAAGAAGAGACGGTGGTAGCGCGGTTAAAGCAGATTCCTTCAGGGTACGGCTTACCTGCTTCTGTGAAGGTGAGTCTGACAGCTATCGAGGCGGGATTGAAGGCGGTGGGGGCGAAGAAACAGGCGACGGATGTGGCGGCGGTGCTGTCAAAGTTTAACGGGCAGAGCGCCGGGACGGTTGAAGAGCTTGCCGCGCAAGTGAAGACGGCTATTGTCAGCCGTCCGGTCAAGGCGAGCGGTGCCGGGAAAACGGTAGCACCCGCGGATCAGGTATTAGCCAGGCAGCTCGCGGACGACCTTACACGGCATGTTCTCGATAAAAGCGTTTTTGCGGGAATCGTGCAGCGTCTTGATGATGCGAAAAAGGTTTCGACCCCGACATTGCATCTAGTCGGGAACCAATTTCTAGGCAACAGTAAGGCATATAAAGGCAGGAAACCTGTCATCGACGACATAATGAAGCGACATAGCGAGGATATTTCAGATAAATCCCGAAGAGCTGCCGTTAAGCGGGCAGGCTGAGCGAGCGGATCACGGATTTTGGGCTTTCGTATCAAAAGCTGCTCCGGCGGGTTGCCGCTTCTGTTCGCGTGGCTTAGGCCGTGGGCCGCGCTTCTATGTGTCTAACATATCCCATTCATCGCCGAGAACCCAGCGAAGCGCCGACAGCTTGCCGTTGATCATCCCCCATTCGAAATCGTCCCAGGGGCCGAGGTTTTCTAAGCCGATTTGCTTTTCGACACGGGCTGCGGATTTGAGAGCCCCTTCCCAGAGATCGCGTTGGATCGGTCGGGTGTTATGGTTCTTTACCGGGAAAGTTTCTTTTTCAACTATCTTGATTTTGCCCCGTTCGATTTTGTAACGCGTGTTTTGGTGCCGGTTGTACCAGACCTGGTTGAGCAAATGATCGATAGCGTCGAGGATTTCTTTTAGACGCCGAGGTTCCTCAATCCATTCCTGTTCGATCATAATATCCGCGAACAGCTGCGGCTCGACACGCTTTAGCGTCTCGCCCAATTTCGTGCAGTAGAGCGATTTGATCTTCGAGAAGAAGGGAGCAATGTCCGGGTGCGGAAGGTTGTTGTTAGTGTTTGTGGCGCTGAAGTCCTTAATGTTGTGCGTGACAAATGCAAATCGCGCCCCTTTGACGTTCTGCGCAGCCGCGATTTCGGCGTATGTTTCGATCAGGATAGCATCGTTGATGCTGTTCTTTTGCCGGTGAAAGGGTGCTCTTCCCTCGATGGCGCGCTGAGCGGCGCGGAGTTTAACCGTATCGGATGTTTCAATGATTGGCGCGGTCTTAAATAGGTTCTCGATGCGCGCGACCGACTCTGCAACGTTTTCACCTATTGTGGGGAGTCTGTGATCAACGTCGTTCAACTGCTCGATCACCAGTGTTTTGTTTTTGCCGTCGCCGAATTTGTGGACGACGTCTTTCACGCGTTTCAGTGCGCTTGAGAGGCTTTGCCGACCTTCCTCCATAGTGCGAGTTTTGTTGTGGGTAAACTCGTCTATAACCGTCCTTGGCAAAATGAGTGACACCTGGTCGTGCTTGATTAGTTCTTCCAGAGCCCCCAAAAGGGGCTGCTGCTGATAGTCCTTCGCAAGGTCGATCCAGACGCACGTGTCAATAAGGAGCTTAAACATCATTCCTCTTCTGCCGATTGATTGCTCTTGAGGTGCCGCAGGAAATTCCCGGCAGGAAAAGTCGAAACATGAAAGAGCAATTCATGCGCTCGCGTTTAGCCTCCTCGGTGCCGCTTAGCATGTGCTCCGGAAAGATTCTTCGATACTCCCTATACGATCCAAAGATCCTCGGGTCCGAGATAGGAAAGAAAAATCCAACCTGCTTCGACCATAATGGCAGATCGAACGATGCCTTTGCGATCCGGGTTGAGCGGGGCGTTGAGAGCACCGAGCATTTGCCCGTCGGCAGAAACGACAGCCGCTCGCCCATTGACATGGTAAAGTCTGACTGGGGTGTCGGGGAGCGGATTTTGATGGGGCTGCCAGATCACAGGCGCACGATAGCGTTGTTCCTTCCACACAGCTTTCGCGGGCGGTGAGAAGCCCTCCACAAAGGTAGCCCACATACGGTGAGTTTCAGGGGTTGGCCAGTCGGATTGGTTGGTCAACCTAGTGACCAGCTCGGAAGCGAGCCACTGCTGCAGCTCAAATCCATTAGCGAACGTTGCGGAGGTGTCGTTAACCGCCTTAATGGCGGCAAGCCTTGAGCTGAAGCCAGCCTGGATCAGGATCGAAACTGATCGGTTCATTGTACCCGTCTCTACAGCTGAAACGGCCAGGCCTAACTCGAAGTCGTCGAGTTGGAGGCCCATATCACCGACAGCATCTCCATTTGCCAATCCCCGTACGCGGATTGCTTCCATCGCCCACGGGAGTCGATAGATCAGACCACCTTCAATGAATCGGAGCGTATCTGTCTCCTGTCCCGACCCAACTGTATTGAGCGCCTGTCCGCGGAGCCAGCTGGCAAGAATATCGCGCCAATTTTCTGGGAGCTTATCGGGCACAAAAGGACTGACCGTGAAGACGCGTTCGGCGATTGCCGTGATCACGTCGATCGCAGCGTCGTGTTCAGCGAGTAGCAGCTTTGCGTTTGCAGTAACGAGAAGCTCATTGACCTCCGGGGCCATTGCATCAAGCGCGTGCCCTGTATCAAGCCCGATCCCTGCGAGGAAATATCCACGACGGCGGACACCGGTGGAGCGTGCCCAGATAAGCTTGCTGCGCGAAAATAGAGTCGCCTTGAGCGCGCGTCGGAATTGTTCGTCCCTACGATTGAGGCGCCGCTCCCAAAGAGAGGATTGAAGGATTGTGTCGAGGGCGTCAGCGATGCCGTTGTCAGGAATGTCGTTTTCGCCGATGAGACTGAGAATGGCAGTATCCAAAGTCGCCACATGGCGATCCCAATCCGCATGCGCTTTTTGACGGTCCTCGGGTTGTTCTCCCGCAATCTCTGGGAAGGTCCAAGCCTGCGCATTGTTCAGTACGTACTCGGTAAGCTGTTCGAAGTTCCCACCCACGCGCCTGTGCATGCGTTGAAGGAGGATCATGACTAGGCGAAGAAGCCCACTATCCATTTCGCGAGAACTAACATCCGCGATCAATCTCTCCCACTGATCAAGGCGGCGTGCCTGATCATCGAATATTGGATAAAGAACGAGGCCCTCGACATCGACGTACGCTCGGCCCGCACGCCCGACAACGTTTTTAAACTCGGAGGTGTCGATGCGGTCCTTGTTGCGATAGAGCGAATGAATAATCACGGCCGTCGCAGACAAATTGAGCCCTTGGGCGAGGGTTGGGGAGGAGATCGTGACCTTCAGCACATTCTGACGAAGTAACCGCTCTATTTCTTTCCTATAGGCAGTTGGCAGCGCGCCGTGATGGATAGCAACGCCAAGCTTAAGGCACTGGAGGATGGGGTGATCGGCACCCAGCCATTCCTCGCCGAGAACCATTGCAGTGTTCAGTAAAGCCTCGTCAGCGGTTAGAAGCGACTGTAATGCACCGCGCAGGTTCAGATCGATGATCCTGGATGCGAATGGCTCGACGTGTGCTCGGACCGGGCAGAAGACCAACACTGATTGACCATCAGACACTAGCCTCCAAGCGGTCGCGAGACAAAGCTCGCCCAGGTCCTTAGGAAAAATCTTTCTGCGTTTCCCTATTGGTGGCACAACCCCGGTGAGGAAGCGCGGGACGAAAGGACGCTCCTGCCCGACGCGGAGGTTCAGCCGTGCAACTTGACCGTTCCACAGGACCTCGCCGAAACGAAGGCGGGTCGGGCGCCAGTCACTCTTGACCAGGTCGCCGGGTTGATCGCGACGCAGCCAGTTCGTGAAGTCGTCGAGCTGGTCGCCGTCGGGTAGAATTGCCGAGAGGCAGACAATACGGCGTTGGATTGCATCAGTGCGCTTCAGGAGCCGCTGGATCTGAACCTCATATCGAACCTCTCGCTCGCTGAGACCGATCATGTGCCCCTCGTCGAACACGAGCAGGCCGACATCGTCGAGAAGCGATGGATCATTGCGCAATGCAAAGTCTATTTTTTCGGGCGTGGCGACTACGATATTACGCCGCCGGATTGCGTCTTCATCGAACCCGCTCACGCCGATGCTGCCATAGAGAGCGGATATGGACTTTCCGAGGGGACCGAAGGTGCGTTGAAGTGTCGCCTCCGTCTGGGCCGACAGGGCTCGCAATGGGGTCACAAACACAACCCTCTTATCGGCTGCGAGACAACGCAGGACGCAGAGTTCAGCGATGCGCGTCTTTCCGGCGCTCGTCGGGAGAGAAACGACGAGATCGTCACCTTGGTCGGCTGCGCGCGCCGCCGCGGCTATTTGCGATGGCCAAAGATCGATCTCTGCCTTTGGTCGTCGCAACAACGTGGCAATGAAGAGCTCGCGAAGCCCTGGCCATGATGCCGCCTCGCCGCCGGCCGGCGCGAGCGGTAGTTTTTCGTGGAAGGTCGAATCCCAAAGGTCAGATAGTAGATGGACTGCGATCCTGTGCGCCCACCATTGCGGCAGCATATTCATTTCCGCGCAGATTGAAACGCTATCCCTCAGGCCCGCAATGGCTTGCTCGAACAAGGCCCGCTCGCCGCGTTCCAGTGCCAACAGAAACGTGGCGAACCCGCCGAAGAAGGCGTCAGTCAAGGCAAGATCGATGCCGTCGAAAAGAAATGTTGAGTCATCGGCACCGGGCTGGTCCGCCCGCTCGGCCGCCGCCAACTGAGCTTCAAAAGCCGCTGTTATGCTCTGGTCGCTGGCTGTGCCGTTGAGTCGGTAGGATAGGACGAGCGTTTGGAGTCTGCCGAGATCACGAAGCATGAGCAGTGCCAGTGCACGTTCGATCAGTGAGAAGTTGTCTTCAGCTTGAACGATGGCGAGCATCGAATAGGCCCGCGCCGAAAGATGAGCGAGATGGTAGCCCGCCGCGGCCATGACAAAGTGAAAATCTCGGTCACTCTCATTGCGATTGCCCTTGGCCATGACGGCTTCGAGAGCGGTGGCCGACTGCTCGAAGGCGAGGCGCGCTTGTGCGGGATCTCCCCCAATTTCGCGAAGACGCAGCCCGAACCCCAAGAGCGAGTAACCATAGGAATGGAGATCGTAGCTCAGTTGTGGGGAGAACGCCGGAGCATCAGGAGGCAGGACTCCCTCGCGCCATATCATTGCCCGCGCTTGACCGCGCGCAATTAGGCTGCCGCGGAATCCCGGCGTAGCCGCTTCGTTGACGTCCGCTTGAATGGCGTCAATCGTTGTTGGCATTCGCAATCACCAGGTCATACACGGCGCGGATGAAGTCAGCGTGTGCTTCGATGCGAACGCCGACGCTGGATTGTGCGATAGGTCCTGCGTAGCCTTGCAACGATGCAATCAAATGAGCGGTCGGATCATTCCCTGAAAATGTGAAGAGCATGTGCCTCACGGTTTGCGCAGGAATGCCGAGTTTCAGTTGCGCGTCGTCGATTGCGTCGGCCAGTTCGTTGTTTCCCAGCTCGTGCAGGCGAGAGGCAATGTAAGAAAGCGCGTGGGCGGATGGTAGGCCATTGTCCTTGTCGAGGGCTTCGCGCGCGGCGGCAACCACACCGCCGGAGAGGGCTTGGCGGCTCTTCGCCTCGGTCTTGAGGAACTGCAGCCGGTTCGTTGCCGGGTCCTTCGCAATGCCGATAACGTCGTCGCCGCGCATTGCCATGTTGCGGTGATCCTTCCAGCGCAAGCGCTTGATCGGCGCTTCGTAGCTGGTGTGTTCAGTGATGTACTCGGTTGCTAGGATCTCACCGAGATCCCCTGAACGAATGGGCTTGTCTTCGGGCAGTTTGCCAATTACGAACTCCGCCGCCGCAGGCTTGCCAAGGCGCTGCAGAATGCTTGCAATTCGCTCCTCGGCCGCATAATGACGCGGCACGACTTCGGCCGTCGCTTCGACTCCGGTATCGATGTTTGCGGGATCGCCTGAAAGGACGCGGAGACTGTGCCTTCCGACGTTCGTCTCTTGCGAATTGCACCAATCATTGAAGTGGACCATGACGTTAACCAAAAGCCTCCCTCATCGCTCGGGAAACAGGTCGCGAACGCGAATAAAAGGTAGGCCTGTTTCTGCGGCACGCCTCACTTTCCGGTCGAGAACATGGTTGAGCGGAATTTCGAGATTCAAAGTTTCGTAGAGATCAAACCCGTCCATGCAGATGATGCGCTTGGCTTTGCCGAAGGCGGCGAGGCCGACCTCGGTGAAGCCGCTGTTGCTGACGAACAAGCCACGCGTCCAAGCCGCCTTCTGGTCGATTTTTCCATGAAATGTGTGCAGGTCGGCGGCACCTGTTGGCTGTCCCTGCCACTTGGCCTCGACCAAGTAGGTCTCATTGCCGAATTGGAAGCTGCCGTCAATTTGCTCGCCACGTAACCGAAAGGGTTCTTGCGCCTCTAAGCCGTATGCGTTGAGAAGGTCTTTCAGAAACTTTTCGAAAGCATATCCTCTGGCCTGCGGCGCCAAACCGGAGATTGCGAGGAGTTCACCTTTGAGTTGGTTGATCCTCTGTCGATCAAACGCCGGTTCTGGTGCAGGTTCGGCGGGTCGCGCATTGGCGGCTCGACCTTCCAGCCGATTGATCAGTTCAAGGAGCCGCTCGCGTGCATTCTGAAACTTCTCGACCTGACCTGAGCGGGTCCGCAAGGCTTCGCGATACTCCCAAAGGGCGTGCAGCGTGCGGACGAGTGTGGGCTTATCAACGGTTTGGAAAAAACACCGCAGTCGCTTGCCCTTGGACCCACCATTGCGCGCGTAGATTGGGAGGTCTATGTCGATGTTAAGTTCTTCAGCGAAAAATGTCGTAAACGTTCGATCGGAAAAATTGAGGACATAGCCCCCACCCATCTCAAAGAGATCGTCCAAAAACATCATGTCGACAGATCGAATATTTGTCATTGAGCTTGTGATAGTCATATCCATTGATATTGGTCAGAGCAGCCCTTTGGTTTTTTCGAGCTCGCTTGCGACAAGAATGAGCTGGGTTTGACGCAACGCGTCGAGGTAGTCGTCGGGTGTCTTTTTGGGGTTAGTTAGACGCCGCCGGATGCGCCGCGCGGCGGATAGCATCCCATGCGGATTAAGACTCATCTGATGGGAGAGGAATGTATCTGGATGCTGGGCTTCGACGCCGAACGCCGAAAGTCTGTGATCGGGAAAATCCTTCAGATTGAAGGTCACGATCACGTCGGCTCGACCAGCGATTGCTGCGGCCAGGACATGCCTGTCTTTGGGATCGGGAAGCTCTAGGCTTGAGATCAAATTTTCATAGCCCGCAACAAGACAATCCGGGATGGCAAGGTTCATGAGCTGCCGCGTCCGCGCGAGTACGTCGGGATCGAGGTCCGATCGGCGTTTAAGCAAAGCGGCGATCCACTCATCATGAATGGCGTCGCTCCAGCGTGCTCGGTAAATTCCTGTCTTCGCCGTTTCGATCAGCAGGTCACGAAGCGGGGCCGGATAAAGCACACAAGCGTCGAGAAGAGCAGTAAATCCGGCCACGGCGATTAGTACCCCAGATTGTGTTTTTGCGCTTGCAGGGCCAACTCATCCATCGCCTTGTCGCTTTCAGCCTGAATGTGCTCCCTATAGGCTAGCAAGTCTTCCAGCCGAATACGCCGGTGCGTTCCGACCATCCGGAATGGAATAAGACCGTGTTCTAAAAGGCCGATGACATAGGGGCGGGATACGTTCAGCATTGCGGCCGCCTGGTGGGTTGTCAATTCGTGATCGACGGGCAGGATCGATACGGCACGGCTTTGCGCCAGGTCGACCAAAAGCTGATGGAACAGCCGATAGATGGTTTCATCGATTTCGGTTGTCTTGTTGGTTTCCCGGTCTAATAAGACAAAGCGTGCTCCGTCATCGCCGAGCTGGTGCACCAGTTGCTGGGCAAATGCTACCGTGCTGGGTGAAGGCACCACCGGCGAGTTGTGAAAGGCTGATCTTGAACGCGACGCGGACATGGCGGTCATCTCCATCATTGTGCGGTCACCATATCACACAAATGCAATAATTGCAACAAGTGTAATAAGCGCAATGCATCTATTGTTTGTTTAATTACTTTTTAACTACTTATCTAATATATGATAAAGGACATTATCACATAGTTAGGTAGGTCATGAGTGGGGCGGCGCTGATCCTTTCCAAAGAGGACGATCTCGGGCTGGCTTTGGCCTCCGGGGTTAGGTGTTCTCCGAGATCGCCGAGCGGGTGGCGCTATGGGCTTCAGGCTTGCCTTACGAGCGCGCCCTGTCTGGCTCTGAACTTAAGGCGCTTATTCCGCGAGCCAAAGGTGAATTGATATAAGGGGCAGCGGTCGGCGGCACGGCGATGCGTGAGCACACGAACGCCGGATTGAAAGCGGCGTATGCGGGGGCCGCGGCGGGCGGCATTTGATAGTGAGCGGCGGAACTATCTCTCGACGCGGGGATGAACTGAATCGAGCGATATCAGTTGTTGCAGGCACATACACGTTGAGTTGTTCCTGAACATGACGAAGACGAGTTGGTAGTTGCAGTGTTATCGCGGATGCGCTTGCTGCTAAGGACTGCTAGACCACATCCTTCGCCTGCTGCGCATCCGGTCGGAAGGGCATCGTAGATCGAACCGCTACCAACGCTTAAAGCATTGAGAACTGCCAAACAATTAGCGTCCGATCCTGCAGGATATCCTGCATAGTTAAGGGTCGCTGAATTATAACCGCCATGGCCTGTGCAACCGGTGTCACAGGAAGCACCGGTTGCTGCCGCATACCAACAATACCCGCCCACCAATGTGCCGCCGCACGATGCCGAGCAGCTCGCGCCACTCTGGCTTAGAGTGCCGTTGTTGCAGGTTACGGTCACCGAGCCGGTGTAACCGGTCGCTGTGTTAGTAACGCCTGTGTGAACGCCGCTCGATAAAGCGCCAACGGGGCCCGAGCAATAGGTGCTCCATGTAACCGTACCGCCAGCGCATGTCCCCGCTCCCCAGAATGCAAAGGGAACTATCTGCGCCGACGCGGCAGCGGGAAGGACAAGAAACACAAGAAGCAGAATAAAACAACGTATACGGACAAACATGGAACACGAAGGGAACGAGGTTAAGAAAGGGAAGGAACAGGCCGCCATCTTAAGTTAAGTTTTGTATAGTATAGATATTATTGTGGCTTGCCTAGACTAGATATTGTCCGGTTTTGTGTGGAATTTACGGTGTAGGAAAATGGTATTAAGCTCTGCTCTTTGTTGTGCTTTGAGGGTTTTGTTTGAATGGATACTGTAAGTGAGCCTGCCCAGCGCAAAGCGTTCTTATCGCGCGTCGTGGAGCAATTCCGCGAACTCGCGGACGAAATCGGCGCGCCCTATCGCGTGGAGGTCTGGGGTGGTGATAATGCCGCCGATGCCGGACTTCGCGTTGTGGGCGAATGGGAGGGGGAAAAGCGGGAGGTTCTGCAAGTCGTCGCGCGCTTCGTCGATGGCGGGGATGCTCCGAAGGCGAAGTTGATCTTGTCGTGGCAAGCGTCCGAGGGCGAGGTGACCAAACTTATCGGCCTGGGTTGGACGGAAGGCAAACCGGATGCAATCACGGGCCTCGATAGTTCGGCCGACCGCGTCGACAAAGACAGCGCATATGCAATGGGGAACGTCACGCATGCATTGCGCGCCGATGTTCTCAGGGCGCTTAAAGCTCAGCCCGGATTTGTTGCACGTGCGCCGGTGCCGCGACCGCGAAGCGAGGCTGTTCCCGTTTCCGATGCTTCGTTCGATGACGGCGAGCGCGACGCGCGCGGCCGTCGCGAGCCAGCAGCGCGGCGGGCCGCCGATAAAGCGGCTATGCCTCGGCCACAGCCGGATATCAAGTTGTTGCAATCAACGCTCGGGGTGCTGGCGACGAAGGGCGGGGTCAGGGCGGAAGATGTTTTTGCGCCGTTCCTAGCGGTTGCGGCAGGCGCGGACGCGTTGAAGCAAGGCGATGCGGAATCGCATGTGCAAGGGGCGCTGGTGAGGCTGGCTTCGTTTTACGACATGGTTTTGTCGAACAGCGATCTGCGGCCGGGTGACTTGGGAATGGAGGACGGGCCTTTGCGCGGTATGGGTTTTAAGGACGAGGCCGTGCGGTTCATGCAAGATGAAGCGGTGCGGTGGCAGGTGGCGCGGGATATGGTCACGGGCATTTGCTCTTATTACGCCAGGGCGCTCGCCAGCCAGGGCGTACCAGAGACGGACGTGAAGGAGATGCTTCGAAGCGCGTTCGGGCGCGCGGCTTCGATCGCGAATGGGGCGATTGCTATTTTCGTGGAACCGGAACCGGCCAAGGGCGGCGGACTGTGGAGGTTCTTGCGTGGAAAGGGTTTGGATTGAGGGTCAGGCATTATTTAACATAATGCATTCTGCATAATAATGATAACTATCTGAAATATCTACGTTATTTAACGTAAGATATCTTATGCGACTTTGGATATATTTTTCACATGACGGGGTCGTTGAAATCAATGCGCGGTTTTGTCGAGGCCAAGGTGCTGCTCGATCCGGCCGAGGCGGTCGGTGTGGTGATCGACAGCCATCGCGATTTCATGGATATGGTCGCTCATGCGTTTCATATCGGCGCGAACCCCTTGAAGTTCGGTGCGAACGCTGTTGAGCCCTTGCGCAAGAACGCCGATTTGTGCCTGTGTTTTTTCATCGCGCGCTGCGATTTGGGCGAATTGCGCGGCGATCTCCGCGCGCATTTCCTGCAACAGGCGGATGGTGTGGTTGTCGGGCTGTTCGTTCATGTTTCCAACTATATAGGAAATCGATAATTTTTGCCAGCGTAATATACATATATAGTTGTGCGCTGTGGCCCTCGCGCTTTATGAATCGGGAATCCACCATGAATCCGGCGCGTAGCGTTTTGGCTTGGCATGCCCTTCTTCGGGATAGTAGCGGCGGATGTAGACGATTTCGTCGGACGTGAAATCCCAATACTCGTAATCGGACATCATGCGGTCGATCGCGCTGGTTATGTCACACAGCGCGAACCATTCGGCCTGGCCGGTGCTGCGGCGGTGCATCACCCCTTCAATGATGGCTTTGGCTTTTTTGAGTTCGGCAACCTGAGCGAGATAGACGCGCCGGTAGCCGCTAGGCTTGCGGCGCTTTTTCACGGGACGGGCCGGTCGCGGGCGTTCATCGGTTTTGCTCATGCGGGTTTGTGGGGTTTGGGGACGGGTTTGAGATTGGCGGGAAGTTCCGCTGGCCTGTCGGGCACGGTCTTGCCCGAAACGGCTGGGGCGGCTTCCGGTGCGCTGGGCTGAAGGCTGAAGAGGTAGGTGACGGCGGTCGAGGCGAGCGAAGCGGCCGAAAAAATCGCCTTCTTGTCGCCTTTCAGAACCTCAAGCCAGTGGGCGATATATTGGGCATGATCGGCCCTCGGCGTGTTGGCGATCGAAAGCTCGGCGCAGAGAAATGCCGCGCCAAGCTCGGCCACGAGTTCCTCGAATCCGTAAGCCTTGTCGCCGAAGCGTTTGCCGAATTCACGATCGAGGCGGTGGCTGGCTCCGCTCCAGTGCCCCAATTCATGTAGTCGTGTACTTTCGTAAGCTTCGGTCGGCGTCGAGGTTTCGGTGCCGGTGAACAGCGAGCGGGGCGGCATCTGGATAAAGTCGCCGCCGCCGTCGGGGGTGCGGTGCCGGTAGAAGGCGCGCGTCCCGCCTTCGCGGAATTCGGCGCCGGTAGCGTGGATGAAGTCATCGACGTGCGCGAGGCGCGTGGTGAGGTCCGGGCGCGGTTCGGCCGGTGCGATCGCAAAGCCGTCCACTTGCGCGACGTTGAACACATAGGCCGCTTTGGCATAGAGGCGCTTGATGTTTTCTTCGTCCTCGCCGCCGCCGGGTTCGGCCTCGCCGGAACCGCCTTTCGGAATCCATTCGCCGTATTTGACGATCAGGGAGCCTTTTTCGCCCTTGCGCACCTGCGCGCCAAGGTCGCTCCATTGCCTATAAGTAGCCCAGAGCTGGCGCTCGAACAGTTTTTCGGCGGCGTCGATCCAGAGCGAAAGGATGTTGGTGCCGCGATAAGTGTTGCCGGTCGCGGCATTTTCGGGGATGGCGAAAGAAAGGCCCGGCCTGTGCCACGGCATTTGAAACTCCCCCGCCCCCTGCTCGATGCGTTCGACGATCTTGTCGGTAACAGCCTGGTGGACATCGAGCCGGGGTTTGAGGGGATCGTATTTGCCCATGGCTGCCCCGCGCAAACTTAGCCGGGCGCGGCCTTGCGGGCCGCTGCCTTCAGGTAGGGCGCGACCGGCCTGCTCGCGCGCGATCGCAGCTGCAATTCGTCGAGCGGCATGACGGTCCGGCCGCCGGTCGCGTTTGCCGCGAGGTTCTGCAAGGCGTAATACGGCAAGCGCCGCGCCTTGCTTTGGTGCCGCCGGATAAAGGCGACTTCGGCAAGACCGGCTTTGGGCATGACGCGCACAACTTGCCCCTCGAAAGGCGTTGGCGGCGCGTCGGCATAATGGATTACACCACGGACTCGATCGAGCGCGCGCGCCTCGCGTCCTTCCGGGTGGCGTTGCGTCGGCGGATACGCTGCGACCGGGGTTTCGGGATAGCGGTAGCCACCTTCGGGATGTTCGAAAGGTTCCGGGCGGGGGAAACTGTGCAAGGCTTCATCGCGGCCAGCGTCGCCTTCGGGAGGTTTTTTCCGCTTCATCATCTTCGAAGCGGCGTCGGCGATAAGGCGCGCATTGGCTTCGCCTTCAACTGTGCAGACGAATTTTTGCCCGGCGTCGCGGATGATGAACTTACCGGTCGTCAGCTTCCTTTCGGCGCTGACATATTCGGGCTCGAAGCTCCACGGTCCCGGTCTTGCACGCGCATCCGGCTGCGGGATGCTGCGCATCGCTTCCTCGCGTCCGCCGTCGAATTCCGTAAACGGGGTTTTGCTGCTGGGTTTGCCGGTCATCTGATCGGCGCGGCGGCAATTGCGGGCCGGTTGTTGGCAGCGGTTTGGCGAAGATAGTTGGAGATCATGTCAACCAAGACGTAAACGAGGGCTTCGGCTTGCTGGCGGGTAAACCCGGCGGCTTCCAGTTTCCTGGCCAATTTGAGCGTATCGAAAGGAACGGACATCCGTGTCAGCCGTGCAGCTTTAGAACGCCGAGCAGAAGGCCGGTTTGGGCGAAGGCGATGCCGAGCACCCATTTGATGAGTTCGGCTTTGGTTTCAGCTAAGTCGGTTTTCGCGGACAGCCTCAATTGCTCGATCGCCGCAGTCAGATCAGCCTTTGTCGCCAGTTGCTGCTGGTTTTGCCAATCGCCGAAGGTGTCGGCCAAAACCGAGGCCGCTTTCTCGGCTTGTTCGGGCGGAAACTTTGCTTCGTCCCGCAGTCTCTGCGCCAGTTTCAACGTATCGAACGTGACCGCGTGCATGCTTCCCCCCTGCCCGCAATTGTACCGTACACAGATGAATGTTGCCAGCTAAATTACATATATATGTGTAATTGATTGAAAGCCTCCGGCATCGCGGGGATGGGGGGAGCTGCTTCGCGGAGCCGTGGAGGTCGCGGGCCCTACCCCGCCCCCGCGGGGCCCGCGGCCTCTACCTGGCCGCAGCCCCTGCCCGCGCGCCGGGGGGCTGCTTCGTGGTGAGTGGCTGGGAGCGGGTTTAGGGTTGGAAGTCTTTGGTATGGGAACAATCGTTACGCGGTAAATGGATTGCAGTCGTCCGCCAGAGCCTGTATCCCGTGGCGCTCGTCGAGGCAATCGGCGCAATTCAGACGAGCAAAAGCTCGCTACTTCTGCAGAAACAGTGGAGCTAGTTCACCGTTTTGCTTAATCAGTCTTGCCTTTGAAAGGGCGTATCGGCATGTTGGGGTGAACGACCCGAGAAAATCATTCGCCGAGTGGGATTCGAGACAGGCTAAAAGGCCATTTCCATCTGAAGCATTTCCGCAAAATTCTTGCTTCTGCCACTCGCAAGCCTCGATCAACACTTTCCAAACTACGTCTTGCTCTGGTACCGCCGCCTGCTGATCAACGACTAATTGCTGCGCTGATGTTGCGTATACAGTGTCGCACGCCATGAGCACTGCAACGAAGGTTGCGAGAAGTGATCTTTTCATAGCATTTTCCCACACTACTATGAGCGGCGACATGCCGTCAGTTTGCCGCAACCAAGCAAAGACCACATAAGGCTAAGGCACGGCTATAGTCAATGCAGAGCGGCTGAACAGGCTTACGACGCAGGGCACAAGGGAAATTGTGCGGGCCGCCTCCGCCTTTAGATTTACATCAGCGTCTTTCACGCCGTCAGGAAAATTCAGTGGCGCGGATTAGCTTGTTAAGAAATCGGCAGATGCACAAGGGATCGAAGCCCGAAGGGCCGAGACACGCGCGCTTGCGCGTGGCTCGGTTCACGAGAGCCTGGCCCTGCCCCTCGCCGGGGCAGGGCTGCCCGCAATCTACTCGGTTCCTCCATTAGCTGGCCCGGCAGGTTTACGCGGCGGATGCGTGGCGTTATTCCGCACCGGCCCGCTGAACTTGGCCTTAACGGCGGCGGCAACTTGCTCGTAGGGGGCCGCCAGAAAAACATCTTTCTGCAATCCGTTCGCCGGGTTCCTAAGAGTAACGGTGGTATCGAAGACTTTCGCTTTGCCTGCTTCGGGTTCGCCCCACTTACGCGCGCGCTGAACCCAGTCGGGACGAACGGCTTCTTCGCCGACCGCGACAAGCTTTTCGCCCTTCCCCCCGAGTTCAGCGACAATCTCGGAGGCGGGCTTGTCGGAATGCGCGCCGACGCCGCCGATGGAAATAATCTCGGTGGCGCGCGCGCCCTCGGTAGCCTTGAGCGGTCTAATCGCGGCGATATCCGATTTGCTGATTAGGGTGTCGGGGCGGGCTTCGTAAAAAGTGTCGCGCGGAATTTTGTCGAAAGGAGATGCAAACCAGACTTCTTTTTTGTTGCCGGTGTCGGGGGCGATAAAGGTGCCGGTGAATGAAAATTTTGAGACGGAGCCGTCGGCGGGCGGTCCCCAAGCCTTTGCGCCTTTCAAGCTGGACATATCGACCGCTTCGCTGTCGCCAAGCAAAGTGAGGTCACGGCCCTGTTTAGCAAGTTCGGCGACGATTTGTGCGGCGGGTTTGCTGGTATGCGCGCCAGCGCCGCCATTGGAGACAATCTCGGTGCTGTAAGGAGAAGTGGGATCGTTGAGCGGCCGGACGGCGATGACGGTCGAGGCGTCGATGGAAACGCCGTCGCGAGCTTGATAAAGGTTTGCCATAACTTTCTCCAAATGTTTTGGGGTGAAACCAGGATTTAAGTGGATACTTGCACGCGTCCTATTTCAGTCAAGCAATTAGTATGGTTAATTTGAACGGTTAGCGGATCATGACAGGGCACATAAAAGCGTAGGCGGCAGTCCCGGAGGTGCTGCTGAGGTCCCTCGCGCACCCTTGGGACACGGTGGGGTGATTCATAAAAGTCGCGGCTTGCACGTTGCTGTTATTACTGATCAGCGCCTGATTATTAAACAAGCCCCAGTAATACGAGGTTGCAATGACTAAATAGTCAGTATTTGGGTCCCATGTGATACTAAGGATTTTGTTGATTTGCTGACACACTGGATAGCTGATGTAGTCGAGATAAAAGCTTAATGTTGCATTTGCCGTTGATGTGCCACAAGTGCCCGTATTGTTAATGCAGGTATGCCCCATAAAAAATGGATAGCCAGCAAAAGCATCTACATTTCCGGTTGGATCTGCCGAGGTGTAGGCTCCGGTTGTCGTTGCTGCTAATGCTGCGGCAGGCAATTTCTTGAATATCATCCCACCGCCACGTGGATCGAAAAGGGCACATTGTCCATTACCTGCTTGATTGGTTCCATTGCCGCTGGTGTAATCGGCAGTATTCCAGGTCGAGCCCGCAGGCCAGCCACCTCCGCTGGGTGTATAGTCGAGTGCGGTTACATCGCATCCGTTGTGCAGCATGAGGTTTAAAGCGTCTTGATAAGCGCCGCAGGAATTGACGACAACCTCCGCCATCGCCTTGGCGCTCTCTGTGGCGGTATTGGCGTTGAAGCCGCCGCTGCCCGCCGCGATCACGCCCGCCAGAATTGCAATAATCGCGATGATGAACAGGATCGGCCCTAGCGCGATGCCGAGCTGACTGTTGCGACTTCGCAGCCTCAAACGTTGGGGTGGGAACGATTGCATGCGGCAGATTCTGCCTATGCCGCGGGCTTAAATCAATTAGATAAAAACAGAAATGGCTGGTCCCGTTTTGATCAACCGAGTTGCTGTCGCGTGAACGCGGGCCGCGCATGATGCGGCCTTCGCCGGTTCGCGCGCTCGGCCTTCTTGCGGTCCTTGGCGTTGCGGATCGCCGCGTTTATGAAAAGGAACTGGTTCTACAATTATTTAATTCGATCAAGCTTCATGGCATTCAGCTATCGCTAAAGCGACCTGTCCCATCTGTTCCGAGATTTCCAGCCCGAGCGGTTCGAATATGGCGCGGCGCTGGATGGTTATCGGATGAGCCGGGTCGCCGTTCGCCTCTGCCAGCTCGCAGGTAATTCGAGTGTTGCGGCCGTCTGGCATGGCGTGCAGGAGAACACGGCCGAGCGCACCCAATGCGCAGTGATGAAAATCGTAACACCAGCCGCCGTCCGGCAGCGGTCGTTTCTTGAAGGTGATCTCGGGCGGCAGGCGGATCATAGTCTAGATCGTGGGCGTGATGAAACTTATCGCCGATAATCTTGAGGATTCCCATAGTAATAGGGTGAGCCCCTATAGGGTCCGCCTTTATACAAGGGGATGTCTTCTCTGTCTCCCCAGTAGTTGGTGCAGGCGCGATTCATCCGCTGATCCCACAGATCGGGAGAGTCTGAAGGACTACGGTCGGAGCGACGTGCGGCAACCCCTCGGCAACCTGCCTCCTGGTCACAACCGACGGACCCAAGCATAAGGGATACTGCAACGACAGCTTTGGCGGCTGGTTTGAAAGCTCTTAAAACACGCATTACGTTTCCTAAAGAAATAAAGTGAATAGAAACTTAGAAGAACGCATTATGAGTTTTAGAAGAATAAATCAATACTTAATTTATTAATGAGTTTCGATGCTGCGTGGCTTCATCGGCCTTAACCATATTCGTTGTTATTATTGTTGGGTTTCTGTAGCGTTACTTGTCCGTGGGGGTAACGTGTCTCACCGTGACAATCGTCTTTGCGAGCTAGAACAGTAGGATGGGGGCAGCTTGTCAAAGTATGCAGTGAGTGGAAGCGGGGATAATGTGTTGAAGGGGGGAGTGTTGATGTGAAGAATGGTTCAGCCGAGTTGGCTTGGCGCAAATGGTGGCCGCGTAGGACGGAATTTCTGCCGGTTGGCGCGCGTGGCGTGACGGCGATCCTTGGCGGCGCGGACGGCGATAATTTTCTGATTTTTGAGGTTGCGAATAAGGGCGGCTGCGTCGCGCGGTGAAAGCGAGCTGCGCGCGGCGGCCATCAGCGCGGCGTAATAACCGTGAAGGCCGGAAACCTCGCTGCTGTCGGCAACGTGGCCTTCGGCGCTGGCGTGGGTGTGATCGGTTAGATTTCGTTCGGCTTGAACTTGTTGCAGGCGGTGATGTTGGGAAGAACCGGCTCCCGATTGAGCAGGCAAATGACCACGGTCGCCCCGAGGCTTGTCGATCTTGTCCACCCGGCTTGACACTTCATGCAGTGTTTGACGCAGAAGGTGCTGGGGGCTTGCGGTTCGTGCGGCGTGTTTGTCATGGGATTGTCCGGGGCTGGTGGGGAATCGACATCCTAACCTTTTATCTTCATCGAGCCACCGTTGCAAATCGCTGAAGGGATCGCGGCAGAGTCTGAGATAATCTTCGGCGATGGTGTCCGCCGTGAAGGGGCCGCCCTTGCCGCCGCTTGTGGTTGTCTTTTTGCGGGCTGGCTTTGGAGTTGGCAGTGTTTGCGCGCGCGCGGCGGTTTTGAACGCGGCGCGAAGAGCGGGGGCCGCCGGTTTGGAAACGCGGGGAGGATCGGCAAGGCGAGGATTGACGGCGGCCGGTTTAGGCGAACGCGGAATAGTGGCAAACCGCCGATTGGGTCGCTTGGGTTGATCTGGCCCTGTCAAATGTTCGACGCGCGGCGTTGACGGCCGCTGCCACGCGTCTGTTACCGGCCCCGGCCACCTCCGCTGCGACCGTTGTCTTTGCCTTTTTGCTGTTGGCTGGAGAAGCTGTCGCGATGCCAGGAGCGGCTGGCCTTGTCCTGACGGTCGAGGTTGGCTTTCGTTTCCGGCGAAGCGTTGGCGCGCTCGTCGCTCGTCAGTGTCCGGCCGCTCTCCGCAGCCTGCCGGGCCATGGTCTGTGGATCGGGCGTGACGTGCGCGAGGTCGTGCATGGCTTTGCCCGCCTGCGCGCGGAAGCGATCGGGGGTCGCCGCCCGGAGCTGGTTGCTCTGGCGCTGGGCGTTGAGGCCTGCGCGGATTTTGCCGCGCTTGTCATGCTCGGCTACCGCCGTTTTCATGAAGGTCTTCGCCGCTTTGGCCGGGTTTTGCGGCAGGCTATCCGCGCGGCTAGCCTGCCGGGCGTTGTGCTTGAGGCGGATGGTTTTGAGCGCCGCCTTTTGCTGGTTGGCCATGCCTTGATGGCCCGACATGCGCGCGGCGATGCGGTTGGTGTCGCGCTGCAAGTGCTGGGCGCGCTGCTGTTCCTCGGTGCCGATCCGCTCTGCGATGTGCTGGCGGGACATCGCCGCCGCTTCTTCGCGATGCGTGGTGCGAAGATCGAGGCGCTCTTTGGCCTGGGCTTTCGTTATCGCCTGCCAGGCTTCGTTTTTCTGCGGGCGCATTTCGGCGACGCGGGCGGTTGCCGTTTTGGCATAGAGGGATTTCTGCTCAGCTTTCAGTGCCTCGGCGGCCTTATCGCGCTGGGCGGGGTCTTGGATACTGCGTACCTGTTTCCATCGGTCGGATGTCTGCTCTTTGACTTCCTCGAAGGCCGACTTGCGCGCGGTAGCATAAAGGTCCTTGGCCCATGCCTTATGTCGATCGAGTCCGGCGGCTTGCGCCTCTCGCAGCGCCTCGCGATCGTGCCGCTGGTCTTTGTACATGGCGCGGCGATCTTGGCCTTGGGCTTCGCGCAACCGCTGTTGCTCGCGATCTTCGCTTGTCCTCGCGTGGATCGGAAGCGGTTCGCGGGCGGGATGGGCTTCCGGCGAGGTGCCGGGGCTCGTCATTTGCGCATTCGCTTGGAACTCGTCGCAGGTCGCCTGTTGGCGCGCTTTATTGCCTTCGATGATCCTGGCGTTGTGCTCGGCGCGCGTGACTTCATCCATGACGGAATAGGGAATGGTGCGATCGCCGCGAAGCCGGTCCTGGCTCTCGAATTCATGGCCTTTGTTCGCGGCGTTCTGGCTGCCTGGCCCAACATGGATTGTAGGTGTGCGATCGATCCCCTGCTCTTTGAGCGAGCGGTGATCGACGCGGACGTCGTGCCCTGCCCGTTCGAGCGCGCGGTTCATCTGATCGCCCCATTGCTCGCGGAAGTCGCGCGTGCTCCAGGAGTCGATGCCCTTGGCGGTAAGCTCGGCGCGCTGCCTGGGTCCGGCTGATGTGTAGAGGAAGCGGCGGCCGGTTTCGATGTCGCGGTCGCGGATGATGATATGCGCGTGGGGATTCCAGTCGGACTCGTTCTTTTTGTCCAGTTCCAGATGCAACGCAAAATGCCACGGCACCCGGTCCTGCGTCGCGGTCTTGCAGAAACTTTCGACCGCCTCGATGCATTGGTCGGGCGTCAGCTCGCGGGGAAGCGCGCCGATGAAGCGGTCCGACATGCGCGCGTTCTTGCGGTCGCCTTTCTCCTGCTCGCGAAACCAGGCTTCGGCCTCCTTGGGGTTCGGCGGGATGACATGGCTTCTCACCGCATAGGTGGCTTCCTCGCGGGCATTGTAGGCCGCGTTGCGCGCGGCGTCCGAGAAGTCTTGTTTGTTGTCGTTTGCGAGCCGTGTCTCGTTCTCGCGGGCGTTATAGGCGGCGTTGTCCCCTGCCGCGCCTGCCCTGTTTGTTGTTTTACCGAAGGAATCGTGGTTGAAGGAGTAAATCGCCATGGTGACGTGCCCCCGCGCTATACGCGCCCGGCTTTTCGCCCCGAAAAGCCATAAGTGCGCCTCCTTAAACTTGGCGGCAGATTCGCTTAACAACGTGTAAAAATTGCGACCCCAGAACGGTCGATGCCGCTTGTATGCAGCTGCAATTTTTACGGCCGCTTGGCTTACGTCGCGCCTCGCCATTACAAAGCCGGAACGGATACCCGAAAATTTGCGCGACGCGGCTTCGCCGCGCCTGCTTGCGGCGGAAACACCTTGCGCCTTCTTAAAAAAAACTTTGCGCCGCGATCGCCAGTCCGTTGCGCGGGTGGAATGGTTGCGCGGGTGGAATGGTTGCGAAAATTTTACGCGGCGGCTCGCCCCCGCATGCGCGAGGGCTCGCCGCTCCGTTTTTGGTGCTCGCAGCCGATGCCGGTTACGAAGATCGTTTTGATCGCGGACGGAAGTTTCGTGGCGCGCTCGGGACAAGCCCTCGCGCAAGGCGGCGCTCGCTTCGCTCGCAAGCTATGTGATCGGCGGGGGGCTTTGCGCCCCCCGCACCCCCCGCAGGATATTTAAAAGCAAGATGATGTCATGGGCAGAAAAAACCCGCCAAGCGTTGCGGCCTGGCGGGCTGACGTGAGCTGCGTTTCGTTGGGTGGTGTTATGGTTCGTCTTTGGGCGGCATGAGAACGATGCGGCCGTCGATCGGCAGGCTATCGAGTTGAAGATTATAGCCCTGTCCTTTTGCTTGTTTCCACGCGGCCCCGATCGCATGCCAGTGCGGCTTGTCCTTCTTCTCACGTTCAATCACGCTGTAGGCGATGAATTCCGGCTTGCTCATGATGATCCCTCCCTTGTTGTTGCGACGGCGGCGATAGCTGCCCTTGCGCGGCGAGGCGCAAAACCAAAACTAGCTAGGTCTTGGCATTTTGGCAAAGGGCCTGCCGGGAGGCCTATGGACGCCGAAGGAGATTCGTTGCTAGACTCGATTCACGGTACAGCCGGGGACGGCAATGACCGTGCAAGGTGATGAAAATCACGGGGCCAGCGTTCTGGAAAGTCGCTGGCCCTTCCCTTTTCAGGTCTGCTTTTCCTGATCGACGGCGGCAAGAAGTTCGGCAAGGCGCTTGTGGACGGTTCCCCAAACAAGTTTCTGCTGCACGTCCTCGTAATTGTGCCGGTAGATGTTTCCGGCTCCCGCGATGTCCGGCCAGGGAATCTGCGGGTGGCGGCTTTTGATCTCGGGCGGCAATCGGCGCGACGCTTCGGAAATTATCTCAAGGCACCGCGTCACGGCGTAGAAGACGAGCTTGTTGTCCCGGAATTGCTCATAGGTCATGCCTTCGACGAAGCTTTGCGCCAAGCCGATATTCTCGGCGATGTCGAGCAGCGCCGCTGCGGCCGTTTGCTCAGAAGGCATGAATAAGATGGTTTTCCGCGACAGGGCGGATCGAAGGTTTCAGAAAGTCGCGGTTCACGACATCGACATCGGTGTCGAACAAAGCGGCTACCGCCGCCTTGATGGCGGCGTAGTCGTAAAGGTCGTTGAGCGCGCCGGGATCGGTTTCGATCAGGATATCGATATCGCTATCGGGGGTGTTGTCGCCACGGGCGCGCGAGCCGAAGAGAGCGGCATGCGTGATGCCGCGCGCGCGCAACGCGGCTTCGTTGGCGCGCAAAGTGCTAATCACGGTTTCGGCGTCGGGGTTCGAGCGGTGCATGGGCTAACTATATCATAAGCGCCGCAAAATTGCGACGGGGTGAAAAACCCGCCAAGCCCGAAGGCCTGGCGGGCGGGCCGGTCAATATTCGTCGGCTAGCATGATCGTAAGGACGCGGCATGTCCGGGCTGGATTGCTTGGGTCTTCGGAGCCGTACCGGCAGGTGGGATCGTAGTAATCGATTTTCCAGAAGACGCGCTGGCCGTTCTGTTCGAAGCTGCCGAAATCGTGCTCGCCATGGGGATCGTTGTCCTCGCCGAAACAGTCGAAGGCCTGGACCTTTTCCGCGATCGCCGATTGATCGGCGGCGGATAGCGCGCGGATGCCCTCGGTGATGACGACGCGGCTGTTGGGATAGACGCCCCACGCCTGGCGGCATTGGTCGTTAAGGGTGCGAATGCGGTTGCTGCTCATGGTGTTTCCTTTCGTCATTCGGCCCCGCGACATGCGAGGCCTTGTGACGCCCGTTCACGGCGCGAGGCTTTATGGCGCGCATAGAAAATTGGGGGAAACCGCAAGCGCCCTTGCGCGCAGCGGGGGAACCGATTTTCGTCATTGCGCGGCGTGGAGTGCGCCGTAGGGCTCAAGTCGCAAAGGTTTCGCTTGGAATGGCGCGGGACCGGGCGAAAGGCGTGATTTCGGCACCGGATCGCGGCACCTCCTTTTGCCGGAACGGGGTCGATAGGGGAGGCTATCCGCGAAGCTATCCTTGGCGGAAGTCGAGGGCGGACAGCCACCACAAGGCGCTAGGACCGGAATGCTCCGGCGTCCACACGCACCAGCAATAGCGGTGCTCGCGGAAATGCCTTGGCGGCGCGCGGTCGGGATCGGGCCAGCAAGTCACGCTGTCGATCGCATAGACGCGGGCGGGCGGCCTGGCTTTCCACATGGCGGTGCGGGACCGATGCGCCAGCGAGGAAAGATTGAGCAGCATCGCCACCTTGCCGCCGGTCATCGCCGCGATGCGAAGCGCCTGGCTGAGGAAGTCGTCGGCAAGGCCGCTGCCATAGGGCGGGTTGGTGACGATGTGCAGGCCGCTCGGCGGTCCGCCGTTTAGCCAGACGCGGGACAAGATATCGGGCGCAAGGAAGTCGATGCCGGGAATACCGTAGTTCCAATCATTGAGATCGGTCGCATGGACGGGATGTCCGGCGCGGGCAAGTTCGCGGGCAATATGCCCCTGCCCGCAAGCCGGTTCCCAAATCAGGCTGTCGAAGGTTTCGACGGACAGGAGAGCGCGCGTCGCCTCGGGCGGCGTCGGATAGAAATTGGCTTGCACATGACGGTCGATTGCGCGTGCGGCGGTTGCCGCCCCTTTCGGGGCGGCTGGCCGGATGCCGATGATGACGGCGTCGCTCATCAGGCAACCTCCCCCTGCTGGCGCTGAATCAGCTTAGTGGCTGAGGGGGCGTTGGTTCCGCGCCGCCGCGATGATCGCCAGTGTTGCTTGCCCCTCGAGGGCCCGCATGAGACCTGCGGCGTTGCGGCGGCCGGGAGCTTCAGACGGGCTACAGGAAGACGCGCCACGGGCACCTCGGCCAGGATGCGCCCAGAGCGCCGATTGATGAGCACCCCGCAAGGGCTCCCGGCAGAGGGAATCATACTCCAATTTGCGGGGGTACACTCATGTCCGTTTTCGTCGGTCTCGATTGGGGCGGATCGAGCCATGCCGTTTGCGTCGTCGATGCTGCCGGCAAGGTTGTCGATCGTTTCGCCGTCGACCATGATCGAGAGGGGCTTGCTAACGTTATTGGCCGTCTCAACCGGCACGGTCCGCCCGGCGAGACGCCGATCGCCATCGAGCGACCGAGCGGCCTCCTCGTCGATGCGCTCGTCGAGGCCGGTTTCCTGGTCACGCCGATCCATCCCAATGTCGTCAAGGCGTGCCGGCCACGCTATCGCGCCGTCGCCGCCAAGAGCGATCCGGGCGACGCCTATATTCTGGCCGACGTTCTGCGCACCGACGGCCATCGCCTGATACCGCTCGAGCCCCAGTCGGATGCCATCAAGGCACTGCGGGCGCTGGTACGCGGTCGCGATGATCTCGTCGCCAGCAAGGTTGCCCTCGCCAATCAGCTGAGAGCCCTGCTTGAAAGCTTCTGGCCCGGCCCCGTCAACCTGTTCGCTGACATCGCCAGCTCCATCGCGCTGGCCTTCCTCGAACGCTATCCGACGCCGGACAGCGCCAGCCGCCTGGGCGAGAAGCGCATGGCCTCGTTCCTCGCCCAGAACCAGTATTGCGGACGGCGTGCCGTCGCTGACATGCTGGACCGTCTCCGGTCCGCGCCGGCCGGGACTGCGGGAGAGAGCGAGGCTGACGCGAAGGGTGAACTCGTTCGTGCCCTCGCACGCACGCTCGAAAGCCTCGTCGCTCAGATTGCCAAGGTCACCAGCCGCATCGAGCACGCTGTCACCGAGCTGCCCGAGGGCCGCATCGTCATGTCGTTCCCGCGTGCTGGGAAGATCTGCGCCGCACAGATCGTTGCCGAACTGGGCGACGTCCGCGCCCGCTTCCAGAGCGAGAACCATCTCGCTGCCGAGGCCGGCGTTGCTCCTGTCACCTACCAGAGCGGGCGATCGAGAGGCGTCGGTTGGCGATGGGCCTGCAACAAGCGGCTGCGGGCTGCCGTCACCTGCTTCGCCGACAACTCTCGCCACGCCAGTCCGTGGGCCGCGCTCGTCTATCGCAAAGCCCGCGAGCGCGGCTGCAAGCACGCCCACGCCGTCCGCATCCTCGCTCGCGCTTGGCTGCGAATCCTGTGGCGAGCGTGGCAAGACGGCACAGCCTACGACCCCGAAAAGCACCCCGCCGCTAGGGCACTGGTCGTCTGCGGTTGACACAGGAAGTCTCATGGTGCCACCTCATCGGTCGCCATGAAGTCCAGGACGGTCGCGGCATGCTTGCAATCGGGACAGATGCAGGCTGAGCCGTCGGTCCATTCATGGTTGCCCAGCTCCTCGCTGCCTTCGTCGCTGACGTAAGCGAAGCAAGTGATCGCGATTTTCAGCGCTTCGTCCTGGCCGCATTTGGGACAGGCCAAACCGTAGAGTTGTCGAAGCGTGCTCATGGACGCACCTCCTCGATGTGGGTGCTGGAGACTTCCTGCATGTTGGGGACGGACTGAAGTTTGCCTTGTTCCCAGAGGTCGAGGGCGTAGCGTTCGGCCTCCTCCGGCGACGGAGCTTCGATGTCGGTGACGAGGTAGCAATCGCTGACCCAGATTTCGACGGCGAAGGTTTTGCGTCCGGTCATGGCAGCACCTCCTCGACATCGCATTCGACGACATCCGTCGTGTCGCCGGTTTCGACGAAGTGGCCTTCTTCGAAAGCTTCCGCGAACGCCGTCGCTTCGTCGGGAGCATCGATCTCGTAGCATTCGCCGCGCGTAACGGCGTAAAGAACGCGAAACTTTCTGAGCTTCGGAGCCTCGGCAGGCGCTTGCGCGCCTGCCTGCTCCGCCTTGCCCGCCGTAGCTTTAGCGTAGGCAGGTGATTGGCGGATGGTGCTCATGCTTAGCCCTCCCTGCTCTTGGCCGTCGCCGTTTCGGGCTTCGGCTTCCACTTGCGGATAACCAGTTCCGAGCCGTTGAGCGGCAGATAGTCGAGGCGAAGATTGAAGCCGTCGCCGTCGTCGTGCGGCCAGCAAGCGCCGATTTTTTGCCAGTGGCCTTTGTCTTTTCCTTCCTCGCGGGCGACAGCGAACACTTCGTGCGTCGGGGCCTTAGCGGATCGTGTGGTCGTGCTCATGATGTTTCCTTTCGTGTTGCGGCCCCGCGACATGCGAGGCCTTGTGACGCCCGTTCACGGCGCGAGGCTTTGCGATGCGCATAGAAAATTGGGGGAAACCGCAAGCGCTTGCGCGCAGCGGGGGAACCGATTTTCGTCATTGCGTGGCGTGGAGTGCGCTGTAGGGCTCGGTCACAAAGGCTTCGCTTGGAATGACGCGGGAATGCGCGAAAGGCGTGAGTGAACACATGTGTCGCGTTGCCGGAGACGTGGCTGTTCGGGCAATGTGAAAGGCAAAGCTAGCGTTTGATTCGGCTGCTGAAACGCTTCGAGGGTGGCGATGGCGGATGCGAAAGAATTCGAAGCGCGGTTGCGCGAGGACTTGCCGCGCGGTTTGGGAAAAGCCCCGGCTGCGCGCGGGCGGGATCGCGGCGTGCGCGCCCGCTGGCTGCTGCCGGAAGAATTGCGGGCCGGGGACGATAGCGATTGGAAGGTCAGCGATGGCCTGATCGGCGATGCGCTGATGCTGGGGCGTCGCACCGGCCGGGTGATCGGCTGGAAGGACGACCGGCATGTCATGCTGGCGGCGGGATCGCGTTCGGGCAAGGGCGTGTCGCTGATCGTTCCGAACCTGATCGCCTATGGCGGCTCGGCGCTGGTGATCGATCCGAAGGGCGAGCTGGCGGCGATTACCGCAGGACGGCGCGGCAAGGGCACGAAGTCCGGCGGACCGGGCCTTGGGCAGGATGTGCATGTGCTCGATCCGTTCGGCACGAGCGGTTGCGCACGGGCGTCGTTCAATCCCCTGGCGGAGCTGGATGCGGACGATCCCGACGTGGTGGACGACAGCGCCATGTTCGCCGAAGCGCTGATAACGCATCCCGAGCGCGGCGAAAAGCACTGGACGGAATCGGCGCAGGCGCTGTTGCAGGCGTTGATCCTGCTGGTGCTGCGGGAGGAGCCGGAGCGCCGGAATCTGGTGACGGTGCGGCGACTCCTGACCTTGACCGACGATTTGATCAAGTTCGGCAGTCCGCCAGCGCTGAAAAAGCCCGCATTGGAGGTGTTGCTCGATCTGCTGCGCGCGCAAGAGAAGCACCATTACGGCCATATCTGCGCAGGCGTGGCGGCGCAGCTTGAGAATATGGGCGAGAACGAGCGCGGCTCGGTGCTATCGGCGGCGCGCACGCAGACGAAATGGCTGGACAGCGCGGCGATCGCCGAGGCGCTGGTCAAAAGCGATTTTCGGCTCGACGATCTGAAGCTGAAAAAAGCGACGGTCTATCTCTGCCTGCCCGCGACGCGGATGGGGACCTATAGCCGCTGGCTGCGGCTTTTGATCGGGCTGGCCTTGACGGTGATGGAGCGCACCGATGCGGACGTGTCGCCGCCGGTGCTGTTCGTCCTGGATGAATTCCCCGTCCTCGGTCACATGGCCGATGTCGAGAGCGCGGCGGGACAAATGGCGGGCTTCGGCGTCAAGCTGTGGGTCGTTATTCAAAACGTCGGGCAACTCAAAAAGCATTACGACAAGGGCTGGGAGACGTTTTTCGCCAATTCCGGCGTGCTGATCGCGTTCGGCAATAACGACAGCGAAACCCTGACCGAATTGTCCAAAATGCTCGGCCGGACCGATATCGAGGACGAGCAAGCGACCGGCGCGGTCGGCAGCGCCCTGCTGCAAGGCGCTGCGGCAAGCCGCGAGGTGCGGCGCGAAGTGCCTCTGCTCGCCGAACATGAAGTCCGGCTGCTTTTTGCGAAGCGCAAAAACCGCGCCTTGGTGGTGACGATGGAAAACGCGCCCGCCGTGCTGGAGCGCTTCGCCTACTTCAGCGATCCCCTGTTCGCGGGCCTCTACGACGAGAAGCCGAAACGGGTGCGGCCCCTGCTCCAATGAGGACGATGTGATGGCGATCCGGCTGGATAAAGAAAGAACGGATGAGCAAGGCCTGCCGGTCGTGACCTGGGAGGAAGACCGGAACCTGTTCGCGCCCGGCGGCCTATCCCCTGCCCGCGTCGCCTGCTTCATCCGGCCAAACGACAAAGGCGAATTGCAATTCGTGTCCGTCGGCTCGGTGCGGCATGGAGAATTCGAGGAAGCGCGGCCCTGGGAAAAGCTGGTGTCGTTTGGCATGGGGACGGCGGATCAGCATTACCGTTCGGCGGGAGAGCGGGCCTTGCTCGATATGCTGGCGGGCAAGAGCAAACGCGGCGTGGGCCGGGTGCTGGCGACAGACGGCGCGCATGTGGTGCTGGCGCATTTTGCCGACGATCGGCCAAGCATTGCGATGCATTTGAACTGCGCCGAGGCGTCGCCGGTCGAGGTGGCGTTGCTGCATGACCGGCTCAGCCGGGAGTTCGTTCGCAGGCGGGACGCGGAGTTTCGGCAGATATATGGCCGCGACATGATCTGGCCGAAGGATGGTCCGTCTTTTAAAGCCTACACGCCCCCTGCCCTGGCCTCCGTGCCGTGGTGGATGAATCGGTTGGCGGATATAACGGTCATTGCCGTGCTGGGCCTGATGGGCTGGGGTTTTTATTGGTTCTTGCTTCGCTAGATGGCGCTCGGGGTAATCCGAGCTGCTATTTATTAGCCCTTACGTTACGCTTCACCGTTGAGTGTAGGTGAACTTGTACGGAAACTGCCCGCCGTTCGATATTGAATTCCCGGTCTGCCTTGCACACTGGTCTTGCACGTATTTTGGGAGATCGGGCGAATGGCAATCTGCCCAATTATTTACGTTAATGGTTTTCAAGGTTTCGCGGGGGGCTTGACGGCCCACGGTGCGACCGAGGTCGCGCCCCGTTGCGGCCTCCATGTCGGCTCCGGCTTCGCCCATTTTGTAATAGCCGGTCACAAGCGAGACGCCTTCGGCGGCGATGCCGAGCAGTAAGGCGGTAATCGTCAGCGAGGTGATGATCTTACCTTGAGCGGTGCCGAGGAAGGCTGCGAAGATGGCTTTCGCAGGTGGCTGGTCGGACATGGTTGAGCTTTCTGTGAAAAAGCGATCACGCTGGGGCAGCTGCTAAAATTCGCTGAGGAGAGACCTCATAAACCGCGTGCGACACGCATCGGTAGTTTCGCCAGCGTTGCAATAACCGGCGGGCGGGTCATGGGGCGCTTTGGGTGGAGGGGAGCTGGCTTAGCTCCTTGGGCTGTTGCGGCTGCTGCATCTTGCCTTGCGACGATCACGTTGTAATAGCCGGTGAAAAGCGAGACGCCCTCGGCGGCGATGCCGAGAAGCAAAGCGACAATCGTTAGCGCGATGATAAGCTTTCCGTGCGTGGTGGCGAGGAAGGCCGCGAAAGAAGCTTTCGTTTGTGGCTGCTCGGTCATTGGCTGTGCCTACCAGTAGCGGATTAGCATGACGATTCGTCCGAAGATGCCGCGCTGCTCGGCGCGCGCGGCGGCGGCAAGATCGACCTGCTCTCGAACGGTATCACCTTTGGCTTTCCATGAAGCGGCGCGGTTACTGTAGAAATTCGGCCAGTTCGGATTGAGGGCAATAGCTTCAGTATAATCGGCGATGGCATGATCGTGGTCGCCTTTGCAAGCATAGGCGACGCCACGTAAGAGATAATAACTTGCGTGGTCGGGCTCGAGTCGGCTTGCCTGATCCAAGTCCTTTATGGCGCTGTCGCAATCGCGCTTGTCATCTAAGTAATGGTGTGCGCGAAATAAAAACATGTAGGCACGCCAGGCTTTGCCCCCCTGTCCGCTTTCTAAGAACCGCGTGCAAGCCGCGATGGTTTCGTCAACGTGCGGGGAGTTGTATTCGTGAACACATTGAGTTCCGTCCGGTCCTAAGCGCCATGTGTCGATTTGAGCGTTCAAAACGAGAGCGACGACAAGAAAGGCTAGGAAGCCGCAGACCCAAAGTGCTCGCCTTAGTATCTTCATCTGTGTGATCTCAGCGGCGGGCGTTGTCGGGGTACGGTGCGTTAGTAGCGGGGACCGACGGTTCGGAGGTCAACCGGCCTGCCGGTTTTGGCTTCCATTTCGGCTCCGGCGCTGCGCATGTTGTAATAGCCGGTCACGATCGAAATGCCTTCCCCGACGATAGCGAGCAAAAGCGCGACGATGGTCAGCGCGGTGATGATCTTTCCTTGCAGGGTGCTGAGGAAAGCGGCGAAGGAGGCCCTTGGTGGCTGGTCGGTCATGGCTATTGCGGTGCTGTTCCTAGCGGGAGGGTCGCAACTGGCTGCAAGCAAAAAGCCCCGATACGATCCAAACTTCTACGTTGCTTGTCTCTTTAGGGGGGAGGTTTAATTGGTTGGTGCGGTTGAAAAGCAGTGTCTGAGATTCCCAGCAGCTACAATAGGCGGCTAGAGTTTCGTCGGTATCTTTCGGCTGACGTTCGCTTTTTTTGCAGCTTTCAAGACGCTGCCTGAAATTGGCTGCCTGTTTATCTATCTCTTCTTGTCTTTGGATACTGAGCGCTGTTGAGATTTGCTCGATAAGGGGATGTGTAAGGCCCATTCGTCGAAAAGCATCGAAGTCAGTGGCAATGCTCTCTTCCCACGTAAAGACGTTGCTCCGTAGAGTTTTTCCTTTGTAAGCCGAATCCAGGAAAATGGCTTTCGCTTCGTCGGTTCGATTGAGAAACATGAGAGCGGTGGCGCGCCGGGCGTAGTTACTGATGTCGTCGGGGTCGAAGGCAATGGCCTGGTCGATGGCGGCAAGCGATTTCGTGAAGTCGTGGGCTCTGATGAGGTGCCAAGCGAGTATGCTGTAGGCTTCGGCTGTGTGCCGACCGGGCTTTCCCGTTTCCTTGATGTCGCGGGCGCGGTTGAATTCGACGAGCTTTTCGGATTGGTGAATGGCTTCTTCTGGATTGCCCTTCTGAGGAATGCTTTGGAGAAGGGCGGCTTCAGCGTCGTCATCGGTGCGTGCGGTGTCGGTGCATGGAGCGGCGCTAACGGGCGCAAGAAGCAAGGGAAAAATTAAAAGCGCGGTGAGAACGCCGACGCGTGCGGTGCTGAGGAAAGCGGCGAAGGAGGCCCTTGGTGGCTGGTCGGTCATTGGCTTTCGTCCGCTCTACTGGATGCATTCTGCAACATAGAGCCTGACTTTATTGGGCCCGTGGTCGTTGAGGGATGTGCCATGTGCTTCGACTTGAACGGCAGACATCGCAGCGTCGCACCTGGCTTTGCGCAAGCCGTAGAAGCCGGTCATCATCGAGATGGCTTCGGTGACGATGCCAAGAACGAGGGCGATAACGATAAGCATGCTGATAAGCTTCGCCCGTGCCGAGCTGAGAGAAGCCGATATGGAAAAATTCGCGGGCTGCTGGTCGGGCATTATCGGTTCCTTTGAAAATGTCTTTGCACCGAGCATGTAGCCTGAGCTTTGCTACAGGGTCCAGAGCGCGGATGTGACGACTGGCGCGAAGTCTGGGGATGAAGCATGCGATATTTGGCAGCAGGGCGAGTTGCCCCCTGCCCTGGCGCGTTTGGGGCGCTAGCCTGTCGAATGGTTGACGGTGAAATTCAATAAAACTGCATTATTTCCGGCCTACGCCGCTGCCGGTTTTTTAGATAATACAAGAAATATAGATTTCTCTCTTTCCGTCATTCTCTCCTTCTATAAAGATTGAAAGGAAGAAAACTACTATTCCCAAAAGCGCACTTTCCCGCTTTCATGAAAAGTAATTATATATCTTTTTTGAAAGCGAGATTTATGCTATTCCCGTTTTCATGAAAACTATAATCATCGCCAATCAGAAGGGGGGTTCCGGCAAATCGACCCTTACCGTTCATCTCGCCGCTGCCGCCGAACATGCGGGCGACGGCCCCGTTGTGCTTTCCGACACCGACCCGCAGGGAACAGCGGCTGACTGGTTCAATCAGCGCAAGAAAGGCGGCATCGACACGCCGCGCTACGCACCGATCGTTCTCTCCGAGTTTACCGCGAAGCGAAAAGCGCTGGCCGACGCGGGCGCGGCCTATCTGTTTATCGACACCGCGCCATCAGTCGGGGCTGTGAACGCGGAACTGCTCAAGGCGGCCGATTGTGTTCTCATTCCCTTGAACCCGACGCCCGCCGATCTGCGCGCACTCGTCAAGGCTTTGCCGATGCTCAAGGAGGCAAATAAGCCGTTTCATTTTATCCTCACGCGCGTCAGAGCCAACCTACGCAATAACAACAGCGCCGCTATGGCTCTTGAAGCCCTTGGCCTCGTGCTGCCGGTGCGGATGCACGAGCGCGTTATCTATGCCGAGACTTTCGCCCATGGCAAAACCGCCATCGACATCGACCCGCCAAGCGCGGCAGGGCAGGAGACCGCCGCCCTCTGGCAAAGCGTGAAAGACGTTCTTCGATAAAGCAAGAAAATGAGAAAGTAAGAAAGCGAGAAATTACCTATGAGCACCAAGCGACCGCTTGTTGACCTTGCAGCTTTGACGGCCGAAGCTGCAACTCCGATGCCCGAAGCCCAGCAGCGAGCGCCGCAGTTGCCCGCCAGCACTGACAAGCCGCCGCCGGCAAACCCCGCGCCGAAGAAGAGTAGAGCCGCCGTGAAAACTGAAAACCTCGAAGCCCTGGCTTTCAAGGTGTCTCCGGTTTTCCGCAAGCGCTTCCGGCAACGCGCCGTCAACGCCGATCTCAAACTGAACGAGTTGTTGTTTGAAGCGCTTGACGCCTGGGAAGAGAAGAGGGGGATCAAAAAGTAAGAAAGAGAGAATTGTCACTTTCCACCTTTGTATTATCCGGCTGGGGCAGGCGTAGAGAAGCGAAACATCCATTTCGAGCGAATACCACGTTTCCAGGTTGTCGAAGATGTCTATTTTCTAAATCATTCAAAAATCTTTTTTTGCTGGAGTTAAAAAAGTTATGATCTAGTTAGGTAGTTAAGGGGTGTGAGTAACTATACTAACTATCTATATATCATAGATGTTTTGGAATGTGATCGCCCCTAAAGGTGCAAAGATTCGCCCCCAAAGGTGCGAAGAGAGCGCCCCTGAAGGTGCGAAGAAACGCCCCTAAAGGTGCGAAGTGATCCCGGATGGTGCGAAGCAGTTCCGGCATGCGCCCTTGAAGGTGCGAACGCCCTTGAAGGTGCGAATGATTCGGATGTAGATAGTTGTAATGTCTTTGCTCTTACCTGAACGCCATCCCGTTCGCGATTTCTTTGTCCTCGATGTGCTCGATATCGCACCGCGTGCCGATATGGCGTCGATGGAGCATCCGATTTTCTCGCTTTCGACGAAGCCGGAACAGCGTCCGTTGATCTACGAACATAACGGCAAGCGTGTGGAGGTGGTGCCAAGCGGCAAGGGCCTGGCGACCGTGTTCGACAAAGATATTATCATCTATTGCATCTCGAAGCTGGTCTCGATGCGGGACGAGGGACAGAAAATCGGCCCCTGTGTGCGGCTGACGACGCATGACATGCTGGTGGCAACGAACCGGCCCACCAACAGCATCGGCTATGAGCGTCTGGAACCGGCGCTCGACCGCCTCATGGGAACCTTCGTGAAAACGAGCATCGTGACCGGAGACAGGCCCGAAACGAAGGCTTTCAGTCTGATCCAGTCTTACGACTATTCGCGCAAGAAGCACGGCATTTTCGAAAGGCTTCGCTATCTCGAAGTGGAACTTTCAAACTGGCTCTTCCGCGGCATCGAAGCCAATGAGGTGCTGGGCATCAGCCGCGATTATTTCCGGCTGCGCCGTCCCATCGACCGGCGCTTGTACGAACTGGCGCGTAAGCATTGCGGCAAGCAGCCAAGCTGGCGGGTGTCCTTCGATGTGCTGCAAAAAAAGGTTGGCTCACACACGGCACGGGCGCGAAAATTCGCTGAATACATGCGCCACGTTGCGGCGGAGAACCATTTGCCCGATTACGCCATGACGTTGGAGCACGATCAGGCTGTGTTCTGGCGGCGCGGGGAGGGGGAGAGCGCGGCCAAGCCAAATGCGACCGTGACTGCTTCTTCCGTTGAGGCTGCAACTGCTGTCATCACATCCGAACGGCGTATCATGGTGTCGTCGAAGGCGATTGAGCGTTTGTATGAATTCGCGCCCGGCTGGGACAAGTATATGCTTGAAAGCCTCTATATCGCCTGGGCTAAGGACAAAGAAGCAGCGCACAACGAGGATGCGCGGTTCCTTAGTTGGGTGGGAAGTTATACGAAGGGAAAGGCTGCGCCGTGACATTTGTGGGGTCGGCACAGGGTCGAATCCTGAAATACTCACGTTGAGTATATGTAGGTGGCCACCTCCTTGAAACCGGACTAACAATTGAAGACCGCGCAGTCCTGGCGGAGGAAGTTGCCACTTAGTTATGTCTTTGCGAAGCACCAGGTTGCGGCTCGCCGGGCATTCTAATGAGCAACTCAAGCGGAGGCCTGGGCCATAGCCTTACTCCGTGACAAATTTACCCGCTCGCCAGGCTCGCCAGGAAGTGTCCGAAGGCAAATATTACTGGGTACCTTTCCTTCGGACACCCGCTCAGCCGATCTTATCAAGACTGGCATGGGACATTAATCGGTCCAGCCAGATTGGTACGCAAGACTGCCCGCATAGCCCCCGGCATATCCCACCACATTGGCTGCGGCACCAACGTTGCTCCCGCCTCCCCCACCGGGACAGCTGCAGTCTGAGGGCGAACACATACAATGCCCTCCCTTGGTTGCGGCCTGCGCTTTCCTTCGAGCTGCAGAGAAGTTTGTTTCAACCAATTTGTCCACTTCATTCTTTTCGTTAGCATCCATAACGCATCGCTCCTTTGAGCTTACACTGCTACACTCTAACAAACACCAAGGACCGACTTGTGGTTATTGCACCAAGTAAGCCTCTTGTGTGTCTTCCACTCGGAAGTCATCAATAAAATCGAAAGCGTTTGCATCTCTTTCCAGAATAGACGTGTACAACCTTAGGACACCCAGAAAGTCAGCGCGCGCAAGTTCGCAGTGAATCTGCATTTTCTGCGGGTCCCAACCACTACCGTTGCTGGCGCTTTGTATGCAATAATCACATATATCAATAAGGTAGCAATCTTTGCAGTACGTATCCCTTAAGTCCAAATATTCCAGCATAAGGTTATAGGATGAGTGTGGGCAAACGCCGTGCTCGACATTGCCTATCGCAAGGTGGGAATAGGAATCTAATCTTTCGCAAGGGAAAAAGGTGCCGTTAGCAGATACAAACAGCTTAGATGCGCCGGGGATGCAATGTCTCACATGATAGTAAGTGTCATCGAAAAGCGGAGTATCAGAGACTTTTCGATTGTGAAGCATTCTTAGACCACGCCCAAGGACGGCGAAAGCAAACTGATATTTCCATCGACGTTCAGGGTCGTCGAAAGCATGTGTGATACACCCTTCGGTGAACTTGTTTATAAGATAGCTCAAGTTCGCAGTTGCACCTCTGGTTTGAGGAATATTTTTGCTTCCGTAATACATGACAGGGGTAACCCTAATTGCATTCCTATAATTTGCAAAAAAGTCATCTAAGCACTTGTAATCACATCCAGCGGTTATCGTGACGCCGAATGATACAAACTGGTCGAAATAGGATTCAGCTTCCCTTAGGCACTCTAGGTTCCGCATAATTGTTTCGAATGTTGGCCTCCCATTGGCGAGCTTCCGGTTACGGTTGTGCGTTTCTTTGTCGCCGTCCACGCTAACACATAAGTGGATTCGGTTTTCCGCGACAAAGCTTCGTGCATCGGCGTTGAGAAGAGTACCGTTTGTTGTGATAGAGAAAAATATTCTTTCTCCCAACGCCTTCTTTAGATAAGCTTGCACGGTCTTAATAACCGGTAGGTTCAGAAAAGGCTCTCCACCGTAAAATGTTGTGAACACCATTTTTTTCCTAGCGGATAGATGTTCCAAAAAATAGTCTGCCGCCTTTAGCGCCACATCTTCGGTCATCACTTGGGAACTATGCGTCCTGTAATGCTTAAATTCGCCACCAAAAACGCAATAGCTGCAACGCAGATTGCAGTCCTGTGTGACGCCGAAACTTATATGCCCGAGATCGTGCTGGATAGCTTTCTGCACCTCCTCGAAAGAGAACCCGGGCTGGATCGTCCTTATGTTAAGGGAACTCGATGTGCCTTCATCATAAGCATCGGGAAAACCGAAGGGAATGGTCTCGCCATCCCTCTCACTCGAAGCCATCCATTGAAAAATCTTCCCCGTCTGCGGAGAAAACGCATATTTCGTTGTCCCCACTCTAAACGAAACGAGACCAGCACTGATTTTTTTGGGGAATGGTGACACGTCACTCACCAGCTTAGTTAGAAACGCTGAAGGACCTAGAATAATAATGCAATAATCGAGTCATCAAAGTCTTGATTTGAGTCAAAAAAATAAACTATTTTCGGTAGCCAGATATCCTCTATGGTGGACAGGTCCAACGCTGGAGGCCGATGCCAACCAGTTCGTTAAGGCGGCAATCTGATCGAGAATTGAGGAATTGTCCGGCACAACCGGTCCTCCCCTGGCAACAGACGTAGCAGCGAATTGCCGAAGAGTCCGCTCTCGGCCTACTGCGTTCGAACGCCAATTTGCGATTGCTTGTCGGAATTGCAGAAGAAGCAGCTGAAATGGTTGCCTACTATCGGAGGGTTTGAGCGGATGTTGCTTGACGTCGCCCGGCTCTTTTGAGTGACGAATCCTTGATCCAAACTTCGACTTTACGATATTTGCTAAGGTACAATCGGCTTGGGCTAATTTCGCATGACGAAAATTTTTATCTCGTATCGCAGGCAGGATACCAAGGCTATTGCTGGCCGTATCCTCGACCGCCTGGAAGCTAAATTCGGGCGAAATGATGTATTTATGGACATCGACGCCATTCCACCCGGTGTCGATTTTCACGATTGGATTAGCAACCAGATATCGACAGCCTTAGTCGTGCTCGCCTTAATCGGGCCGAATTGGGTAAACGCGCGAGATGAAGCCGGTAACCGGCGACTTGACGATCCCAACGATTTTGTACGTTTAGAATTGGAGGCTGCGATCACGCGTAAAATCCCGCTTGTGCCGGTGTTGATTGACGGTGCCTTGCTCCCTCGCACAGACGAATTGCCGGAAAGCTTAGGGCCGCTCGTACGCCGTAATGCCACCTTCCTTGACGTTGGCCGAGACTTCAATTTGCATGTTGGCCGGTTGATAGAGGCCATAGAGGGGCATCTAATCGGTCGATGGGTAACGGCAGCGGAACTTAAAAAAATGCCCCTGCCAAATCGTGAGCCTGACAATGACTTCCGTGAGCAGAAAGGCATAACTAAGATTCAGGAATTGCAAGACACCATCACTCGAATCTATGAAGCCTCCAATGCGCCACCGCTTCCACCCAGCGAATATCAGCCTTTGTTTTCGCTGATCGCGACTGAGGTGCGTGAGAGGGGCTTCGCGACGATCAATACGGCCCAAGCGGTGGCGGCGAGCGCAAATCAAGAAGGCTTGCACATAGCTTTGCAGGATGTAATTTTCGTGGTCAACGCCTTGGATGAGATCGACCCAGGGCTCGATCATACGCGGACGCCTGCCGCTGTGGCGAAGGCCTATCGCGATTGGGTCCTCAGTAAGTGTCACCAAGAGGGTGTGAAGCTCACTGACGATGAGCATACACTCATCCAAGTGTGGTTTGGCGCAAGTCAATAGCAGCCTAATGTCGCCGCATCATAAACTGGTTGTGATTCCGACTGGAGAATGACGAGGTGGGCGAGCACAGATTTAAATCGAAAGTATTGGCTCGCAGCTGCTGGTCTGCGTCAGCTCCAGTATCGGACGATTACTCCTAACTAATAAACTTCCGCAATCGGCCTTTTGTTCGCGTGACCGAATTGCCTCATCGCTTAGCTTTGCAATTCCCTCAGAGCGCTTCAATCGGATGGGCGGCATTGCGCTGTGCGTTACGTCGCAAAGAAAAGTATAGTCTAGAGTATAGAATTCCACGGGACTCCGTGCTACCTTGCCGGAAGGTGCAAAGCCAAAGGTCAGGATTGGCGGATGCGGTTTCTGGTGGTGGTGGTGAGTGCAGGCGCGGCGCTGGCGTTCATCGCGGCGTCGGAGCTTATGAACTGGGTCTTCATGACCTCGCTCGGCAAGAGCGAATTCGAACAACACATTCTGGGAGCAGTCAGCGTGGCGGTGTCCGCGTTCCTCGCCTTATTGCCGACGCTTCTGGTCTGGGCGTTTCGCGAGCGCCGCACGCTTTACATCGTTCTCGGCGTGCCAGTGTTTCTCGCCTTCGCGGCGTTCTCGCTTTCGTCGGCGGTCGGCTTTGCCGCCAAGAACCGTGGCAGCATCAGCGAGGATCGCACCCTTGCGTCGGTGAAGCTTGAAGGCGTGAAGCACGATATCGCCGAAACGGAGACGAAGCTGAAAGCGCTCGGCGCTTCCAGGCCCTTCGCCGTCGTCAATGAATCCTTGCGCGGGCTCGAGCAGGATCGCCGCTGGCAATCCTCGAAGTCCTGTGAGGCCGCGACCACGGACACGTCGCGTTCATTTTGCAAAGGCTATTTCGAGCTGAAGGCGGAAGCTGCGCAGGCAAGCGAAGCCGCGCGTTTGGAAGGGCACATCGCCGGACTCAAAGCGGAAGCACGCCGTCTCGAAGAGCAGGGCGCGGGCAGGGAGGCCGATAATCAGGCGGCGGTGCTGGCGCGTGTTCTTGGGTTCGAAGCGGCGAAAGTCGAGCGCGCCCTAATGCTGTTCCTTGCGGTGCTGGTCGAGGTCGGCGCGGCGCTCGGGCTGTATTTCGCGACGGGACATATGCGGCCGGAGGCTTCCACTTTTGTCGCACGGGGCAGGGGGGCGAAGGTGATCGAGGGCGAGGTGGTGAAGGACGTTCCCCGAGCGAAACCCGCGCTCGCGCCGGTCAAGCAGATCGCGGCGGCGGTGCCTCGGCGCGTGCCGCGTCTCAAGCAAACTTAGCTGTGGCGTTAACAAACAGAACGAAACAAGGAAAAACAGGCAATGGGCTATGTGGTGCCCTTTATGAATGGCAAAGGCGGGACCGGCAAATCGGTGCTGGCGCGAGCCTATGCGGTCGAAGCAGCGCGGGCAGGGGCCTCGGTCCTGATCGCCGATCTCGACGACGTGCAACGCACCTCGAAGCATTGGGCGGATCATAGGAAGGCCAATGGCCTCATGCCGGAAATCCGTGTCGAAGTCGCCACGCCGCGGCTTGCCTATGACATGGCGGATCGCTCGGATGTGCTGGTTATCGACGCGCCCGGCTGGGCGGATCGCGAAAGCCTGAACATGGCGCGCTGGTCGACCTTCTGCGTGATCCCGTCGCGCGCCAATCGCATGGACGACCTTTCGGAAACGGTGCGGCTGCTTCACGCGCTGAAAGCAAACGGCATCGAGGACTGGCGCTTTGGCGTGGCGTTGAACGCGCTTCGCGCCGCAACGGCCATCCAGGATGACCAGGATGCACGCGCTTATCTGGCCGAGGTTGGTTTTAAGGCGCTGCCGGGTTTCGTGCGCGATCTGAAGGGTTACGAGATCGCGCTGCTGGAGGGCAAAGCCATCACTGAGACAGCCGAGAAGGGGCTGAACGACGAGGCCTTTGTGCTGGTGAACGGCATTGCCGGTGCGGTGCTGGAAGCTGGCAAGAAGCTGATCCGTGAAGCGGAAGCGAAATCCAAGGAACGCGAGCGCGACAAGGGAGGGCGCGGGCGATGAGCAAGAGCAATTTCGAGAAGCTGGCCAAAGCGCCGATGCTGGCGCGCCCGCCGCGCGCCGACGAAGTTGTGGGGCCGGGCTATGGCGCGGTCCGGGCGATCGACGGCCGCTCGGCACGGCGGACGGGGCGCACGGTGCAATTTGCAACCGTGGTGTCGGAGGAATTCAAGCGCTGGCTTAAGGTGCAGGCTGCTGCGAAGGGCAAAAGCATGGCGGCGCTGCTCGACGACATGAAGGCGGCCTACATCGAAAAATACGGAGAATAGCCGTGCTGTCCCTTTTGAAGCGGAAGCCGAAGCCGCCGGTCATGGTGCTGCCGCCGCAAGCGGCGGAACCGCCGGTGAGGCGCAACAAGCAGCAAAACATCAAGGTGAGCGACGATTGCGCGGTGGCTTTTGCGGCCCTTGCGGAAGCTTACGGCATCAGCAAGGCGGCGCTGTTCGAGGACATGGTGGCCGAGCGTTTGGAGACGGCGCAGGGGCAGGGCGTCAAGCTCCAGGTTTAGCCGGGATAGGTAAAGGGCAATCCTATGTCTCGCTTTCGCGACGGAATTTATCCCTTGGCGCTCCGGGCAAGCCAGGCGGCAGCCATGCTTGGGATTAGCGAGAGTCAGCTTCGACAGTGGGTGATCGAGGGCAAAGTGCATAAGCCATACCGTCTCCGCAAAAATGTGGTTCTCTTCGATGCCGTCACGCTCGCAAGCGATTGGGACCGCATGAAAGAGGAAGCCGAAACGAGCCTGATGCAAAGCGTAGTGGTGGAAATCGAGGAGGAGGGGCCTAATCCTTGGGACAACGTCCTTCGTTGATGCGCAAGCCCCCGAAATATTGTCACGGCTATATCGACTGCCGGGGCAAGCCGCGCTGGTATTTGCGGCGGCCGGGATTCAATCGTGTGCCGCTTCCTGGCCTGCCGTGGTCTCCCGGCTTCATGGCGGCGTATGAAGCGGCGATGGCCGGATCGACGATCGAGATCGGCAAGAGCAAGGTAGCGCCCGGAAGCCTGGCGGACTTGATCACGATCTATTATCAAACGGCCGCCTTTACGCGCCTTTCCGAGGCAACGCGGCAAACCTATCGCGGCATTCTTGAGCGTTTCCGGGAAGGGCATGGCGATAAGCCCGTGGCGCGCCTCGAAGAGCAGCATATTGCGGCGATCCTCGACAAGATGGCGGATACGCCTGCGGCAGCGAACAATCTGCGCCGGATGCTGCGCGCGATCATGAAGCTCGCCAAAAAGCGCAAGATGATCCGCGTCAATCCGATGACCGAGATCGAGCCGCTGCGCTACAAGGTGAAGGGTTTCAAGGATTGGTCGGATTCCGAAATCCAACTCTTCACCGATCGCTATCCGGTCGGCACGCGCGAGCGGCTTGCCTTCGAGCTTCTGCTTTGCGCCGCGCCCCGCAGGAGCGATGTTATCCAGCTTGGGCCGAACAACATTCGCACCGGCAGGCTGGTCTATCGGCAGAAAAAGACCGGCGCGGAAATCGACATTCCGCTTTTGCCTCAGCTTAAAGCCGCGATGGAGGCTCTGCCTGCGCTTGAAGAACAGGATTATTTTCTTGCGACGCAGTTTGGAAAGCCGTTCACCGAAACCGGTTTCTATAACTGGTTCACCGACAAGGCGCGGCGCGCGGGCGTGCCGAAAGGGCGTTCGCCGCACGGTTTGCGCAAAGCGTCATGCCGCAGGCTTGCCGAGGCAGGCTGTTCGCCGCACGAAATTATGTCGGTCAGCGGCCACACCACCTTGAAGGAAATCGAGCGCTACACGAAAGCGGCGAATAGATCGCGGCTTGCCGACAGCGCCATGGCCACCTTGCAAAATGCGCAAAAGGAGGATGCCAGCCTGGGAAAGCCGTCTTCCGAATCGGCTAACACCCCCGGAACTGTTAGCCAATCCCCAAAGCAAGCGATTGTTTTTACAGGTACAAAAAAACAGGGATGGCGGAGTGGGAGGGATTCGAACCCTCGGTACGGCTTTTCAACCGTACAACGGTTTAGCAAACCGCCGCCTTCAGCCTCTCGGCCACCACTCCCGATAGATTAGCGTAAACGCCTACCCGCCCCGCCAATGCTAGCGGCGCGGACTCTGTCAGGGATCGATAACAAATCCAGGCTTGCAAGGCAATACGAACTGTAGACGCTTGGCGCATCTTCCTGCGATCCTACCACCCTTTGCTGCAAACGATCGCCTTCGATAGAAACGCCGGAACCGTCTCATCCGTGCGCAACCCAGCCTTAGCGAACGCGCCGCCGGCGCCGCCGAGCCGGTCGCTCAGATAATCGAGGTAATAGGGCTCGTGAAAGCGCTGCGGGAAGGCTTCGAGCAAGCCGTCATAAGCCTCCACATCGCCCCATTGCAGCGAGTCGACGAAGACGAACAGACCGCCCGGCTTCAAGATTCGGGCGATTTCCGCGGTAACCCGGCGGCGCACTTCGTCCGGCAATTCGTGATAGAGGTAGACGCACGTGACTATATCGAAGCTTGCCGCCTCGAAAGGCAGCGCCTCGGCGTTTGCCTGTTGAAAGCGAACGGTCCGGCGGCCGTGAAGATAGCGGGCGGCCTCGGCGAGGTAAGCCTGGCTCAAATCCGTGCCCGTCATTTGCATCGCAGGGAAGGCCTGCACGAGCTGATGCAGAAAACGGCCGCTTCCGCAGGCCACGTCGAGGAGCCTCAGCTGACGCTGATCGCGGCCCCGCACAAACTTCGCAATCGGGGGAATGGCCTGACGGCGCATTGCACCCGCAGCGCCCATGAAGAGCGTCTCGACTTGCACGTCGTAGAGCTTGGCCGATTCTTCGGTGAGATACCCACCGGACTGATAATGGAAATTCTGCGCGTAATAGGCCGGTAAGCCTTCTGCTTCGGGGAGCGCAGCTGCCTCGTCTGTGCGCTTGCCCGCGCGGCGTCCAGCCGATTGAGGCAGGTCGGCGAACAGACGCCGGACTGCTTCGATATGGCTCGAAAGCGTTCCGCCTTCCTCGATGGGAGCGGGATAGAGACCGTCGCGGACGTTTAGCGCGTCTTGGGCTTGCAGCTTCAAAACGTCTTGAAGAAGCTTCCAAAGGCCCGGGACCGGCCGGCTGATTTCGACACGCGCGGCCCCGGAGATCATACCCGCGGCTCTCCGGTTCGTAATACGGTAGAGCGCCGCGTAATAGCCTGTGCGGAGCGTTTGATTGGCCAAATGCGCGAAAGCTTGGATGCGGTTCGACACGTTCTCACTCTTTGCGGGCGGTACGGCACGGCCGATGAAACGAGGTTGGCCACGCTCGCGGTTTCGCCCTATGATTTAAGCTAGCGATCCTCTAACATTCAAGCAAAGCCGCCTCGCTCGCCATGAAACCTTACAAAAGAATTGTAATTCTAACAGGCGCCGGGCTCTCCGCCGAGTCCGGGCTGCACACCTTCCGCGACAAAGATGGGATTTGGTCGAAATACGACTATCGCGACGTCGCAACCCCGAAGGGATATTGGCGCAATCCTGCCCTCGTTCTAAACTTCTATAACGAGCGCCGGAGGCAGAATGCCGGTGTAAAGCCGAATGCCGCGCACGCCGCGCTTGCGCGGCTAGAGGCCGAATATCCGGGCCATGTTTTGATCGTAACGCAAAATATCGATCCCTTGCACGAAATGGCGGGCTCGAAAAGCCTCATTCATATGCATGGCGAGATCGCTAAAGCGCTCTGCACGGCGTGCGGCGGCCGGCACGCGATCGGGCATGAAGACCTCACTCTAAGTTCGGTATGCCCAGCTTGTGCGATGCGAGGCACGCTTCGGCCGGACGTTGTGTGGTTCGGCGAGATGCCTTACCGCATGGAAGAAATCTACCATGCGCTGAAAGCCTGCGATCATTTCATCTCGATCGGCACGAGCGGCACGGTCTATCCGGCTGCGAGCTTCGTGACGGAGGCCGGGCAAGCGGGTGCCCGCACCGTCGAGCTTAATCTCGAACCGTCGGAAGGCATCGGCGGCTTCCATGAAGCGATCCACGGCCGCGCCACGGAAATCGTTCCGCCCTATGTCGAGAAACTTCTAAAAGCGGCGCGCGGCTGAGGGGGAGCGCCGGGCGCACACGCCGCTCGCGCACGCCTTTCCAGCTTCAAGGGTCTTGGCTTGGCGAGTCATACCAGAGGACACAAGTGTTGACCCGAGTAGTGTCATTCCCGCGAAGGCGGGAATCCAGTAATCGCGACAGTAACGATTGGCGAAATCGATGAAATAGCGCAGCGCTTACTAGGTCACCGCCTTCGCGGGGACGACGGTGGGACCAGTCAAGACTTCTGGCGATTGGTATCAACCTCAGTTCACGATGGCGAGAAGATAGTTCTCCGCGTCCCGGCCGCGATAGAATTGCGGATCTTGAGCTGGCCTATTGAACTGGATTGCGAGCGCCTTCACGCGGGCGGATAAATAAGCACGCAGGCTTTCGGCGCGCACTTCGCCACGGGCCGCTTTTGCTTTGCCCTGCACGCCCTCGACCACCGCCATAGTGAAGAGCCCGTGGCCTCCGCCTAATTCGGCGGATTCATTCGCCTTCTGATCCCACCGCGCCGCGGTATAGACGAGAATGTTGGCGTGCACGCTTTCGTTCAAAAGACGCGGGTTATAGGCGTTCGCGGCGTGGCAAGTATCGAGAAACATGATGCGGGATCCTTTGGCGCCTTCAACCGCTTCCTGAAATGCATGCCACGGGACCACGGTAGAGGGGCGTAACGTCATCTCCCCGGTCCATTCCGCGTCCGTTGGCACGAAGCGGTAGTTGAGCCCGTCATTGATGCCGTGGCCCGCCACAAATAACATGACGGTGTCGTTCCCGGCGGCCCTGCGTAAAATTTCAAGCGCATCGACGATATTGGCGGCCGTCGGAACATCGTTCGCAGGCGACCCATTGACAAGCACCCGCTTCATAACCGTCCGGTGGAGCGCCCCCGCCTGCTTTTCCATCGCATCGGCGAAGCTTTTCGCGTCGGCGCCGGCGTAATTCAGATCGTTACCGGGAAGTCCTGGATATTTATCGACGCCGATGTCGAGGATATAGAGCGTGCCGCGTTCGTCGAGCGTGCCTTTGCCCCGATGCACGACAGGGACGATCTCCGCCGTCTCGCCGATTTCGTTAATGGCTGTCACAGCGACGGTGTTCTCTCCCTCCGCGAGGGGAACGGTAAAGCTCTGCGTGCCAGGCTCGAACCCGGCGCCGCGCTCCGGCAGACGCTCGGCGATCTGACGTCCATTGACCTGAATCCGGATCGCCTTCACGGGGCTAGGCGTTTCACCGAGGACGGCCTCGATCTTAACCGAGCCCCCTTGCGCGGCGAAGCCGGGAGGAAGGGGCTTGATCTTCAGCTTCGGCACCGGCTGGCTCATGAGGTCAGAGATTTTGAAACCGGCGCCCGCCGCCTCCCTCACCGCCTCGCCCGCGGACGCTAGCTCGATCGCGCGCGCCACGATATCGGGCCGGTTCAATTTCTTACGCAGCTGCGCGGCGGTCACATAGTCGGGCTCATGGCCGGCGCCCCGATTGATCTGCCAGCCGACGAGGGCGTCCGCGCCTGGCGAACTCGCAAAAAAGCCTTGCGGTGTCCACATCACCCACGCGCCATCGGTGCCGCGGAACAGGGTCGCGAGCAGCTCCCGTGTTTTGAGGTTCCAAAGCCGCACGGTTTGATCTCCCGAGCCCGAAACGAGATATCTGCCGTCGGGTGAGGGAGCTATCGCCCACACGATATCCTCATGCCCAATGAAGCGCCCCTGAAGCTGTCCGTCGAGATTATATGAAGCCAAATTGCCGTTGCCGCCGCCCGTGACGACAGCCATCCCGTTGGCGGCGAAGGTGGATACGGTGTGCCGGCCCCCTGTCTCGCCGGTTGCTGCTATGACGGTTTGGCTGCCCGAGGGGCGTTCGATGGCGAGCATGCCATCTTTTCTTGAGAGGCTATCCGGCTTGCGGATCAGCGAAGCGCCGTTCAGCGTCTCAAGCGCTCGCACGAAGCCGGAGGGGGTCTCCAAAGGCCGCGGCTCATAAGCTGCGGATTGGGCGGAAGCGGCCAAGCGCAGCTCGAATTGTAGCGGTCCGCGCTCGGCGCTAGACTTGAAGCTGTGCGCATTGCCCCATGCAATGCTCCTGCTATCCAGTGAAAAGGCGGCAGAAAAGACGGGCCGGCCGGTGCCCATGAGTTTGATGGCATTTGCGGCCTCAGCCACATCCAAGAGCGGCCAGATGTGGATCTCTTTGTTGTCGCCTCCCGCGGTCGCAGCCCATTTGTTGTCCGGGCTGATGGCCACCGCGTAGACGCCATTGTCATGCCCGTCATAGTCCCGCTGAAGCTGGCCTCGCTCCGCGTCCCAGAGGCGAACGAGATAATTATCCCCGCGTCCTCCGTTGCCCGCGAGCAGGTAATGCCCGTCCGGGCTGAAGGACAGGCCTCTAACCGAAGCATTTTTACTATCCGGCCGGGAGCGATTTTGTAAAATCAGCGGAGGCGCTTTGGCTCCATTGAGTCTTTCGCCTAAGCTCGACAATCGAATTTCGCCGCTCACATCCCCCGAAGCGATGGTGCCGGCCGTGGGCGATATGGCGATCGATCTCACCCGGCCGGAATGCGCAGGCAACGCGTATAGAAACTTGCCGCCGCTCACCTTCCATAGTTTGACGAGACCGTCCCATCCTCCGGTCACGGCGATATCGTCGCCAAGGCTGAACGCCACCGCTTCGATCTGAGCGCCCGCCGGGAGCCGATGAACCGGACGCCGGCTGGCGGTATCCCAGATCACCGCGGTATTGTCCTCGCCGCCGGAGATGAGCAAACGGCCGTTATGCGAAAACGAAAGCCCGCGAACGGCCTTTTCGTGCCCGCCGGTCAACAAGCCGGCCAGCACTCCCGATTGGAAATCGTATATGCGAATTGAGCTGAATTGCCCCGCCGCCGCTAGCCACCGTCCGTCCGGCGAAAGGGCTATGGCGTAAACTTTACCTTCGTCGCCGGGGCCTGTCTGCCCGCGAATCGTTCGAATGGTTTTGCCGGCACGCCAATCCCAGACGCGGATCGTTTTGTCGTCCGAGGCCGATACGAGATATTTGCCGTCAGGCGTATAGAGAAGCCCGTTTATCACCGCCTGGTGCCCGCCCGTATCGAGCGTGAGGAGCGGCGCATTTCCTGCTGCCGCGCCCGCAATCCCCAAAACCAATGCGATAACAACCGCCGCGTACCGCATAGCGCCTCGTCAACAACACAAGGCGCGCATCTTAGCCTCTGCTGCTGCCGATTGCCATCTCGCGCCAGCGAATTTGAGCCAAGACTAAGCAGGTTGTTCCGGCGCGCCCAACAATTATGCGGGTTAGCGCGTGCGAAACCGGAACGGCACCGTCACGGTCAGCGGGCCGGAGCTAACGTCGGGCGGGACCGGCGGAAACGGAGCGGAGCGCTCCAATGCGGCGATCGCCGCTCCGTCAAGCTCGGGAACGCCAGAACTATTCGCGACGGCGCGGCTCAGGAGCTGGCCGGATGGAGCGATTGTGATCCGCAAAAGCACATCGCCGGTCTTGGCGGCATGCGGCATCACCTTATGGCGCTCCAGCGCCGAATAAAGTTCTGTCTCATACGAAGACCACGATTTATTGCGGCGCGCAACTGCCGCAGCTGCGCGTTGTTCCTCTTGAGCCTCCGCTGCGACGCTCGCCATCTGCGTTACGGATTTTTGCTGTCCGGGCGGGGCAACCTCCGGGCTGGGGCGCTCCGGCTCCGGTGGTGTCTCTTGCGGTGGCGGGGTCTCGTCCGGTTTAGGAGTTTCGTCCTGTGCATTTTTCGGAACCTCGATTTTCTTTTCGGGCTGGTCAGGTTCTTGTTTATCGAGGTCCGGTAAGCGCGCAGCTTGGGAGGCATTTGCGTCGACCGCAGCTTCTTGCGCGCTTTGCGTAAAGAGATCGCCGCTATCGAGACTTACCGTCGCAACCACGGTGAGATCGGCGTCACCGTTACCCTCAGCCAACGCATCGGGACCGGAGTGCTGGAGAAGCGAATAAAACACCCCGCCATGCAGACACAGCGCCAGCGCTACACCGGTAAGACGCGGCCAGTTCATTGAGGCGCGCCCGCACTGCCCGCAGACTGCACGATCGCGGCGGGCGGCCGGGCGGGTGCGTCTATGGGCTGAGAAAGAAGCGAAATGCGCTGATAGCCCGCTTGTCCGATCTGCCCGAGCAGTTCCAACACCTGGCCATAACCGATTTTCCGGTCGGCCCGCACATAGACCGTTGCGTCGCCTTCCTTAGACCGGAGTGCAGAGAGCCTGGCTTCGAGGCCTTCGCGGCCCAAACTATCGTCGCCGATGTAAAGCTGGCCATCCGCGGCCAGCGTTACGACGATGGGTTTTTGCAGCTGGCTAAGTTTGGGCGCGGCATTGCGCGGCAGGTCCACCCGCACGCCTGCCACAAGCAGCGGCGCCGTCACCATAAAAATAACGAGCAGCACCAGCATGACATCCACCATGGGCGTGATGTTGATCTCCGCCATCAGTTTCGGCTTAGAGGCGCCGCCGGCCCCGCCATTGAACATCGATACTGCCATCGGTTCGTACCTACTCCGCCAGAATACTGCGCCCATTATCGAGTGAGCCGGCGGCACCTTCCCCCAGAGCTCCGTAAGCATAGAATTTCGCGTAGCGGCCCGCGGCTATCGACAGCCGCTCCGCGTTGTTGCTTAGAAAGACATTGGCGAGGTTATAGAAGACGACAGCCGGGATCGCTGCTGCCAGTCCTACGGCAGTGGCAAGCAAGGCTTCGGCGATTCCCGGAGCGACAACGGCAAGGCTCGTGTCCTTGGCAACGGCAATCCCGGTAAAGCTGTTCATGATCCCCCACACCGTACCGAAAAGGCCAACAAAAGGTGCGGTCGATCCAACGGTGGCGAGCAAGGGCAGACCGGCCTGCAGGCCGCGCAGTTGGGTAGCCGTTTCGCTCTGGAGACTGCGCTCGAGATTGGCTTGGTATTCGGAAAGGCTGTGCGCGGCAGGCCGCGGTTCCGAACTGGCGAGCGCCCCGAAGCGGGCGGCGAGCCGGGGCGCCGGGACCTGCTTCCCCGGCTGAACCTCGACGAAACGCTCCAAGCTGGCGAGCTGCCGGGAAAAGGCGGCATAGCGTATCAGCTTTTCGAAGCCGACCGCCCAGCACACAACCGAGGCGAGTGCAAGCACAAGCATGACAGCTTGGACGACGGGATCGGCGTCTTCGATTAGCTTTATGAACGACAAACCGTGGGGGAGCAAAGCAGCCGGGGTGTCCATTCAGTTTCCTTTACCTCCGCAACCTCATGCCATGGGGCACGGCCATGTGCCGGTGAATTTTGAAACGCCGCAACAACGGGTTCAGGTTCTCATACTCGATCTTCGCCGGGCATCAAACGCTATTACATCACGCCGCCAAGTGCCAAACTCAGCCGTCACTGTGGCTTATCTGCGTCATGTTATATCATATCAATTCTGCAATTCCTAACCAGGCTTGTTTCCTCAGACTCAGCTATGTAATGGTATAACATCGCTTGGGGGAGCCGGGAAATGCGTTCCAGTTATCGTTATCTCTTACCATTTTTGCTGTTGTCGTCGCCGGGCGTAGCTCAACAAACGCCGGCCGTGCCAGCCAACGAGCCGGTGACCGCTCAAAAGGAAGGCCAAACCGCGCCAGAGCAGCCTCCGGCCCAGCCAATAGCGCCCCAAACGCCACTATTCCAGATTGAGCTGCCGCCCGTTAAAGTTATCGTCAACCCGCCGGCAGCTAAGCCCGCGAAACGCCGTCCGCGTCCGATCGCTGGAAAACCTGAAAAAGGAAAAACTCCCGCAACAGTGGCGTCTCTCAACGGCGCCCCGTCCACCGGCGCTGGGCAATCACCCGAGGCGGCTGCGAACGCGGCGACGGTTCAAAGTGCAAATACGCTTGACGCGGCGCGGGAGAATATCCTGCCCAAGATCGGGGCGAACACTTACAATCTGGATCGGCAAACGATCGAAGCTCTGCCGCAAGGCGATAACGCGCCGCTAGACAAGGTGCTGCTGCAATCGCCCGGCATTTATCAAGACGCCGCCTCCGCCGGTGTTCTGCATATCAGAAACGAGCACGCCAATCTGCAATATCGCATCGACGGAATTCAGCTCCCCGATGGCGTTTCCGGTTTCGGGCAAGTGCTCGAAACGAGCCTCATCGCCAACATGGCGGTTGTGACCGGTGCGCTGCCTGCGCAATATGGGCTGCGGACCGCAGGCCTCGTCGACATCCAGACACGGGCGGGTACGGCTGAACCATCGGGCGAGATCGGTGTCTATGGCGGTAGCCACGACACCTTCACGACCAATCTTCAATATGGCGGAGTCAGCGGCAATACGCAGTATTTCTTCACGGGCCGCTTCACAGAGAACGCGCTAGGGATCGAGAATCCAACGTCCAGCGCCAACGCCATTCACGACGAAACCGACCAGGAGAAATTCTTCAGCTACGTGTCGACAGTGCTGCCGAATAACTCACGCTGGACGATGATCACCGGTGCCGCCGACGGACGTTATCAGATCCCGGATAATCCAGGGCAAGCCGTTCAGTATTACACACCGGCCCTCACCACTTTCGACTCGTCGAAGCTCAACGAGCAGCAGCTCGAACAAAACTATTTCGGCATCCTCGCCTTTCAGCAATCGACGGCGTTTGCGGATTACCAGTTTTCATATTTCAGCCGCTATAGCAGCCTCCACTACACCCCGGATGCGATCGGCGATCTCATGTTCAATGGAATTGCTACCGATTTGACGCGGACCAGCTTCCTGAACGGCATCCAGTCCGACGCGGCATTTAGGATCGCGCCGGACCATACTTTGCGTGCCGGATTCGTTGTCAGCGGCGAGCAGACCAATGTGACGGACAACGCCACCGTGTTTCTGTCCGGCTTATGCGGGCCTAACGGCAATCAGCTCGGCAGTGTGGGGTGCGGCACCATCGCCGCACCCACGAAGATTGTGGACCAAGAAGATAAGCTGGGCTGGATCGCCGGGGTCTACATCCAGGACGAGTGGAAAATCACCAATCAGCTGACGCTCAACACAGGCCTGCGCTTCGATCAGATGTGGCAATATGTCGATGCCAACCAGCTCAGCCCACGCATCGCTGCGGTTTACAAGCCGCTTGACGGGACCGAATTCCATGCGGGCTATGCGCGTTATTTCACGCCGCCGCCGCAAGCGGTCGGTGCCCCAGAGAACTATCAGCTTTTCAACCCCACCGTTGCGGCGGCGCAGGTTGGAGCCAACCCTAATGCGCTACAGCAAGTCACCGTTAGCCCAAGCTTACCGGAACGCTCCAATTACTTCGATGCGGGCGTCACACAAAAACTTGCGCCCGGCCTCGAAGCCGGTTTGACCGCGTATTATAAGGTCGCAAAGGATCTGATCGACGACGGGCAATTCGGCCAAGCTTACACCTTGACTGCCTTCAACTACGCCCATGGCGAAAACGAAGGGCTCGAACTTAAACTGAAATACAGTCAAGACGGCGTCCTAGTTTATGGAAACCTGGCCTATGCGAGGCAGGTCGCGACCCAGTTTGTTTCCAATCAATATTTGCAGCCCTATTTGGACTATATGTATGCACTCACAAACTACATTCCGACCGACCATTCGCAAACGCTCAGTACGTCGGCCGGGATATCTTACCCCGTCTGGGACAATACCAAGGCGAGCCTCGATATGATTTACGGCAGCGGCCTTCGAAACGGTTTCGATAATTCGACGCACCTTCCCGGCTACACGCAATTCAACCTCGGGCTTAGCCACGAATTCATTCTGCCGGATTGGAAACCCTTCACGCTCCGCTTCGACGTGGTCAATCTTTTCGATCACGTTTACGAGCTTCGTGATGGCACCGGCATCGGGGTGTTCGCACCCCAATGGGGTCCAAGGCGCGGATTCTTCCTCGGTTACTCTCAGAAGTTTTAGCGGAAGGAAGAAGCAGCTTGAGCCCCCCTCACCCCTACCCCTCTTCCGTAAGAGCCGGACAGACTCTCCGCATGTTGTGGAAATAACCGGTTTGCCAGGGCAAGTTCCGGAAAAGCGCATGCTATCAAGATAGGAGTGGAATCGAGCGGCAGCCGCGCTGGCCCCGCACGCCGCTACCCGGACGTAAAATAATGCCAGACGCCATCCCGGCCGATCCCGACGCTGTAATAGCTATACTTTCCTTGCGCGATCATCTCTTTAACGCGCGCCGGCGGCAGAAACCTGTAGATCTCGACCTCCTGGCTGGGCGTGAGCCCGCTCAGCGGTATGGCCGCGTGATAAGGCCAGACGGCCATCTCCTCCTTCGTGCCCGGATTGACGATCGCATAGCCCGTCGTCAAAAGATTGTACAAAATCGCGAGGATCTCCCGGCCGTTACCGTCGGCAGAAAGGCCTTTCAGGTACGCGACCGGGTCCGCAACATGGGATTTCGTGAAAACGGGATGGATTTCGTTCATCTCGATGGGCACGCGAAGCGCTTCGATGCCACCACTCATCGCCGCTTGCAGAATGGCCTGCCGCATACGCTGAATCCCCGGCGGAAGCTTGGTCACGTCGTGCCCGAGCTGAACCTCGCCGGCCCACACGGGGCCCGGGAAGAGAAGCGCGCAGCAGAGTGCGGCGAGCCGGGCGGCTGCCCAAAGCCGTTCTTTACCTCGAAGGAAATTTGCTCTTGGCAACGCGCACACCTTCGTCTCCTGTTGCAATTCACTGCGATTTCAAGTCATGGATGGCGAACCCTCGCGGCGTCGCGGCCCTGGCACGACCTCGCTTGCGGTTTTTGGCATGACGATGGCGGGAAGAAGTGGCTCTTCCACGCTGCAAAACTTTGAGGGCTGAACCGGCCGATGTGGGCACAGTCGATCATCGATCCGACGCGATTTGCCATCATTGGCTTGTTCATCGGCGTGCTTATCGCTGCGCCGGTGGGGCCCGTGAACATCGTTTGCATCCAAAGGACGCTCGAGCGCGGCTTCTGGGGCGGCTTCGCGGCAGGGCTTGGCGCGGTTCTGGCGGACGGCATCATTGCGATGGTCGCGGCTTACGGAGCCACCGCCATCTCAGGCTTCATGCGCGATCATCAGCTTAAGATCGAGCTGATCGGCGGGCTTATTCTCACGGGCTTCGGTTTGAACGTGTTTAAGTCGCAGCCCAAAATCGTGGCTACGGCAACCACCAACATCGCGCGGCTGAGACGGCTCTCGAACACCGTTCCCCAGTACTTGCGGCCCATGCTTCGTTACCGGGTCTGGCGGATCATGCCGCACTTGAACATCGTGCCGCAGACTTTCTTCCTCACCATCACCAACCCAGGCGCGATCTTGGGCGTTTTCGCTCTTTTCGGCGGTGCGACATCGGTGCTGGGGGGCATCGACACCTGGATGGAGGCGATAACGGCCGTGACATCGATTATGTTGGGGAGTCTGGCCTGGTGGGCCGGGCTATCCCGGCTGATATCGAGGGTCAGGCATAAGCTGACCGAAGGCCGGCTGAAGATGATCAATCAAGTTTCCGGCGCGGTGCTCATGGCCTTCGGCGCCGTCCTGTTCGCTCAATTTGCATACGGGCTCGCCGGGCACCGGATCGCCAGCGGAGAGCCGGCGTCGCTGTTTGCACTCTGCACGATATGCAGCCTTCATCCGCTGTTTTAGTTCTATCCTGTTCTTGCCGTGCCTTTTTGCGGCAGGGGAAGAACTTAAAGCCCGCTTTCGATGGGCTCAAAAGCGGGCGTCTTGCGTTTTTGTTTTATCGTGCGTCTTGGTCGGAAAACCGTTCACACTTTTCCATACGCACTCTGGAGCAGCAGCGTGGCCGGGTTCAAGCGGCTTCCCGCAGTGCCGCCCCGTCGTCCCGCCGCCCGGCATATTGCGATCCGGCTGCGGCCTGCTGTTCAAGGTCCTCGCGCAAGAAATCGAAATCGAAGCCGGCGCTCAAGAGCGCGGCTAACACTTCGTCAACGGGCAAGCTGCGGGCGCTGACGGCTGCCCAGATAATCGCGCAGCGCGTGCCGGACCTGCAGTAGGCGAGCACCGGTCCATCGGCGGCGGCGATGGCGGTTTCGGAAGCGTCCACGACCTGATCGGAGAACAGATCGAGCTTTCCGGAAGGAATGTAATGGTAGCTGAGAGCCGACCGCAAAGCGTGGGCCGCTGCGATCTGGTTTGGAAGCTGGTGCTCCTCTTCGCCGTCCGGACGATTATTGATAACGACCTTAAATCCCAGCCGGGCTGCCTCGGGAAAGTCCTCTGCCTCGAGCTGGCCGGCGACTGCGAAATGAGGGGTAAGAAAGACGATCTTTGCCATGCGTGCGGGCCCTTCTGCTCTCTACACCAGGCCAGAGCGGCCCCGGATAGCGCAAAAATAATCCAGCCTGCGCCCTTCCTGCAATGGGGATAGCGGCCGTTACGAGAAAAAAATACCAAATTCTAAGCAAATACCCGGATGCAGAACAAAACAGTTCCTGTCTCCGCCCAGCTTAGCAAAGGCATTTCTCAGTTCTGCCCTTGGCTTGGAACGAGCGTCTCGATTTGCCGATGCCGCAGCACATCCGGAACCGGGCCCCGGAACCGTGCCAGCACGCGCAGGCGCTGGGAGTCAAGGCGAAGCGGTCTTCATTCGCGCCGCAAAGTCCGCGTTGACGGCGCGGGCAAGATGACGATGAGCGCCCGCAGCGCTGCCTATTTGTCGGCGGCGATGAGCCCGTCCGAGATCGCCGACGCCTGATCCATGAAATGCTGGATCGCGACGAGTGCGGGTTGCGTGCATGTGCGGTAGGTCCGCGAATAATCGCGATATCCGCGGTTGAAGCTTTCGACCAGCTTGGCCCGCCGCAGCGCGCTCGAGCCTTCGGCCGCCACGAGCTCGCGCATGTGCTCCCGCCAAACCTGCCCCTCGTTGGCGCCGCAAAGCTCGCGGAGATAATGCAAAGTCCCCAAAATCTCGGCGAGCCGGAATAGCTGGTTGTCATAGGGACGGTCCTCGGGACCGGCCGGCTGTTGAGGTGCGGCGGCGGACGGCTGTTTCGGCACTGCGGCAGCGGTTTGCGCGGGCGCCGGCGTGGCGGTTGCTGCCGCCAGTGCGGTCAATATGGCCGCATAAATCGCAGCCTTTGCATTTTGCCCTAGGCCCAAATTCATCGCTTGCCCTTATCCCAGGCCTGTTTTGCCTTTTCTATCGCTGCTTCCAGGCCGGGCGTCCGCTTGAGGCGCATTCTGGCCTCGGAACCGAACCAGCTTGCGTCTGCGGCGTCTGCGCCCGCGGCCAGCGTTCCCGAAACCCGATCCGTCACATAAACGGCAATCGTGTAATGCGTGTCGACGGCCCCCCGGGCGTTCCGGAGAATGGCGTCGGCAACATCGCTTAAAGTGAGGTCCGAGGCAAGCAATCCCGTCTCCTCAAAAAGCTCCCGCTGCGCCGCCTCTATCGCCGTCTCTCCCAGCTCGATCGCGCCGCCCGGAAGCGACCAAAACCCTCGATAGGCGCCCTTGCCGCGCTGCACGAGAAGAACGGCGTCCCCCTGCAACACAGCGACGGAAACCCCCGCTCGCGGATAAGCCTGCGACATATGCGCCCCTTAGCACAACCAGCAAGTGCCTTATTTTCGCCCTGGCAAAGCGTCAAGCACGCCGTGGCTCTTGTGCTTCGATCCTGCACGAGCTAAAGGCAAACACCGGATTTGTCCTCACGTTTCACTCACATAGCATGAATAGCACGCCCGCAAAAAAACCCGTCCTCGTTATTTTGCACAGGCTCGAATCCGAGCCCGGCTCAATCGGGCAGTATTTAAGGGCGAATGGCATCCCGCTCGATATCCGCAGGCCGCGCTTCGGCGATGCTCTTCCATCGTCGATGGATGGCCACGCCGGCGCCGTCGTCTTCGGCGGCCCCATGAGCGCAAACGACCCTGACTGCTATATCAAGAAAGAGATCGACTGGATCGGCGTTCCCTTGACGGAGAAGAAGCCCTTTCTTGGCATTTGCCTCGGCGCGCAAATGCTCGCCAAGCATTTAGGCGGCGAGGTTCGCGAGCATCGCTTGGGCTGTTTCGAAGCCGGTTATGAGCCCATTCAGCCGCGTGAGGAGGCGCATGCGCTTGGCCCTTGGCCAAGCCACGTCTATCATTGGCACCGCGAGGAATTCACGCTTTCGCGCGATGCCGTTCATTTGGCCGAGGGCGAGGTTTTCCAAAACCAGGCCTTCCGTTACGGGCCATCCGCTTTCGGGGTGCAGTTCCATCCGGAAATCACGCTGGCGATCATTCACCGTTGGATCGTGCGCGGCGCCGCGCGGCTTTCGCAGCCTTGCGCGCAGCCGCCCGCCGATCACATCAAGGACCATATCGTTCACGGTGCGAAATTGCGGGCTTGGACTTTCCGCTTTTTGGAGAGATGGCTCCATGGCGGCCATGAATTGCAAGAGCGGCGCGAGGGCGAAACGTTCCGGTGCGCGGCTTGAGCGCTCAGCGCGGATCGCTCGAAAAATGCGACGAAAGCTCCCCGAAAAGCTTGGCGGTGCGCCCCGGCGCGTGGAAATCGTCTGCCGCTTCGAGCCGCAGGCCGGCGTCTAAAGTCTCGAATGCCCTCTCCTCGATCGACTCGATAAGAGCGATAAGGCAGGCCTCGACCTCCTCTAGGCCGCTTGCAAGCATAAGGGACCGCGCCGCCGGGTCGCCGCATGCCAATGCCGTCTGCCGGTGTTTCGAGACGCTCCGCAGGACCGAAGACAGGTCCCGGCTAACCTCGGAGTTCAATCCCGGGGTTCCGAGCGCGGCACGATGCAGCCGGGAGATCGAGCGCAGCAGCCGCCGGGATTCCAAGCTGCGGTTGCGATCGGTATAGGCGCGAAGGAACCGCCGCCCTTTCTCCGTGGATTGGAGCGCGTCTTCTATGGCGCAGTAATCCGCTTCCGAGAGGGAAGCCATTGAAAGGATTGTCATGCCCGCCGCCGCTTTTAGAGATTGATACGCAACTCGTACCATTCAAACCTTTACAAACGTTTGCTGGGAGGTTGCATTCCGGCGTGCCGCGTTGAGCGTGTGAAGAAATCGCCGGACCGGCTGAAAGGCGCGGTATTCCGGGTTCAGCCGTCATCCTCTCGCATGCGGGTATCCATCTAAGGTATTGTTTTTTGCTAGCGCTATAGATTCCAGCTGGAGTCTAGCCCCGCGGAGGCGGGGCCGGGGACGACAGCGGGACCGGTCAAGACTTTCGGCGGTTGGTATTGTACCAGCGGACATCGATGGCGACCGATGGACCGTCATTCCCGCGATATTTCCGCCCTACGATTCAGAAGGTTCCGGGCAAGTTCCCTGACTGAGCTGGCGCTGCTTCGTCCGTGTCCTTTTCAACAGGGACCAGGCCAATGAGAACCATGGCCCCGAATGCACCACGCCCATAATGGCGTACATCAACCACATCGAGCTCAGGAATCCGAAGCTGCCGGGAACCGCGCATAATGGCGGCAGCTGGAAATAGGTGACAAAGGCCATAAGAAGAAAAATTGGCGTTGCAGCAAAGCTCATCGGGTCACCTTCGAACGAGGTTGCAAACGGAGCCGATGCCGCCAGCTGGCGAACCGCGCCCTGCGCTCTTTCCGGCCGCTCTCGGTGGCGGCGCCGTGAAAACGTGTCAGGCCGCAGCAAAAGCGGCCTTTGCACGAAACGCTGTACCGCGCGGGAATAGTTTGCCGCTGCAGTCTAACGATCGCCGCCCATTATGGGAAGCGATCGTCAAGGAATACAATTTCTAAGCTTCGAGCGAGCGCAGCGCTTCGATCAGCAAGCTCTTCGGTATCACCACCGCTGCTTCGCCAGCCCCGGTCTTCTCTTTTACTGCCGCAGCTTCGAGAAGAGCACTTGCGCTTGTGCCGACGATGACGATTGAATCATCGCCGGCTTCCATGATGGTGGGGCAGCCGCATCCACAACTGCCGCAACGCGTTGCTAAAATTCGATACTCATCTGACATGCAAAAATCCTCGAAAGATCATTGACGGCAAACTATACCATAAAGCCAGCCGGGCCGCAGCCATTACGAAGCTTTTATAGGATAGAATGAGCCGGGCATACGCTCCGGTTGCGATTGTGAAATATCTCTTTGGACGATGTTCCAAGAGCCCCGCTGTTTCCGGCCAGGTTCTGGCGCTATGAATATAAGCGCGGGATGCGCTACGAAATGAACGTGGCGTCGCCCGTGAAAGGCCCGCAGTTTTATGACCGCATCGCCCGGGCAGCCGCCTCCTCCAAATTGCCGGGATGGGGGAATGCCGGCTTCGCGATTAGTTAGAGTTGGGATCGCTTAAGGCCGAAATCTGACGTTATCAATTACGTAGATCACGTCTGCTTTCGAGGGATACAGCGATGGTTTTCCGATCGCCTTCTGAATTATCGTGAAAAGTCGCAGGAGGGCCCCGGCTTTCGCAAAAACGGCTCGTATGCTGTTGATGCGGAAACCTGCACCGGTTCGCGTCAACCCAAAAAGACAAGCTGACGCACCCCGAATCTTGATACCGATCAATAATTCCAGCCGTTCTGAAGCTTAGGATAATTTTACACCGCTCCAGGGAGCGCATCCAAGCCCCCCCTTGAGAGGCAACCGCTTCAGATTGCCGTTACTGTCAATGCGGCGCCAAGGCGCAAGCCCTTCGACTGATCAACGCATCGGGTGCTGGAAGCGTCATCGATCAAAGGAGAGACCGAGATGAAAAAGCTGTTGAGTTTACTTTCGCTGTCCGCATTGGCGGCCGGTTTGCTGTGCACGAGCGCTTCGGCCGAATGGGTGCGCTGTGCGGAGGAACATGGCTATTGTGCCATCCCTTACCCCACCATCGTCCGCTACGGTGCGCACGGCACTTATACCAACAGGCGCATCTGGCGACAAGGCGTTCCCTGCGCTAACGGGGTTTTTGGCGACCCACTCGTGGGTGTCGTGAAGCATTGCGATTTCTGGGCGCGCTGATATTCGCTCCGCCCAGTAATGACAGAAGCGCCGCCTTAGTAAGCGCAGCCCGCGATGCATGAAGCAGCGGGGGGAACCGTCGAACTGCGCATTTAGCGGCATTGGACAGATAAGTCCGCTATGGCCCTACTAGGCAGCGCACGGGCTACGGCAGAGAAGGTTAAGCGGAAACGATCGGTGCCGCAAGATTGGCAAAAGCGCTTTTTGGTCCGGTTCGGGTTCAGGCGGGGCTTCGTATATATCTAATTGAATGGACAAGGCGTGCTTCCCTCGATTCCGCCACGCAGCCCCCCTCAAAGCGGGTTGCAACCTATTCGAGCCGCTGCCCCAGCCGGCCGGCCAAATCCTGGATATACTGCCAAGCCACGCGCCCCGACCGCGAGCCGCGCGTCATCGCCCACTCGAGCGCCTCGGCGCGCAGACGCTCCGCCGGCAGCTTGAGCCCGTAATGGGCGGCATAGCCTTGCACCATGTCGAGATAATCGGCCTGGCTGCAATTATGGAAACCGATCCAGAGGCCGAACCGGTCCGACAGCGAAACCTTCTCCTCCACCGCTTCGCCGGGATTGATCGCGGTCGCGCGCTCATTGTCCATCATCTCGCGCGGCATGAGGTGGCGGCGGTTCGAAGTGGCATAGAAGACGACGTTCCCCGGCCGGCCCTCGATGCCGCCTTCGAGCACAGCTTTGAGCGACTTATAAGATGTGTCGTCCGCATCGAAGGATAGGTCGTCGCAAAACAGGATGAAGCGCTCAGGCCGCCCGCGCAGGTGCGAGAGGCAGCGAGGCAGGCTCGCAATGTCCTCGCGATGGATTTCGACAAGCTTGAGGGCAAGCCCCGGGGCCTCGCGCAGGCGTTCCGCCGCCTCGGCATGCACGGCCTTGACGAGCGAGCTCTTACCCATGCCGCGCGAGCCCCAGAGCAGCGCGTTGTTGGCGGGCAGCCCGCGCGCAAAGCTCTCCGTGTTCGCGAGCAGCGTGTCGCGCATCCGGTCCACCGACTTCAAAAGCGCGATGGGCATCCGGTTCACATGAGGAACGCTAAGAAAGCGGTTCTCCTCGGCCAGCCAAACAAAGGCATCCGCCGCTGCAAAATCGGGTGCGGGCGGCGGAGGAGGCGACAAGCGCTCAAGCGCCTCGGCAATGCGGAAGAGCGTAGCATCGAGCGTTGGCATGGTCTGTGTCATTGGAAGCGGTCCCGGAGCGGGCTTGAGACGAATTCGCGCAGGGGATAGCGGCGAAGCCTGGAAGATGGCGGCATAATGGCCTATTTTACCATCGGCGCAACTGCCGTCGCGAAAAGTTGCGAACTTCAAGCAAGACGCTATAAGACTAGCACGCTCGCAGCCGCGCTCGCAGAGCCGCAAACCTTTTCCGCACACGACGGGGCCTCTCGATGATTTCACCTGCATTCGCTCAAACCCAAGGCGCCGGTGGCACCGACATTGTGGGTCTTCTTTTTCCGCTGGTTCTCGTGTTCGGAATTTTCTATCTGCTCGTTTTCCGGCCACAGCAGCAGAAGCTGAAAGAGCACCAGGCGATGCTCAATGCGGTGAAGCGCGGCGACACGGTGGTGACCGCGGGCGGCCTCATCGGCAGGGTGTTGCGCGTGTCCGATACAGAGCTTCGGGTGGAAATCGCCGAAAACGTCCAGGTTCGCGTGGTGAAGGGCACGATCACGTCTATACGCGCCAAAGGCGAGCCCATAAAAGATAAACAAAAGGCCGAGCCGCTGCCCAGCGAAGACGGCGACGGAACCCAGCCAAACGCCTAACGCAGAGTTCACCCGGCGCAGTACGAGCCGGGCATAAAGGATCGGATCCCGATGTTCGGATTTACATTGCACTTCTCGCGCTGGGGCGCGCTCGTGACGCTTTTTCTTTCGGTGGCGTCCATAGTGTTCACCGTGCCGAACCTGATCCCGCTCCCGGTCTATGAAAGTTTACCGTCCTGGGCGCAGCTGCCGCGCATGCCGCTCGGCCTCGACTTGAGGGGCGGCACCTCGCTCCTTTATCAGATCGACACGGCGCAGCTCAAAAAGGGCTGGCTGCAATCGCTGCAGACCGATGCGCGCCGCGCTCTGAGCGAGGAGAGGATCGCACATACCGGCGTTGTCATCGCAGGCAACCAGGTCCGCGTGACTTTGAGAGATCCCAGCAAGATGGCTGAGGCGCTCGACCGGTTGAAAAAGTTCGCTCAACCGGTCTCGGCTTCCCTATTTACAGGACGTGGAGGCGCTGGGGGGCTCGACCTTTCGATTGCAGGCAACGAGAACGGCGTCATCACCATCGAGCCGACTCCCCCGGGTGTGCAGGCGAGGGTTGAGAATGCCATTTCCAGATCGATCGAGGTCGTGCGGCGGCGTATCGATCCTGAGGGAACGACCGAGGCCACGATTCAGAAAGAGGGCGAAGACCGTATCCTGATTCAGGTTCCAGGGCTCGCCCCCGCCGAGGTGAAGGCGCGCGTCGGGACCACGGCGAAGCTGACGTTCCAGCTCGTCGATCAAACGATGTCGCCCTCGGAAGCAGAAGCCGGAGGCGTTCCCCCGGATGACGCGCTCTTGCCCGACTCCGAGCATCCCGGCGCCTATGTGCTCGTCCATAAAGAGATTATTGTCAGCGGCGACGATCTCACGAATGCCTATGCGGGTTACGACAACAGGTCCGGCGGCATTGGCGAGCGCGCCGTCGACTTCGAGTTCAATAGCAGGGGAGCGGCCGCATTCGCGCGCGTCACGCGGGAAAACATCGGCAAGCCTTTCGCAATCATTCTCGACAACAAGGTGATCTCAGCGCCTGTGATCCGCTCGGAAATTCCCGGCGGACGGGGCCAGATCACAGGCAACTTCAGCCTCGACGACGTCAACAGGCTTGCGCTGCTGCTCCGCTCCGGTGCGCTTCCTGCCTCTCTTTCGATCATCGAGGAGAGGTCGGTCGGCCCGAGCCTCGGCGCGGACTCGATCCAGTCCGGCAAGATCGCAGCCATCGTCGGCTTCACGGCGGTATCCGGCCTCATGATCGCGTCGTACGGGCTTTTCGGCTTGTTCTCAATCGTCGCGCTTGTGGTCAATATAGCCATTATCATGGCGTGCCTTTCGCTGTTCCACGCGACGCTGACCCTGCCGGGCATCGCCGGCATCGTCCTGACCATGGGCGTGGCCGTCGACGCCAACGTGCTGATCTATGAGCGAATACGCGAAGAAATGAAAAGCGGCCGCGGAATGATAACGTCCATCGAGGCGGGCTTCGACCGCGCTTATGGGACCATTATCGACTCGCATCTGACAGGGCTGTTGGCCGCGATCATCCTCTACATCTTCGGATCGGGTTCGGTTCGCGGCTTCGCGGTCACGTTGTCTTTCGGCATTGTGAGTTCGCTTTTCACCTCCATCACGGTCACGCGCCTGATGGTCTCGACATGGCTGCGCAAGACGCGCCCTGCCGTCCTAGAAATTTAGCCGGCACGAGGTTCGAACCATGATGCTAAAGCCGCTTTTCCGCCTGCCGCAGAAAATGAACCTTCACTTTGTGAAGTATTTCAAGCTGTGCCTCGGGCTTTCCATTTTCGCCATCGTCGCCACGATCGTGCTGCTCTCGACCATCGGCTTGAATTTCGGCATCGACTTCAAGGGCGGGACGTTGATGCAAATCGAGACTCCTGGCCCGGCCGACGTTGGACAGCTCAGAAGCACGCTATCGCATTTGGGGCTCGGCGAGATCCAGCTGCAAACTTTTGGGCAGCCCAACGAGGTTCTCATCCGTTTTCCCGAGCAGGCCGGCGGCCCAGACGCTCAAAAGACGGCAGCGGATAAGGTGCTCGCAGCGATACCTTCCGGCAGCAAGGAGCTCCGGCGCGAGCAAGTCGGCAGCACCGTCTCGAAGGAGCTGATCAACTCCGCGATCTGGGCTCTTGTTTTTACAAATCTTGTGATTTTTATCTATGTGTGGTTCCGCTTCGAGTGGCAGTTCGCGCTCGGCGCGATCGTGTCCATGATTCACGATGTGTTTTTTACAATCGGCGTATTCGCACTCTTCCGGCTCGACTTCGACTTGACCACAGTCGCGGCGCTTCTAACCATCCTTGGCTATTCGATCAACGATACCGTGGTCATCTACGACCGGATCCGCGAGAACCTCCGGCGTTACAAGAAGATGCCGCTCGGCGAGCTGCTCGACCTCTCGGTCAACGAAACCATGTCGCGAACGATCATGACGGTCGGCACGGTGTTCATGGCGTTGCTCGCCCTCTATTTCTTCGGCGGCGAGGTGATCCGCGGGTTCACCTTTGCGATGCTATTCGGGGTTCTGGTCGGCACATACTCGTCGGTCTTCATCGCAGCGCCGTTCCTGATCCTGATTGGCGTCAAGCGCGATTGGAGCGGCTTGGAGAAGGCGAAGACGGGCGCAGCCGGGGCGAAGCAGGCTTCACTGCCCGCGCGCGCTGCCGGCCCCGCCGAGGCTGCCGGCATGGAGGATTTCGACGAGGACGAGGCTGTTGCGGATGCCGCAAGCCCCGGCACGCAAGCCGCAGTATCGAAGGCCGCTTTGGCTTCTGTCTCCGCCCGCAAAACGAGCGCCCCGCCGCGAACCCCGCCCCGGGGAAAAGGCCATGCCAAAGCCCGCGGCGGACGGTCCAAGAAGCGCGGCTAGAGACATCAGGTGCCGCTTTGCGGTCCCCATACTTGGCGCCGGAAACCTGCTTCGGCCGCCGGGGTTCTGCCAGTACGATGCGGCTCTCTTACAACGGTTCGGGCCGGCTCTTAAGACTTGGCAGATTGCCAGGAAGCATTGGAGCGCGCGGTGCTAACGGCAGAGGAAAAGCAACGGCAGCTTGAAAACGCAGCTGCGTCCGATCTCGTCAGGCAACGCGACCCGGATCGTTATTGGAGCGCGCTTTTCGCTCCGGCTTCGAAACGGGCAAGCCTGCTTGCGCTTTATGCGTACAATGCCGAGGTTGCACACATTGCGGCGGCGGTTCACGAGCCCATGGTCGCCCAAATCCGCCTGCAGTGGTGGCGCGATGCCATCGATCTCGCGGCGCCCGGCACAAAAACCGGAAACCCGGTTGCGGATGCGCTCGGCGCCGCCATTTTGGAGCACTCTTTATCGAAAGAGCGCCTCATCGATATGGCCGGCGCGCGCATACCGGAAATATGCGGCGATCCGCCCGCAGATATTCAAGCCTTGAGAGCGTCGCTTCAGGCGGCGGAAGGCACCGTTTTCGAGCTTGGCGCTGCCATCCTCGGGGATCGTAGCGAAGCTGCGAAAAAGGCCGCCAGCTATGCCGGCCTCGCCTATGGACTGATGCAAACGCTTCGCACCGTGCCCCTGCAGGCATCGCGGCGCAAGCTCATGCTTCCCCACTCCTATTTGGAAAGCAGGGGCGTCGATTTAGCGGCGCTATACCGGGGAAAGGCAAATGCGGCCTTCGGCGCAGCTCTCGCCGATCTCAGAGGCGCGGCAAATCGCGCGCTGCAACAGTTCCGCAGCGTAGCGCCACAGCTCGATCCCGCAGCCTTGGCCGCTTTCCTTCCGCTTACACTCGTTAAGCCTTATCTTAAGGCCATGGCTGCGCCATCCTTCAACCCTTTGCAAACGGCCGTTACGCTCAATCCCGCGCGCCGGTTTTGGCGGATTTGGCGGGCGGCACGGCGGCAAGCGATCTAGAGTGCGTCCGGAAAAGCATGCCTTCGGGCTTGACCCGTAGGTGTGAAGCGGTTTTCCGAAAAGACGCACGATAAAACAAAAACGTGAGACGCCCGCTTTTGATTCCATCAAAAGCGGAGAGGCTCTAAGCGATCATACGGTGCACGATGAACCCTTCCCGGCCTGCCGGCCGCAAGCGCTTTTACAAGTCCGCAACGGTTGCGGAGCAGGCCGGCGGCGGCTTCGCTGTCCAGCTGGACGGCCGTCCGGTCAAAACGCCAGCGGGCAAGCTTCTCTGCCTGCCAACGCACGCACTCGCCCAGGCCATCGCCGGGGAATGGAACGCCCAAGGGGAAACCATCGTGCCGGCGAGCCTGCCGCTCACAAAGCTGGCGAACACAGCCATCGACGGCGTTGCGGACAGGAAAACCGATGTCGCAAACGATATCGTGAACTACGCGTCGGCCGACTTACTCTGCTACCGCGCCTCCTTCCCAACGGAGCTCGTTGCGGCGCAGGCGCGGGCGTGGGACCCGATCCTCTACTGGGTGAGCGCGAAATACCAGGCGCCGTTTCTGACGAGCAGCGGGATCGCTCACGTGCGGCAGCCCGCTTCGTCGCTTGAGGCCGTGCGCAGCGCCATCGCCTCGCTCGACGCCTTCCGGCTCACCGCATTCCACGTCATGACCACGCTCACCGGGTCCGCCCTCATCGCGCTCGCCCACACTGGTGGAGAGCTCGATGCCGATGCCGCTTGGGCCGCAGCCCAGACGGATGAAGATTGGCAGGCGGCGAAATGGGGCGACGACTTCGAGGCGGCACAGCGCCGGAAGACCCGGAGGGCCGAGTTCGACTGCGCCTCGCGCTTCTATAAGTTGTGCTAGCGGTCCAAATCTAACGCTTGGCCCCCGGTGTGTTAGGTCGCGATGGACTAACAGCCGTCATGAGGGTTTTGAGGGTTCATGCGTGCTGAAGGCCGGTTGCGGAACTCAATGGGCAGGCAGGATTCCGTCCGGGACCCAGGGTGAAGCGGACGTCTCCAGTAATTCCGCGGTAGAGCATTCGCTTCACACGCGAAAATTTGCCCTTGTTTTATGAGTACATTTTGTTAGACCCTGATTAGGCACCTCGTGGAGAGACCCTCGGCTTCGCGTTTGCGTGCTCTTATGCGATCCATGAGCGCAAAATCAGCTGCATTTTCGAGGCTTAGGGAGGGGCAGGAGCGGTGGCTAAGTTGTCTCAAGTGTTCTCTGCGGACGAGCTGGTTGATGGGCTGATTTCAACGTTCGTGAAGTCCGGTATTGATCAGTTCAAGAGTTTCTTGGCGAAGCATCCAGGCGTAACGAAGTGGATCATAGCGTGTGATTTTGTGCTTAATGATCCCGGCGCTGTCAGCGACGCCTACGCTTATACCTTCTTTCCCTATAACGCGGAGATTCAGCAAGTAAAGGCCAATATCCAAAAATTGGTGCCGAAAGACTTTAAACAGACGAAGAATATAGGAGATGAGTTCAAGCAGTTTATGTTTAGTGGGGAAACTTTCACGATCTGTCTTCTCACGCCGAAAAGATTTAATTTAGTGGGGGACCTTCACTCGGCCAGACGTGGGCTGGATGAGACGATCCAAAACATGCAAAAGTGGGATGACGCCGCAAACCAGGTCGCGGTGATCAAGCAATTCCAGCATCTAAGGCAAAGCGCAAACGCAAATAACTTTAATGTGCAATTGATGTCGACAATGATTGTGGCCACAGTCATGGCGGCATTTTGCGCTATGATTTTGGCGCAAGAGCGCAAGATCGAGGTAGTTGGATGGTTTCCAGATCGGGACAATATAACTACCGCTTACGAAGGTATTGCTAATTTCTTGTTCAGCGTCGATTTCTCGGCTTTCTGTCAGCGATATAAGTTGGAGCATGGCTCGATCAGAACCGTCATTGGCCTACCGGCGCCCGACACGGTCAATCCTAAGCAGTCCTGGTATGACGAATTAGTTCGGATACCGGATTTCGTTGCCGGGCCGCTTGCCGCTTGGAATTCGGCTCAGAACTTGGTGTCGGGACGTCAGAAGTATGTGGAGTTGCTGGAAGGGGTAATCGCCGATAATCCTAATTTGATCGTTCTTCCCTTGTTGCAAAACAACATCGGAATTCAAATCGGGCGGGCGATAATATCGAAAACACCTGCGGCTGCACCGGCGAAGCCCAGTCAGGATGCGGGAGAGCCTGCCTCCGGATAAACTGATTACCTTAGCGAAGGTAGAAAAGTTTGCGAGCATCCGCGCGATACCCGCTTTCGGAGGTAGTGTGGACGCTAGAAGTTCCCACCGCTATCTCCGCTTGGGTCAACCACTGCCGCCGGGGCAGTACCCGGAGCGGGCACCAAGCGTTAGACTTTGACCGCTAGCGTTTGCCCTGTACATGCGGGAACAGCTTCCGGTTAGATCGCGATTTGGCGCCCGATTTCGACCACCTGATCGGGCGGCAGGCGGAAAAAGTCCGTTACCTGTGCCGCGTTTCGCTCCATCGTCGCGAAGATGCTCTCGATCCATGCTGGCAGGCCCTCGCCATCCTCGCGCGATACGACCGTTTCACGGCCGACGTAATAAGTGACGTCGTCCACGAGGATGTTGCAGCCTCTGTCCTTGGCTTCCTGCAGCACGGCAGGAATATCGGGGCGCTCCATGAAGCCGAAATTGGCCGTCGCGCGCCAAAAGTTCGGCGCCTCCAGAAAGAAGTGAAGCCGGTCCTCGTTGCGCACCCATGGCACCGGCTCGATGGAGACGTTGATGACCATGATTTTTTCGTGCAGCGCGCGGTTATGCTTAACGTGCCAGGCCATCACCGGCGGCACGCCGCGCTTCGAGCGCGTGAGGAACACCGCCGTGCCCGGCACGCGCGGAACGCCCCGCTTTTCGAGACCGGACAAGAACCGGTCTATGGGAATAGCCTTCGAGGTGATAGCCTGCGTCACGGCCTCGCGCCCGGTATGCCAGATCCACATCAGACCATAAATGAGGGCGGCAAGCGCGAGCGGGACATAGCCGCCTTCGGCGATTTTGACGGAGTTCGCGGCAAAAAACGCGGTGTCGACAACAATGAAGCACGTGGAGAGCGCCACGCTCGCCGCCAAGCTCCAGCGCAGATGCTCCCGCATCGCGATGAAGAGAAGCACCGAGGTCATAAGCATCGTAGCCGAGACGGCGATACCGTAGGCCGCCGCGAGATTATCGGATTTCCTGAAAATCAGCGTCAGCCCGATGGTGACGGCCATCATGAGCCAATTCACGGTGCCAACGTAAATCTGCCCGTAGCCCAGCGCCGAGGTTTGCTTGATGCGCAGGCGCGGCAGCCAGCCAAGCTGGATCGCCTGCCGCGTCATCGAGAACGCGCCGGTGATGATGGACTGGCTGGCGATGATCGTCGCGACTGTTGCGAGAATGACGAAAGGAACGAGCAAGGCTTTCGGGCAAAGCGCGTAGAAGATGTTTTCGCCGGCCGGCGTGCCATTCAAAACCAGCGCCGTTTGCCCCGCATAGTTGAGGACGAGACAGGGGAAGACCACGGCCAGCCAGGCTAGCTGGATCGGAAACCGGCCGAAATGGCCCATATCGGCGTAAAGGGCTTCGGCGCCGGTGACGCAGAGAAACACAGCGCCGAGAACGAGAAACGAGCCCGCGCCGCCCGAAAACAGATAGCGAAGCCCCACAAGCGGGTTCAGCGCGGCGAGCACGGACGGGTTTTGCACGATGCCCCAGATGCCAAGCAAGCCGATGACCACGAACCAAACGAGCATGATGGGGCCGAACATTTTGCCGATTTTCTCGGTCCCGCGCGGCTGCACGAGGAAAAGCGCGACGAGCACCACCACCGTCATCGGCACGATATAAGGATCGAACTTTGGGGTCAGGATCGAGAGTCCCTCGAGCGCGGAAAGCACCGAGATCGCGGGCGTGATTGCGCCGTCCCCGTAAATCAGCGCCGCGCCGAACAGCCCGAACGCGACGATCGCGCCGCGCTTTTTCTTCCGGCCGCCGAGCAGAGCCATCAGCGCCATGATGCCGCCTTCGCCATGATTGCTGGCCCGCATCGCGACCGAGACGTATTTGATCGTGGTGATCACGATGAGCGTCCACACGATCAGCGAGAGGCTGCCGAGTGCCGCGGTGCGGCCGATAGCCTGTGCGCCATTCACCGCTAGGACGGTCTTGAGCGTATAGAGCGGGCTTGTGCCGATATCGCCGAAAACGACGCCAAGGGCCGAAAGCGCCATGGCCTTGACGCCGCCTTGCGGCATGGCCGCGACGCCTTTTGGAAGAAAAATCGAGGGGCTTGTGCTGCTCATGATCGAACCGGTTATCCTGGCTTAAAAAAACGGCGCAGCTTTAGCATAGGAGCGGCCCGGCCGCATTATCGAGACGCTTGCGGGTTAGCTGCGGTTGCGCCGGCTGTTCCACTCCTCGCGCGTCAACTCCCAGATTTCAGTTGGGAACCGGCCGGAGACGAAGTCGCGCTCCTCCACGGCCACAAGCCGGGCGCCTTGCTTCTCCGAGACGCGCCGCGAGGCCAGATTCGGAACCGCCTTCGAAACGCGCAACCGCTCTCGCCCCAGCGTGTTGAACCAAAATTCCGTTGCGGCGCCGGAGGCTTCCGCCATCAGCCCTTGCCCCTGCCATGGCAGGCCGAGCCAGAAGCCGCGGTTCTCGTCCCGGTCCGCCGAGAGGTTGATAACGCCGATCATGTAGTCCGGCCCGCCCTTGAGACGGATGGCCCAAGCCCATTGCTCGCCCCGCTCCACGGCCGGCAGGAGAATGTCGCGATAGAATTGCAGGACTCCGTCTGCTGGGTAGGGCCAAGGCACCTTCGCATTTAAATATCGCACGATCTCCCAATGCGGAAACAACGCCTGCCCCGCCGCCGCGTCGGCGAGCTCGATCGGACGCAGCACAAGGCCGGAGGTTTCGAGAATGGGAACCATCGCGGCTGAGCCTCCAGATTGCGCCGGCCGATCCATTCAGATCCGCGAACAAATTGCAACCGCTGTGGAAACAAATTTGCGCGCCGGCCGTGCGCTGGCTAAAATTGCCATATAAGATCATCGCCCCTCAGCGCACTGAAACGGCGGGTTTCATAAGGCATATATGTCCGGCTTCGAGGATGATTTTCAGGCGTGGCGCAAATCCTGGGTGGAATCGTTGCGGGACGATTTCGCTGAGCTCTCACGTTACCGCGACGCCAATGCCGGGCTCAAGGCGCCCTCCCCGAACGAGGGCCGCGTTGTCTTTTTCGGGGATTCCATCGCCGAAGGATGGCGGTTAGACGAATATTTCCCCCGCAAGCCTTACATCAATCGCGGAATCTGCAGCCAGACGACCTCGCAGATGCTGATCCGCTTCCGGCAAGACGCCGTCGCGCTTAGGCCCCGCGCCGTCGTCATCCATGCAGGCACCAACGACATCGGCGGCAACACCGGCCCGATGCGCCTCGAGGACATCGAGGCGAACCTCGCGTCCATGGCGGAGATCGCGCACGCAAACGGCGTGCCCATCATATTCTCCTCGCTGCTTCCGCCGCCGCATAAATCCACGCCATTATCGCGGTATAATCTGCTCAAGCACCCGCCGGAGAAGACGCGCGCGCTGAACCGCTGGCTAAAAGATTATAGCGCCGCCCACGGCTGCGGGTTTTTGGATTACACCGCCGCCCTCAGCAGCCTAGGCGGTTTTTTGAAGCGGGAATTCTCGGAGGATGGGCTTCACCCCACAGCCGCGGGCTATCTCGTCATGGCCGGGCCTGCCGGGGCCGCGATCGGCGTGGCAGAGCTCAAATGGCGCAGGGGCGAACCTCTTGCGCGTGAAACGGCTGAGGGCCCCACGCGCTGACATTCTGCCCTCGCGCGGCGCCCCCACATAAGGCTCGTTTTCTCAACGATGCCGTTGCTTCCCGCTGCTATGGTGACCGCCGTGACCGGCGCCATGGTGTACGCGGCTCTTGAAGTGAACGGCGCCGTGGTGGCCGAGGCTCTTCAAGTTGTTGCGGTGGTGGCCGCGATCGCTATGCTGAGCGGCCCTGTGGTGGCCGAAGTTCTTAAAGCGGTTGCCTTGGACATGATGCGCCTTATGACCGTGGTGGTGGCTGCCATGATGGTGCCAGCCGTGCCAGCCCTCGCGTCCGCCAAAGCCCTCGCCGGAGATAAATTCGAAGTCGATAATGTAATAGCCGGGGCCGTTCCAACCCTCGTCGTACCAGCCGTAGGTTTGACCTTCCCAGGCGAATTCTTCATCGCCTGCCGCGACCGGACCTGCGCCGCCGGCAAATTTGATCTGAAGCCGGGACCACCCATCCCCGGCTGGAACGAGCCGCCACAACTGGCAAGCGCCGCCGTCATAGTCCGACTCTCCGCTCAGCTTAACGTCGTCCGAGCAATGGGTGGCGTCGAGGAACTTGCCGTTCCGCTTGAGCTGAAGCCGCGCCCAGCCATCCTGCGCGGGCAAGAATCTCCACAGCTGGCAGGAGCCATTATCGAAATTCGAGCCGGGATTCATGTTAACATCGTCGCGGCAGAATTTGGCGTCGAGAAACTTGCCATTATGCTTGAGCTGCAACCGCGACCAGCCATCGGCGTCCGGAACGAGCTTCCACAACTGGCATGAGCCCCCGTCGAAATCCGACCCAGGATTGAGATTGAGCGTGTCGCTGCAGAATTTGGCGTCGAGATATTTGCCGCCGTCCGGTTGGGCCGAGGCGGCCGGTGAAAGAAACAAGAGGCATGTGAGCGCGAGAAGGCTCAGCGGGACACGGCGGGCGGAAGCCGCGCCCCGGCCCGGCGAAGACTTGGATCGTTTGAGGTGCATGACCTTTTCCCTATGGCTCCAGAGATTATGCAAGAGATGTATGCAGTACGCGTAGAGGTTCCGCCGGGCGTGTCCTGAAAGTTTAGTCGCGAACGGAGGCCGGAAGGTTCAACCGGCAGTCCACCCCCGGGTTCAAGCCCGAGGGCGTAGTTTTGGGAACTCTGCTTAGAATAGTCCCGTTCCGGCTAATTTACTAGCTATATTGAGCGGCGGGGCCTTCCGCCTGGCGCGCGACGCCACCCCGTGGAGCCTATGGCGCCAGCCTAAAGCATGCGCGCCGCCTTCGCGCGGCCAAGAAACATCGGCGCATGCGCGTTGCGATTTGCGTTGCACGGACTAAGCGCGCGCCTCATATTATGGTTTCCAAATCCGGCCTTTCACGTTGCAGGCTCGCCATGCACGTCGCTACAAAACTGAAAAGCTCTCCGGTCCCGCGAGTCAGCTTGGGGGACATCCGGCGCTTCGGCCCGGACGGCGTTCTTTACGAGATTACCGGCGAACCCAAGGAAGGCCGGGTCCGCATTCGCGTGCTGGATACGGGCGAAGAAACCTTCTATCCGCTGACGAAGGCGCTCGCGGACCCGCGCGGCTGATGTTTGCCATCTCGTTCGATCTCACCGTCGAGGACACGGAGCGGCAACCTCACCCGGCATCGCGCTTGACCTGCGCCGCCTGCCGCAGCGCCGCGCTCATCCGCCCGCGCCAATCCCCGCCGCCTTCCTTGAAATGCTCGACCACGCCGCGTTCGACGCTCAGCGTGACCTCTTCCCGCTCCTTCGCTTCCTTCGCCTGCCGCTCCTTGAAGCCCTGCACCAGCTTTTCATAGAGGTGCGGCGGCACGCTCTCGCGCGCCGGCCTCAAATTGCGCAGCATGGTTTCGGTCAGGGGCGGCGAGTCTACGGCATCCCAATCCTCTTGAGCGATATGGTCAGGTTTTTTCTTTTGCCTTGGCATAGTATTTCTGATCGCGTTTATCCGCTTTGCGAAGACTGATGATGCGCATCATATCGCCTCGCCATGTAAAAGTCACCGTATGTAGCGCTCCCCGCAGCCATCCAATCGCGACGAGACGCTGCTCTCCGTAATTAAAGCGGTCGTCTTCCACCTCAACGGCGCTCACCCAGTCGAAATCGTAGATCGCTTCGAACGCCACGCTATGCTTCGCTAGGTTCCCCGCCGCCTTTTTCTCGTCCCACTCGTACATCCCCCGTTACTTTCCCAGCGCCCCGCTCATTTCCGCGCGAGCAGCGCCTCGATCTCCGCCATCTGCCGGTGCTTCAGCCCGCGCTTCTCGAATTCCTTGAAATCGTTGAGGATCGCCTCCTCCCAGAGCTTGCCGTCTTTCTCCACGCGCTGGCCCTTATAGCGCAGATAGAGCGCGCGGGCCTCCCGCGCGCGGCCGAGAAACATCAGCGCATGCGCCTTGTTCGTGGCAAGGACGATCCTGTCCGGCTCGATGGCGATGGCGCGGTCCGATGCGGCGAGCGCGCCCTCAAAATCGCGCGCGAACAGCCGCTTCCAGGAAAGCCCAAGCAACGCTGACGCCGTGGCCGACCCCGGTTTGCCCGCCTTCTCGCGCTCGCCCTTTTCGATCTCGGCGGCAAGCTTCGCCTGCAACGCGGCCGCTTTTTCAAAGTCTTTCGCCTCGAAAGCCGCCTCAACCGCCGCTTTCGCCTCCCGGTAAGGCAGCGCCGCGATCTGCCCTTCGAACCAGGCGAGGTCGCGCTTCCATTCCGCGTTATCCGGCGACAGATTTGTCAGCCGAGCCATAATGCTGCGGCCATCTGCAAGCAGTTGCGCGGCCTTTTCTTTCTCTCCGGTCTTGAGATAAATGACAATAAGACGCTCGTAAGACGTCGCAACATCGCGCTGCCATCCGGCATTTCCCGGATCGGCGCGTGCGAGGCGGTCTCTTATGGCGAGGCTGTCTTGGAATGCTTTCAAGGCATCGGGCAGCTTGCCTTGCGCCACCAGCACATTGCCCACTTTCTCGTAGGAGACGGAGAGATCGCGCTGCCATCCGGCATTGCCCGGATCGGCGCGTGCGAGGCGGTCCATCGCCTCCTGCGCGCTCCGGTAGATGCGCAGCGCCTCGGGAAGGCTGCCCTGGGCGAGCGCGATGTCGCCCTGCCCATTCAGAGCCCAATAGCGGACGCTTTGGGCATCTTCTCCGCTCGCTTTCAGCGCCGCCTGCTCGAAGGCGGCCTTGGCCTCGTCCGTGCGCCCGGCATCTTGAGCGGCGCCGGCATAGTCGTTCCAGGTGTTCGCGTCGTCGGGGTCGAGGTCTAGCGCGCGCTTGTAGTAAATGAGCGCCTTCGCCACGTCGCTCCAACGCGCCAGCGCGGCGATGTTCCGTGCCGAGGCGGCGGCCTTCTTGCGCCGTTCGACGCGCGCCGCGGCCTCGGCCTTCTCCTCGGCCGCCTCCGCGTCGAGGTCTTCCTGGAACAGCCGCTCGGCCGCGGCCGTGTCGCCGGTTTTGAGCTTTTCGAGCGCTTGTTCGCCGCGATAGTCGTTGCGCGCGGCCAGCGACCGGGTCGCTTCCTTGAGCGAAGCCAGCTCGCGGCGGCGCTCGTCCTCGGTGAACGGTTTGCCCCGCTCTTTTTCGCGTATAGCCAGATAGTCCTTCGCCGTCTCGCCAAGCTCCTGGTCGCGGGCGCGGTCGCGCTGCAGCGCCGCCACCTCCTCGCGAAGCGCCACCGCCTGCGGATCGGCCGCGCAAGCCTGCCCCGCAAGGCAGGCCTCGGGTGCGCCGCCCCGGATCAGCCTCTCGGGGATCTGCGTGAAGTCCGCCTTGGCCGTCTCCTCGATCACCGCCTTCGAGACCCGGTCGAACACCTGGTCGAAATACACATTCGGCATCTCGGATAGCGCGGCAAGCAGCGCGGCTGCGAATGGCGAATGCGCACCCAGCAGCCCATCCTTCGACAGTTGTCCCGGCTTTGTCGAGCTGACCAGCAGGAAATTGCCGGCATTGGGGATTTTGAAATCGCGGAAGCTGAGCTTGGCCTTCCCGGGGGACCGGCAAAGCTTGCCCAAGGGATCGTTACGGCAGGCGTCCAGCACCACTATTTTCTGTTTTGCCCCCGCCAGCGCTTCGAGCACCTCGTCCACGAGCACGCCGCGCTCGACCTGCTGCGTCGCGCAGTCGAAACTGGCATCGAGGGGCGCGAGCACGTTGCCCTCGGCGGCCTGCATGCCATGTCCGGCATAGAACACGAAGGCGAGGCCCGCGCCTTGCGATTTTGCTGCGAGCTGTTTAATCGCGGCGGTGAGGCCGTCGCGGGTGAGATCGAAGCAGCCGGGCCGCTTGCCGTCGCAGGAGATCACGTCGAAGCCGTGCTGCGCCAAAACCTGCGCGAGACTTTGCGCATCGAAGCCGGGGTTGACCAAACGATGGAGCGCCCGGAGCGGATCGTACGCTTCGTTGCCGATCACCAGCGCCACGCGCTTGTCCGGCGCCGCCCCGGCCGCCGCGATGCAGCCGAACAGAAAAATGCACGCGAGAAAAACGATGCGCATATGCCCCTCCGCAAATATCACTGCGACGGTGGCAGTCTTCCGTGGCATTTCATGGGCGGATAATCCGGGGACGGCGCTTTAGCTGCAGCCCCCTCACCCCAGCCCTCTCCCGCGGAGGGGAGAGCGAGTAGCTCGCGCTTGCAACAGCGTCCCCTCTCCCCTTGCGGGAGAGGGACAGGGTGAGGGGTGAATCACGAGCCGTGCGGGTCGATATGCGACTTCGATTGCTGCGGGGACACATCGAGTTGCTGGAGTAAAGCGGCCGGACGGCGCTTCCGCGATGAACCGGGAGTAAAGCCCAAGGTGCAACCGGCCTGGGCTATGCAGTTAACTCCCGTGCCTCTAGATGTTGTGTGTTAGGGTCTTGGCTGGCAGCGGCTCGCTTTGCAGCGCGCCTTCGACCAGCCGGTAAAACAGCTTGCCTCGCGAGCGGGAGGTCC
>JBKQQS010000072.1:0-5909 GCA_052144215.1 Rhodomicrobium sp.
CTCAGATACTCCAAACACGCGTCTTCGCTCGGGAACATATCCATGAAATCGGCCATGTCCGCAGGATACTGCTTCATGCCTCAAACTACTATATCTAGAGGCACGGGAGTCAACTGCATAGCCCAGCTTGGGTTACAGCATTAAGACACTGTAAGCTCATGATTTTTCGCCTGTTATCTCGCAAGCGTGTGCCCGCCGGGTGCCATTTTCCAGGCTGCCGGTGCTTAAGGCCAAAATTCTGCCGCCTTCAACTGACTTCTTCGCGCACACGCGCAGGCATGATTAAGAGCTCACTCTGGCTTAGGAGCCCGAACGGCAGGGAGATACACTGCGATGACGTTTACCGCTTCCGGTAATTAACTGCGCGAGCATCATCGCGAAGCCGCTGCTTCGCTTCGCCGCGCCATCTCCACCTCATAAACGCGAGCGAAGCCATGCTATCCTGGTTCGAAAATCTTATCGACCCTTATAAAGACGTTCCCATCGTCCAGCCGCCCGCCAAGCTCGGCGCCTTCTACTGGCATTATCTGCGGCATGTCTGGTGGCTTTATGCGCTGATCATGCTCTTCGGCCTGATCGGATCGCTGATCGAGGTTTCCCTCTTCGCCTTTGTCGGCAAAATCGTGGACCTGGCCAAGGCCGCCACTACCCCCTCCTCATTTTTCGAGGAGCATGGACGTACGCTCATGTGGATGGCTTTTGTCGCGCTTGTGGCAAGGCCGCTCGCCTTCGGCGTGCACGCTCTCCTCATCAATCAGACTGCCAACGCCAATGTGATGAACATGGTGCGCTGGCAGCAGCACCGCTACATCTTGCGGCAAAGCCTATCGTTCTTCCAGAACGACTTCGCGGGCCGGATTGCCAATAAAATCATGCAGACGGGCGGGGCGCTCCGCCAGACGGTGCTTGAAGCGGTCGACGCGCTTTGGTTCGTTGCGATTTATTGGACGAGCGCGGCTGTGATCTTTTTCGAGCTCGACGCGAGGCTTCTTGCGCCGCTTCTCATATGGCTCGCCGGCTTTCTGGGCATGGTCTGGTTCTTTGTGCCGCGGCTGATCAGGCTCGCGACGACCGTTTCCGAAGCACGTTCCTTGCTGACCGGGCGCATTGTCGACAGCTACACGAATATTCTAACCGTCAAGCTCTTCGCTCATACCGAAGGCGAAGACTCTTACGCCAAGGAGGCGATCTCCGACCATCTGCAGAAGTTCAAGACGCAGCTCCGGTTCATAACCGCGTTCGAAATGTCGCAATGGGTTCTAACCGGCATGCTCGTCACCGGGACGACCGGCCTTGCGCTGTGGCTCTGGAGCCGCGGCGCCATTACGCTCGGCGATATCGCCCTCATCACCGGCCTCGTGATCCGGATCAACAACATGGCCGGCTGGGTCATGTGGGTCATCACCGCGATCTTCGAGAATGTGGGCACTGTGCAGGAAGGCATGGAAGCCATCTCGAAACCTTGGACCGTCGTCGATGCTCCGGGGGCCGTACCCTTGCGCGTTACGCGCGGCGAAATCCGTTACGAGAACGTCCGCTTCCATTATGGAAGGGACAGCGGCCTCATCGAAAATCTAACGCTGACGATCAAGCCCGGAGAGAAAGTCGGGCTGGTAGGACCGTCCGGCGCCGGCAAGTCCACGCTCATCAATATCCTCTTGCGCTTCCACGATCTGGAGTCGGGGCGTATCCTGATCGACGGGCAGGATATCGCGGTCATCACGCAGGACAGCCTGCGCGCGCAGATTGGCCTTGTCACGCAAGATACCTCGCTCCTGCATCGCTCCGTGCGCGACAATATCCGCTACGGAAAACCCGGCGCTGGCGACGAGGCTGTCATTGCCGCCGCCCAAAAGGCGCACGCCCATGACTTCATCCTCGCACTTGAGGACTATAAGGGGCGGCGCGCCTACGATGCGCAAGCCGGCGAGCGGGGCGTGAAACTCTCGGGCGGCCAGCGCCAGCGCATCGCGATTGCGCGCGTTCTGCTAAAGGATGCGCCGATCCTGATCCTCGACGAGGCAACCTCGGCGCTCGACTCAGAGGTCGAGGCCGCGATCCAGGAGCAGCTCTACAATCTGATGGCGGACAAGACAGTGATCGCCATCGCTCACCGGCTTTCGACCATTTCAGCCATGGACCGGCTCATTATCATGGATAAGGGCCGCATTGTGGAGGATGGCAGCCACGAGGAACTGATCAAGCTGGGCGGTCTTTATGCGAGCCTTTGGGCGCGCCAGTCGGGCGGCTTTCTCTTCGAGGATCACAAATCGTCCGACCCGATCATAGAGCCCGAGCGCTACGTGGAGATGCAGGAGGCGGAATAAACCCGCACCGTCATCCCGGCACTTGATTACATGGCCGCCAGGCCTTTTCCTATTGGACGAAGCGCCCACCTTTACTTTGATTGTGATTCGATCGGCCAGGAGCGCGCATGACAACCGTATACGATTTTTCTGCGAAGTCGCTTTCGGGCGAAGAGATCCCGCTTAGCCAATTTCAAGGCAAGGTGCTGTTGATCGTGAACACGGCCAGCAAGTGCGGATTTACCCCGCAATATACCGGGTTGGAGAATTTGCACAAAAAATACAGTGCGCAGGGTTTTGAAGTGCTTGGGTTCCCTTGCAACCAGTTTGGCTCGCAGGAACCCGGCGATGCGGACGAGATCAAGAGTTTTTGCTCGCTCAACTACGATGTCACCTTCCCAATGTTCGGCAAGGTGGAGGTTAATGGCAGGAATGCCCACCCGCTGTTTAAATTCCTGAAACATGCAAAGCCGGGCTCGCTTGGTTTCGAGGCCATCAAATGGAACTTCACCAAGTTTTTGGTCGACCGTAGCGGCGCCGTTGTCGAACGCTATTCGCCGATGACTAAGCCCGAAGAGCTGCAAACCAGCATCGAGGCGCTCCTGTAACCCGCGTTAAGATCCCGGATAAGCGCTAAGGCGCTTTCCGGGAGACGCCCTTAAGCGTCAGGCGACGTCCTTCGCCAGTTCCGCCTTGACGGCCGGCGGAACGATGGCGATGTGGGCATACTCCGGATGCGTTATCGCAATCGAGATCCCAGATGCCGGCGCAAAGAACTTCGCAGCTTGCCCTGGCGCAAAGCGGAAGTGCAGGAACAGCACCGAAGAGACCTTGCCCTCGGGGGTCGAATATTCCAAATCGCGCTCGGTTTCGCCTTTGACGATTTCGGAGCCGCAGCGCAATTCCATCATGCCCTCGACGCCGCCTAACCGCGACAGAACTTGCCGCCGGCGCTCGGGGTTTTCGATTTCGAACATCACCGTTGCGGCGAGCTCGTTGCCTTTCGGAATCATCGGATTATAGGCGGCGAGCTCGTCCGCCAGCTGTGCCGCGCCGCCCTTTTCGATCCGCAGCATCTCCTGCACCTGCAGCCACATCGTGTCGTAGCTCTCAAAGTAAAACGTGGCGTAGGGGCCGACGGCGACACGCCGGTTGGCTTTGATCTCGCGGATTACGCGGCGTTTTTCATCGCGGACGCGGGCGTAGTCTTCGGCGGGCAGAATATCGGCAGCCGTAATCTCGCGCTTCATGAGGCCTCCTTCGTCAAACCGTAGCTCAGGGCAAAAATTTCAATCGGGTGATACGGCCGCATTTTCTCCGGCGTCTCGCTGACGCCAAGCCGGCCGGCGCCTTGCAGGATGTGCGCAGCCGCCAGCGGACATTCCGAAGCGACGAAGGCGGGCTTGTTCTTTTGCGCGCCGGCCTCCAACACCTCGGCGGCCTTTCGCGCAGCGGGCTTGCCCACCTTGAGCGCCGCCTGAAAATTCTCTTTCTTCACGCCCCACGAACCACCATGGCCAGAACAGCGTTCGATCACCGTAATGTCTTGCGCCTGCGGCAAAAGCCGGAGCATTTCGGCGGCCTTGGCGCCCATATTCTGCGCGCGCGCGTGGCAAGCAAGATGCAAAGCGACCGGCCCCGCAAGCGGCGCCATCCCCTGCGGCAGCCCGTGCTTCTTGGCGATGTCGACTACAAATTCCGTCAAGTCGAACGTGGCCCCGGCCAAAGCCTCGATGGCCGCGCGCCCCGGATCGCCCTCCGGCACCAGCAAGGGCCATTCCAGCTTCAGCATAAGCGCGCAGCTTGGAACGGGCGCGATGACATCGTAACCCTTGGCGATCCATTCCTGCATGGCCGCCGCAACGTTGCGCGCATTGGCAACAACATCGCCGATCAGGCCCTGCTCAAGCTGCGGCATGCCGCAACAGCCGGGATAAACGACTTCCGTCTCGACACCGAGCTTCGCCAGTACCCGCCGCGCGAGCCAGCCAAGACCGGGATCGTTGTAATTCATCGAGCAAGTGGCGTAGAATATCGCCTTACGCTTGCCGTAAGCGGGCGCTTGGGGGTCTGGCGTCACGCTTTCTCTTTTGGCGCGCGCCGTCAGGGTCTGCGACGCGTAGCGCGGCAGCTCCGCCTCGTGATGGACGCCCGCGACGCGCTCCAGCATGCCGCGCATGAACCGGTTTTTAGTCGATGCCGCCCAATTCGCGAGCGCGGCTGCGTATTTCGCAACTTCGCCGTTGCGATCGGTTTTCGTCAGCTCGCGGTCTGCGAGCGGCACTGCACCCTTCTTGGCTTGCACCGCCCGGTAACGGAGGATCAGATGCGGAAAATCGAGAAGGAAATCGTGCGGCGGCACGTATGGGCATTTCGTCATGAAGCACATGTCGCACAGTGTGCAGCCTTCGATGACGCTTATGAAATCGCTCGACTTAACATCGTGCAGCTCGCCGGAAGGCGCGGCGTCCACAAGATCGAACAGCCGCGGAAAGGACTCGCACAAATTGAAGCAGCGCCGGCAGCCATGACAGATCTCGAACACGCGGCGCAACTCGGCATCGAGCATTGCCTCGTCGTAAAACTCGGGGTTCTGCCAATCGACGGGGTGGCGAACAGGAGCTTGCAGGCTGCCTTCGGACATCGGAGATAACGCGCTTTTTGAGAGAGGAGTATGAGAAGGCGGAGGTTCGCGGCGGGGCTTCTCCCCAAATCCGTGCCCTCCCGCCTCCGGTTCAGCTTTAGGCCTTTTTCACTTCGTCGAGTGCTCTTTGGAAGCGCCCGGCGTGCGATTTCTCAGCCTTCGCCAGCGTTTCGAACCACTCGGCGATTTCCTCGAAGCCTTCCTCGCGTGCGGTGCGGGCCATCGAGGGATACATGTCGGTGTATTCGTGCGTTTCGCCAGCTATTGCGGCAGCAAGATTGTCGGCCGTCGAACCGATGGGCATGCCCGTGGCAGGATCGCCCACTTCCTCAAGATATTCGAGGTGGCCGTGAGCATGTCCGGTCTCGCCTTCCGCCGTCGAGCGGAACACCGCGGCGGTGTCGTTGAAGCCTTCCACATCGGCCTTTTGAGCGAAATAAAGATAGCGGCGGTTAGCCTGGCTTTCGCCGGCAAATGCCTCTTTGAGATGCTGTTCGGTCTTGCTGCCTTTGAGTTTGGCCATCGTCGACTCCTGAATTCTAAAAATAGCGATATGCGTACATGCGTGAACGCACAACGAGCGCACTTTAGAATCATTCTAAAGAATGTCAACCTAGGTTTTCGTGGGTTTTATGATAGGCCGGCGCAGGGTTACGCAAAATGCGCCAAACCGGCGCGGCGGCAGCAGGCATTTCTAAAGCTTAAGGTCCCCGCTCCAAACCGTCAAGGCTCCGCCATCGATCCCGCGCCGTCCTATAACGCCGATCCTTTCTTTAGTGAGGACGAAGCGGAGCGGTTTCCATCCCCGACCTCCTTCGCCGCGCATTGCAGGCGCCAGGACAGCCCTTCCGGCGCAAAATCGAGATCGACCTTGGCATCGAGGCTTTCCATCGCCATGCGGGAGATCACCGTCGAGCCGAAGCCGCGCTTGGCCGGCGCCGCGACCGGCGGGCCGCCCT
>JBKQQS010000073.1:0-188012 GCA_052144215.1 Rhodomicrobium sp.
TGACCGCCACTGCGCGCGGCGCCTTCCAGAAGTTAGGCCGGGACGGAGAAACGCCGTTCAGCCGAACAGAGAAACATCCCTGCGGCTGTGACTCCGCCTTTTTGCAGAACTTGACGCACGCAACTCCCCGGGGGGCGTTGCGCAAGATGCTTTGCCGGCCGCCAAGCAGGCCGTCATGGCGCCGTCTGGCAACGCGAGAAGGACGCCGCCTTTTCGGAGCGGGCCTTCCGCAGGCTGCGCCTACCGGCTCACGAGAATCGCGTAACGAAGCGCATCACTTTCGCGACGAGCGGGACACCCTCTTCTTGCGGCGAGCTGCGCTCAAATCTGTAGACAGGCAAGCCTGCACTCATCCAGCCTTTGATTCCGCCTTCGAGGTTATAGACGTCGCCCGGGATCGCTCCTGCGATTCTGTGACATCCGAACAAGCTGCGCGTGCCTACGCGGCACAGAAGCACGAGCTTTTTGCCCGCGTGATCGGGCAAGGCATCCGGATGAAGGCTGCCCAATGGCACGAGCGTCGAACCTTCGATGTGTTCCGCCGCATATTCACGAGGTTCGCGTACATCCACGACGGCGGCCTTCCCGGCATCGAGCCAGGTCTTAAGAGTTGCAGGGGTGACGGATTTAACGCTCATTAGGGGCTCCGTATATGAGATTTCTCTGAAATAATATCAGTCCCTGCAATAAATCAAGTAAAGCGTCGAAAGAAGCGCATTCGCCTTCATGCTGGAGAGGTGATAATAGACCATTTGCCCTCTTTTTTCCGGAGTCACGAGCCCGGCCTCGCGCATTTTTGCGAGGTGCTGCGACAGCGCGGATTGAGATATGCCAATAGAATCCGCTAGTTCTCCAACAGATCGCTCTCCCGAGAGGAGCTGGCACAAAATCGCGAGCCGGCTGGGGTTAGCCAATTGCTTCAGCATGCCGGCGGCTTCGCCAACATGACTCTTCATTTGAACTGCAGGGGACACCGGTTTCCGTTCCATATTGACATTATATTAGTGAATACTAATATAAGCAAGCGCCGTGCTGCGCAGCGAGGAACGATATGGAAAAAAACTTTTTCGAAATCACCCGGCATATCTCCGCAAATCTCAAGGGCCTTCGCGAGGACATCCCAGACACAATGCAAGCTTTCTCGGCTATGGCGAAGGCAGCCACCCGGGACGGGGCCCTCGATAAAAAAACCAAGGAGCTTATTGCGCTCGCTTTGGGTGTTGCTGCCCATTGCGACGCTTGCATCGGCTTCCATGCCGAGGCCTGTGTCGCGCTCGGTGCCACGCGGGCGGAGGTCGAGGAGGCCTTGGGCATGGCGGTCTATATGGGAGGCGGACCGTCGTTAATGTATGCCGCCGAGGCTATGGCAGCTTTCGAGCAATTCAGCGCGCGCAAATAGCCCTGCGTAGATCTGAAGCTTTCAGATCTTACGCAACAGCCGGATATAAACAGGAAGAATTAGGACATCGCGGCAGACAGTGCATCACGCGGCGTTGAGATCGATCCTAGACCAAGTTGGACGTCTTTATCGATCTTATATTGCCCTTTAAAGCACGCGGCGCTTTTACTGGCGGCAAGGCGTCCTCCCTTGTCAGCATAACGGCGACAGCGGTCGAGGTGATGACCACGATATCTTGAAGCGCCACTCCGGCTTCCGAAGCCTGCTCAAACAGCTTAAACAGCCGCTGCTCAAACTGACTCTCGGCCTTACTGCATCCGGTGCTGGTTTGTGCCGCATAGATGTTTGCCGCCGCCAAAAGAAAAGAAGCATAGTCCCTATTGAGTTGCATTCGCTTGCCTCCCCTTATGAATACGGTTGAAACTCGATATTATATCCAAATCAGAAAATGTGACGTTCTGTATTAGCAACATTCACGTTTAAACAAGCCTTATCCACAACCCCTGAGGCATCCTGCGTTGTCATGCGCGCGGAGGTTGGGAGATTGTATACACCGCCGGGGCAGGACGATATCGGGCGGCCGTGGAGCGCCATCCGATGAGATGCCGTGCCGGCTTTTAGGACCCGTTGCTTGCGGTAGATAACCGATCCGGCCTCAAGGCACCTAGCATCTGTCCTTGTATATCGGAATCGCGGGGAGGTTCCTACTCACCCAAGCCCTCTCCCCGCAAGCCCGCTTTGGCGAGCTTGCCACATAGAATGTCCGCATTCGCCTGCGAATGCCGATGGGGATAAGGAGTCTCCGGCGGCCCACGCGCCGGACCCAGCCAGACGCAGTCCGCGCTTAGGCCGCTTTTCAGTACCCAACCGGATAGCTGGTGGTTGCGAATGGCCGGTATTGATAGAGCCAGGTTTCGGTCAGCACCTCCGCGCCGGCCTTGAGATATAGGCGCATCTCGACGGGATCGGTGCCGTCGACCGTAAGGTCGAAGAACGCCCGCCAATGTCCCGGCACATCGTCGGGAGCAGCCTCGGCAAAGATATAGGTGAACTGACCGCGCGAGGCCCAGAGAACAAGCTCGGGCTTGACACCATAGGGAAGCTGCGCGAGCGGTCCGCCGAGAAACTCGACCTCGAATTTGCGCACGCCGTTGGGGCGCGCCTTGCCGGGCTGCCCGCCGCGCCCGAGCCGGGTCGCAACGCAGCGGCCGAGCGGGGTGGGATAAGGCTCATCGGCGAGCCAATGCAGACGGTAATGAAGCTCGACACGGCTACCTGCCTGCACCGGCTTAGCCGGGCACCAATAGACGATGATGTTGTCGTTGACCTCATCGTCGGTCGGCATCTCAACCAGCTGCACGGTGCCCTTGCCCCAATCGCCGAGCGGCTCGACCCACGCAGAAGGCCTCTTCTCGTAGCCCACGCCGTCGAGATAATGGTCGAAAATGCGGTCGCGCTGCAAAAGGCCAAAGCCGCGCGGATTTTCGTCGAGGAAGCTCGATATCGAGACATGGGCGGGATTGTTGAGCGGCCGCCAGATGTGCTCGCCCGTGCCCGTCCACATCGCAAGGCCATCGGAATCGTGCACCTCGGGGCGCCAGTCGATCCCAGCCCGTTTGAGCGTCTCGGAATACCAATACATCGAGGTTAAGGGCGCAAGCCCCAGCCGTTCAACCGGCTGGCGGAAGAACAGCGTGTTCTCTATCTCCATGATTACGCCTTTGGTCCGCTCCATCTGGAAGCGGTAGGCGCCGGTCACGCTTGGGCCGTCGAGCAGTGCGTACACCGTGACGGACCTAGCCGATGGCGGCGCTGGCATGAACCAGAATGCAACGAAATCCGGGAACTCCTCAGGCGCGTTGCCGCCGGGCGTCAGCGTGATCCCTCTCGCGGAAAGGCCGACCTGTCCGAGCTCGCCCTTGGCGCGGAAATAGGAGGCGCCGAGGAACGTTACCCAAGGCTCGGCCTTGCGCCAATCCTCGGTTCCAGTCTTCGGCTCGCGAAGCCAAAAACCGGCGATGGGAGAAGGGGTCACGGGCAGGCTGGCCGCTGCGTTCCCCGATGGGATCGTGAAGTAATTGGGATCGTAGAGGATTTCTCGCGCAAGGTCTTTGCCGGCTCCCGGCTCAACCGCATACATGCGAACCGTTTTCGGGAAGTATTGCCCCACATGCTGGAACGTTATCGGAAAGGCACTCTGATCGCCATCGCCGTAAAGAGCGTATTCCGACTTATAATGAAGCTGACCATGAGCGTCGTAGTCGATCGAGGAGACGATCTTCGGATCGGGGCGGGGAGGCGAAACATAGGCTGCGGCCGCGAGCGCTTCCGCGCGAGCCTTTAGCCAGTCATAAGAGAACGGCTGCGCTTCGCCCATGCGTAATCCCGGCGTGCTCGCGCGTGAGGGGTTTACCGCGAATGCCTGGGCGGCCAGTGCAAGTTTGAGAAAACTACGGCGGTCGATCATGTTCGTGTCCTGTGCGGAAACTCAGCGAATGCTCACACGGCTCGAAGGCACACTCGCCGCGCATGTCTGTAGCTTGGCATTGACCGGATGTGAAGCCGCTTTATGAGCGCGGCAGCTTCTGAAATCATGCGCCCCTGCTTTTTCGCGTGTGGCACAACGTCCGCGCTGTTCGTTCTCCACGCAAGGCGGCGGCAATCGCGGGAACCCATCGGTTATCATGCCGAAGCGGGATCGAACCGTCCGGATACGATGGTTATCGGAAATTCATAGCGCCGCTTGCTGACGGTCGAGAATGTCCTTGGCTTTCGCGCAATCCGCCTGCATCTGCGCGGCGAGCGTTTCAGACGAGCGGAACTTTGCGTCCTCGCGCACAAAGGCGATAAACTCGATTTCAAGGGTCTTTCCGTAAAGATTTCCATCGAAATCGAAAAGAAACGTTTCAAGCAAAGGCAGGCCGGCATCGAAAGTCGGCCGCGTTCCCAGATAAGCGGCGCCCTGAAGCTTGCGGCCATCGGTATGGGCATTAACGGCATAAATGCCATGCTTGAGCGTTATGCCCTCATCCAGACGGATATTTGCCGTGGGGAAGCCGAGGCCCTGCCCGCGCCCGGCGCCGCTCTCGACCGTGCCGGAAACGCGCCAGTAATATCCAAGCATCTCGGCCGCGGCGGCCACATCGCCCTCGGCAAGCAATTCACGTACGCGCGTGGATGAAAAGATTTCGCCTGCATTGCCTTGCGCTTCGACCATGGTCACTCCGAACCCGTGAATTCGTCCCTCTTGGGCAAGAATGCCGGGATTTCCGCCACGGCCCTTTCCGAAGAAGAAGTTATAGCCGACCGAAGCATGCCTGATGGCGAAAGCCTCGGCGAGGATTGTGCGTACGAAGTCCGGCGCGGTGAGGCCGGCGACGGTGAGATCGAACGGGATGACCGCCGTAAAGCCGCATCCGTAAGCCGAAAGAAGCTCAAGCTTGCGCTTAAGGCCCGTGAGCCGGAAGAAAGGCTTTTGCGGCTGGAAGAACATCCTTGGGTACGGCTCGAACACCATGACGCCCATGGGCAATCCGCCCCCGGCAGCATTCGCCTTCGCTGCTTCCAGCACGGCACGATGGCCGCGATGCACCCCGTCGAAAGTGCCGATCGCAAGCGAGGCTCCCTTCAAGTGCAGAGGAACCCGATGCCAGCCATGGACGATGTCCATTCCGCTACTCTTTCGATTTCGGCGTCCGCGAGGGGACCAAAAGTACGGCCTCCCCTTCGAGAACGACCTTCTCGCCCACTGCGCAGTGGCAACTGAAGATCGCCCTTTTCCTGTGCTCGATCAAGTCGGAGATTTTAACGTTCGCGGTGACGTGATCGCCGATATGAACCGGCGCCCTGAAATTCAGCGTCTGCGAGATATACACGCATCCCGGCCCGGGGAGCTTCGTACCGAACACTGCCGAGATATAAGCCGCACTCAGCATACCATGGGCGATACGCCGCCTGAACGGGGTTTCCTTTGCATAGGCATCGTCGAGGTGGATCGGATTGACGTCGCCGCTGACCTGAGCGAACGCGTGAATATCGTCGCCGCCGACGATTTGCACGAGGCTCGCCTCCATGCCAACATACAAATCCTCGAAGTAGTGCCCAGGTCCTATTCCGCCGGTCATGATGCCTCCTACGCAACTTTGCAAACGCGCTCGGTGCCGTGTCTTGCGCCCATATATGCAAGGGCTTGGATTTTTCGCAAGGCGGCCGATGTCACCATTGCAGGTGCGGCATAGCTGCGGCTGGGCGGAACGCGCGGGAGGCGAAGAGCCGCTCGAAAAGCAATCCGCTCGCCGCGCCGTCCTCAACGGCGTTCCCAAGGTGGACCCGGCTCGCGATATAGATCGAGTCGATCCCCTGTCCGTTCGCGCCTTTTATATCGGTGTCGATGCCATCGCCGATGGCTAGAATCTCACTCTTAGGCAGCGGCTTTGCGAGCTTTCGCAGTGCTGCCTCGTAAATGGGGCGGTATGGCTTTCCAGCCTGAACGGCCGTCTGGCCGAGCGCGGCGTAGCGCTCCGCCAGCAAACCTGCGCAGGGCAACAACTTGGAGCCGCGTTCGACAACAAGGTCCGGGTTGGCGCAGATCATTGGAACGCTCCGGGCCGCGAAAGCAGCCAGCATGCCGTCATAGTCCTCCGCCACCTCGTGCTCTTCGTCGAAAAAGCCCGTGCAAACTATGGCTACGGCCTTCCCGGCTGGCGCGAACTCCACATCCAGGCCCTCGAAAAGGCACCGGTCTCGCTCCGGACCGAGGTGAAAGACAGGCTCCCCGGAATAGGTTTCGACCAAGGCGCGCGTCACATCGCCCGACGTCACCAGCGCACTGAAACAATCCTGAGGCACGCCCAGTAAATCCAAATGATCGAGAACGGCCTCCGAAGGCCGCGGCGAGTTCGAGACGAGAATAACTTCGCCGCCGCGCCGCTTGAACATGCGGCACGCCTCGATGGCGGGCGCGAACACGGTTTCGCCGTCGTGCAGAACGCCCCAGACATCGCAAAGCCAAGCCTTGCGATTTTCGCTTACCCCAGCCACGCTTGCCAGGATCGGAATATCCGCGCGCCCATAACTCATCATTCGCAAATATACGCCGCGCCTATGATCCTGATAACTCGTTGAAATTTACAGCGGATGTTTTGTCCGCTGCGCGATGCCGAGGCGTTTAGAAGGCGGATGCGACAGCCTCGACGCCGTCTCTGCGATAGATATCGCGGCGGAATTGCACGGTGCCGTCCGGCGTTCCCCACGCAGTTATATAGGTCCAGTACAGTGGGACGCGCTTCTTGAGGCGCACATAAAGCCGTTCGCCGGTCTGCTTCATGCGCAAGACCTGCTGCACCGACCATCCATTCTCTTCCAAGAGCCAAGCGACGAGCTGATGGACGTTCTGGACGCGCACGCAACCCGAGCTCTCCGCCCTGAAGCTCTTTGAGAAGATGCTCTGCCCAGGCGTGTCGTGCATATAGACGCCGTCGGGGCTGTCGAAGTTGATCTTCACATATCCAAGCGGATTTTCCTCGCCGGCATTCTGCACGTAGAAGTAGTGCAGCGGCTGGTCCGAAAACCAATTGATCTGCATGGGATCGAGGCGCTGGCCCTTCTGATAGGCCGCATAATCCGCGTAGGCATCGATTTTGTACTTCGCGAGCACGTCTTGCCCCTTGGGCTGCATATCGCGTCCCTTAGGGATCAAATCGGCTTTCAAAACGGTTGGCGGGACGACCCACTCTTTGTTGAAATTGATTTCCTCGATCGCCGATTGCAGTAGGGGAGAGGGACGGTCCGGCTTGCCGACAACGCCCGTGTGGCGCGAGACGACCTGATTGTTGTTGATGGCCTCGATCTGAGCCGCGGGGATGTTCACAACGACGTACTTGCCGGCGGGCGTTGCGGCTGACAAGCTTTGCAGACGGGGCAAATTCGTGCGGAGCTGGCGCAAGCGCGCGACGGCCGGCATGTTTAGCTCTTCGATCGTATTCTGGTCGAGGAAGCCCGTGGCAGGAAGTCCGTGCCGGGTCTGCGCCTTCTTCACGGCATTCTCGACATAGGAATCGTAAATTTCCGGGTAGCCGCCATAGGCTTGCAAATCGCCCGTCGCCTGCAAGCGTCTGCGAAGCTGTACCACCGCAGGATGGTTCATCCCCGTGCGCAACTCGATCGGCGGCAATTGCGCCCAGCCGCCGCGCGCAACGATTTGCGCGTACTGCTTAATCGCGTTCCTGGTAGCCGTTATGTTCTCTTTCGCGAGCGTTGGAAAGCCTCGCTCTAGCTGCACGTCCGTTTCCCTAGCGGATGCGCGATCGCGCGTGGACTGATCCCAGGAATCGCCCGATTGATCGAAGCCCAGCCAGTCGTCGATCCTGCTTCGCTGTGCGCTCGCCTCGAACGGGCTCGCCGTAATCATGAAGGCTGCAGCCATAAGCGCAGCCATCCATCTCTGGTTCATGATTCCCATCTTGCCTTCCAACTCAAATCGCGCCGCCAATGACGGGAGCGCTGTGCCCGCGTTGTGATGAGGCCCAATTATGGCCGGAGCGGGGTTATTTTAGAGTTAGCGTACCGCAAGCGGCAGCAGGCAAGCAAGGTAAGCTATGCTAAAAAAGCCAAGGCGGCGGCATGCTTTTTTCTGCACTTTGTGCATTTTGCAAAGCCGCAGCTCGCCTCGGTTAGAGCTGGTAGCGAATCTGGTCGCCCCAGAAGCGTTCGAGCTTAACGGAGATTTGATTGAAATGCTTGAGGTCCGGGATCGAAACCCCGCCAACTTTCTCCAGCATGGTCAACTGCCGCTCGAGCAGCCGGTTCACCATTTCGGAAATGGCTTTTCCCTTATCGGTCAGCTTCACCCGGACAGAACGCTTGTCGGTGCGGGAGCGCTGGTGATGAATGTAGCCGCTCTCGACGAGTTTTTTGAGGTTGTAAGAGACATTCGAGCCGAGATAAAGACCGCGCGTCTTCAACTCGCCGGCCGTCAATTCCACATCTCCGATATTGAAAAGGAGGAGGGCCTGGACGGAGTTAACGTCGGTGCGGCCGACGCGCTCGAATTCATCCTTGATGAGGTCGAGGAGCAGCCGATGCAACCTCTCGACCATTCGCAGACTGACAAGGTAATGGGATTTTAGGTTCTGGTCGTCTGGCTGGACACGTACGAAATCGGCGATCATATCACGTAATATCCTCTAGGTTGCGCTTGGCTCCGCATCTGCAACCTAAAGGGGAACTGGTTAACCCGGCCCTAATTATCGTAAGTTTTAGGAGAAATATTGCAGGCAGTGGAAAACTTCACGCTGTTCTTTCATTCTGCCTGCAAATGCAGTTAATTCCGGCTCACCCAGCCGGTGCGCCTCTAACCAGACCCGGTTAACCGCTTCACGGTCCGTTGGCGTCATCCGCCGCGCCGCCAGGCAGCTTTCTAAGACTGCCCGCGCAGGAACTTAAAAATCGCTGAGAAGTCGAGCCCGCCGCCTCCGTGGCTTGCAAGCAGCCCATAAAGCGCGGCAGCCTCGGCTCCGAGCGGAGTGTTCGCCCCTGCGGCGCGGCTTGCCTCCTGTGCAAGCTTCAAATCCTTCAGCATCATCGCTGCCGTGAAGCCCGCGGCGTAATCGCGGTTTGCGGGCGAGGCAGGCACCGGCCCCGGAACCGGGCAGTAGCTCGTCAGCGACCAGCATTGGCCGGACGATTTCGAGGCGATATCGAACAGCGTTTGGTAGCTGAGGCCGAGCTTTTCGCCGAGAGCGAGGGCCTCGGACACGGCGATCATCGAGATGCCGAGGATCATGTTGTTGCAAATCTTCGCAGCCTGGCCGTTGCCGGGGCCCCCCGCGTGGACAACGGTTTTGCCCATGCAGGTCAGGATGGGCTGCGCCCGCGCGAATGCGACATCGCTGCCGCCCGCCATGAAGGTCAGCGTTCCGGCCTGCGCGCCGCCGGTGCCGCCCGAGACGGGCGCGTCGAGCATATCGTGCCCAGCCGCCGCCGCCGCTGCGCTGACCTCGCGCGCGGTTGCCACGTCGATGGTCGAACAGTCGATGAGGAGGCTGCCGCGGGATGCGGCCGCGATCAAGCCGTCCGGGCCGAGATAGATATCGCGCACATGCTGGCCGGCGGGAAGCATGGTGACGACAGCCTCGGCGCCCTTGGCTGCATCGCTCGCGGACGCAACGGCTGCCGCGCCGGCCCCGGCGAGCTTGGCCATGGCTCCTTGCGAAAGATCGAAGACCCGAAGCTTATGCCCCGCCTTGATCAAATTGAGGGCCATTGGCCCGCCCATATTGCCGAGCCCCACAAAGCCGATTTCTGCCATCCGCGCCTCCCTGGTGTTTTAAGAAGCTTGAGAGCGCGGGCGGCGGATTGTCAAGAAACTGCTGACAGGTCATCCGGAGCCGCTGCCCGCCCGCTCTGGCGGGAAAGTCAGCTGGCGCCAAGATACGATCCGGGACCGGCGAAAAAAAAGCCGCTCTCGAGAAAGCGGCTTCGTTTCTATGTAAGATCGCAACCGTTGCCGGTGCCGGTTACTCGGTCCGCAAGTTGCTCGCAGAGCTCTTGCCGGTGCGGCGGTCCTCTTCGACGTCGAATGTAACCTTCTGGCCTTCCACGAGGTTGCGGATGCCGGCGCGCTCAAGCGCGGTTGCATGCACAAACACGTCCTTGCCGCCGTTATCGGGCTGAATGAAGCCAAAGCCTTTTTGACCGTTGTAGAATTTTACTGTGCCCGTAGTCATGGACATTCCTTTTCGTAACTGGGTGAAGATCAGTCATGGCGGCACTTGCAGCCATGACACTTTTCCTCGATTTTTGGAGAGATTATAGAGCGCGCCCGGCTACGCCAAGGTCTAACGGCCTCGTTTTCTGGCCAAATTCGATGACTCTATATAGGCGTTTCCGGCTCGATGGCAAGGCTCCCCTGCGGAGATCCGAACGCCGGCAGTATGAACCTAATTCCCGCAACGGGCGTCGTCAAACTTCATCGGTCCAAACTCGAAAACCCGACAGAACGCCGGGACCGAAGATTTGCGTGAGGGGAACGTCGGCTGCGTCTCTGCCTTGCGCGATGAGAATGCGCCCGAACTTCACAGTGTTATTCCGGGGATCGAAAGTGTACCAGCGTCCGCCGAGATAGACCTCCATCCAGGCCGCAAAATCCATGGGCGCATGGGGCGGGGGGACCCCAATATCGCTCACATAGCCCGTGCAGTAGCGTGCCGGGATATTGAGGCAGCGGCAGAACGCGATAGCAAGGTGCGCGAAGTCCCGGCAAACGCCGGTGCGCTCGGCGTAGGCTTGGGCCGCAGTCCGGGTGGGGCGGGCGTGTTCATAGCCGAAAACGAGATGGTTATGCACGAAGTCGCAGATGGCCTGGACGCGCGGCCAGCCGAGCGGCGTCTCCTTGAAGAGACGCCACGCTTCTTCCGACAAGACGTCGGTCTCGCAATAGCGGCTGCCGAGCAGGAACTGAAGCGTCTCCGCGGGCAAATGCTGGACTTGATGCTGCAAAGCATTCAAATCCACAGGATCGGACACCCCGGCGTCGCGCACGACCGTATCGGTGCCAAGGGTGAAGCGCCCTGCAGGGGCCACGAGCCGGTTGCACCAATTGCCGAAACTGTCGCGGTAGCCTTCGACGGGCACGGCCGGCTCCGTCACCAGATGATCGGGCCGCTCAAGATCCGGAAAGCGGGAAAAATGCACATTAAGCGCAGCAATCATTGGCGTTGGCTGCGGAAAGTCGAATGTCAATTCACAGCCGACGTGGATACGCATAATCGCTCCTTGGCCGATAGCGCTAAACGACTGTAACATACGGATCGCCCCGGCGCATCTCCAAGATGAAAAGGCGGCCTCTTTGGCCGCCTTGCCGCTCTGTCCCCAGCCTCTGCGCGATGTGCTACGCCTTGGGGGGCACAATCACCGCATCGATAATGTGAATGACGCCATTTGAGGCTTCGATATCGGCTGTGACGATGTGAGACCTATTCACCTTGATGTTATCGTGCGCATCGATTGTCAGTTCGGCGCCGGCGAATGATTTGCGGGAGAACTTTTTGCCCCTGACGGTCTCGGACATCATCTCGCCGGAGATCACATGGTGCTTTAGAATATGGACGAGTTCGTCGCGATGCTCAGGCTTGAGCAAGCGGTCCAACGTTCCAGCAGCAAGTGTTTCAAAGGCTTTATCGGAGGGAGCGAAAACCGTGAAGGGGCCGCTGCTCTTTAGCATATCGGAGAGGCCTGCAGCTTCTACCGCGGCGGCAAACGTTTTGAGAGATCCAGAATTTTTCGCCGTTCCAAGAATATCTACCATATTTTTCGAATGCGATTTGAGAGCTACACTCATTTTATTGACCTTCCTATACATCCATATTGTAAAGAGTAAAATCTATAAAGATTATACCCTTAGAATAGAGCATATTTTGACTTTCTCATTTTATCGATATGTGGCCAATATGTCCTTTTGCAAGCGAAACCATTATCTCCATCTTCGGTAATTATTATTTCGCTTGCGCCGGTTGGGATGAAAGCGAGCCGGTATTCCGCCTGCGAACGCTATTTTCCAAGCGCCTCCGCACGATGCGGAACGTATCGCGAACTGCAATCTGCATAGCATCGTGCCTTCTGCCAGCACCTGGATCGTGATTGACGTTGATATCGGGACAGCCCTCAACCGTAAGCCGCACGCGCAGCCGGTACGGATCGCCCGAGAAATGCTTGGCGCGAGGCTGGGTAACAACAATCGTCGACGAGGTTACCGGGGCTTCGACATCGCGAAGATTTTCCACCTCGCCGCGGATGTATCCTTCGATAACATCTGAATGCCCGACGCCGTCGAAGGTGATTTGGATCGTTGAGAGCATGGAATAGCCTTGTTGTTAGCGGCGCGCCCAGCGGGCCGTGTTTTTTTATCGGGGATATTCGCCGCCGGCCGCAGAGGTTCTTATCACTCTTCGTTCCGGAATTTCGCGGCGGCCTCGCCCCCGGCATCGGCAAGGCCCCGGGGGTCGCAACATGACTTTGCCGCACGCGATTGCGCTCAGTTTTGCGGCCCGGTTCGATTTCAAATGGGGAGAGCGGCTCTGGACTTAAACTGAGGCTCTTTGGCACCAGTCGCTGTCGGCCCAATCCGCAGGTCATGCGCTTGCTTGCCGTTGGGGGAGAAGGAAAAGTAATCCGGCCCTAAAATGGCTAAGCCCCCCCGTTTGCGCCGCCGGTGCGGCGCCATCAAGACATGTTAAAAACTCCCAAGGCTTGCGGATGCACGCGGGATTACCCATTTATCACCTTATCTGGGGGCGGCCGATTGCAACGCCTTATCTTCGCTATGGCCGGCTCCGGCACTTTTCCCACCTCGCAGGAATTTTCTGGCGGGAAGCGGCGCGCATTGCCGTAAAGGCGTGCAACAATTGCCGGCCAGAGTCCAGGCAAGGCGCAACAAAGGGAATTCGACAAAAATGACCGCGTCCCGATCGAAGGCAGAACAACGCTACGCTGAAATTCAAAAGCGTGAGCACAGCATAAGGCAGGAGCTCGATAACGCAACAAGGCTTCGATTGGAAAAGGCCTCCAAACTGCGGCAACTGCGCCTCGCAAAAGAGGCGGAAGACGCAGCAGAAAAGCAGGCTGCAAAAGACATCAAGGCCGCAACCAAAAGCGTTTTAAAGAAGCCGCGCGTCCGGCCCAGCGCGCTCTAACGCCGGCCTGGCAAGCACAGCGCGATCAGCGAGAGCTTTCGGAGTCCGCACGCTTGCGTTGTCCCATGATTTGAGACTGCCAGTCCGGATCCAAGGACACGCCTAAGACGGCCCGGCATTTGCGGCAAAGAAATTGCACGCATGGCAAGTTCTGCCTGAGGCTTCATCCCTGGCTCGAATAGACTCCACGACAATTGTCACGGCCGTATCGCATTTTGGGCACTTTCCCGGCGTGCAGTCCTCCGCGGCAGGCCGCTCTATCGCGTGCGTGACTCTATTACCACTTATTTGAGTCATAAGCGCCAACAAATCGCTGTTTGCACGAAACGTTATAGATCGTTCCGCTCATTGTCAGCTTCGCGGATTCGCTTTTTCATTCGATATATTGCCGCATTCCAGCCATTATTTCTGAAACCAATTGACTTGGTAACGTAATATTTACTAGAAGAGCTTGCGCCCGGCCCCGGCTTCTGAATAAATGGCAGAGTTAGGGCTGGAACTTACTCTCCGCCCCTCGATGCGTCGCGCGACGCCCGTCCTCCGCGAAACATGCTGACGCTTTCGTCCGAACTTTGCTGCGCAACGGCAGAGCCTCGCCGCGGGGAGAAACATGCCGAGCAATCCAGCAGCCTTTCATCTCATCATGATCAAGCCTGCCCATTACGACGATAATGGGTATCCCATTCAATGGCTCCGGTCGGCGATGCCCTCCAATACGCTCACTTGCCTCAATGGCATCGCCGAGGATTGCCGCAAACGTGAGGTGCTCGGCCCCGGCACAGACCTCGTCATCGCCACCTTCGACGAAACCAATCAGCGCATCAGGCCCGATAAGATTCTCAAATCGATCAAGCCCGGCGATAAAGCGCTGGTGTGCCTTGTCGGCGTCCAGTCCAATCAGTTTCCGCGCGCCGTGGATTTGGCCCTGCCCTTCCGCGAGAAAAACATTCCGGTCTGCATAGGCGGTTTTCACGTGTCCGGCTGCTTGGCCATGCTGCCCGAATTGCCCGGCGACCTCAAGGACGCTCAAGCGCAAGGGATAAGTCTGTTCGCAGGGGAAGCTGAGGATGGCCGCCTCGAACTCGTCATGAAAGATGCATTCGAAGGGGCTCTCAAGCCCCTTTACAATTTCATGTCCGATCTGCCGGACATGGCCAATCAGCCTATCCCCATTCTTCCGCATAGCCAGGTTCGCCGGACAGCGGGAGCGACGTCGAGCTTCGATCTCGGACGGGGCTGCCCCTATCAATGCTCCTTCTGCACCATCATCAATGTGCAGGGGCGCAAGAGCCGCTTCCGCTCGCCGGACGATCTCGAGGCGATCATCCGCGAGAATTACGCCCAGAACATCAAGCGCTTCTTCATCACCGACGACAATTTCGCACGGAACCGGAACTGGGAAGCCTTCTTCGACAGGATGATCGCGTTGCGCGAGCGCGAGGGGATAAAGGCGAGCTTCACAATTCAAGTGGATACGCTCTGCCATCAAATCCCGGATTTCATCGAAAAGGCAAAGCTCGCCGGGGTCAGCCGCGTCTTCATCGGCCTTGAGAATATCAATCCGGATAGTTTGCTCGGCGCGAAAAAACGCCAAAACCACATCACCGATTACCGGGCCATGCTGCAGGCTTGGAAGCGGCGCGGCGTCATTACCTATGCCGGCTACATCATCGGATTTCCAAACGATACCAAGGAGACGGTGAAGCGCGACATCGAAATCATCAAGCGCGAGCTTCCTGTCGACATTCTCGAATTTTTCATGCTGACGCCGCTTCCAGGCTCCGAGGACCACCAAACGCTGCACAAGAACGGCGCTTGGATGGATCCGGATATGAACAAATTCGACACCAATCATGTCGTGGTTCATCATCCGAAGATGTCCGGTGAGGAGTGGGTGGAAGCCTACCGGCTCGCGTGGCGCGAATTTTACACGCCGCAGCATATGGAAACCGTGATGCGCCGCGCGGTCGCTTGCGGCATGACGGCCAGCAAAGTCATGATGATGATGCTCTGGTTTTTCTTCTCCATCCGTTACGACAAGGTTCATCCGCTCGAGAGCGGTTATTTCCGGCTAAAATTCCGGCGCGACCGGCGCCCCAGCTTTCCGCGCGAATCGATGCTGGCTTTCTATCCGCGCTTTGGCCTCGAAATCCTGCGCGCACATTTTTGGATGGCCTACTGGCTAATCCGGATGGCGAGAGTGCGCCGGCGGATCAACCACGACCCGAACCGCAAGGCCTATTTCGATCTCGCCTTGCAGGAGGGCAAGGCTGAGGAGATGGACGAGCTTACGTTGTTCAAGACAACGCGCGGAGGCGTCCAGGCGGTGGTAAAAAGGCGCGCCGAGGACGCTGCGCGCGACCATGCAAAGGCTAAGCGAACCGCCGAAGCACCAATATAGCAACGGGGGCGGCCGCCATGAGTCGCGGCCGGATTTCGCTTATTCGAGCCGTTTAGCTTTGCAGCCGCTTCGCCCTTATTGCCGAAGCCAACGGGCTTGCGTACGACGGTGGTGAGTCCCCGAACGAGGGGAAGAACCGCCTCGCTGATGATCCAGAAAAAACAGATACTTAGAGAAACAGCGGGACAATTTTAGCGCATAGGAACTCTATGCTTTTTCCGGGAATGTCCCACCAAGAGCCCGGTGATATTGCGGCTCGAATCAGCGACTGGACTAGGGAAGACCAATCACGTTGGTGAAGCCCAGAATGACGGCCTAACCCTCGATAGCCGGCGCGTCTTATGAGCGCGGCGCCGGCGGCTTTGGTTGGGTCGCGGGCGGCGAATCCGGCCTGAGCGCGGGCGGAATCAAATGGTGATGCACATCAATGCATGGGGTGTGGTGCCTGTATTACTTATAGCTCAATAAATATTTATTGCGAGCGCTCGCCATCAAGCGTATGGTTGCCTCCATGGACGAACCGGTCATCAAAGATCGCGCCGGGCCACAGACGCCCTCCGCCGCGCAAGCCCGGCCGCGAGGGCGCCCGATGAAGGCACGGCCGAAGCTGCTCGAAGCCGCAATCAGCGAATTCGCGGAGAATGGATTTGAGGGCACGTCAACGGCTTCGATCGCGCGGCGCGCGAAGGTGCCGCAGCCCCTGGTCCATCACCATTTCGGATCGAAGGAGGAGCTGTTCCGGACGGTGCTGGACGCGCTCTTCGACGAGTTCCGGGCCGCTGTGCTCGAGAAGGATGGCTCGCCCGGAGACCCGTTCACGATATTACGCCGGTTCATACTCTTCACGGCGCGCCGCCCGGAGCTCGCCCGGATCTGGATGATCGAGAGCGCTCGTCCCGGGCCACACTCCGAATATATCATCAAGAAGCACATCGGCCCGCTCACGGAGATGATGAAGCCGCTCCTCCGGCCGGCTACGGAGAGCGGACTATTGCCGGCCGCAGATGAAATGATGCTGCTCTACGCGATGCAGGGACTGGGAAGCTATCCGTTCCTTGTGACAGAGCAGGTACGTTATCTCTCCGGTACGGACCCCCGGAGTCCCGAATTCGCTGAACGCTACGCAGATGCCGTGCTCGCAATCCTTGGAGCAGGAGGAGATCAACCGTGACCGGTCTCATTTCAGAAAATACTGCGAGGGCCAGATGACTCTGTTCAGTGGAAAAGTCGCCGCCGTCACAGGCGCGGGTTCGGGCATCGGCCGGGCGCTCGCGCTCGGCCTCGCCGCGCGCGGGGCGCGGCTTGCCCTTTCCGACGTCAACGAGGCCGGCCTCGCGGAGGCCGCCACCCTTGTCCAGGCCAAGGGTGCTGAGGTTGATGCGAAGCGCCTCGACGTAAGCGACGCGGCGGCTTTCGCGGCCTATGCGGCAGGTGTCCTGGACAGGTTTGGAGTGGTCCACCAGCTCTACAACAACGCCGGCATCTCTGGCGGCTCTCTCCCGTTCCTCAAGCTGCGCCCAGAGGACTTCGATCTCGTCCTCAAAATCAATCTCGGGGGTGCCGTCAACGGCACCCGCGCCTTCCTTCCGCATCTTATCGCCAGCGGGGCAGGCCATCTGGTGAATATCTCAAGCCTCAATGGCCTTATGGCTCAGGCGGGGATGCCGGCCTATGTCACCTCGAAATTCGCCATACGCGGCTTTACGGAAGCGATCCGGGTGGAAATGCTCACCGCCGGACTTCCCGTGCAAGTGGTCGTGGTCCATCCCGGCGGTGTGCGCACCAACATTGCCAGCGCCGCCATCCAAAATAGCTCCGGAATGACGGCGGAGGAACGCGCGCAGGCCGGGAAGAGCATGCGCATCTACAATGAAAAGCTTCTGAAGATGAGCCCCGATGAGGCTGCGCGCATCATTCTGGATGGGATCGAACGCGGACGCAGCCGTATTGTGATCACTTCCGAGGCGATCTGGCTAGACCGGCTCGTGCGGCTGATGCCCGAAAGCTATCCCCGCCGGGTCGCCGCGAAGCAGAAGGAGCTTTTCGGCGAGTAACCGGGCATAGGACAGGAGAAGAGTGGAAAGGAGAAGCCATGAGAAACTACGACCGCATCAACGCTCCAGCTCCAAAGGACATCGAGAAGAAACAGGCGCATATTATCGGCGGCGGCATCGCAGGACTTTCGGCTGCAATTTCGCTGATAACGGATGCGCACATGCCCGCAGGCAACATCACGATCTATGAGTCGCTGCCCACCGCCGGCGGCTCGATGGACGCGGCTGGCGATGCGGAGCACGGTTTTACCTCCCGCGGCGAGCGGGAGCTGGAAGCCCGCATGGAGTGTCTCTGGTACGTGTGCAGCAAGATACCGTCGCTGGAAACCCCAGGCATGACAGTGCTCGACGAAACGTACCATGCGAACGTCGAGGAGCCGATCTACTCCAAATTCCGGCTGATGCACAAACAGGGGCAGCTCTACGATTCCACCGGCCCCCAAATGTCCGTACACGATACCAAACGCATGGCGGAACTGCTTTTGACGCCGGAGGAGCAGCTCGAGGGCCTGTCGGTCGCAGACTGGTTCAGTCCCGAGTTCACGAAGTCGGTCTTCTGGTACTGCTGGAGCTCGATGCTCGCTTTTCGTGATTACCACTCGCTGATCGAGGTGAAGCGGTATCTCGGGCGCTTCATGATGTACGCAAGCGGCCTCACCCATCTCGCGGGCATTCTGCACACCAAGTACAACGAGTACGACTCGATCATCAAGCCGATGCTCGTTTGGCTCAAGTCTCAGGGGGTCCGGTTCCTGGCCGGGACGTCCGTGACCGGCATCGACGTCGAGGATAACGCGGGCGAAACAATCGTCACCGCGCTCGCGCTGCGCGATTCCAATGGAGACCGCCGGATCTCACTCACCCGCGACGGCCTCGTTTTCTTCACCAACGGGTCGCTCACGCAGAACGCGGCCATGGGCGGCACGGACACGGTCGCGAAACTAAATCGCGATACAGGCGAGCGCGGCTGCTTCACGGTGTGGGAGAAGCTTGCCGCCCGGGATCCCAAGTTCGGACATCCCGCAACCTTTATCTCGGACATCGACAAGACGAACTTCATTACGTTCTTCCCGGCCATCAAGGGCGATCCTACTTTCTATGACTTCATGGAAGCTAAGACCGGTAATAAGGCGGGAACCGGCGGCGCCATAACGGTTGTCGACTCCAGCTGGAAACTCGGTTTCATCCTTTACAGCAAGTACTTCCCGAACCAGCCAGATGACGTGAATGTCTTCTGGGCCTACGGGCAGTGCAGCGACGTGCCTGGTGACTTCATCAAGAAGCCCATGCAGGAGTGCACGGGCGCGGAGATGTTCGCTGAGCTCCTCTACCACTGCGGGCTGAAGGACAAGATGGACGGCATCCTGTCGCATACGTCCGTCTCGACCGCAATGATGCCGTATATCACTTCTCAGTTCATGCCGCGCAAGATCAGCGACCGGCCGAAGGTCATCCCGGAGGGCTGTGTGAACCTCGCCTTCATGGGGCAATTCGCCGAGCTGCCGCTGGATGTAGTCTTCACCGTGGAAACGTCGGTGCGTACCGCGCTCATGGCGGTTTGGGGGCTGACGCGCTTGCAGAAGCCCATGATCCCGGTCTACGAACCTGGTTTCGATATTAGAGTTATAGCAGCCAACCTCAAGGCAAGCCTCGGAATCGACGAAATCTCGCTTTCGGCGCTTCCGCAAATCCTGCTCTCGGGGCCCTCGCTCAAGCTGGTCGCGAGTAGCCTTAAGAACATGCCAAGACCGCCAATGTGATCCAGGGCGCCGGGCATGCGCCACCGGGATTCGCAGCAAGTTCCACGCCGCTGTGGCCAGCGCCCGCAGGCCAGCAACGCGGTCATCGCAAGGTGATTCTCTATGAAGAGGGCGCGGCTTCCCGTTGGGTCATCTTGGGTAGTTCAACATCTTGGAACCAATGTGCGCCTAGTACTTGAGAGCGGACGCGCTTGCGACTCAAGCAATCGGGTGCGTCCCCTCGGTCGCAAGAAATTGTCCCATCTGAGAGAAATGAGTTCAAAAACAATAACTTAAGAGGTGGATGGCTCCCCGGGCCGGACTCGAACCAGCGACCCAGCGGTTAACAGCCGCTTGCTCTACCGACTGAGCTACCGGGGAACTGCAGAACGCTGCGATCCAGCATCCGCAGGTGTCTTCATAGCACAGTGAGGGCGGCGCACAAGCCAATTTCGCACCTCCAGCCTTCGCCCGCAGCGCCGGCGCCTCCAGGGAGGAAAGAAATCCGCCGCGCTGAAGCCATGCGCTCCGCGCCAAAACTCCTTGCGCCTCGCCGTGAAGCTAGCTTATGGAGGCTCTGGTCACAGGAAAGGCGCTATGGTTTCCCTGCATTATAAAGGCCGCATTTACAAAGCGAAGTTCACGATGCGGAGCATACGCTATATCCTTTCGGATCAAGCGGCACGAGCTATTCCGGCTCTGCAGCGGCGCTGGCTTCTGCCGCTCGAATCGCAGCCTATCGGCGAGGCCGCAAGCGAAGACTTGGCGATCCCGACCGCGGCCGTCGATTTGCCGCTCCCAGAATCCATGACAGCACTCGGGATCTCGCATCCGCAGCCGCTGCAGCTCACCGATCATATTTACAGCTTCGACGGCACCGTGGTCACTGGCTGGGCCGGGGCCATGATCAAGGATGGCGTGTTTCTCGCCATGCGCCCGCAACCGAATTGGGTTTCGACGATCCGCGCTCATCCGTACCGGTTGCGGGCTCTGCCCGGCAGCCGGCGTTATTTCAATCTCATGGTGCCGATACCGGCTCGCGGACATATCTTTCACTGGCTTTTCGATTCCATCGTCCCGCTTCTCACTTATCTCGAAAGCGGCGGGCGCGGGCACGGCTTAGGCTTGATTGTGAATGCGTCGCGAAGCCCGTTTCAGCAGATTACGCTCGATTACCTCAAAGCGCGCTACGGAATTGAAGCCCTTGAGCCGCTCGGAAAGTACGAAGCCGTTTACGTGCCGCACCTTATGGCCGCAATCCCCGTGCCGTATGGTCCGCGTGCGTTGCAATCGCCTGTTGGAATGGCGGTCCTCGACGATCTCGGCCGCTTTATCGCCGGAGAGGATGCCGGCGACGGCCTGCCGAAGCGGATTTACATTAGCCGCAACGATGCGCGGCTGCGGCGGGTCCGCAATGAAGATAGCCTCCTTCCTATTCTGGAGGCCAGAGGGATCCATCGCGTCACGCTTAAGGGGCTCCCCTTAGCCCGCCAAGTGCAGCTCTTCCGGCAAGCCGAAGCGGTCGTTGCACCGCACGGAGCGGGGCTCGCCCATAGCGCCTGGTGCAAGCCGGGGACGAAAATAATCGAGTTTTTTCCGAGCCCGTATGGCCCGTATGGTAAGGTCAAGAACGCGACGGCGAACATGTGGCTCATAGCCATGCAACGCGCCCTTGACTATTCTTGCTACCTAGCCGGCCCGCCGGAAACGCGATCCGATGGATTCACGATCCCGGAAGACCTGCTTCTCCAAACGCTGCAAGACGCTTCGATCGTTTCCGCGTAAAGCAGCCGGCAGCGCGGCCTTTGCGAAGCTGTCAGCGCGATTTAGGTGCTATGCAGCTGCCGGGGCCCCTTTGCCCTTACTGCATCAGCACTTCGACAAGTTTCGTGTCGCCGGGCGCGACAGAAAACGCTCCCGCATATTGCCGCTCGCCATGTTGAGCCGCGACGCGGTATTCGCCGGCTGCCAGAATATGCGTCGGGAACGCGCCGGCGCTCTCCTTAATGACCTCGCCCGCCGCATTGTACACAATCCAATGCGTATCGGCGGCCGCCTCGCCGCCAGCGCGCTGCACGAGTTTCAACGTGACCTTGCCCGCGTCATGGTCGATGCCGGCCTCGGTAATCTTGCCGGGCTCGACAACGATATCGGCTGAAATGACCGAGTTCGCATCACCATAGGTGCTGACTATATGGTAGATGCCGCTGTTCAGCCTCATGACGATGCCTGGGCGAAGATCGCCGAAGAGCCTTTGGCGATTGCCGAACTGATCCTGAGTATCGGAGAAAAGCTCGAATTTAAGAAGATGCTCGGCCGATATCGGCGCGTGAGCCAGCGACGCATTAATCCGTAGTCCGCCGGCATTGACCACGAAATCCTCCTTCATCGGGTTCTGCGGCCAAACACCGATCTTTTTCGTGAGGTTGGCCCGCCCATAGGCAATATTGATCAAATATTCCCCCGGTTTCAGCTCAAGGGTAGGCTGCGGCTCACGAACCGTTTCTAAAAGCCGGTAATTCCCGTCGCTACCCGGATGGCCTTCGAAGACGCGCCAGGTAATACCGGAGGTCATAGGCGCGCTGCCTTCGCTCAAGTAGGCCGTCAGCGTCACCGGAGCGGGCGGACCGGAGGTTGGCGGCACGGGCCTCGATTGGGGCTCCGCATCATCGCCGCCTTGCTGGACCGGTGCCTTGGGACCCTCCCCTTCGATGGGGATATCTTCGCCCTCAACGACAGAGCTTGCGCCCTTCGGGGCTTTGGGCGCCGCATGCGCTGCGCTCCAAGGCGATAGGCTGACCGGAAAGCAAAGCGCCGATGCGGAAAACGCCATAGCGAGGATGTAGGCCGCCGTTTTTTTTATGCGCATGAACCGCCCTTCGCCGCTCCTTTGAAATCCACAAAGCCGATGCTAAGCAAGCCAAGCTAGGCCTGAGGTTCGATCAAAATGAGGCGGGTACCCCGCTAATCCTCGATCTTCGCTTGCTGGGTCTCGCCGGGAACGACCCGGATCCGGGCCCTCTTCGCAGGTTCGGACTCTCCTTGGTGCCTGCACTCTACATCGTAGTCGCCGGCTTTGAGGATGAAACTCATCGACGTTCCCGCGGCGCGGCCGAGCGGTCCTGCATTACGGTCTGCACCAGCTTCGTAAACCGCGCAAACTCGCGCAGGTTTACCGGCCGGCAGGCTGATCTTCGCTTCCCCGGCGCCTAAAACGACGCTTTGCGAAGCGGTTTGCCCCGCCGCCACCGAGACAGCGCTCTCTACACGCGCATTGCCGTATTCGGTTTCCAGCCGGTAGCTTCCTGCCGGGATCTGCAAGCGATGAGAGCCGCCCGATATTCTTAAGACAGGCGCTTTTCCCGGACCTGACGCAGCAGCATAAAGCCTATGCCAAGCAGGCACCGGCTTGGAGGACCCTTCAACGGCGAAGGTCTTGATTTCCAACACTCCCACATTGAGCGCCATCCGGACCGCCGAAACCTTTCCCGTCTCAACCTTGACATCGGTATGCAGCTTGGCGAGCCCCGCGGTGGCGGCAATCGCGTATTCGCCAGCATTCACGTAAAATATCGCCGGAGCTTCGCTGGATCTGCCGAGTTCCTCCAGTGCAACCGCGGTTTTCCGGCGGTAAAGCACGAAAAAAGCGTCCTCGGCAGCTTGCGAGCCTTGCGCCTGCAAGGCTTCCGCGGCAATGGTCCCGGCATTCAGCGATATGGTCTTTTCGACTTTGCCCGCGCCCACTGCGATGGCGTCCTCCGCTGAGGCGAAGCCGTAGGCTGCCCGAACCAGGTAGCGGCCTTCGCCAAGCTTGAGTTTTGCCTGCCCGCCGCCTCCGGTCCAGCTTGGCGCCTCTGCCGCGCGCAGCTGACCCGTCGGGGTCGTGTTGATCTTGTAAATCTCCCAGGTCACCCCGGCTTCGAGCGAGGGCATACCGCTCGAAAGCACGAAAGAAAGAAAGGTGTTGGCATCGGGCTGCGGCTGTTCCCGGACGGCGGGGGCCATCCCGGCCGGCAAGGAAGGCGCGGCCGCGGCCGTTTCCGTGCTCTTGGCCGCTGAAGTCTTTGCTACTTCGGCCGGAGCGGCCGGAGCCGCCGATGGCTGGACCGGCACTTTTACCGGTTGTGCGTTCGGGGCGATATCGAGGGTCTGGCGCAGGACCCGGGTGAGATCGGCCGCAGACTTGACCGCGGTGAACCCGCCTCCCATGGCTTTCGCGGCGCATGTGAAATTGGCCGCTGCCTGCTCGCTCATGCCGGGGGCGAGTACTGTCAGCTTTGCGTTAGGGTACACGTCATGAAGCCGTTTCGCCTCGCTGCAGATATCGCCGGTGCAATCGTCGCCCGTGCCCGCAATGATGACGGCCGATACAGCTCCGTCCTTGGGCTCTCCTAGCGATGCGAGCGCGGCCTGCAAAGTCCCAAACACAGGGGCGCGGGCCGCCCTCGGCTGCACCGGGCTTAGCGCCTTATCCAGCGCGCCGGCGGCGGTCTCCACCGGCTGAAGATGGACGAGCTCACCCCTGTCCTCGCATTTCTTGGAGGGATTTGTCCCGAACGCCCATGCGGCGAGCCAAGCCTTGGCATCCATCCGGGCCGCAGCGGCGGCGGCGGCGCTTTTCATCGCGTCGATTTTCCGCTGCTGGCCGAACTGAGCGCTCATTTGAGCTGTGGCATCGAGAATAAGGATCGTCCGGGTCTCGCCTGCGGCGCAATCTAATGCGGACAAACATAGAAAGAACCAGCAGAAAGAGACTTTAAGGACTGTCCGCATTGCCGTTCCCCTTCACGTCCGTGAACCCCGCCGGGTTTAAAGTGCGCAGCGCGCTCCGTCAACTGCACGGCGAAATGTCTCAAAACCTAAACTGCTCCGCAAGGATGCGCTCCTCAAGCGCATGGCCGGGATCGAATAGCAATTTAAGGTCTATCCCAGGCTCCTCCCTGATGGAGACCGAAAGCACATTGCGGAATTCGGTGTGATCGGCAACGGCGCTGACCGGGCGCTTGTCCGCTTCCTGAACCTCGATCTTGACGTGCGCCTTGTTTGGCAGCAACGCGCCGCGCCATCGCCTGGGCCGGAAAGGGCTGATCGGCGTCAGGGCGAGAAGTGGAGCCTTCAACGGAAGAATCGGACCGCCCGCAGAAAGGTTATAGGCCGTGCTTCCGGCGGGCGTAGCGACAAGAACGCCGTCGCAAAGCAGCTCGCTCAGCCGTTCCCTTCCATCGACCGAAATGGAAAGCCTAGCGCTTTGCGCAGTTTGCCTGAAGAGATGCACCTCGTTGATCGCAAGCGCCTCCAGCATTTGCCCCGCCACGTTTCGCGCCAGCATCTTAAGGGGATGGATAACGCTCAGCTTGGCGCCCGCCACCCGCTCCAGAAGCCGGTCCTCCCTATACTCGTTCATGAGAAAGCCGACGGACCCTCTATGCATGCCGTAGATTGGAATGCCGGTTCCCATGAAGCGGTGCAGCGTTTGCAGCATGAGGCCATCGCCGCCAAGAGCGATAATGACGCCCGCAGTTTCCGGCTCGGCGCCGCCATAGCGCCGGGCCAGGCGTTCCAGAGCCTCCTGCGCCTCGGGAGCAGGGCTTGCAACGAACCCCAGGCGAACCTTATCAACGGGGATGCCCGCCCCGGTTTCAACCGCGCTCACCTCGGACACGCGGGCTCGGGGGCGGCTGGAATCGAACAGAATTGAGAATGCATGTGGGGCATTGGAGAGGACGCCATGGATGAAGCCACCGGAATGGTAGCCATTTATACCACATTTTCCACTGAAAGTGACGCAAGGAAGATAGGCGGTGAACTTGTGGAGGAAAAACTTGCCGCATGCGTCAATATTTTTCCCGGCATGCTGTCGATCTATCGCTGGCAGGGCGCGGTGGAAGAAGGGACCGAAGCCGCCATGCTCGTCAAGACGAGAAAAGACTTGGCGGAGCAAGTGCTTGCGGCGCTTGCGGCGCGGCACCCTTATTCCGTTCCCGCTCTCATCGTTTTCGAACCCCGGCAGGTCGCGGCCTCTTACCTCGAATGGCTCTGCAGCGAAACCGCGGCTCAGCCCTAGCCGCTTTTCGGCCAAAATAAGGCGGCTGCAACCGTTGCCTGAGGCATTTCGGCCACGGGGTTAGGGTATAGCGGTGGATAACGCATATTTCACAAGGACTTAAGGGGTGAATCAATAGACTTGCATTCATAGGGGTTCGCAATCATCTTAGTAGCACAAGCGGGGAGCGAGTCATGGGCAAGCAAATCAAGTTGAGGGAGGCGGCACTGGCGTGTAGCATCGCCTTGTCGCTTGCCTTGCAGGTGACGGGAGCGATGGCTTTTTCCACAGAGCCAGTTGCGCCGCCACAAACGAACACACAATCGGCACCGCTTTCGCCTTTCGGGCAGCAATTGACGCTGCCGGGAAAGACGCCTGAGCCAAACACCGCCGATCCTCTCGCTTTGACCGGCAAGTCTAGCGGGACTGAGGTCACGATCCCGGGCATCGGCTCTGTCGGAACTTTGCCGAAGCTCGATTTCGGCCTTGAGCTGTTGTACGGTGGCAAAGGCTACCCGGACGCGCTCCAGCTCGATCAACACAGCCTCGATCAGCACACGCCCGATGAAGGCATGCAGATCAAGGGCACGTTGAGCCACAAATTCTGATCGTTTGGCAGCGCGTACTGCCCAATGAGCAACCGCTTAAATCCAAAAATCAATAGCGTGCTCGGCGCGGCGTCCGTGCACGTTTTAACCGCAACAGGCGCGGTGCTCGGACTATTCGCCCTTCTTGCAGCAACCGAGGGCAACTGGGCGGATGCTTTCGCATGGCTGGGGGCGGCGCTGATCGTAGATGGGGCCGACGGCCCCCTGGCCCGGCGGCTTGAAGTGAAGCGGGTTCTGCCCCGCTTTTCCGGCGAGGATCTCGATAAGATCATCGACTATTTGACCTATGTCACCATCCCCGCCTACATCGTTGCACGCGCGTCGATCGTGCCGGAGGGGCTGCGGCTCATCCTGGCCGCAACGATGCTGATGGTCTCTCTCTATCATTTCTCAGATAAGACCAGCAAAACCGCCGACGGCTACTTCGTAGGTTTTCCGGCCGTCTGGAATGCCATTGTCCTTTACTGCTTCGTCCTCGGCATGAGCCCTGCGCTATCCGCAGTCCTTATCGGACTATGCGCAATTCTCACCTTCGTGCCCTTTCGCTTCGTGCATCCGCTCCGCGTAAAGCGGTTGCGGGCGCTCACACTTTTTATCGTTTTCGCATGGGGCGCCGCTGCGGTCTCCGCAGTTAGCCATGGCTTTCCTGGAACATTGGCCGAGCGGGTTATATTCGTGCTGACAGCGGCCTATATAGTGGCCTTCGGCTTAAGCGCAGCAAGCGAACGCGACAGCATCCAGCCTCATTATCCAACCGAATGACCGGCCGCCGCAGGTGCGCGGCAGGGCCCCGGTAGGTTTTTCATGGAACTATTTCTCGATCCTGCGGCGTGGGCAAGCCTCGTGACGCTCACGAGCCTCGAGATTGTGCTCGGCGTCGATAATATCGTCGTTCTGGCAATTCTCACAAATGCGCTTCCCAAACAGGAAGCCCGGCGGGCAAGAAGTGCAGGACTGGGCCTCGCACTTGCGCTCCGCCTTCTTCTCCTCTCCGCCATCTCTTGGGTAACGCGTTTAACGGCTCCGCTTTTCAATGCCGCTGGGGTGGACTTTTCTTGGCGTAGCCTGATCCTCATCGCCGGCGGGCTTTTCCTCATGGTCAAGGCCATCCAGGAGATCCATGCCAGTATCGAAGACCATCCGGGCGGCGCACAGCCGGCTATGGCGCGCAAGGGCCGGTTCGCCGCCGTGATTTTGAAGATTGCGGTGATGGATTTGATCTTCTCGTTAGATTCCATCGTGACCGCGGTAGGCTTGGCGCGCGACATCGAGATCATGGCAGCGGCGATCTGCATCGCGGTTGGAATTATGTACTTTGCGGCCGGTATCACGGGAGAATTCATCGAGCGGCACCCCACCGTGAAGATGCTAGCCTTGTGCTTCCTCATGCTTATCGGCGTCGTGCTTGTTGCCGACGGTCTCGGTACGCATATACCGCGTGTTTATATCTACTTCGCCATGGCATTCGCGGGCCTTGTCGAAACCTTGAACATTTGGGCAAAAGCCGCAGCAACCCGCCGAGCGCCGCAACGGGCGGTTGCGCCCGGCACCGGCTCAAAGGCGGGACGTCCCTCTCTCAGGCTGTTGAAGGGTTCCTCCCCTGCCTGCGCGCCCGTTGTGAAAGCGTCTTGGCCGCCGGCTCCGCCCGCCGACCCCAAAAAAGCGCGAATAAAAAAGAAAAGAAGAAGATAAGGCCGCGCGTGAGAGGCCTTCTTGTTAACATAAATCGCGTGATCCCTGGGCTCGGCCCTGATTTCGTCCATAAGCGGCATTAGCGAGTGCCTCGCCGGCAACATCTATCGGAAGGATTCTCATGCGCGGCCTTATCGTCTTGGCTCTGGCAGTGTTTTCGCTCGCGGGCTTTACCGCGAACTGCACAGCGGAAGAGGTCTCGCTCGATTATCTCGGTCTTGAGATTACTGCGAACCTCGAATTGGCGCCGGGCAAATCGCTGAAGAACGAAGGCACGGTCCTGCTCGTGCACGACACGCAGGGGCACGGCCGGATGGAGCTTATGGCCGCGCTCCAAGACGGGCTTCGCGATTTTGGCATAAACTCGCTTGCGATTACGCTTGGGCTCGGTCTCGACAAGCGTCACGGCATGTTCGATTGCTCGATGGAGCAGGATCACCGGCATGAGGACGCCGTCGATGAGATTGCAGTCTGGGTACGCTGGCTCAAGGAAAAGGGAGCACAGTCGATCACCGTTGCCGGCCATGGCCGCGGAGCGAATCAAGTTGCGCTTTATGCCATTAACCGGATCGACAAGGCCGTAAAGCGTGTGGTGCTGGTCGCACCGCTCATGCAGACCACGGAGAAGGCCGAGGGGGAATACAGAGCGCGCTTCGGAAAGCCGTTGCTGCCTGAGCTCGCCAAGGCCGAGGAACTTGTTGCGCGCGAAGAAGACAACCAGCTTCTGGAAGTTCCCGGTTTCTTGAATTGCAAGCATGCGCAGGTAACGGCGGGTGCGTTTGCGAACTATTACGGCGCCAACGCAAAGTTCCAAACGACGAACCTCCTGCAAAGCATCAACGTTCCGGTGCTCCTTGCCGTGGGAGATGCCGATCCGGGCCTGAACGACATAAGGGCGGCGGAGCCGGATTTTGCCGCGCTCAAGACCGTGACCCTTGCCGTCATCCCAGGCGCGGATCAGGAATTTCGCGACATGGGCGCCGACGAGCTCGCGAAAAAAATAAAAGAGTTTATCACGCACCGCTTGCAGGGGTGACGTGGCGCTATGGCTCCATCGAGCGCGCCCCGTTACCCAGTTCCGTTCCAGCGCGGGTCCTGCTAAAAGCGGCTCTTCACGAAATGCGCGCGTGGTCGCGAAGGGAGCCGGACTTGCTGGGACGCTTATCGAACAGAGCGCTCGAAACCTGGGCGCGCGCTCAGGACGCGGCCGCGCAGCTTCTCACGCCCTCGGTCCGGCTCGGCGTGACCGGGCTGTCGCGCTCCGGCAAAACCGTGTTCATCACCTCGCTCGTTCATAATCTCCTCGCCGGAAACGCCCTGCCCTTTTTCGAGCCGCTCGCGCAGGGGCGCATCGTTCGCGCCTATCTGGAACCGCAGCCGCACGACGCGGTGCCCCGCTTCGATTTCGAGGGCAATCTCGCCAAGCTCACCGCCGCCGAGCCGGCTTGGCCCGAGGGCACGCGGCAGATCAGCGAGTTGCGGCTCACCATCGAATACGAGCCCGCTGCCACAGTGTGGCGCGCGCTCGGCACCGGAACGCTGCATCTCGACATCGTCGATTATCCGGGCGAATGGCTTCTCGACCTTCCGCTCCTCGATTTGAGCTACGAGGACTGGTCGAGGCAGGCCACCGCTCTCGCGCGCGAGCCGGCGCGCGCTCCCGCCGCCGGAGATTGGCTCGCCTTCCTCGCAGCAACAGATGCGCTCGCCCCCCAGGACGAGCAAACCGCTCAGAAGGGCGCGGAACTCTTCACCCAATATTTGCGCAAGTGCCGCGCCGAAGCGCTGTCGCTTTCCAGCCTGCCGCCTGGGCGCTTTTTGATGCCGGGCGATATGGCCGGCTCACCGGCCTTCACATTCTTCCCGCTCGATACGCCCGCGGGAACGCCCGCACCGGGCGGAAGTCTTTGGGCGATGATGGCGCGCCGGTATCAGTCCTATAAAACCCATGTGGTTCAGCCCTTCTTCCGGGACCATTTCGCGCGCCTCGACCGGCAGATCGTGCTCGCCGACGTGCTCGCCGCCATCAATGCCGGGCCAGACGCGGTCGCCGATCTGGAACGCGCGCTGACCGATATCCTGCGCTGCTTCCGCCAGGGCCAGAACGGCTGGCTGGCTTTGCTTGGCGGCCGGCGCATCGACCGGATCGTGTTCGCCGCTACCAAGGCCGATCATTTGCACCATGCCAATCACGACCGCCTGGAGGCGATTTTGCGCCTGATCGCGGCAAAAAGCATCGAGCGCGCGTCTTTCGTGGGCGCCGAGGTGCGCGCCTTCGCGCTCGCGAGCGTGCGCGCGACGCGGGAGGCGCAAGCGCGGCAAGGCGGCGAGCTCTTGCCGTGCATCGCCGGCACGCCGCTCAAAGGCGAGCGCCTTGGCGAGCGCCTTTTTACCGGAGCCGAGGAGCTTGCGATTTTTCCCGGCGATCTGCCAGACGATCCTGCGCTCGCAATCTCGCGCGAGTGGCTCAGGTCAGGCCGGACGCCCGCGCACTTCGTACGCTTCCGCCCGCCGAAACAGGCAGCGCCAGAGTTTGGGCGAAGCGCGGTGCTTCCCCATATCAGGCTCGACCGCGCGTTGAACTTTCTGATTGGCGATAAATTGGCATGAGCGGCATCCCTCAAAACCGCGCACCGGCGGCGTTCAGCCTGGACGATCCGGGCCTCAAAATCGAGGCGCCCATCGAGCAGCCCCTCGCCGCCGAACCGCTTGCCCTGCCGCCGCCGCCTTCCGAAAACCGCCGCGGCTGGAGCGACGTGTTCTGGAGCGCGGTTGGCGGGCTTCTGGTTTTGTGGGCCTTGATTTGGATGCAGCAGACGGTGCTGGCGCTCCTCTCGCGCAGCGATTGGCTCGGCTGGGCTGCCACCATTCTGTTCGCGGTTGCGGTTTTTGCTTTCGTCATGATCGCGGCGCGCGAGGTGGCCGGGCTTTTGCGCCTTTCGGCGGTCACGGCGCTTCGCAAGCGCGCCGAAGCAGCGCTGGGCGCCGGGGACGTACGCGGGGCGCGCAGCGCTGCCGCGGCGATGCGCGCGATGTTCAAAGACCGCCGCGAACTTGCCGAGGGCGTCTACCGGTTGAAGCAGCATCAGCGAGATATTCTCGACGCCCGGCAAGTGCTGACGCTCGCTGAGCGCGAGCTGCTCCTGCCGCTCGACCGGCTGGCCCGCACCGCCATCGGCTCATCCGGGAGGCGCGTCTCGGTGGTGACCTCGCTCAGCCCGGCCGCAATCGTCCCCGTCGCTTTTGTGGCTTACGAGAATTTCCGCATGCTGCGCAGCCTCGCGGACATTTATGGCGGCAGGCCCGGCTTCTTTGCGATCTTCAAGCTGCTCAGGCTTATTGCCGGCCACCTCGCCGTCACGGGCGGCATGGCGTTCACAGACGACATCTTGCAGCAATTCATCGGCCATGGCCTGACCGCGCGGCTTTCCCGCCGGCTCGGCGAAGGGCTCGTCAATGGCGGCTTTACGATCCGCATCGGCATCGCAGCGCTCGAGGTGCTACGGCCGCTGCCCTATATCGAGGCGCGCCAGCCGCGCCTGCGCGAATTCATGGCGGAGTTCCTGAAGATCGGGCAGCGCGCTGGCTGACCGCCCGGCGGCGTCGCTGCAGCTTTAGCGGAGCCCTCGCTTGGGATGGACGCGGCGCGTCTTGAGGAAGCGGTGCCGGTGCTGTATCTTGACACTACGCTGCTATCGCGGCTGCGCTCGCCCTGTGTTCAGGCGCGAGAAAGGGTCCTTATGCTTAGGAAAACCGCGCTTGCGGCTGCAATCCTTGTTTCGGTACCGGCTCCGATACTCGCGTGCATACAATAGCCTGAAAGCGTGGTTCGCGAGCAAGAGATCGCGTTTCTGGACGAGGGCATAAAAAAATCCAAGCTCCCGCCAGCCGAACTCGGCAAAGTGAAAGAGGCAAGAGACCGTGCCGAGGCACTGTACAACGCCGGCAAATATCGCGAAGCGCGGGCTGACCGGCGAGCCGCCCTGACGCAGCTCGGTTACAGATCCCCCACTCCCACACGGACAATGGGCGGCGGTTGCGGCGGGACTTGGGTGGCGCCTGCAGACTGATACGGGATGCAACAAAAATGCTGTTGCGAATGACAAGAGGCCGCAAGGGTAGCGCTTGAATCTCTGCTATAAATATAGTTTCCGTCTGGCGATCCGAGGTTGATACTTGGAACTATCTCAAGCTCCTGGCTTTATGGCAGCGATGCTTGAAACCTCGTCCCAAAAGACAAGTGTTTAAGGTTAGTTCCCGTGCGAAAACCGGCAGAACAGACAAAAACCTTCCCTCTTGTCGCGATCGGCACTTCGGCGGGCGGCATTCAAGCCCTCCAGACCTTTTTCGAGCTAATCCCGGCAGATACCGGCGCCGCTTTTGTGGCCGTACTTCATCTGGATCCTGAGCACAGAAGCGACCTTTCATCTATTCTCGCCGCTCGAACGGCAATGACCGTGATACAGGTCCAGAACCGCATCCGCATCGAGCCCAACCACGTCTACCTCATTCCGCCAAACCGGCAGCTGATCGTCTCGAACGGCGCGCTCGACACCTGCGACTTCGACGCTCAGCGCGGGAAACGCGCGCCCATCGACTTCTTCTTCCGGTCCCTTGCAGCAAGGCCTGGCGGCCTCTTCGCCGTGATCCTAACCGGCGCCGGATCGGACGGCGCGTTAGGGGTGAAAGCGATCAAGGAAGCAGGCGGGGTGATTCTCGTTCAAGATCCGGACGAAGCGGAATATGCGTCCATGCCGCGGAGCGCCATCGCGACCGGATGCGTGGACGATGTGCTGCCGCTTCGCGCCCTCGTAGAGCGGCTTACCGCTATCGCCCGGACCAAGCAGCATGTCTATGAGGCCAAGCTTCAGGAGACGGAGGAAGACCTCCTTCGCGCCGTTTTTTCCCATTTGAAGGCGCGAACCGGCCACGACTTCTCCAAATACAAGCGCGCGACCATTTTGAGGCGTCTGGCGCGCCGCATGCAGGTAAAGCAAATCCCCGAGCTTGAGAACTATCTTGATTTGCTCCGTGACAATCCCGGTGAAATTCAGGCCCTGTTCGGCGACCTTCTCATATCGGTAACAACCTTTTTCCGCGATGCAGAGGCGTTCGATGCGCTGCAAAGGCTCGTTATTCCGCATTTGTTCGAAGGCAAGGACTCGTCCAGCGCCATTCGCGTTTGGGCACCCGGCTGCGCCACAGGCGAAGAAGCCTATTCCATAGCGATGTTATTATTGGAAGAAGCTGCGCGGCGGGAGCTGCGGCCTCTCATTCAAGTCTTCGCCACGGACATCGACAGCGGTGCGCTCGCCACCGGACGCGAAGGCCGCTACCCCGTCGCGATCGAGGCCGACGTGAGCGAGGAGCGGCTAGCCAGGTTTTTCGTCCTGGAGAAAGACCGCTACCGCGTTAAGCGCGAGCTGCGCGATATCGTTCTGTTTGCGATGCACAACCTTATCAACGATCCGCCTTTCTCCCGCCTCGACCTGATCTCCTGCCGCAATGTGCTCATTTATTTCGACCGCGAGCTGCAGCGGCAGGCTTGCGGCATTTTCAACTACGCACTTAATCCGGGCGGATATCTGTTTCTTGGCGCATCCGAGGCGGCGGATTCACCGCGAAACGCATTCCTGGCGGTCGACCGGGACGCCCGCATCTACCAGTCGGCCGGTCATGTCCCGGCAGCGAGCCTGCCCCCGCTGCGGGCCCTTGGAATGCCCCGGTTCGATACATGGCAATTTCCGCCAGCACAGACCCGCGCCGTGCCTCCCGGCGATGCCGCTGCGCACAAGCTGGCCCTCGAAGAATTCGCCCCCCCAAGCATCCTCGCCGATAGCGCTTATCGTATCGTCCACCTGTCGGAATCGGCTGGGCGGTTCTTGCAACATCCCGGCGGGCCGCCAACGCCCAATGTCTGCGATTTGATCAGGCCGGAGTTGAGGCTCGATCTCTTGTCCGCTCTGAGCCGCGCCTTCGAACGGCGGCTTCCCGTGCTGACCGCCCCGGTCAACGTGAACTTCAATGGAACCGAAGCCATCGTGCATTTGCAGGTCCGGCCCATCGTGCGCGAGAACGTTGAGCCCACGGCGCTCATTTTTTTCATCGAGGCGAGCGCAGAGGATTTGCGCAACGCCGATCTTCGCAGTTTCAGTCCCGCCGGGCTGAAAGCGGACAGCGCGACCCAAGCGCTGGCGGAAGAGCTGCAATCGACGAAGACGCTGCTGTTCACAAGCCGGCAGGATTACGAGACCGCCATCGAAGAACTTCGCGCCGCCAACGAGGAAATGCAGTCGGTCGGCGAGGAATATCGCTCGACGGCAGAAGAATTGGAGACGAGCAAGGAAGAGCTGCAATCTATCAATGAAGAATTGCAGGCTACAAATCAGGAGCTGACGCATAGGGTCGAGGCCGTCACCCGCGCCCATAACGACCTGCAAAATCTGATCTCGGTGACCGATGTCGGAACCCTGTTTCTCGATGGCGATTTGTGCATCAGGCGTTTCACACCGCGGGTCGCCGATCTTTTCAACGTCACGGCCAACGATGAAGGCCGGCCGATTTCAGATTTCACGCACCGGCTGCGAGATTATCCCGGTATCGGCCACGATGCCCTCAAGGTCCTCACCGATCTCGTCCCGCTTGAGTGCGAGGTGGAGAGCGATGCAAACCGCTGGTATCTGATACGCATGCGGCCCTATCGCACGATCGAAGATAAGATCGAGGGTGTGGTCGTTACCTTCGTCGATATCACGGAGCGGCGCCAGACCGAAAGCGATCTCCTGCAAAGCGAGAGGCGATTGCGGCTTGCGCGCGAAGCAACTTCGCTTGGCATTTTCGACTACGATGCCGCAGCCGGTGAGTTATGGTTCGACGCACGCTGCCGCACGCTCTGGGGCCTTAGCGAGGCCGATGCGGTCAATTTGGACGTCTTTTGGGCAGGCATAGCCGGGAACGACCGGCCGAAAGTTCAAGAAGCTTGGCGTCACGCCCTGGAGGCAACGGGCGACGGCGCTTTTTCCGTCGAGTTTAGATTGCAGGGCCGCAATAAGGACCAATGGTTGCGAGCCATGGGAAAAGCGTTTCCTGCAGAAGCGCCCAGGCCGCGCAGCGCTCCGAGGCTTGTGGGCACGGTCCAGGACATCACTGCAGCGAAGGCCTGGGAGGCGCAGCAAGTCCTTTTGCTCCAGGAATTATCCCATCGCGTGAAGAACACGCTTACCGTTATCATTGCGATGGCACGCCAGACGCTGCGCGGCGAGACAACCCCAGCGGCGCTCCAAAAGTATGAAGCTCGCCTGCTCGCACTTTCGGATGCCCACGATCTCTTGATGCAAACCGACTGGAAGGGCGCTGAGATCGGTTCGCTCGTTCATCGCCTGATGGCTGCGTATGCCGCTTCCGCCCAAGGGCGCGTCACCATCGATGGACCGGAATTGCTGCTTCCGCCCTACCTCGCCACACCCTTTGCGATGCTTGTGCATGAATTGGCGACGAATGCCGCCAAATACGGCGCCTTGGGCGAGAAAGGCAAAGTCTCAATTACCTGGCGCGTCGTGCTTCAGCGTAACGGGAAGGCGTTGGAGATGCTGTGGCAGGAAAGCGGCGGTCCTCCTGTTTCCACAAAAAGATGCCCCGGCTTTGGAACTTTTATCATCGAAAACGGATTGCCCGACGCGAAGGTTGAACAGCGGTTTGAACCGGGCGGCTTGGTCTGCCGGGTTGAGCTGCCGATTTAGGGACTATCATGTCAGAGGCGGTAACATCTTCCCCTGCCGCTGCGGGCGCTGAGCCGCTGCGCGGTGCTCGCATCCTTGTTGTCGAGGATGAATGGATTACGGCTTACGATCTGATCGCCACCCTCACAGAGGCCGGGGCGATCGCGGTTGGCCCCGCCGTAACGGTCGCGAAGGCAAAGCAGCTTGCGGCCAACGAAGCCGGCCTTGCCGCTGCGCTGCTCGATTGCAGACTGGGCCGTGACGACGTCCTTCCCGTCATACACATTCTGGCTGCCCGCCAAATACCATTCGTTTTTCACACCGGTCATGCCTCGCAGCTCGATCTGAGCGAATGGCCGGACGCAGCTATCGTCGCCAAGCCTGCGCTGCCGGACCTTTTGGTTCAGGCGCTTTACAAGACGATCCAGCCCGGCCGCTGCTAGCGTCCGCCCTGGCTGGGAAGTCCCCCTCACTCTGTCCCTCTCCCCATGGGAGAGAGGACGCCTGAAATTCACTTTCCGCTCAGGGAGAGGACCGCAGCTTCTTCCCCCTCTCCCCTTAGGGAGAGGGTTGGCGCGAGGGGGTCTTAACCCGCTCATATAGTCCAAACTTTACGGCGAAGCGGCGGCCGGAACCACCAGGCCGCCGTCAGCGATATTTCCGCAAATAGCTGCCTTCGAACGCCCTCTTCGCCAAATGCCACAGTTTCGAAGGCGGCAGGGCGATTGCGCGGCGCTCGTTGCGCGCCACCAGCATGCCCTTATCGAGCGCGTCCACGATGCAGACGATCTCAGCCCTGAATTGCGCCGTGACCGGCCGGCCGGCGAGCCCGGCGAGCAGATTTTCCGCCGCCGCAGCGGCTTGCAGGTCCGCCATATGCGCCTGTTTGGGCATCCAGTCTGGACCCGGATAGCTGCCCGCATCGCCCGCCACGTAGACGTGCTCCAGGCCCTCGACGCGGCAGTGCCGGTCCGCGCGGATCAGCCCGCCGGGCGAGCGCGGCAAGTCCGTATTGTCGAACCAGAGATTGCCCGTCATGCCGGGCATGAACAGGATCAGGTCCGCATCGAACTCGCCGCCCTCGGTTACGACCTTCGAATCGCTAAGGCTCTTCATCTTGTGCCCGAGATGGGTTTCGATGCCCCGCTTCTTCATTTCCTTGAGCAAGCCCTCGACCGCACGCGGTCCGAGCCGGGCGCCGGGCTTTTCGGCAGGACTGAAGAAGACGAGCTTGAAGCGGCCGCGGCGGCCTTCGCGCCGCAATTGCCCATCGATACCGAACAGGAACTCGAACATCGGGCCGCCGCGCATCGCAGTTTGCTCGTTGGGGTTCGCGGCGAACCCAACGGCGATTGTGCCACCCTTCATCGCGGCGAGCCGGTCGCGGATTTTCTCCGCCGCGGCGATACCCTCGCAAGGCGTGATCGCATGCTCGATGCCGGGGAGCTTCTTAATGAAGCGCCCGCCGGACGCGATGATAAGACCATCGTTGGCCGCCTCGCCCGCATCGGTCTCGACGATACGGCCGCCATTTTTCAGGCCGGTCGCGTTGGCCTTGTGGAAGGCGACATCCATCCGCCGGAAAAAATTATCGAGCGGAACGATGAGGTCCTCGCGTTTGCGTAAGCCCGCCGGGATCCAGATGATGCCCGGCAGGTAATGCAGCTCCGCTTGCGGCGCGATAAGAGTGATGCGCGCGCTGCGGCCGAGCTTGCGCAGGCGCCGGACGGCGGTGAGTGCCGCAAAGCCCGCACCGATGACGGTGATGTTGGCCGCAGTCATGATGCGCACCGCGCCGGATCGAAGGCGGCGGAGGGAGCGGAACATGTCATGCAATTTCTCCTTCGAGAGATTTGGGGATGCGGCTTACTTAGCCTCTGTCCTATATAAGCGGAAACAGTTGAAGACCGGCGAAGCCCATAAACAAGATGCTACGCCAACACGGCCTGCATCGGCGCAAGCTTCACGCCGGCGGCTTCGAGCGCACTGCGAACCGCCGCCGCGACGCCCACAGCGCTGGGCTCATCGCCATGCACGCACAGCGTATCCACCTCGAGCTTCAGCCGCGCGCCGCTGGCGGTCACGATTTCGCGATCGCGCGCGAAACCAAGCGCCTGCGCCGCTGCCGCTGCCGGATCGCTAATCACCGAGCCCGCCACCGAGCGCGGCATCAGCGAGCCGCCGTCCTTATAGAGCCGGTCGCAAAACCCCTCGCGCGCAAACGCGAGGCCTTGTCTCTCCGCCGCCTTTTGCATTTCCGATCCGGGCAGCCCCACGAGGATCAGGCCCGCATCGGCGGTTTTCACAGCCCGGGCGATGGCGCCTGCATAGGCCTCGTCTTTCGCGGCCATGTTGTAGAGCGCACCGTGCGCCTTCACATGGCGGAGAGGCACGCCCGAATAGGCGGTAAACGCCCGCATGGCGCCGATCTGATAGGCCACGAGATACTCAAGGTCGCGCGCGTCCATGGCGATGGTCCGGCGGCCGAAGCCCCAGAGATCGTTGAAGCCGGGATGAGCGCCGAGGCCCACGCCGCGCTCTTTCGCAAGCATTGCGAGGCGGTGCATGATGGTGGCGTCGCCCGCGTGGAAGCCGCAGGCGACGTTGGCCGAGGTCACGATGCCGAGCAGTTCTTCGTCATGGCCGCCGATCCTGTAAGCGCCGAATCCCTCGCCCATATCCGCGTTGAGATCGATCTGCATAGCGGCTCCCTCTATTCGCGCGGGTTTCATCGCAAACTTAAGCGTGGCGCCCGGCGCCGGGCTTGCTGTGCGCCGGAAGCCCCCCTCACCCTGTCCCTCTCCCCGTTGGGGCGAGGCCACGCGTGGACTCACCCCGGAGAGAAGGCCGCAGCTTAGAGCCCCCTCCCCGTCCGCATTCGCCTGCGAATGCGGACACTCTCAGAGGCAAGCTCGCCAAGGCGAGCTTGCTGGGAGAGGGTTGGGTGAGGGGGTCTTTTCCCTACCGGTCGAGGAGCGCCATCATCCGCTCCAGATAGCGCTCGCCGGCGGCAGCGCCGGGCGGTGCCGCCTCCTCAAGCGCCTCTAAGTCCTCCGGCAACAGCATAATCTCCGTTGCGCCCGTATTCTCCTCTAAATAGGTGCGCCGTTTGGTGCCGGGAATGGGCACGATGTCCGGGCCTTGTACGAGGAGCCAGGCCAGCGCGATTTGTCCAGGCGTCGCAGCTTTGGCGCTGGCAACGGCCTTGACCGCATCGACGATCTTCATATTGCGGTCGAAATTTTCGCCCTGAAAGCGCGGCTGCATGCGCCGGTAGTCGTCCTGCGGATAGTCCTCGGCGCGCTTCGCGGTGCCGGTCAGAAAGCCGCGCCCAAGCGGGCTATAGGGCACGAAGCCGATGCCAAGCTCGCGGCACGTTGGCAGAACCTCCGCCTCGACGCCGCGCTCCCACAGCGAATATTCGCTTTGCAGCGCAGTGATGGGGTGAACGGCGTGGGCGCGGCGCAGCGTGGCGGGAGACGCTTCCGAAAGGCCGAGATAACGCACCTTGCCCGCTTTCACCAGCTCCGCCATCGCGCCAACCGTGTCCTCGATGGGCACGTTCGGGTCTACGCGGTGCTGGTAGAATAGGTCGATGTGACCCGTGCCGAGCCGCTTCAGCGATGCTTCGCAGACCTCCTTCACATGCTCCGGCCGGCTGTCGGTGCCCGGCTGATCGCTTCCGATTTTGAAGCCGAACTTGGTCGCGACGATAACGCCGTCACGCTTTCCGGCGATGGCCTTGCCAACGAGGATCTCGTTTTCGAAGGGGCCGTATATTTCGGCGGTATCCAAAAAGTTGACGCCCAGCTCTAGCGCCCGATGGATGGTTGCGATGGACTCCGCATCGTCGCGCCCGCTATAGGCGAAGCTCATTCCCATGCAACCAAGCCCAAGCTCCGAAACTTCGAGCCCTTGGCTGCCCAAATTCCGCGTCTCCATGGCTGTTGCCCTCCTTCACAGGTTTGCGCTTGACCTTATGTTAATACCGGTCCGCCGCTTAGGAGGCCAGCGCCGCAGAGGCGCACCCTCCGCCGGGGTGCTGGATAGGCCGCAACCATCATCCCTTCCAATGCAGGGCGCAGAGCAGCGTGAACAGGCGCCGCGAGGTGGGCACGTCCATCCGCACTTTGCCATCCAGCCGCTCCATCAAAAGCTTGCTGCCTTCATCGTGGAGGGCGCGGCGGCCCATATCGAGCGCCTCGATCCGGCTCGGCGGAGCGGTCTTAATCGCCTCGAAATAACTCCCGCAAACGAGGAAGTAATCCTTCACGACCCGGCGGAAGGGATTGAGCGAAAGCAGAAAGGTGGCGCACGGCTCCTCAGCGCCGCCGGCCGTTATGGCGAAGGCGAGGCGCTGCTCTGCGATTGCGATGAGAAGCTTGTAGGGGCCGGCCGTTCCATCGATCAGCTCGAAAAAATTTTCCTCCAAGAGATCGAAAATCGCGACCTTGCGCTCGTGGTCGACCTCGGGCGTATGAGGGCCGATGGAGGCCTCGTCCAGGTTTATCTCAACGAGGCGCGATGGGCTGGACACTTGCGCAGTGTTTGGCATGGCGCGGCTTTATCCTGCTCCGTGAAGCCGGACGGCAACAGAGTGGCGATGGCCGTCAAGCCCTTCGGCCTCGGCCAATGCCATTGTCGCCGGAGCGAGCGCCGCGAGGCTTTGCGCATTAAGCTTCAAAAGGGATGTGCGTTTCATGAAATCGAGAACGCCGAGCCCGGAGGAGAACCGCGCAGCCCTAGCGGTCGGCAGAACGTGGTTCGATCCGCCGGTATAGTCGCCCACGGCTTCCGGTGTGTAATGGCCGATGAAAATTGCGCCCGCGTTGCAGATCGCTGGGATCATCGCCTCGGCGGCGTCGCAGGCAAGCTCCAAATGCTCCGGCGCGAGCGCATTGATAAGAGCCGGAGCCTCATCGGCGAGATTGGACACTAAAATGATAGCACCATGATCGGCCCAGCTTTTGCCGGCGATCGCGCGGCGCGGCATCGATAGAATTTGGCTCTCCACCGCCAAAGCCGTGGTTTCAGCAAGCGTCAAATCGTCTGTGATCAAAATCGCCTGCGCGGCCTCATCGTGCTCGGCCTGCGCCAGAAGATCTGCGGCGAGCCAGCGCGGATTGGCATTCCTGTCCGCGACCGCCACGACCTCCGACGGCCCGGCGATCATGTCGATGCCCGCGGCCCCGAAGACCTGGCGCTTGGCCTCGGCGACATAGGCGTTTCCGGGGCCGACGATCTTTGCGACGGGCTCGATGCTCTCTGTGCCATAGGCGAGCGCCGCCACCGCCTGCGCACCGCCGATGCGATAGACCTCGGACACACCGGCAAGATGGGCCGCGGCGAGCACCGCAGGATTAACTTCGCCGCCCGGCGTTGGCACAACCATAACGAGGCGGGGAACGCCCGCAACTTTTGCAGGGATTGCGTTCATCAAAACCGAGCTCGGATAGCTCGCCTTGCCGCCTGGCACGTAAAGACCGGCCGACTGGAGCGCTGTCCAGCGATGGCCAAGCTCGGCGCCGATGGCATCGGTATAACGCCCGTCCGATGGAAGCTGGCGCCGGTGATGGGCTTCGATGCGCTCGTAGGCGAGCGCGAGCGCGGCCTTCAAACCTTCGGGAAGCGTTGCATAGGCTTTTTCAAGCTCTTCCGGTGCGATCCTAAGGCCGCCCTTGCTCAAATCGACCTTGTCGAACCGCGCGGTGTACTCGATCACCGCGGCGTCGCCCTTTTCTCTCACCGCGCCTATAATAGCCCGGACAGCCTCCTGCACATCGTGCGGCTGGTCGCGCCTAGCCTGAACAAGAGCCTTGAACTGCCCTGCGAAGCCTGGATCGGAGGAGCGGAGAAACTGTGGCAAGGAAACGATCCTATTTCGTGTTGTGGAAGATTTTAGGGGCGGACGGCGAGACCTCGCCTTCAGCAGTCCTGTGCTCGGGCTTCACTGCGGCACGCCAGCTCGAGCCTAGATCGTGCAGCTCGGCCTCTACGCACTCGACCTCAAGCCGCACCGCACCGCCTCCCGCAAAATAAAGGGTGACATAGCCGCCAGGCGGGTCCGCCTCCTCGTAAGTCATCGCCAGCAGCTCGGCGACGGCGCAGGGATCGCCCGGGCGGATTTTCTGAACCTGGGCCCGTTTCACCCGGTCGAAGCGCAGGGCGCAGCGGCACCGGCGCAAGTTGGAATACCTGCCATCGTCCGTTTCGGCGGCAAGCCAATCGAAACGGCTAAGGATTGCCGCAAAATGCCGGTCGGCGGGCATATACACCATGTCGGACATGCGCAGCACAGCATCTTGCAGGTGCGCGGACAAGATTTTGAGATCGTCGTGATCGAGAGCCACGAGCTTGAGCGGTTCGGGTGTGCCGGAGCGCATGACGAGCGCCTCATGATTGGAGTTCGAAGTCAGTTCGAATTTCTCTCATGAAGAAAGGCGTTCGATGCTCGCTCCGCAAGACCCAAGCTTCTCTTCCAGCCTCTCAAAGCCGCGATCCAGGTGATAAACGCGGTTAACGACGGTCTCGCCTTCGGCCATCAGCCCTGCGATTACCAGAGAAACCGAGGCGCGCAAGTCTGTCGCCATCACTTCGGCGCCCCGGAGCGCGGCGACGCCCCTAACTTTCGCCATATCGCCCGACACCGTGATGTCGGCGCCGAGCCGGGCTAGCTCTTGCACGTGCATGAAGCGGTTTTCGAAGATCGTCTCGCGGATCTGCGACACTCCGTCCGCGCGGCACATCAGCGCCATGAGCTGCGCCTGCAAATCGGTTGGGAAGCCTGGAAATGGCTCGGTCGTGACATTCACGGGCTTCAGGCCAGCGCCGTTGCGCGCAACGCGCAAGCCGCGGTTGGTCTCGGCGACCTCCAAGCCCGCCTGCCTCAGAACTTCGAGCACCGAGGGCAATAGGTCGGCACGCGCGCCTTCGAGCAGGACGTCGCCGCCCGCCGCGCCGACGGCCATGGCGTAAGTCCCGGTCTCGATCCGGTCTGGCAGCACGGTGTGCGTCGCTCCCTCAAGGCTATCCACGCCTTGAATCGTAATCGTATGCGTGCCGGCGCCGTCGATTTTCGCGCCCATTTTGTTGAGGCAGCTCGCAACGTCTGCCACCTCGGGCTCGCAGGCCGCATTTTCGAGAACCGTCTCGCCCTTCGCCATGGTGGCGGCCATCATGACGTTATGCGTGGCGCCAACCGAGACCTTCGGAAACGAAACCACGCCGCCGCGCAGGCCGCCCGGCGCTTTGGCCACCACATAGCCGCCATCGAGGCTGATGTCAGCGCCGAGCGCCTGGAGCCCCGTCAGATGCAGATCCACCGGCCGCGTGCCGATCGCGCAGCCGCCAGGCAGCGACACCCGTGCCTGGTGCTCGCGCGCAAGCAGCGGCCCCAGAACCCAAAAACTCGCCCGCATGCGGCGCACCATGTCGTAAGGCGCCGTCGTATCCACGATATCGCGGGCGGTCAGATGCAACGTATCGCCCTGGTGCCCGTTCCCGTTCGCCCGCTTGCCATCGACCGCGGTGTCCACGCCATGATTGCGCAGGATGCGGATGAGAAGGCTCACATCGGCCAGATTGGGCACGTTTTTCAAAGTAATCGTATCCGGGGTGAGCAGGCTTGCGATCATCAAAGGCAGGGCCGCGTTCTTGGCCCCGCTGATCGGGATCGTGCCGTTGAGCTGCTGTCCGCCCGTTATACGAATTCTGTCCATTTTGTCCGCCGGAATAGAATGCTAAGGAGCCCGCGAGAGGAGGCGCACTCCACGATTTCCTTAAGCTGTAAACGGCGCCGGCCCTCGCCGCAAGGCCTTCCGCGGCTAATCTGCGTCCGGCTTCTTCTCAGGGGCTGCCTCTTTTTTGTCTTTGCGCCTGGCGAGGTTCTGCCGGAGAGCATCGGCAAGCCGCTTTTTCTTGTCCTGCGCCGCAGCAGGCCGGCCCTTCCCGCCGCCGCCGGTGCGGCTCGCGCTTAGCTGTTTTTCCATTCCGGCAATAGCCCTGGCTATAGTCAACATAGCCCACGGAGACTAACAAAGTCCTGACGGGGCCGGCCCCTAGGCATCATACAGCGCGCGGGCGGCCGCGTCTCGGGCTACCGCGCCCGCCCGGTCTTGCCGGGCCGGTAGGGCGTCATCCGGCATCGCCTGGCACTCTGAAAGTCCCGGCGATGCCGTGCAAACAGTACAAGCTCTAATGCGTGGGCCGCAATGCTCCCACAATGCGCATGATGAATCCCGGGATCAAGAATGCGAGGCCGAACATCCAAAACGGCTTGGTATCGAACTCGAATTTTGTGGCGTCGCCAAAATTGATCCTGGGCTCAGCGCCAAGAAATAGCCCCGCGAGTTCGCAGGCCAGGAAAAACAATCCGAAGATGATCAGCAGGCGGCCCGAAAAGCGAAGCAGGCCTGTACCCCAGCCGGAAAAAAACCAAACCAGCAAGGCAAGAATTCCAATTGCCAGCAGTGCCGCGCCTGCATAGACCGCCGGCATCATATACGGCATCATCTGCGTCATCAGTTCGATCATCGTTTGCTTCATAGCGCTTCCTCCCAGTTTTATTTTGCCGTTGCAGTTAGCCACCCAAGAACCCGCCGAACCAACGCGCCGGTTGCCGCCGCCGCAAATGGCAGACCGCGGCTACCGCAGTAGCTTTTGCACCACCCGGCCGAAGCCCGCTAGGTGCAAACATTCGCGTCTTCGAGCTTTGGCAGTCCCTGTTTCAGCCGTGCCTTCCGTTTGTTTTCCATACAACGAATTCACGTTTTTGTATGTATACGGGACCATAGCTAAAACCTAGGCGCGCGCAACGCAAATGTTTGACGCGGTTCGCGCGCTTAACCGAATGCCTGCGTCATCGCGACGCGGCTTAAGCCGCCGAGGCGCCCTTAAGAAAAAGCGGCTGATACCTATATACTTATTCGCACTCGTAGACGCGCATCATAACCGGGCAACGCCGAATGTATTTGCCTGCAAAACCCGCGCGTCCCCCTCGGCGGCGATGGCGAGGCAGAGCGAGAGAATTTTGCGAGTGTCGCGCGGGTCGATGATGCCGTCGTCCCAGAGCCGCGCGGTCGCGTAAAGCGCCGTCGACTCGCGGTCGAGCTGGCGTTCGATGGCCTCCGACATTTGCTTCAACACGGGTTCGTTGACGGTGCCGGACTTCTCGAACTTGGCGCGCGTGACGATCTCCATCACCTTCGCCGCTTGCGGGCCGCCCATCACCGCGATCCGCGCATTCGGCCAGGAGAAGATGAAGCGCGGATCGAAGCCGCGTCCGCACATGCCGTAATTGCCGGCGCCGTAGGACCCGCCCACGATGAAAGTAAATTTCGGCACGCGCGCGTTCGCCACGGCCTGGATCATTTTTGAGCCGTGCTTAATCGCGCCCAAGCGCTCGGCCTCGCGCCCGACCATATAACCGGTGGTGTTTTGCAGGAAGACGAGCGGCGTGCCGGACTGATCGCAAAGCTGGATGAATTGCGCGGCCTTCGTCGATCCGTCGGGCTGGATCGCGCCGTTATTGCCGAGAATGCCTACCTCGAAGCCATCGACGGACGCGTAGCCGCACACCGTTTCGGCGCCGTAATCGCGTTTAAAATCGAGGAACTCGGAGCCGTCCACCAGCCGGGCGACGATCTCCCGCACATCGTAGGGCTCGCGCTCCGATACCGGGACAATGCCAAGCAATTCTTCTGGCGCATATTCCGGCGGCGAGCCCTTTTCGCGCTGCGGCAGCCGGTCCCATTTGAGCTTCGCCATCAGCTCGCGCGCCTGCAAAATCGCGTCGATGTCGTCGCGTGCGAGAAACTCGCCAAGCCCGGTCGTTGCGGCATGCAGCGCGGCGCCGCCAAGCTCCTCGTCGGTGGCATCCTCGCCGATGGCGGCCTTGACCAGCGGCGGCCCGGCGAGAAAGATTTTGCTCCGATCTTTCACAAGGATAACGTAGTCGGACAGGCCCGGCAGATAAGCGCCGCCAGCCGTCGAGGAGCCATGCACGATGGCGATCTGCGGGATGCCGGCCGCCGACAGCCGCGCCTGGTTCGTAAAGGAACGCCCGCCCTCGACAAACATTTCGCTTTGATAAAGCAGGTTCGCCCCGCCGGATTCCACGAGGTAAATCAGCGGCAGCTTATTCTCGCGCGCAACCTCTTGAACGCGCAGCGCTTTTCGCAATCCCATGGGCGAAACCGTTCCGCCCTTGATCGCGCTATCGCTCGCCGAAACGAGCACGCGCTTGCCCGCCACCACGCCGATCCCGGCGATGGAACCGCCGCCCATCACGCGGGCTTCGCCATCGTCGTCATGCATGCGCCATCCCGCGAGCGTTGACAGCTCGATGAACGGCGCGCCCCGGTCGAGGAGCCGCGTCACGCGCTCGCGGGGCAGGATCTGGCCGCGTTTCGCAAACTTCTCCGCCTGCTGGGCCGAATGCGCGATGACCGCCCGCTCCAGCGCGCGGAACTCTTCGATCTTGCCCAGCATGTGCGCCGCGCTGGCTTTGAAGCTCTCCGATTGCGGCGAGACCCGCGACTCGATGACCGGCATTATTCGCTCCCATCCGGGGATAGCGCCGCTGGCGTTTGCGCACGATGGAAGCCTTCGAAGGCGGGTGCGGACTTATATTCTCCCATATCCATCAGCGCGTTACCGAGCGGCGCGCCCCCGTCGATGGCGAGCGTGACCCCGGTGATAAACGCGGCGGCTGGGCTCAGCAGAAAACAGATCGCGGCGCTGACCTCGGCCTCGGTGCCAAGCCGGCGCAGCGGTACGTGGTTTTTGAGCTGGGGGACCATCGCCTTCGCCGCCCCCTCATAGCGGTCGAGCCCGGACGAAGCAATCCAGCCCGGCGCCACTGAGTTCACGCGCACGCCCGCGAACGCCCATTCGAAGGCCGCCGTCTTCGTGAGGTTCACCATGCCGGCCCGCGCCGCGCCCGAATGGCCCATGCCCGGCATGCCGTTCCACATATCAGCGGCCATGTTCACAATCGCTCCGCCGTGCGCTTCCATGGACTGGAGAAACACCTCGCGCATCATGAGGAAGCCGCCGGTCAGGTTGGTGGAGACGACCGCATCGAAGCCCTTTTTGTTGATGAACATCAACGGCGAAGGGAACTGGCCGCCGGCGTTGTTGACTAGCCCGTGAATGCGCCCATGCCGGGCGGCAATCCCAGCAACGAGCGCTTTGACCGCGTCCTCATCGCGAATATCGGCAACCGCATGCTCAGCCTTGCCGCCATCTGCCGCAATCTCCGCGGCAACCCTTTCGAGCTTCCCCTGTTGCCGTCCGATGAGAATGACCGTGGCGTCAAGGCTCGCAAGCTCATGCGCCGTGCACCGCCCGATCCCGCTGCCGCCGCCGGTGACGATATGCACCTCGCCCGCGAAGAGCTTCGGCCGGAACACGCTTCGATAACGCTTCTCTTCTTCCATGCGAGTCCTTCCGGGGCCGGTGTTCTGGCTGACGGTAAAGAAGGTTGACGTATACGTCAACTTGCTCTTGTTTAAGTCAAGCGGATGCGCTAGGTAGGGCGCGTGGAAACCAACCAAGGGAGCTTGAGATGGACTTAGGCGAAGTGGCCGGCGCGATGGCGGGACGCATAAACGGTAAATCGCCGCTCGGCGGAACTTTGAAGTTCGATCTGGGCGGCGATGGCTGCCTGTTCATCGACGGCACGGGCGCGGACAACACTGTCACCGTCAACAAAAACGAACCGGCCCATTGCACGATTAGTATGAGCGCAGCGGATTTCGGCGATCTGATCCATGGCCTGCTCGCGCCAACGGTGGCCTTCATGCAGGGCAAGATGACGGTCGATGGCGACATGGGCCTTGCCATGAAGCTCGGCCAGCTCGTTTAAAGCAATTCGTGGAATGCGAAGTCACCGTCATTGCGAGCCAAGCGAAGCAATCCAGGAACAACGCCCCATGCCGTTTCTGGATCGCCACGGCGGCGGATGCCGCCTCGCGATGACGGCGGCGGCATTAGCCAGGGCAAGCAGTTGAGATCAGCACCGGAAGCCGGTACCGAAAGCCACTCCGACACGGACAGGCTCTATGGAATTGCCGAGCTAGCGAGCGAATTTAACATCACGGCGCGCGCGATCCGCTTTTACGAGGCGAAGGAGCTTCTCGCTCCGCCCCGCGTGAATGGCGGCCGCGTTTATACGAGGCGGGAGCGCGCGCGCCTCAAGCTGATCCTTAGGGCCAAATCGATTGGCTTCTCGCTTGCCGAAATCAAGAGGTACCTCGATCTTTACGGCGACCGCGGCGAGGGGCGCCCGCAGCAGGCCGGCTTTTTGGCCTCGCGCTCGGCCGCACTCATCGAGGAGCTTGAGAAGAAGCAGGCCGACGTCGCTGCAACGCTTCAAGAGCTCAGAGACATCCGCAGCCAGTGCCTGCGCTATTTGCATGAAAGCGGCGGGCCCTGCAGACTGCCGGGGCCCGCTTCGAAGAAACCCCATAAAGCGCGCGAATAATCATAGCGATGAGGGCGGACTATGTTGCCACGCACACTATTTTCTGAAGAGCACGAGCTTTACCGCGATCAGGTGCGCAAGTTCGTCGAGCGCGAGGTCGCGCCGCATCATGCGCAATGGGAAAAGCAATCTATTGTGCCAAGGTCCGTCTGGCTCGCCGCTGGCGAGGCCGGGCTTCTCTTGCCGGCTATCCCTGAAGACTATGGCGGGGGCGGCGGCGACCGGCTGCATTCGGCGATCGTCATGGAAGAGCTGGCGCGAGCCGGGGCCACAGGGCCCGGTTTTTCGCTCCATTCCGACATCGTTGCGCCCTACATCCTTGCCTACGGCACAGAGGACCAAAAGCGCCGCTATCTGCCCCGCATGGCGAAAGGCGAAATCATCGGCGCCATTGCCATGACGGAGCCCGGCGCGGGCTCCGATCTGCAAGGGGTGCGGACAAGCGCGGTGCCCCGCGGCAACGGCTACGTTCTGAACGGCCAGAAGACGTTCATCACCAACGGCCAGAACGCCGATGTTGTCATCGCCGTGGCCAAGACCGATCCGTCTCAGGGCGCCAAGGGTATCACGCTATTTCTGGTCGATGCCGGCCTTCCCGGCTTCTCGAAAGGCCGCAATCTCGAAAAGCTCGGCATGCATGCTCAGGACACCTCCGAGCTGTTTTTCCAGGATGTGGAGCTTTCCGGCGATGCAAGGCTCGGCGAGGAAGGTCAAGGCTTCGCTCTCCTCATGAAAGAGCTTGCCTGGGAGCGCCTGCAAATCGCAATCACGGGCATTGCCGCAGCCGAGGCCGCGCTGCAGTGGACCGTCAATTATGTGCGCGAGCGCACGGCCTTCGGCCGCACGATCTTCGATTTCCAAACCACCAAGCACAAGCTCGCCGAGCTCAAAACCGAAATCCAGGTTGGCCGCACCTTCGCCGACCGCTGCATCCAGCAAATGATGGACTCCGAGCTCGATCCCACCACCGCCGCCATGGCGAAGTATTGGATCACCGATCTTCAATGCAAAGTGATGGATGCCTGCCTGCAGCTGCATGGCGGCTATGGCTATATGATGGAGTACCCTATCGCCCGCGCTTACGCAGACGCACGCGTCCAGCGCATCTACGGCGGCACGAACGAGATCATGAAAGAGCTGATCGCGCGCTCGCTCTAGCGCGCGGCGTACCGGTTTGAAGGGAGAGAAAACCATGGCAGACGCCTATATTTTCGATCATGTGCGCACCCCGCGCGGGAAAGGCAAAAAAGACGGCTCGCTGCATGAGGCAACGCCTGTACAGCTCGCCTCGCAGATGCTGCAAGCGCTCCGCAGCCGCAACGCGGGCCTCGACACCAGACAGGTCGAGGATGTGATCCTCGGCTGTGTGACGCCCGTGGGCGAACAAGGCGCGAATATCGCACGCACCGCGGTCATGTTGGCCGGCTATGACGAAAGCGTCCCCGGCGTGCAGGTCAACCGGTTCTGCGCGAGCGCCCTCGAAGCCGTCAACATGGCGTCGGCGAAGGTGATGTCGGGGCAGTCGCCGATGGCCATCGGCGGCGGCGTCGAGGCGATGAGCCGCGTACCCATGGGTTCCGATGGCGGCGCCTGGCCGGTCGATCCCGCCGTGGCCATCCCCACCTATTTCGTGCCGCAAGGCATCAGCGCAGATCTCATTGCAACGAAATACGGCTTCAGCCGCGACGACGTGGACGCCTATTCGGTCGAAAGCCACAAGCGCGCGGCGAAGTCTTGGGAGGAAGGCCGCTTCGCCTCGTCCGTCGTGCCGGTGCACGACCTTCTCGGCATTCCGCTCCTCACACGCGACGAGACGATCCGCGCGGATGCCAGCATGCAATCGCTCGGCTCGCTCAATCCCTCCTTTGCCGATATGGGCAAGAATTACGGCTTCGATGGCGTCGCGATTCAGAAATATCCCGAGATCGAGCGCATCGAGCATGTGCACACGCCCGGCAACTCGTCCGGCATTGTGGACGGAGCCGCGCTGGTGCTGATCGGCACGAAGGAAGCCGGCGAGAAGGCTGGCTTGAAACCGCGCGCGCGCATCAGAAGCTTCGCCTCCATCGGTTCGGAGCCCACCATCATGCTGACAGGGCCGAGCTTTGCCGCCGAGCGCGCGCTCGCCAAGGCCGGCATGAAGAAAGAGGACCTCGACCTTTGGGAGCTGAACGAGGCCTTCGCCGCCGTCGTGCTCCGCTTCATGGATGTGCTGAACGTGCCCCATGACAAGATCAATGTCTGCGGCGGCGCGATTGCCATGGGCCATCCGCTCGGCGCGACCGGGGCCATGGTGCTCGGCACGCTGCTCGACGAGATGGAGCGCCGCGGCGCCGGCACCGGCCTTGTTACGCTCTGCATCGGCGCAGGCATGGGCACGGCAACTATTATCGAGCGGGTTTAACTTTTTTGTCATGGCCGGGCTTGACCCGGCCATCCACGTCAACACGCCTGAGTTTGCGGCCTCTGGATGGCCGCATCAAGTGCGGCCATGACACCGGAGAGACTAATGACCACCAGCATTTCATACGCCGTTGACACAGACGGCATTGCAACCCTCACTATCGACCAGCCGGGCAAATCGATGAACGTCATCGGCCCGGACTTCGTGAGCGAGCTGGAAGCCGCCATCGAGCGCGCGGCCGGCGACTCCTCCGTGAAGGGCATCATCGTCACATCGGGCAAATCGAGCTTTGTCGCGGGCGCCGACCTCATCGCGATGGAGGGCCTGATCGTGCAAGCGCGCACCGCACCGCCCGCCGAGGCGCTGAAGGCGGCGGCACATTTAACGCATGTGCTGCGCCGGCTCGAAACCTGCGGCAAACCCGTTGCCTGCGCCATCAACGGCACAGCCCTCGGCGGTGGCTTCGAGATCGCGCTCGCCTGCCATTACCGCGCCGCCGCCAATGACGAGAGCATCAAGATCGGCCAGCCCGAGGTGCAAGTGGGCCTTTGCCCCGGCGCCGGCGGCACGCAGCGCATTCCCCGCCTGATCGGCATCATGCCCGCGCTGCCGATGCTGCTTGAAGGCCGCAACATGACGCCCGCCCAAGCCAAATCGAACGGTCTCGTTCACGAGGTTGTGCCGGCAGCGGAGCTTCTGGCGGCGGCGAAAAAATGGCTGACCTCGCCGCAAGCCAAGGCGGTGCAGCCCTGGGACGAAAAGTCGTTCAAGGTGCCGGGCGGGGCCGGCGGCATGAACCCCAACGCGGTTCAAACCTTCATCGCGGCCAACGCCATGACGCACGACAAGACCTTCGGCAATTACCCCGCCGCCCAGGCGATCCTATCCTGCGTTTACGAAGGCACGCAGGTGCCGATGGATCTCGGCCTCAAGATCGAGGCGAAATATTTCCTGGCGCTGCTGCGCGGCACCGTCGCCCCCAACATGATCCGGAGCCTCTTCATCAACAAAGGCCGGGCGGATAAGCTCGCGCGCAGGCCGACCGGCATTCCGAAGGCGCAGTTCAAGAAAATCGGCATGCTGGGCGCCGGCATGATGGGCGCAGCCATCGCTTATGTGGCGGCGTCCAACGGCATCGAGGTTGTGCTGATCGACCGCGATCAGGAGGCGGCCGAGAGGGGCAAGGGCTACGCGAAAAAGCTCGTCGAGGGCTCTGTAGGAAAGCGCCGCATGAGCCAGGCCGATGGCGAAGCGCTTTTGGCCCGCATCCATCCCTCCACGGACTTCGCCGCGCTCGCCGATGTGGACTACATCATCGAAGCGGTGTTCGAGGACCGCGCCATCAAGGCGGATGTGACCAAGCGCGTGGAAGCCGTGATCCGGCCCGGCGTGATCTTCGGCTCGAATACCTCGACGCTGCCGATCACAGGCCTAGCCGAAGCGAGCGCGCGCCCCGATAAATTCATCGGCATCCACTTCTTCTCGCCCGCCGAGAAGATGCCGCTTGTCGAGGTGATCCGCGGCAAGCTGACGAGCGACGAGGCGCTGGCCGTCACGCTCGACTTCGTGCAGGCGATCAAGAAAACGCCCATCGTCGTCAATGACGGGCGCGGCTTCTTCACCTCGCGCTTCTGCGGCTGCTATATCGGCGAGGGCGAGATCATGCTGACCGAAGGCATTCCGGCGGCGCTGATCGAGAACGCGGGCAAGCTTGCGGGCATGCCGGTCGGGCCGCTGGCGCTCGCCGACGAGACCGCCATCGACCTCGGCTGGAAAATCCACAAAGCGGCCGAGACCGATCTCGGCGCGGCCTATAAGCCGAGCGCGGCCGTGGGCGTGATGGAGACCATGTATGTGAAAAATGGCCGGGCGGGACGCAAGAACGGCAAGGGCTTCTACGATTATCCGGAGAAGGGGCAGAAGAGCCTATGGCCGGGTCTCGCCGAACTGTTCCCATCGAAGCCCGAGCCGGAATGGCCGTCCGTCGAGGTGATCAAGAAGCGGCTGCTTTATACGCAGGCGCTCGATGCCGTGCGCTGCATGGAGGAGGGCGTCTTGACCGCGCCCGAGGACGGCGATGTCGGCGGCATTATGGGCCTCGGTTTTGCGCCATACACGGGCGGCCCGATCAGCCTCGTCGATACGGTTGGCATCGCCAAGTTCATCGCGGAGTGCGAAGCGCTCGCGCAGAAATACGGCGACCGGTTCGCGCCGCCGAAGCTGCTCCGCGATATGGTGGCGAAGGGGGAGACGTTCTACCCCGCGCCCAAGGCGGCAGCTTAGCCCGCATCGGGAGACGGCGCCCCGTTCGCGGGGCGCCGGGACCGCAGCGCTCCCCCATGACGTGATGGTCTAATTGCAGGCATCGCGATATCTTGCTTACGCTCCTCCTTCGATGGCAGGTACTATACGATGGCGGCAAGTCAGGAATGGCTACAGACAGCCGTATAAGGAGCGCGCCGGTACGCTTGATCTAGTTTCGGTGGACCCATCCTAGCGCCCCGGTATATATTCGGTTGGCCGCCTTTGCTGGCGGCCTTGCGGGGTGCTGTCATGACGCAGCTCAATTCCATTACGACGCGCACAGCCATCGCCTATTTTTCGATGGAGATTGCGGTCCGGCCGGAAATGCACACTTATTCCGGCGGGTTAGGTGTCCTGGCGGGCGATACGGTGCGTTCCTGCGCGGATCTCGAACTGGGCGCCGTCTTTGTGACTTTGGTCAATAGGGCCGGCTATTTCAGGCAAAAGATCGATCCGGATGGCCGGCAGATCGAGGCGCCCGACTGGTGGGAGCCGGCGAAGTTCTGCACGCCTCTCGATGCCATGGTGGCTGTGGAAATCGAGGGCCGGCCCGTATGGATCCGGCCATGGCTCTACATCCACACTTCCTCGCACGGCCATGAGATTCCGATCGTTCTCCTCGATACCGACCTCGACCATAATGAGAAGGACGATCGAACGCTTACACATTTCCTTTATGGCGACGGCGAGAGCTACCGGCTCAAACAGGAAATCGTGCTCGGTGTAGGGGGCGCGCGCCTGCTGCGTGCCTTGGGATTCGACATCCGCACCTACCACCTTAACGAGGGGCACGCTGCGCTTCTGACGCTCGAGCTGCTCAATCGCTATCGCATCCCGGAGGAGCTGCTGGGACCGGGAATACCGCCTTACGACATCGCACGGGTTCACGAACATTGCGTGTTTACGACCCACACCCCCGTCGAGGCAGGCTACGACAAGTTTTCCTACGATCTTTTTCAGCGGCTCCTGCCGGATTTTGTAGTCCTCGACGAGCTCAAGCGGCTTGCCGGTCCCGATAAGCTCAATATGACCCGCCTCGCTTTCAACCTGTCCGGTTATATCAATGGCGTGGCGCGCCGCCATGTCGAAACGACGGAACATAATTTTCCGGGCTACCGGATCCACACGATCACAAACGGCGTCCACGTTGGCACCTGGACGCACGAGTCTTTCGCCAAGCTATACCAAGAGAAGTTACCCCATTGGCGGCATGAGCCGGAGATACTGGTCCGTGCGCTCCAGCTCGACGAAAATGAGATTTGGCGATGCCACCAAGCAGCCAAGGCCGATCTCATCAGCCGGGTCGAAGAAATGACCGGCGTGTCTCTCGACCCTGCCGCTTTAATCCTCGGATTCGCGCGGCGCATGACCGGATATAAGCGGCCGCTCTTGCCGTTCAGCGATTTGAACCGGCTGACTGCGCTTGCAGCGCAGCATCCATTTCAAATCGTGATGGCGGGTAAAGCCCACCCGAAAGACAATGAGGGGAAGCTAGCCATCGAACGCGTCCACCAAATCGCTCGCGAGCTAGAGGGCAAGCTGAAATGTGTATTCTTGCCCGGCTATGACATGGAACTTGCCAAGACCTTGGTTGCCGGTAGCGACGTTTGGCTCAACACGCCGCTACCTCCGATGGAAGCATCGGGCACGAGCGGAATGAAGGCGGCGCTGAACGGCGTTCTCAACCTCAGCACTATGGACGGCTGGTGGATTGAGGCCTGCATAGACAATGTCAACGGATGGGCAATCGGCTCCGGCGCCGAGGCCGGCGCCGCCGGGGACGATGCGACGTTCCTGTACGAAAAGCTTGGTTCTGCCGTCCTCCCGCTCTATTACGGTCAAACAGAGCATTGGCGATGGATGATGAGGCAGGCTATTGGAACCATCGCGTACTATTTCAATAGTCAGCGAATGATGCGCCGGTATGCGGCGGAAGCCTATTTGCGTCACTCTGTTGCGTGATACCGTGAGCGCGGCGGCGGATTAATATCGTCGAGCCGCCTTTCAATGCGCTCGAGGTGGGCATTCATGCTATTGATCCGGTGCTCCAGGAGGAGAAGCTCCTGACGAATCAGATCTGTTTCATTACGCTCAAGAGACATCGGTTCGTCAAGCGAGCCGACGCTCGCGGCCACTGTTTCAATCGCTTGAAGCATCCGATCAAGTTTTGTATGGACTTGATCGAAACGATTGAAGAGTTCGCGTTTGAAATCTACGGTTTCGTCATCAGCCATAATAATCAGTCTAGAAGATTTCTTGGCCAATTGCAACGCATTACGGCGCAGGTTTCCGGGTGCAAATGGAGGGCAGCCATGCTCGAGCCTGCCCAATGCTGGCGTGGTTCGCTTGATGAGTTCTGCTTTCATGTATTTGCACCGGAAGCCGGGCTATCGGCGGAACCGTCTTTCATACGCGGCAAGGGTCATCACTTACGACCTCTGGTATTATATCAATTTACGCCCGCCGCTTGCTGGCGCTGCTCGAAATCCCGCCTGCTGCGGGCTTTCCAGGCTTCGAAAGCCTCGCTGAACCGGGTGTGGCCGATACGAGGCTCAAAAGTGTAAGGGTTCTCCCGGATCGGCTGATTGGGCACATTGTCTTCGAGCCAGGCGCGGGCGAGCTTGACGATGAGGCGTACATCTTGCGGAACACGCGCATCGATATCGAGGTTTGTGAGCGTAGTGAATTCCTCTTGGGCCAGCCCGTCCGGCGGCCGCCAATTTCCGGCGGCGTCCTTCACTGGCCGCACCAGCGGGTTCATTCTTACCAATGAGACCGGCTCGGCAAGTTCGATCAAGTCTCTCGCGAGCAGAGTGCCTTGGGGCGTGGGGGGCACAGGGTTACCGAGCATGATCCAGGCTTCAAAAGTCGCGGAGTCTGGCGGATCGTCGAGAATGCTATCGGAGAGCTCGCCCAGATCGTGAAGCAGTCCAGGCTTGGCCGCAATATCGACAAGGCCGCGCTCCTGGGGCGATTGGTGCGCCACGATTGGCAGTGAGACAGTGCCCGTGCCGAGGCTCAAAACGCGGATGTCGCGATGGACCGTGCGGCCCTGTCCATTAGCGAGCGCCTCAGTCACGGCCGCCAGCACGGGATTGTTGTGGCCGGTGACAGCGCCGTCCCAGAACCTGTTTCCGAGGCTGACGCTACCCGGCAGCCGCGCAGGCGCGTTGAAGTAGTTGACCGGAGCGGTGCTGGAGGCATGGATGGCCTCTGCCAGCGAGGCGAAGGTCGGCCCCGAAGAGTTCGCGAGGCTGTCGGCATTGGATCTGAAATATCTCCCTCGCTTCCAATCGTAATCGAAACCGATAATAAGGTAGTGCGTCAGCTGGCCATTGGATTGCTGAACGAGCGCCGGCAACTCCGTTAATTTTTGAGATCCGGTCCGCGGAAGAAGCTTGAGCAGTCCCGCCAGCTTTTTCCGGGTGTCATACTTGGGTCCCATGTGCAGGAGGTGGCGCGTCAGCCAATGGTACCAGCGGCCAAACGAGAGGAGAGATTCCCGGGGGAACAGCAGCTCTGAGGTGCTAAAAAGTTCGAGCAGCTGATCCAAAGGCATGTTCTCGGCCATAGCGCCCAGGACAATGCTTCCGCCCGAGTTCGCGGCCACAAGATCGAAATTTGCCAGGATCTCATGTCCGCGCGCCTGCTCACCGAATATTTTCTGCAGCGCCATCACCGAGATCAAAGACCAGCGGCCGCCGCCATCGAGGCACAGAATGCGATAAGGAGTACGCGCCGTCATAACACTCTCCTCTCCAAATTCATAGAATTGGCGGCGGCTGGCGAGCCATTCCGGCAGGCTTTTTCCACGCGCCCGGAAAAGTAATTTCGGCGCGGACTGTGACGTGAGTTTGTTCTGCCGCTTGGATGGATCGAGCGCGACATCCTACCGGGAGCGGCGGATTGCTCTCCGCCGCCCCCGCCTAGGGCAATTGCGGAGCGAAACGATAGGCCGGCTCGCGCCCTTCATTTCGAGGGCAATGCCCCTTTCCTGGCAGCCGCCGCACGCTAGGGTGATGCGGGTCTGGACCATATCTATTTCAGCGAGGGCTCTGGCGTTGCGTCGGTCCGGACCGGCAGGACCGGGTATTCGATCCTGGGCTGTTGGCCCGTCAAAGTGCGGAGGAAGGCAACGATCGCATCCTCCTCCTTGCCGGTTAGCTTGATACCGAGCTGGGCAGTCCCCATGATGCCGACTGCCTGCTTAAGGTTCCACACTTGGCCGGAATGGAAATAGGGAGCCCTGAGGGCTACATTCCGCAGCGGCCCGGCGCGGAAGACGTACTCGTCGCCGGCCGTCTTGGTCACCGCGAAGCGGCCCTTATCGTCAGGCGGCAGGATCTCGGCGCCAGGCTTCTCGACCACGCCGAACGGGAAATAGGCTTCTCCGCCGACATTGATGCCGTTGTGGCAAGTCGAGCAACCCTTGTCCATGAACAGGCTGAGGCCCTCCTTCTCTTCGGCGGTCAGTGCGGTCGCGTCGCCTTCGAGGAATTGGTCGAACCGTGCGGCGGGGGTGATTAGCGTGGCCTCAAAAGCCTCCACCGCCTTGGCGAAATTATCGAAGGTTACCGGCGAAGCCTCGTTGGGGAAGGCCTTCTTGAACGCTTCCGCGTAGGCCGGCATCGAGGAGAGCGTTTTCACCACGTGATCGGGCGTCGCGTTCATTTCGACGGACGCCTGCACCGGTCCCTTCGCCTGGGCCTTCAGGTCAGCGGCGCGGCCGTCCCAAAATTGGGCAACGTTGAAAACGGCGTTAAAAACAGTGGGCGCCCGGCGCGGCCCCTTCTGCCAGGCGTGACCGACAGAGGTTGGACCGGCATCGACACCGCCGGTGCCTAGATTGTGGCAGCTGTTGCAGCTAATGATTTCACTTGCGGAGAGGCGGGGATCGAAGAACAGCATTTTGCCCAGCTGGATCTTCTCTCCAGTGATGGCGTTGTCTTTGACGGCTGGCACTATGGATGGGATCGGCTTGAAGGTCTCTTGGGCCTTCTCCATCAACTCATCCGCAGATGCTAGCGGCGTGCCCAAGACAAGAGCGGCAGTAAGGGAACACATGATGAGATTGCGCACTGCACTTCTCCTCTCTGGTAGCCATATTAAAATTTATGCATGTACGCAGTATCCGGCTTTGATAGATATCAACGCTGCTGTGCACGGATAAGCATCAAACTTAATATTCTCTCAGCAACCTCGACAGTTTATTCCCCGGTTATCGCGCGTCGAGGGGCTCAGTTCCACCGGAATGCCGCTCTATCGCCAAGCCCGCCCCCCGTTGAGGTAGGGTTATATTTTTAGATGAGTCAGCGCCGGCTCGATGAGCCTTGGATCGCCGCAGGCAATGTAACGGCCGCGGGTGGGTGCGCCTTCGCTCTCCCAGCGGCGGACTACGCCGCCGGCCTTCTCGACGATAGGGATCAGCGGGACGATATCGAAGGGCTTGAGTTTGGCCTCGGCGACGATGTCCACATGGCCGAGCGCAAGCATGCAATAGAGATAGCAGTCGCCGCCGAACCGCCGCATCCGCACCGCCTTGGCAAGCCGGTTGAAGCATGTCTCATCCTCGCCCTCGAACATATCGGGCGTCGTCGCGGCGAGAAAGGCTTGGGAGAGATCGCCGCAGGACCGCGTCTTACAGCGCGCCAAGCCTTTAGGGCCGCGGTACCACGCCGACCGCTCGTCGCTCCAGAATCTCTCGCCGGTGAAGGGCTGATCCATGATGCCAAGTATGGGGGTCCCCTCATGCTGCAGGCCGATCAGCGTCCCCCAAAGCGGCAGGCCGAGGATGAACGCGCGCGTGCCGTCGATGGGATCGAGGGTCCAAAGAAAATCGGCCCCTTCGTTGGAATTGCCGAACTCCTCTCCCGCTATGCCATGGGTTGGAAACTTGCGCGTTATAATGTCGCGCATGACCGATTCCGCCCCCCGGTCGGCGGCCGTTACCGGATCGAAACCGCTTCCCCCTTTGTCTTCGGCAGCAGAATTGGTGCGAAAATGGCGGAGCGTCACTTCGCTCGCTGCATTGGCGAGGGCGTGAGCAGTATCCAGCAAGTCTTCAAATGAGACAGTCACTAGTCTATCTCCAGGTTCAAGTTTGCGACATTGCCGGCTAAGCCCACGATGACCAGCCCGGCGTCGAACAGAAATTAGCCCGATGCAACTGTTGCTCGACCGCACCTATTTTAGCCGTAGCTACAGCACCGCGATACAGCGCACTTGATTTTTGTGCAGTGCAATGCAATATTAATGCGGTGCGGTATGCGTTCCTTACGCGTGCCGCTGCCCTCCTTGGGCGTTTCCTCCCTAGACTTGGGGCCGTTCAATCATTTTGAATGGCCTCTTTTTTTGCCTGGGATTCCTGCCGCCGCTACTCGGCCGCCATCTTATATCCGCCGGTCCAGCGTGGCAGCTCCTGGACGAGCATGCCGGCGAGCCGCGAAATATCGCGCTGCAGGCCTGTGAACGATGGCGATCTTTCGAATGTTTCCTCGTTCATATATAGGCTGCGGTCAACCTCGATTTGAAGAACGTGAATGCCTTGGCCGGGCTTGCCGTAATTCTCGGTGATATAGCCCCCAGCATATGGCTTATTCAGATGGATGCGGTAGCCGAGGTTTTTCAGGAAGGTCTGAACGAGCCTGGTAATCTCGGGGGCGCAAGATGCCCCGAAACGGTCTCCAAGGACGAAGTCGGGCCATCCGCCGCGTTCCCCCTGCTGCGACGGCATGGAGTGGCAATCGAGCAAAAAGGCCGTGCCAAACGACGCGCGTGTCGTTTGCAAGAGGGCCGCGAGAGCCGCGTGATACGGCTTGTAAAGGCGTTCGATGCGGGTGAAGGCCGTTTCGAGCGTGAGAGGTCCGGCGTAAATTTCCTCTTTGTCGTTGACGATGCGCGCTATGGTGCCGAGGCCGCCGATCGCGCGGAGCGACTGGCTGTTGACGAATTCGGGCAGCCGGCCGTTGAAGAGAAGAGGGTCGAGCTCGTAAGGCTCGCGATTGATATCGATGTAGGCCCGGGGAAAATGCGCGTGCATCAGCACTGCGCCGAGTTCCGGCGCGCAGGCCAGCAGCTCCTCCACATAGGCGTCCTCGGATTTGCGAAGCGCCGCCGCCGAAAGCCGCGATGCGCCGAGGAAAACCGAGGGGTAGATACGGCCGCTATGGGGAGAATTGAAAACGACCGGGACGCGCTGAGTTTCCGCGCCGAGGATCGTGAACGGCGGATCCAGCTCCGCCGCTATGCACAGGGCTTCTTCGTGGGACATTAAACTCGTAAGGCCATCGAGCCAGGATCGCTATTCTCTCGTTACTGTCTCAAAATCCCATGGGCTCCGCAATTGCGATCTCGCTGGCTGCCGCTCACATTCGCGAATCGTAACGCGGCAGCACGAAAGCGCAAGGCAAGCCCCTACCCGGCCAGAGGCGCCCGCCTGGCTGCGGCGCGCACGGCGGAGGTGCTGCCATGGAAGCAAAAGCAGGTTCTCCCTTACCGCGCGATTTCTCCGCAGATAGCTTACTGACTACCCGAGCATGAGGCCGCGCAATTGTGCTTAGAGTTCGAAGCTGAGCCCCTCGCGCCTCCAAGCGGTCTAGCCCGCAGAGCCCGTCCATCGTGCGATCAAGGCGCGGCGACGACAAGCGCCCAGAAGGTTTTGTGCGTTGTATCCGCCTTATATTCATAAGCGATGCCGGCATGCTTTGCTTTGGGGAGCAACATATTGCGGCTATTCGCCGGGCTCTTTTTCCAGCCCTCGACGGTCTCCGTAATCGATGCCTGTCCGACGCTCGCGTTCTCCGCCGCGAGCCCGTAGGAATATCCGGCCGCAAGCAAGCGCTTGCCGAGGTCTTGCCCGTTCGTCAGCATGCGGTCGTGCTGGGCCATTTCCTTCGCGAGACTCTCGGCGGCGGCGGTGGCCTGCGGATCGAGCGAGAGCGGGGCCAGGTGCTTCGATGCGCGGTAATCGTTAATCAGGCGCAACGCCTCATTCGGATCGAGTGCCTTGGCGGCGATATTATCGCCGGGCTTTTTCGATACGGGCTGTGCGCCGGTGCTAAACGCCGAGGAGAAGTTTTTCCAAATGCCGCCTAAGCTCGAGCCGCTCTGAGACTGCGCAGATGCCGGCTCGACCGCGGCTGCGGCGGCGGGCTTCTCGGGCTCGCTTGCGCCGCCGATGCTGGAGAAGGAAGGAAAGCCACCGCTCGATGCACAACCGCCAAGCGCCGCGCAAATCAGCACTATACGGATCGTACGCTGCATGGATTGAGCCCCCAATCGTAATTCACTTATGACGGATCGTGGTTAACAACCCGTTCCGTACCCAGTGCAGACCGCTATGCCTAGATCGCGTCAATATCATGGTAGCCTTTCAGCGGAACCGTTCAGGCCATAACGGCTCGCCGCTGAAAAAAGTCCATAAGGAGGACGAGGATGACTTTCAACGTAGCATTAAGAACTGTATTCAGCCTTGCGCTCATGGCTGCGCCGGCTAAAGAGGCCGCGGCGGACTCAATGCTCAAAGATTTTGCCTATCCTTTCGAAGTCCGCACAGTCGAGTTTACCTCCCAGAAGCTGCCGCTCACGATGGCCTATCTCGACATTCTTCCAGAAGGAGCGCCGAATGGCAGTACCGTTGTTCTGCTTCACGGCAAGAATTTCTGTGCGGCGACCTGGGACAAGACGATCCACGCGCTCGCTGTGGCGGGCTATCGCGTCGTAGCCCCGGATCAAATAGGCTTCTGCAAATCTTCGAAGCCCGAGCATTATCAATATAGTTTTCAGCAGCTCGCCGCGAACACGCACGCGCTTTTGGCTAAGATCGGCGTGCAAAAGCCCATCGTCATGGGCCACTCCACAGGCGGGATGCTCGCCTTCCGCTATGCGCTCATGTATCCGCAGGACACGAAGGCAATCGTCGCGGTCAATCCGATCGGCCTTGAAGATTGGAAGGCGGAAGGCGTGCCGATGGCTACCGTCGATGAGCTGTATCAGGGCGAGTTGAAAACCACCGGGGAGAGCATTCGCGAATACGAACGCAAGACCTATTATGCTGGTGAGTGGAAGCCGGATTACGATAAATGGGTCGATATGCTCGCAAGCATGTATACGGGGCAAGGCGGCGAGCTGTTCGCATGGAGCCAGGCGCTCACCTCCGACATGATATTCTGCCAGCCGGTGGTCTATGAATTCGGAAACATCCGCGTGCCCACGCTTCTGCTGATCGGCGAGAAGGACAACACTGCCATCGGCAAAAACCGCGCCTCGCCCGAGGTTGTGCAGCATATCGGAAATTACAAGGAGCTCGGTCCTAAGACCGCAAAAGCGATTCGCGGTACGATCCTCGTTACCTTCGCCGATTACGGCCACGCCCCGCAAATCCAGGATCCCGAGCGCTTCAATGCCGCGCTCCTGGAAAACCTGGAAACGTTGCGCAAAGCGAACTAGCCCGGCCGCACTTGTACGGGCGCGGGGCCTGGCACAATTGCATCGTGGTATCGATTCGGTTAAAAACTTGCCATGCGAGCAACACAAGATTGATTCCGTCCGGCCGTCAGGGTAGCGCTTTCCGGGCGAGCGCTAGGGCAGACAGGCTGAATTTGCGAATGGAAAGGACACCATGCAGGTCAGGAGCCCAATTGCCAGCCTGACCGCGATCGCTGCTGCCATGGCGCTGCCTCATGCGCCCGTTCTTGGCGCAAACCAGGACGAAATCCAGGTTTACGACGACGCCATAAACAAGCCGGGTGAGTTTGGGCTGGAGGTGCACCTGAACGGCACGCCGCTCGGGCGCTCTTTCGAGCTTTATCCCGGCGAGATCACGAACGACCACGGTTTCCGGGACACGCCGGAATTCTCCTATGGCCTCACCAAGGACTTGGAACTCGGTTTCTACGCCGATGACGAAATAGACGGCGAGGGGACCTACTATCTCGCCGGCACCAAGTATCGCGTAAAATGGATGCCGATTCATCCGGAAGATAATGGCGGTTTCTTTGCCGGCGCGAACGTCGAATTTTCCGCAGTTGGATACCGCTTCTCTCAGTCGCTCGACGGCCTTGAGCTGCGGGGCATCGGGGGGTACCACTCTGGCGATTGGCTCATTGCGCTAAACCCGATTTTCGATTGGGGCTTGGCGGGCGATGCGGCCAGCGGAGATCCGGAGTTTACTGCGTCGTTCAAGATAACAAGAAAAGTTGCGGAAGGCCTATCGGCAGGGATCGAATATTACGGGGATCTTGGGAAACTTACACATCTCAACGCATGGGAGCAGCAGGATCAGCGCATCTATGGTGTCGTCGACGTCGACCTCAAGCCGGTCGTTTTCAACTTAGGCGTAGGTGTGGGATTAACGAGAGCATCCGACGCCTGGACGATCAAGGGTATATGGGAAGTTCCGGTTGAGGAAATTTTCAAGCGTTAAGAAAGGTACAGGGGACTTCCCGATACCGGTGTACCAGGATAGACTGTAGCGTGGCTAAGATACCGGGCGCCCGCTGGGCGCTTTTTCAACGCCTGCAAGCTCGGCGGTTCGATCGGCCAAGTCTTGCAGGTTTTGCAGCATTTGCTCGAAAAGAAAGAGCAAGGCGAAGACGCGCTGGGTATCGTCGGTGCCGGTTCGATAGGTTAGCGCCTCTTGCCCGCTCCCTGCGACGGCGGATTTGTAGCCTTCCATCGCGGCGTGGGCCGCGGTCAGCGGCGGCGCGCATTTCCCGGCAGCCAGAGCCTTACCGGCGGCTGACATCCACTCCGCAAGAGCGGCGAGCATAGCCGCAAGCGCCGCTGCCACGCGTTCCCTTATGACTAAAGAAAACGGCGTGCCGAGCGCGCGCGCAAGCATGGCATGATCGTGCCGCAAGCGCCGCAAAGTGCGGGCCAAGGGTTCCGGGTCTGGCCCGGCTGCAAGCCGGTTGGAGCGCTCCACTTTCGCTTCATCGGCGCGGGTCTCAGCTTGCGCAATCGCCACCCTGATGCGGCTTTGAACCTTGAAAAGGTCTTCGGCGTTAGCGCCGGAGCCGGGAGCCGCGGCGAGCATGGACATCATTGCCGCCATAGCCGACAGGGCCGCGCTTGCCGAGCGCGCGAGCAGGCGGTAGGCCCGCGCTGGCAATATGAAAAGCGCCACAGCGATGGCGATGACACTGCCGAGGCTGATTTCGAACACGCGCGATAATGCCGACGAGACCGGATCGGTCTGCATGAGCACGGTGCCCATCAGAACGATGATGGCGGTAATCGGCGCGACTCTGTAATCCGGCTTGAACCCCGTCACGACGGCGAGCGGCGCGATTGCTGCCAAGAGGGCGGCGCCGAGAGCCAGCTCGTTGTTGTGAGGTATGAGGATCGCAACCGCGGCACCCCAAACGGCGCCGCCGACCGTGCCGATGAGCCGGTTGATGCCCGCCTTCAGCGAGCCGCCGACGCTTCCCTGGATCACGATCACGGCCGAAAGCACAGCCCAATAGGTCTGCGCTAGTCCGAGCGCCTCGCCCAAGGCATAGCTCGCAAGCGCCGCGAGCGTCATGCGCAGGCCGAATTGCAGCTTCGCTCGATTCTGGCTAAGCTAGGCGCTCATTTTAGCTCGCCAACGCAACGCGTACCGGAAGATGAACGGGACTGGCCACTTTCGCGCTCCCCGCGAGTTCGATATTCTCTCATTGACATCTACCTTATAGGCAGCAAAAGCACGTATCGCCGATCGCTACACATATGCCTAGCACCGATGGCATCGGCTCGCATCGGGACATAAGTTTTGGGACGGCTGAGGGCCAATGGCGTGGGCCTGCTTATCCTTAAGCGTCACCGCAAAACGGTGCGGAGCGGAGCAACGTAGAACAACCGCACACAGCAGTGGAGAAAAACAGGCGTGCGCCTGTTAACACACGCAACCTCAAGTGGCACGGCATTATTGCGCCCTGTCCATTTATGCGGTCTTCAGCTGCTTGCATGCGAAGCGCTCTCGCACCGTTCGCGCAAAAGTGTTAGTGTTTGCGGCTTGGCAACGGACGTCACTTCGGGAACTCCATGCATCGACTAATCGAGGGCGCGCTGCGCTTCCAGGCCGAGATACACGGCATGCATCGTCTTGTGGCCGGCCTGGGTGCGGGAGCGCCTCAAGCGCCATTTGCGATGTTCATCGCGTGCTCCGACGCCCGCGTCGCGCCTGAGGTTCTTACCCAGCGCGAGCCTGGCGAGATTTTCGTGGTGCGCAATGCCGGAAACATTATTCCATCCTACGGTCCAGCGGCAGGAGGCGTTTCGGCCAGCATCGAATATGCCGTAGCGGCGCTCGGCATCGAGGATGTCGTGGTTTGCGGCCATACCGATTGCGGGGCCATGAAAGCGATCTTGCGCGAGAACAAGCTCGATAAGATGCCGGCCGTTGCGAACTGGATCAAGCATGCGGACGCCGCAAAAGAGATCGTCGATGCAAGGCTCCCCGCCGCGGCGGACGAGCAAGCCCGCCTCCACGCACTCGTTCATGAGAATGTGCTGTGCCAGATCCGCAATTTGCAAACCCATCCCATCGTCGCGGCTAAGCTGGCGACGGACCGGCTTAGGCTTTATGGTTGGGTGTACAATGTAGAGAGCGGTTCGATGCATACCTTCGACGCCGAGACGGGGCGCTTTGTACCGCTCACGCTCGGCCAATCTGTGCACGCCACGCCGAAATCGCGGATCGCTTACCCAGTGCTTTAGCGCCGCGAAGCAAAGCCAACGCTCTCAGCGCCTATTTGTGTTCTTTGGCCTCGTAGAAGCTGCGCAGACCCCGCTCCCTAACCTTCGAGTGCTCTCTGAGCACTTCCTCGAGGAAGCCCTTGCGAGACTTCAAGGCTGCGGCCGTTCCAGGCGACACGTCCTGAGCCGCTTGACGAGCCGGGAACCCAAGGCTTCGCTGCAAGTCAGCGCCAAACTTTTATGCATATGCCCCGATCTTTCGCCTAACATAAAAGGTTGGATGCAGCTGTCACCCAACCGCCTCATTATATCCGGAATCGCCCTTGTCCCATTGCCAACCGGCAGGTTTCCTCTTTCTTGCTTGAAGGGGACAGAACATGGAGCGAGGCATGGCTGCTGCGGCCGCGAAAACTCAAACCGCGCCCAAAGAACTTTTCGGCCATCCGAGGGGGTTGGCCTTTCTGTTCGCCACCGAGATGTGGGAGCGCTTCTCCTATTATGGGATGCGTGCGCTGCTCGTTCTCTATCTCGTGAAATACTTGCTTTTGCCTGGGCATGCGGAGAACGTCATCGGCCTTGGCTCGCTGAAGGGCGGCCTTGAGTCCGTGTTCGGCCCGCTCGAAACCCAGCCCTTGGCTTCGCAAATTTACGGGCTTTATACCGCGTTGGTTTATTTGACGCCGATTGCCGGCGGCCTCATCGCAGATCGCGTGCTCGGCCAGCGCCGCACCGTCATCATCGGCGCAGTCTTGATGGCCATCGGCCACTTCATGATGGCGTTCGAGCCGCTGCTTCTGTTCGCGCTCTTGACGCTGATTTTGGGCAATGGGGCGTTCAAGCCAAACATCTCCACTCAAGTCGGTGAGCTTTACGCGCCCGGAGACACCCGCCGCGACAGCGCCTTTTCCATTTTCTACGTCGGCATAAATATCGGCGCTTTTTTTTCGCCTTTGGTTTGCGGAACGCTCGGCGAGGAATTGGGCTGGCATTACGGGTTCGCTGCGGCGGGCATCGGCATGCTGACGGGGCTTGCGATCTATTCGCGGGGGCTTCGCGAGCTGCCGCCGGACGAGTTGCAGAAGGCCAAAGCCGCCCATCACGAGCACGACCCGCTGACCAGCGGCGATTGGAGCGCGATCGCCGCGCTTCTCGTCCTTTTCCTTCCGAACACGCTCTTCTGGGCGACCTACGAGCAGCAGGGAAACACGATTGCGCTCTGGGCCGACGGCTTCACCGACCGCAGCGTCAACCTCTTGTTCTGGCGCGGCGAAATCCCGGTGACGTGGTTTCAGGCCTTCAACCCGTTCATGATCTTCGCCTTTACGCCGTTCATCGTCGGCCTATGGGCGCGGCAGGCTCGCGCGGGCCGTGAGCCGCCCTCTGTCATCAAAATGGCGATCGGCTGCTTCGGCGTCATGCTCGCCAACCTGGTGATGGCCTATGCCGCGCTGCACGTGAGCGCAAATGCGAAAGCGAGCTGGCTGTGGCTGCTCGCCTATTTCGTGATTATCACCGCCGGGGAGCTTTACCTCTCGCCGGTGGGGCTCTCGCTCGTTTCCAAAGTCGCCCCGGCGCGCGTGCTCTCGCTCATGATGGGGGCCTGGCTCGCAACGAGCTTTGTGGGCAACTTCATGGCCGGCTGGCTCGGCTCGTTTTGGAGCAGCATGGAAAAGCCGGCATTCTTCGTCATGATCGCTGGCGTGGCGGCCCTTGCCGGCCTTGCCATCGTGGCGTTGAATAGGCCGTTGCGTAAGACGTTGCAGCATTGAGGCCGCATTCATTGAGGAGTTCGGGCATGGCTTTGCGGTTCGCTTGCTCTTTTTTCTGCGCGCTTCTCTGCGCCGCTGCGGCCAGGGCCGATGAAGGCATGTGGCTGCTCAACGATTTCCCCGCGGCCCAAGTCGAGAAGCTTTACGGCTTCAAGCCCAGCCAAGCCTGGCTCGACCATGCGCGCCTCTCCGCGGTGCGGCTGGCGCAAGGCTGCTCGGCCGGTTTTGTCTCGGGACGCGGGCTCGTGCAGACGAACCATCATTGCGCCGAGCATTGCATCGAGCAGCTTTCGCGGGCCGGAAAGAACCTCGTCGCAGACGGATTTTATGCGAAGGAGGAGAAGGACGAAACCGAATGCCCGGCTCTTGAGGTCAATCAGCTTACTGAGATTTCCGACGTAACGGCCCGTGTGCACGCGGCGCTCGCCGGCAAAGAGGGAGCCGGCTTCGCCGAAGCCAAACGCGCCATCGAAGCGGCCATCGCGGCGGAATGCACGGGCGGCGATGCGGGCTTACGCTGCGATACCGTCGAGCTTTACAATGGCGGCGTCTACAATCTTTACAAATACCGGCGCTATCAGGATGTGCGCCTCGTCTTCGCGCCTGAGCAATCAATCGCGTTTTTCGGCGGCGATCCCGACAATTTCGAGTTTCCCCGCTTCGACTACGATGTGAGCTATTTGCGCGTCTATGAGAACGGCAAGCCGCTCGATACGGCTGCGAATTATTTCCGCTACGCCGCGGCGGATGCGAAGCCCGGCGATCTCACCTTCACGGTTGGGCACCCCGGCTCCACGCAGCGCCTCGATACCGTCGCCGAGCTGGAATACGGCCGCGATGTCAGCATGCCGCGCTCGCTTTTCCGCCTCTCCGAGCTTCGGGGCCAGCTCACGGAATTCTCGACGAAAGGCCCCGAGGAGGCGCGCATCGCAACCGGACTGCTGTTTGGCGTTGAGAATTCGCTGAAAGCGCGGAAGGGGCAATTCGAGGCGCTTGTCGATCCGGCGATCATAGCAGCAAAGGCCAAGGCCGAAAGCGAGATTCGTGAGAAGGTGGATGCCGATCCGGCCCTTAAAGCCGATGCTGGGGCCGCCTGGGATACAATCCGCACAACGCTTGCAGCCTGGCGGCCAAAAAGCAACCGCTACACCTTCTTGGAAGGGCGGGCCGGGTTCAACTCGCGGCTCTTTAGCGATGCGCTGGCGCTGGTTCGCTACCCGGAGGAGAAAGCCAAGCCGGACGCAAAGAGGCTGCCGGAATATACGGATGCGAATTTCCCGATTTTGCGGCAATCGCTCGTCGCCGATGAGCCTATTTACCCCGCGCTTGAGAAGCTGACGCTGGCCTTCTCGCTGACCAAGCTGCGCGAAGCGCTGGGGCCGGACGATGCGTTCGTTAAAAAGGCGCTGGGTTCGAAATCGCCGGCTGAGCTTGCGGAAGAGCTGATCGATGGCACGAAGCTGCGCGATGCGGGGCTGCGCAGGCAATTGCTCGAAGGCGGCGGGCCGGCCGTCGAGGCCTCGGCCGATCCCATGATCGCGTTTGCGCGGCTCGTGGACCCGGATTTCCGCGCGATCCGCAAGGATTACGAGGACAACACGGCCGCGCCGCTGGAGCGCGCGCATACCGCGATCGCCCGCGCGCGCTTTAAGATTTACGGCACGTCGATCTATCCCGACGCGACCTTCACCTTGCGCATTTCCTACGGCACGGTGCGGGGCTATATGCAGGACGGCAAGGAGATTGCGCCGATCACGCGGATTGCGGGGCTGTTCGAGCGGGCAACGGGCGCGCCGCCTTTCAAGCTGCCGGAGACGTGGGCATCGGCGCGAGGCTCGCTGAATATGGAGCAGCCGATGAACTTCGTGACGGACAACGACATTATCGGCGGCAATTCAGGCTCGCCCGTGATTAACGCGGCGGGCGAGATCGTGGGCCTGATCTTCGACGGCAACATTCAATCGCTCGGCGGCGATTTCGGCTTCGATCCGGCGGTTAACCGGGCCGTCGCGGTGAATGTGGGCGCGCTGCGCGAGGGGCTGGCGAAGGTGTACCACGCGGACCGGCTGGTGGCGGAGTTGGCGGAATAAACCTTAGTTGGCGCTCGGAACCCGCGATGAATAAATGATTAAGCTCCTTATTGCGGGTCGAGTGGGCTGCCTTCAAACAACGGGCCGACCTCACTGGTTTCCCGAAAAGAATTGCCACCCTGACCCGAGCTGGCGGTCTCTAGCCAAGCATTCGCGACTTTCTCCCGCGAAACGCCATTGAAGTCTAAAAACGTGCCCAGCAGAGACTTAGCTTCAACGCTTAATTGATCATAGGAGGGGAGGTTTATACTTAGGGACGACCGTTCAAGTTCGCGCGCAACATTGAAAAGAGAGTCAGAGGCGGAAATTCTAGTCACGTAGTCCGAAATTACCTCAGCGCGGATTTGCTCGGCCTCACGAAAGAAACCATACTCCAGTTGCTTAGCAGCTGGCCCCCCATTTTCAACATATTTGCGAACAAGGCCAATGGCGACGCGTACAGTAGAAATAGTGTCAAGTGTATCGGACGAGCCAAACCTGATGCTTTCAATTATGGATCGTTTTCTTTCCTCCGCTGAACGGAAAGCCTGATCGGCCAACACAAAATCTAGGCTTATCGCTGCAAATGCAGAAGTTAAGTAGAACAGCCGAACTGCAATCTGAGCCTGTTCCGAGCGAGGCTGGGCCAAGATGGCTTGCTCAGCAAAGTACCCACTTGCTGCCAGATTTGTGTTAGTTGACTGAACTCCCATTCCCGTAATTAGCGACGCGCGCGCTTGATATAGCTGTTGTCGTAAGTCACCGGAGCGCCGACCTTCGTCAATTCGCCTTACGGCAGCGTTAAGGTCGTCAGACTTGAGCTGGCCCGTGCCTTGCAGCTGTTCGCTACGCATTAGCTTTGAAACAGCGTCACCATCCAGGATGGTGATGTTCAGCGCTTTCGACAACCGTCTGCTGCTCGGGCGCTTATCGGTAGTCGCCACTATTGCTCCATCGACCCCAAGAGCTGCTTGCAGCCCCTTTGTCCATATGATGCGTTCCAACGCCTTTGGAGACTTTCTATTCTTGGCATCGACAATCAAACGCCTCCGCGTCAACGCAGCGGGACGCTCATATAGCCACAAATCAACATCCGTCACATCTTCATCTTCGAGACGATACGGAATACCACGGACGGCGAAATAGCCCGCGTTGGAGAAATAGATCTTAAGTGCTTCTTCTAAGTCGAAGCCTTTGCCACCCGGACGATCCGAACTCATCGAAGGGTACCTTTAGTTCGCAGGACTTCTAGAATGTCGTGGGTCATGCGTTTGCTTTCGGGCAACTGCTTGCGGCGACGAAAATCAGAGCGCGTCTCCTCCGGGCCTTTATATCCTGTCATGCTGCCTGGTAGCGGACGATCCAACGCACTGTCCTGCGCAACTTCCCCAGTGGTCAAAACCTTTAGCGCCATTTCCCCGACGTCCTTCTTTCGAAGCCTCATCACGTAGCCATATGGCTTCGCCGGTTTGACGCTAATAACTCCCTTTGTTTCGAGCACGCGATAGTCTTCTCCTATAGCGGTAGCAGGTCCCACTTCTCCACCCGCAATCAGTTTCCTGAGCAATGCCGCTATCATTTGAATCTTACCGCGGGCGGACCGGCTCTGGGTCATGCCATAGAAAAGTGCGGCGACAAACGCCTTCGCCAAGTCAAAAGCGTCATCAACTAACGGGTCATTGAACTTGTGGAAGGCAGCGGGTCTTGTCACGAAAACAAACTCCCCCGAGGAGTTCGCGACGTGATTGATATCGTACACGCCGGCGGCCCTCAATTTGTCGAATAGCTCTCGCCCTAGTACCTTCTCGACATCGTCAACCGAAAGGCAACCGCTATTAGCCAAGCGCGCATCAACCTCCGCCGCGTTCCGCTGTTCGTTTGTCGAAAGAGAGTCGAGCACCCTTTTCGTTTTGATAAGATTGTCGCGTCTAAAAATGTTTCCATTGAAAAATAGCTTCTCGCTTCCTTGACCTTCTGCGTCGATAAAGCCAATCTGCTCGGCCCTCGTTACTAGGTCGGCGGCATTCTTTTTCGGCAGAAAAAACTCGTCGGATATAAACTCGTTGATTTCGCTGCTGGGCTGAGGCGCGGAGCTTGTAACTTCGGCAAGCGCAATCGCGGCGCGTTCCTCATTCGTGGGCTCCTGGTCCTCAAAGATTTCTGCCGCGTGCTGTACTGTCGCTCTGGTAGTGATGCCCAAAACTGCCACGTCGTGTGCAGGCCCGACGTCAATCAGTCGGCGTTGCTTCAGCACCGCAAGAAGCGCTGGTAGCTCTAATCGAGACAGTCCAGCTGCTTTCGCGAACGCCTCAACGCTTGGAGCTCTCAGCGTAGTTTCTTCTGCCGCCGCGAACTGAGACAAAAGAGATGCTGCTTTGCTCGCGGTATCCAAGGCTGGAAATTCGGCGGAGCCGCTTGTGGTGGCAGTGACTTTGCGGCCATGGTGAACGACCCAGGCCCCTTTATTATGAGATTCTATATTAGAATAGAAGTCAGACATGATCGAATCAGTGTTTTCGAGGCTCAAACTATGAATAGGGTTCGCAGGCCTTAGCAAGTGGCTACTATTGCGTGACGCGCGACTACAATTTTGGAGCGCTTGATCATGTTTGCAACCCCGGAAGGCGCATGCGCACCTCCCGGAACCTCACTTGCACATTAACCGCGGATGAAATCCGCGATCACGGCGGGCGCGGCGGCGTCGAAGCCGACGACATCCAGCATTCCGCCGTCGTCCGGGTCCGCAATCGAGAACCCGTTCGACACCAGGCCCAACACCACGAGCTTCGCCGCGATCCCGGTCTTCTTCCGGTACTCGCGAAGCGCTTGCACCGGGTGGATGTTCCCCGCTATCCGGCAAGCGCCCGAAGGCGGCGGGGTCGAGTTCATCGGAACAGGCGCCAGCGGAGCTGGGGTTCGCTTCCGCGACGAAGCCCGGAACCTGCCTACGTTACCGGCGGGCTGATATAAGTTTACTCTGCTACAAACTTCCGATTTATCCTAAAAGACATTTAATCGCGTTCGTGCTAACTTCGCGTCAATACTTTTTTCCCACAGGGAGAGCACGGCCCTCTTCGACCACCCCCTCTCCCAGTCAAAGGGGGCACGCCTATGCCGAGCGAACAAGCTAATACTCTAAAGGTACGCAATAGGCGCTACCTCAGGGTTGGCTTTGTGCTGGTACTGACTTTATGCTCTGGCGCAATTTACCTTGGCTACGAAAACATCGATTGGACGCAGAAGCCCGTTACGTTGCCGCCGGCGCCAAAAGTCACGCAAGCGCCAGAGCTGGCCGTTCTGGCGCCAAGCTTCGATGCGGTTTCGGCAGACGAATCCGGGCTGCTTGTCGCGGCTGGAAAAGCACAACCCGGTGCAACGGTTCTGCTTGAGAATGGCGAACAAACGCTCGGAGAAGCCAAAGCGGACGAGCATGGCGAGTGGGTTTTGCAGCTAGAGCAGCCGCTAGCCGCCGGCAGCTATACCTTGTCGCTTTTGGCTCTGGACCCGAAAACTCAAGCAAGCGTGCCGGGAAAGCATAGTGCCGCTCTGACGGTCGCTCCGCACGCCAAGAGTCAAAGCAAGCCAGCGGCGCAAGTGCCCGCAGCCGCTCAGCTCGCCCCATCTGTGCCTCCGGAAACCGGAACCGGAGCCAAGCCGAAGTCCGTCAAGGTCGCGTCGGTAAAGCGGGGCGATACGCTTTGGGCCATTGCCCATCGCTTGTACGGCAAGGGCATACGATATGGCGAGATCGCCGGCGCGAATAAAGCGCAGATTAAGGATCCGAACCTGATTTATCCCGACCAGCAGCTCGTAGTGCCGCACTGATTTCGCCGCGGTAGCGGCCGCGCGCGCCATTTCCTGTCCCGCCCCTATACCAGCCGCCGTTTGGCCCCATTCTTGCCTATGGTGAAAGAAGGCTTTGGAATTTGTACGGGGAGATTCCTGCTTTCCCTTGCAATGCCGGCACGGTAAGCTGAAAAAGCCTGGCACACGCTGAAAAAATCGGAAGGTTAGAAAGTAATGCGCATACGTCGACTTGCGCTTGGCGCTTTTCTCATTGTCGCAGCCAGCGCCAGCGGAGTTTTCCTATCGCCGTCTCAACTCCAGGACAGCGCCGCAGCGGCAAACGCGCAAGTCTACAAAGACCTCGAGCTTTTCGGTGAAGTTCTGCAGCATGTGCGCGAGGAGTATGTCGAGAAGCCGGACGACAAGAAGCTCATCCAGCAAGCTATCAACGGCATGCTGATGAAGCTCGATCCGCATTCGAGCTATATGAGCCCGAAAGAGTTCCAGGAAGAACAGGTCGAGACGCACGGCGAGTTTGGCGGTCTTGGCATCGACGTCACGATGGAGAACGGCGTGCTCAAAGTGATCGCCCCCATCGACAACATGCCGGCCGAGCGGGCGGGCGTGCTTGCGGGCGATGCCATCACCGAGCTCGACGGCCAGCCGATCAAGGGCTTGAGCATGGATCAGGCAGTCGACCGGATGCGCGGTCCGGCTGGCTCGCCGATCACGCTTACCATCGACCGCAAAGGGGCGGCCAAGCCGATCGGCATTAAGATCGTCCGCGATATCATCCGCATCAATCCCGTCAAATACAGCGTCGAAGGCGATGTTGGCTGGATCAAGATCAAAAGCTTCGAGAACGAGCACACCACCGAATATCTGCAGCAGGCCGTTGAGGACATCCAGAAAACGGTAGGGCCTTCGCTCGTTGGCTATGTCATCGATCTTCGCAACAATCCGGGCGGATTGCTCGATCAGGCTATTGCCGTTTCAGACGCCTTTCTCGATCGCGGCGTGATCGTTATCACGAAGGGCCGCAAAGAAAGCGACATCGAGCGCGCGGCCGCAAAACCGGGCGACATTACCGGCGGCAAGCCGATTGTTTTGCTGATCAATGGCGGTTCGGCTTCTGCTTCAGAAATTGTGGCAGGGGCGCTGCAGGACCACAAACGGGCGCAACTCGTTGGCACGCGCTCGTTCGGAAAGGGCTCCGTGCAGACATTGATTCCGCTCGGCGATAACGGCGCGCTCCGGCTCACGACGGCGCGGTATTTCACGCCCTCCGGCCGCTCGATCCAAGCGACGGGCATCGAGCCGGATTACGTTGTCGAGCCGGAGCTGCCGGCCGAACTCAAGCTTCAGCTCTCGTCGGCCCCCCTCGAAGCCGAGGCTCAATTGCCTGGGCATCTCAAGAACGGCAGCGCTCCCGAGGCAGCTGGAAGCATCTCGTACGTTCCGAAGGAAAAGGACAAGGACAACCAGCTCAAGGCTGCCATAGATTTACTTCACGGCAAGCCTCCGGCTCCGGTGGAAAAAAATACGCTGCAACGCGCGGAAGCCGCGCCTGAGGCGGCGCCCGCAGATAAGCCGGCTGTGGTGGCCAAAGCGAACGGCCATTGACGCGGCGAGCCGGGGCTGCGCCGGTATCGCGGCGGCTCTGCTTGGGCCGCCGCTTCTCCCTGCGCCAAAAGCACGCGGGGCTTGGCCAGTTTCAAAGCTGTCAAAACGAGCGGCCGCGCGCTAAAGCGGCATCACCGTACGACCACCGGTAAACGCGGGGCCCCTTTTCAATGTACCGGCGCAGCCTGCCTCCCTTCCCGGACCTGAAGTCGTTTCTCGGCTACCTCGATGGCGTGGGCGGCGTCCACAGCATCGCTGCGCCCGTGGATATGAACCTTGAAATCACCGAGGTGCACCGGCGGGTCATCGCAAACGGCGGCCCGGTGCTGCGCTTCGAGCAGCCCATCGCGGGCGGAAAACCCTCCGGTTTGCCGGTGATCGCCAATCTGTTCGGGACGCGCGAGCGCGTGGCCGCGGGCCTTGGCACAACTCCGGCGGAGTTGGAGCGGCTCGGCGCATTCATGGCGTGGATGCGTTCGCCTCAGCCGCCGAAGTCCATCGCCGAGGCCGGCCGGCTTTTCCCCGCTGCGCGCGCAGCGCTGCAATCGCGTGCGAAAATAGTCTCCGAACCGAAGGCGTGGGCGGACGTTCCGGCCGATCTGTCCCAGCTGCCAGTGCAAACATGCTGGCCAGGCGACGCCGGGCCGCTCATCACTTGGCCCATCGTCATTACAAGGCCTCCCGGCGACGACAATGCTTCCGCCTACAATCTTGGCATCTACCGGATGCAGGTTCTCGGCAAGGATGCCGCGATAGTGCGCTGGCTGCCGATGCGCGGTGGCGCTCAACACCACAGGCTGTGGGCCTCGCGCGGGCTCGACATGCCCGTGGCAGTCGTGATCGGTGCAGACCCTGCCACGATCCTCGCCGCGGTTATGCCAGCGCCGGAAGGCGTAAGCGAGCTAGCGCTTGCCGGGATTCTCGGGGGAAGGCGCCCAGAGCTTACGCCCTGCCGGACGATCCCGCTCCACGTACCGGCCAGCGCCGAGATCGTCCTCGAAGGCACCGTCTCGCCGGCCGGAACCGCGCTTGAGGGCCCGTTCGGCGATCATACCGGCTATTACAATCCACCCGAGCCCTTCCCGGTTTTCCGCCTCCAGCATATGCGCATCCGCGAGCCGGGCGTTTATCTGACCACGTTCACGGGCCGCGCCCCCGACGAACCCTCGGTCATCGCCGATGCCATGCTCGACATCTTCAAGCCGCTCCTAAAGCAGCAGCTTCCCGAAATCCTCGATATTTGGCTGCCGCCGGAGGCCTGCTCCTACCGCATCGCCGTGCTTGCGATAGACAAACGCTATCCCGGACAGGCGCGGCGCGCCATGATGGGCTTCTGGTCGCTTTTGCCGCAATTCACCATGACCAAGATCGTGATCGCGGTGGACGCGGATATAGATATCCGTTCCTGGCGCGACGTCATGTGGGCGGTTGCGACCCGGATGGACCCGTCGCGCGATCTGATGACCGTGGACCGCACGCCCATCGACCATCTGGATTTCGCTTCGCCGCTGACGGGGCTCGGCGGCAAGCTCGGCATCGACGCGACGAAGAAAATCGGCAGCGAAACCGCGCGGCAGTGGGGCGAGACAATGAGCATGAGCGCCGATATCGAGCGCCGCGTGGCGGGCCGCTGGCATGAGCTTTTTCCCGCGCCCCCGTCTGCGCCGGGCAAATCATGACAAATGCTTCCCCTCCGGCTGAATGCTTCCGCGCCGTCGCGTGCGCGGCGCTCCACTTCGTGCTGCACAGTCCGGGATGACAATCGCGGGAAAGCGAAAAGAGTGAGGCCATTAGCGCTGCCGGATGCGTGGGCCTTTCCTTACAGCATTATTACGTCGCCCGGCATGGGTTTTGCTGCAGCTTTGTTGCAAAGCAGCATAGTGGGCGGCGAACCAATCGAGGTGTCCAATGAGAAAGACGAAAGAAGAATTCAAGGCATTGCTGGCGAGCGGGGACTACTACGCCTTGCAGAAGAAGAACGATTGGAACCGGGACGATATCACCATCATGAGGGAAGATGGCCGTCCGGCGGAAATCCATAATTATCCCTACAGAATCAATCAGATGCCGACTTATATGTTCCACGAGCTTCTCGACGAAGGCGTCCTAAAGCAGGACGGCACCGACGAGCATGGCGGCACAATTTTCCGGACGGCGCAAAGCGGCGGGAAGCATTCTTTGCGGGCTGCGTAAGCCGCTGTTTAGCACGGCCCGATACCGGCTGGCGGCTTGCCTATTTTTCGACCAACCTTCTGCCTCAATGGCGAGCATCGCCATGTGTCTTTGAGGAGAGGCGGCCCGTTGCGGACCCGGTTTCAACGCTGAATTGAGCCAACGAGGTCGAAATCGCCACGGAGCACCGCGTCCAGCCGGCCGCTGCGCCATCCGGCAGTCATGTCGCGGACGAGCGGAGAGGCGCCGTTGCGGTAGCGGCGGACCAGCGTGCTGGAGGCGCCGGATTGAGAGAGAGCGTTTGCTAACGCCTGGCGCAGCTTGTGCTGCGGCAGCTCGCCCAGCGGAGCGGCTGCGACGCGGACGCGAGCTGTGACCCGCTCGACATTCTTGCTTTCGCCGGACGTTTCCAGAACGTGCAGGCCGCTCTCCTGGAGAAGGCCGCGATGCGCCCCGAAGCCGCTAATGAGAAGAATGGGCGCCTCCTTGGCGCGCCCTGGGATCTCCGAAAGCTGCATGTTCCGGGCAGCAGCCCAGCCGCGATACATGTCGAGCAATTGCCCGCGCCAATCCAGCGCATCGGGGCTTTCCGCACCGCCATCGAGGGCGGATTCGACGGTCAGCGCTGCCTCGACCGGTGCACTTTCGAGCGCATCCTTGATGCCTTCGCCGATCAGGTGCAGCTGCAGGGCAAGGCGCGCGATCAGCTCCTTCGAGGATTTGCCGCCACGTGCCGGCGCTTTGAGGAGGCGCGCGCGGAACGCCTCAGCCGTGCTTGCGGCGGCCCGAACCCGGTCCATGAGCGCGATGCGCGCGAGTACCTCATAGCGCCCCGGCGCGGTCCAGAAGTCCTCACCTTGCATCTTCTCCGAGGCCTGCGATTTCAGCGCCTCCCAAGTCTCCGACTCGAGCATACTGCGGATCGCTTCATATGCCTCCTCCAGCGACTGCACCTCCGCTGCCGTGCCGCTAGGCGCAAGGATCATGGCGGGCAGCGATATGCGCTCGCCTGGGGCCGAAGGCGAAGCCGGTTCTGAGGTCTCGCCGTCGTCATCGGGGTCGACGAACTCCGCCTGGACGGCCTTGCCGTCGCTGCGGATGAAGAGAAATTGATCGCCCTCCGGAAAGCGCCGCTCGACAATGGTTGCAGCCAAGGGTGCGATCACATATTGATCGATGGCGCGCTTCAGGGGCCTCGCGCCCATTTCCGGCGAGAAGCCCTTCTCCAAAAGGAATTCGAGCGCCGAGGCCTCCCATTCCACTGCCCATTCGCGATCCTTGAAGCCGCGTCTTTCCAGCACGCGCCCCAGCTCTTTTTTCAGAATGCTGCGCATGAGCTCGCGCGTCAGCGGCTGAAACACGATGACCTTGTCGAGCCGGTTCTGAAATTCGGGGCGGAAGGTTTGGCTGACCGCACGCACGATCTGATCGTTGGAAAAGCCGCTTGCCGCCGGCAGGAATCCGAGATCGGCGCCTCGATGAGCCGTTGCGCCCAAATTCGTGGTGAGGATGATGATGCAGTGGCGGAAATCGGCCTCCTGCCCCGCGGCATCGGTTAGCCGCGCGTCGTCGAAAACTTGCAGAAAAAGGTCCCACACATTGGCGTGCGCTTTTTCGAACTCGTCGAGCAGCACTACCGAGAAAGGCTGCTTGCGAACCTTGCCGATAAGCGACTCGACCTGGGTTGCAGGATCCGCAGTACCCAGAATTTTCCACGTCGAATCATGAGCTTGATACTCGCTCATATCCAGGCGGATGAGCCGGTCCGCCGATCCGAAGAGAAATTCCGCCAGCGTCTTTGCCAGCTCGGTCTTGCCAGTTCCTGTCGGCCCGGCGAAGAGAAACACGCCGATGGGCTTGCCCGGATCGTTCAGGCCGGCCTTCAACATAGCGATGCGGTCGACGATGGTGGACACGGCCTCCTCCTGGCCGATGACGCGCGCGGCAAAAAATTTGCGGATCGCGGCAAGGTCGGCGCGCTCCTTGCTGTCGAGGATCGCGGCGGGAACGCCGGTCGCCTGCGAGAGGCTCATGATCACGCTGTGAGGGGTAACGGCGCCGCTCCTGTCTTTGAGGGCGCGGGCGATCGCCGATTTTAAGAGATCGAGCACAGAGCCGGGCAGGCTTGTCCCGCTTAAATATTGCCGGGCAGCGCTTAAGGCGGTCTCGGCGCATTGGGGGGCGACCTTCAGGCCGGCCTCGCTCAAGCCCCGCTTGGCGATGGTATGGGCGATGGACAGCGTCTCCTCCGTGGAAAGCGGCTCAAAGCGGATCACCTCGAAAATATTGCGAAGCTGCGGGCGCATGCGTAAGAGGCGCGCGGCTCCGGCGGAGGACGCTTCGGTCCAGATGATGAGGCGGCCGGAGGAGATGGCGGGAAGGATTTGCTCCAAAATGCTCGCCGCTTGGCCTTGATGCGTGCCGCTGAGCGCGAATTGCAGGATATCGGGAATATACCAAATCAGTTTCTTCGCCGATGAGAGCTCTTCGACGGCCTTTTGTATCCGGCCTTCGAGCTGGCCGAAATATTGCTGTCCCGCCATGAGTTCGGCGCCGCCGGCCTCGAATACGGCCCACCCTTGCGCTTCGAGGCGCTTGCCGAGCAGCCGCAGGAAAGACGTTTTGCCGATCCGCGGCTCGCCAGCCGCGAGCAAAGACCGGACCGGCTGACCTGTAACCGATGTGCTCGCATTTCGCAGCATATCGCTCCAGGAGGAGGGCTCAATTAAGTAATCGAGCCGTTCGCCGCCGGTCCAAAAGCGGCCGAATGAGGAGAGGAAGGCCCGGTCGATGACAGCGCGTTGCCTTGTATCGATCTCCCGGATGAGAGCGCTCGCGCAAGAGTGGTGCAGGCGTTCGAGAAAGCCGCGAATGAGCGGATAGTTTGCCGGCGGAACGGCATCGAGCGCGCCGCCGAACGTGGGCGCGTCTCCAAAAAGCTCAGACTCGTCGAAATACTCCTGAGCGGCCATCGCCGCTGCCGGATTATCGCGCCACCACTCCTTAGCGCTCGCAAACGGAGCGCCGGGCGCGGGCCGCGGGTTCAGGGTCAGGAAATAGGCCAGCGCGTAGTGCCAGGCCCAAGGAGTGAGCCGGTCGAAACCGGATAGCACTTGCTGGCGCGCGTCCGCCCGGTCGGGACGCTCAGCGAGTGCCGCAAGGCCGGCACAGGACAGGCCCCAATTGGTTCCGAGCACATATTGCAAGACGGTTTTTAGCGGAACGGTATCGCTGCGTAAAAGACCGGCCGCTTCCTGGAACGATGGCTCATCCAGGAACTCGCGCGGATGCGCGGCGTTCTCGGCGACGGGAAGAAATGCAGTTTCGAGCTTCCTCAGCTTAACCGCCAATGGCTCTTCCAAACTCTCCGGAACTGGGAGGGTGAGGGTGGGAGGCGGCGGCCCAGCGGAAGCGGGACGCGCACGCCTCCAGCTTTCGCGGAGAAGTGCCTTGACGCGAGCGGCGAAGGCAAGGCCGGGCGGAAGCTGGCGCCAGGTTTGCGAAGCACTAGCGAAGGCGAAGCCGATAAGGATGCCAACAATGATGAGTGCCATTCATCCCCCGCGCCGAGTGACCGGATTTTCTCTATGCTTAGCCTTTCGCGGTGCTGGCAGCGACTGTGAAAAGGACAGGCCTCACTGTCAACGGCTGAAAGGCCGCACGCTGCACCTGAGTAGATTGACAACGTCCCGGCGCTTGTTTCACTATGTTCTTGGCATACAGTGCGCCAGCTACCGGCCGGCAGAAGTATTTTGTCCGCATGTGCATCCAAAAGTCCATCTCCCAAACCGGTAGCTGTGTTTGGTACGCTGGGCGATGTGCCGCGAGCAGTAATTGAATTTTAGCAAAGGGAGCTAGGCCTAAGCAAAAGATCGTTTCAATTGCATCAAATTCAGGAGGAAATGCCTAATGCCCAAAGACGGTGCAAAACCGCGAGCTGGCCGCTGGCTTCAATTACTGGCAGGTATAATTTGTATGTCCATGATTGCAAACCTGCAATATGGATGGACGTTGTTCGTCGACCCCATCGACCAAAAGCACCATTGGGGCACTCCTGCAATTCAGTTCGCATTTACTGTTTTCGTTGCAACCGAAACTTGGCTTGTGCCTATAGAGGGCTGGTTCGTCGATAAATTTGGGCCGCGGATCGTGGTCGCCTTCGGCGCGGTCTTTGTGGCGGCCGGCTGGTGGATGAACTCGATCGCGTCCACTATCGAGATGCTTTATGCAGCGGCCGCCATTTCGGGCCTAGGCGCGGGCGCCGTGTACGGAACCTGTGTCGGTAACGCTCTAAAATGGTTCCCCGATCATCGCGGCCTTGCGGCAGGGCTTACCGCTGCGGGCTTCGGCGCGGGCGCGGCTTTGACTGTCATCCCCATCCGTCACGCGATCCTCAACCAGGGTTATGAGGCGGCCTTTTTGTGGGCGGGTCTTGCCCAGGGAGGCGCCGTGCTCCTTCTTTCGCAGCTTCTTAGGGCTCCCAAAACCGGAGAGACACCTCCGCCGCGTCCGCGCATATGGCAATCGCTGAAGGAATATACGCCTTCGGAAATGGTGCGGACGCCGGTTTTCTGGATTCTCTATTTCATGTTCGTCATGGTTGCGGCGAGCGGACTGATGGCCACCGCCCAGATCGCTCCAATCGCGAAGGACTTAGGGCTTGGCGATGTGAAGGTCACGGTCTTTTGGGTCACCGCGACCACGCTTAGCACCGCACTTGTCATCGACAACATCCTGAACGGACTTGCGCGGCCGTTCTTCGGCTGGACGTCGGACCGCATCGGCCGGGAGAACACGATGGCCATCGTATTCACCGTCGGAGCGGCGGCCTATTGGGGAATGGGGACGCTCGGAACCTCGCCCTATATGTTCATTTTAATGGCCGGCCTCGTCTTCTTCACATGGGGCGAGATTTTCAGCCTCTTCCCGTCCACCTGCACCGACACGTTCGGCACTAAATATGCGACCACGAACGCGGGCCTCCTTTACACTGCGAAGGGCGCGGCGGCATTCTTCGTGCCGTTCGCCAGCCTTTTGAAAAACTATACGGGGTCGTGGCATTCGGTGTTCGTGGTGGCTACGCTCATGAACCTGATCGCAGCCTTGACAGCGCTCTTCATCCTAAAGCCGTTGCGGCACAGCAAAGCAGCTGCCGGCGCTCAAAATGCGAAGAGCGGCGCGATGGAGGCGGTATAGGCAAGGCTCGGGTGGGGCACCATCAAGCGGACATAATGGCGCGCGAAACGGGCGTGCCCTCAATCTTTGCACGGAGATAATATGTCCCGGCGTATCTTCCGCGTCTTCAAGGTCCGCGAAAGCGGCAATGCCGAGTTTTGGCTTTCCAACCTTTTCATCATGGCTTCGACTATACTCGGGGTCTATCTCGCCGCCCAGGCGGGCTTCACGACGGCCCTTCAGTTCGAGGTCGCCCGCAGCGAGCGCGACGGCTACTATATGCGGCGCGCGCTTCTCGACGAGGTAAAGGACAATCTCGCTTCGGTCGATGAGTGGAGCCAATCTTTCGAGAAGGTCCTTCGCAACCGGATCTCGGACCAGTATTTCCTCCCCTCCGATACATGGACCATGTACTGGTCCGGCAAGAACGGCTGGTCGAATGCGGGCGTTGCACCGGACGAGCTCAAGATGAAAACCTTCGTGTGGGAGACGATGAAGCAGCAGGCCATCACCTTCCAGCTTGCGCCGGAGCTGCTTTCGGGGGTGCGCCGCTATTACGACAGCATGGACAACAACATGAAGGACGTATTGAGCCACGAATGGAAAGCTGGGCCGGCGGCGCAGGCGATTTTGGACGATACCAAGCGGATGCGCGAGGAGACGGTTCCAGCCTTCGAAAAGGACATAGCCGGGCTGCGCGAGAGCCTTCAAGCGAGGTCGGTGCCTATCAAGTGAACCGGGTGCTAAAGAAGGGCACGGCTAGAGGAGCCATGCCTGGTCCGGGCGCCCGGCTGATACTCATGTCTGACCCGGCCCAGTGAGTATGCATCTGGAACCGAAATCCAAACTCTGTATAAATAATACCACGGGCTTTGGGGTGAGAGCGCCAGCACTCGCTTTTCACCTGCCGGCCGGAGCTGAGGTCTGGGGAAAAAGAAATGACAAAAGCATTGGATGGGGTGAGAATCCTCGACTTTACGCATGTTCAGTCAGGGCCGACCTGCACGCAGCTCTTGGCGTGGCTCGGGGCCGATGTGATCAAGGTGGAGCGGCCGGGCGCCGGCGACATCACGCGCGGCCAGCTGCGCGATATTCCAAATGTGGACAGCCTCTACTTCACGATGCTGAACCACAATAAGCGCTCGATAACGCTCGACACCAAGAACCCGAAGGGGATCGAGGTCCTTAACGCGCTCGTCAAAGTCTGCGACGTGCTGGTCGAGAATTTCGCCCCCGGCGTGCTCGACCGGATGGGGCTGACCTGGGCGCGCATTCAGGAGCTGAACCCGCGCATGATCGTCGCATCGGTCAAAGGTTTCGGCCCCGGCCCCTACGAAGAATGCAAGGTTTATGAGAACGTTGCCCAGTGCGCCGGCGGATCGGCCTCGACCACGGGCTTTCGCGAAGGGCCGCCGCTCGTCACAGCCGCGCAGATCGGCGATAGCGGAACGGGCCTGCATCTCGCGCTCGGTATCGTCACCGCACTTTACCAGCGCATGAGAACGGGACGCGGGCAAAAGGTCGATTGCGCCATGCAGGATGGCGTGCTCAATCTTTGCCGGGTCAAGCTGCGCGATCAGCAGCGCCTCGCGCATGGGCCGCTCGAAGAATACAGCCAGCATGGCGAAGGCATCCCCTTCGGGGAAGCGGTGCCGCGCGCGGGCAACGATTCGGGTGGCGGTCAGCCGGGCCGCATCCTCAAATGCAAGGGCTGGGAGACGGACCCGGACGCTTACATCTACTTCATCACGCAAGCACCCGTTTGGGAGGCCGTGTGCGAAGTGATCGGCGAGCCGGGCTGGAAAACGCACCCGGATTGGGCCACGCCGAAAGCGCGCCTGCCGCGTCTCAACGCGATGTTTGCGCGTATCGAGCAATGGACCATGACCAAGACCAAGTTCGAGGCCATGGCAATCCTCAACGAGCACGACATTCCGTGCGGACCGATCCTGTCGATGAAAGAGCTTGCGGAAGACCGATCGCTGCGCGCGACCGGCACCGTGGTGGAGGTCGATCATCCGACGCGCGGCAAATATCTCTCGGTCGGCAATCCGATCAAACTGTCGGACAGCCCATCCGAGGTCGTGCGCTCACCTTTGCTCGGAGAGCATACGGGCGAAATCCTGCGCGATGTGCTTGGCTTCTCCAGCGAGGAAATTGCGGAGATCGAGCGATCCGGCGCTATCGGGGAGAAACCGCGCACGGCCGCTTAACGGCGCCGGCTCCCCAACGCTCTGAACTTCTTGCCCGGTGCCCAAGGCGCCGGGCTTCATGCGTTGCGGCCTCCCCGGCTCGACTGCCGTCCTTCCGCCTGGGGTCGCGAGCAAATGTTCAAGATTTTCGAACCGAGTACCGCATAACCTCAACAAGCAGAAATCGCTGGTGTGCAAGCAATGTCCGCAGATCAACCACCGCCGTCGATTAGCTCAAGCCAGCCTACAATTCGCGCGGAACCAGATCTGGCAGATGCTCTACCTGGCATTCCGGCGCTTTCCGCGATCATTGATGCCCAGCTGTGCTCGCCCGAACCTCTAGGCCTGCGTCGCCGAAGCGGCAATGGCCGCTCGACTTCGTCGAGCGGAGGATGGACGGTGGATGAACCTTCGAGCCGGATTGCCACAGTTTGGGAGAATTTAGCCAGGTACCGGCCCCCTCATAGACTTGGCAGAGATTTTTTGATTATCTATGTGGGGCATTAGGTGGGGGTAATTTTGTGCTGTTGCGTTTTTTGAGGAGCCTTTGGGGTGCGGGTCTATTCTGCGCCGCCCTGCAGGGCTGCGCTGTCACCGACTCCGTCGATCACCGTGCCGACATCATGAACGATAGCGTAACACGCTTTCGTAATCAGGTGATTTTAAGAAATATCGTGCGGTCTGCCCATGACGAGCCGCTGAATTTTGCGAGCCTTAATTCGATCGTCGGACATAATACCGTTCAGCTTTCGCTTCCTGGCGTTCCCGGATTTACTTGGGGAACCCCTGCGACGGGTACAGCAGGGAACATCGCGCACATAATCCCGGGGCTTGAGTTCCTTCGCTCGACTAATAGCCAAACAACCGAGAGCTACAATTTCTCGAGCGATTTCAATTTCAATGTTCCAGACGACCCAACCACCTATGCAGCTTTGCTGACACCCTTCGACGCAGCAACCATAGCATTCTTCGTTCAAAATTCTCTTTATGCTTCCGACCTTCTCTACATTCTGCTGATCAACAAAATTAGGATAGCAGATAGTTCTGGCAGAATTCTCGGTGAGTTTTACAGCCAAAATATTGTTTCTAGAGGTCAGGATGGTTATGACCTCGCGGCTTACAAAAAAATCGCCTACAAGGGGCTGCTCTTCAACGCCGAGAGGGGATCTATCGCGGGACAGAAGCAGATAAGGCCCGCAGCGCAAGTGTGCTTCGATAGTCGCGCCTACACCCTTGACCGCCAAAAACCCCAAATAAAGCGGACTTGGCGTCAGCTCGCGCAGGCTGCGGACGCCCACCCGGCGGGACAGCTTCCTGCACCCAGCATCAAGACCAAGGCAACATTCTGCGATGACAAAAACACATGGACAAGGGCATCCGCCTCCTCTGGGGGGGCCGGTGCGGGCACCAACACCGCCTGCGTTTACAATTATACTGCGGGGCCCCCCGGCACCCAACCAAAACCATGCGCCAAGGACCAGCAGCCAATGGCGCCAAACGCCGCTACGTACCTAGTTTATGACAAAGACGAAGAGATTTGGATTGAAATATATACGCGTTCCACCTGGGGGATATATCAAATCCTTGGCACGTGGACCAATGATATAGAGAAGCCGGGGACGAAACCCGTGATTGTGGACAAGTACCCTCTGTATAACATTCGGCGCGAAGGAGACGACTGTTTCGCTCAGGTAGACGATAAGGGGCACTACTGCGTTCCAAATGGCGACGAGTCCAAAAATACCAGAATTATGTTCATTCTTCTCTATCAGCTGGCCGGGCTCCAAACCCAGCCTGTCAGCGCTCAGCCGCCCTCAACACTGCGCGTAACTCCCTAACCTTCTAAGGTCACCGGTTCACATAGTCTGACTTAGCGATTGCGTAGGCGGGGCGGCGCCCCTGTCATAAATTGAAGTCTGCCTTGCAAATTCACAGCTAGTTGAGTAATTTGCCTGCAAATGTGGCTTAAACGGATGGCGGTTGCGATGAAGCGTCTACTTTTAACTGGAACTTTGTTGACACTTTTTGATGTTTGCATGCTAGGTGGTGCAGCGACAGCGCCGCTACAGGAGGGGACGGAAAGCCCAAAAACACTACAGGCCCCGATGGGGGGCCCTGGCGGTTCGACGCCCCCAAGCAAACAGGCTCCGGTGGGTGTTCCTGGCGGTGCAGTGCCTCCAAGCGTGGAGAGGGAACAGGCTCCGGTGGGTGTTCCTGGCGGTGCAGTGCCTCCAAGCGTGGAGAGGGTTCCAGCAGGATCCCCTGGCAAGCCCAAAATCACCTTCAAACCTGCAGAGTTAGAGGCGGCCCCGTGCAATGAGCCGAATACGCCCCCCTGTCCGTCTCCAAAGGATTAGCAAGTATATTTTCACGCTATGGCCGGTTTTCCCTCGGCAAGAGACGGTGTTGGCTCTAACCCAAATGTCCGGACTCGGCCTTGAGTTACCTACCCGCGCCTCTGCCGCCCGCTATGCTATTTTCGAAGCGCCGGGGCTTGATTAATCCCGGAATGGTAAACGCGGGCGGCATTAAATCGCGTTTTTGCACAAAGCGCGCGATTTTTCGCGTTTTCGCCCGCGAATCGCGACTCCAAAAAGTCCGTTAATGTTAGATTGTTGCGCGAATTAACCGCAAATCGCAACCGTAGGCGGTATCCGCATGCCGCTACAGCTTTCTATAAAAGAAGACGCCGCGACACGTTCGCACGTTATATCAACGCGTTAGCGGCGTTTAACGCTTCCGCAAGGCGCTTTTGCCGACAATTGGCGCCTTGAGGAGAGGCGGATTTCCAAATGGGTGGACCTATGTACTTTAACGGCAATCGTAAACGGCGGGCGGGCCCTCGACGGCCTCAAGCGCCATTCCGGTTGAATGAAGCGGCTATCGCCGGTGGCGGAAACGGAACGGGCCTACTCGGCGAACACCCCGTGCTTTTCGACATGCGCCGCGAGCCCCATTGTGTGCTCGCGGACGAGCCGCTCGGCGAGATCGGCGTCGCGCGCCTCGAGCGCGGCGATGATCCGCATGTGATCGTTGATGGACCGGGCGGCGCGGTTATCCTGCCGAAGGGAAACCGAGCGGATCGCCCGGCTGTGGATGAACAAGTTCTGTGTCATCTCGGCGATCAAGCTGCAGCCGCTGAGCCTGATGATCGCCTGGTGAAACTTGATATTCGCCTCTGAATACTCGTTCAAATGATCGGAGAGCGGCTCGTTCTTGAATTCCTGAAATAATGCCGACAGCTCCTTAAGCTGCTCGTCCGTCGCATTCTTCGCCGCAAGCCGCGCTGCCATGCTTTCGAGCGCAGCCCAAACCACGATCATCTCGATGATCTCTTTCTTGGACTTGCGCATCACGTAAATGCCGCGCCGCGGAACCGCCCGGACGAAGCCTTCTTGCTCGAGAACCGTCAGCGCCTCCCGGATCGGCGTCCGGCTCACGCCTAGCTTTTGGGACAATTGGCGCTCGTCGAGGCGGATATCCTCGATCTGGCCGTAAATATCCATTTCCGTGATCGCGCGCTTCAAAGCGTCATACGCGAGGGCCCTAAGACTGGTGTTCGCCTCCAAAGGCGCGACCTTCAGCTCCGGTTGTTTCGGCTCGTCCGGCACGCTGTTTGTCTCCTTCTCCCCGGCTCTCCCCGCAGGCTTGGCTTTAAAGATGGGAGCGCGATTCCAAATAGCATGTATATTCCAGGCCGTCCGCCGATGCAAAAGGTCTGTCTTTTCGAAGCGGAACGGCCTGATAGATTTTTGTGTGCCGGGAACAGCCATCCGGCGTAAATGAAACCGGCAAGTTCCATAGTGTCCGCCTTCGCGGTGAGCGCTTTTTCAGCATTCGTGAAATTGAGCGTCCAATCCGCAATCCTTAAGCTTTCGAATCCGAAAGGTTGCAACTCATGGCTAGCAGGAGTTTCCCCCGCTTCAAAGCCGCGGCATGCCACGCCGCCTCGGTCTTTCTCGACACGGCGAAGACTGCCGGCAAGGCCTGCCATCTGATCGCCGAGGCAGCCCGGAACGGTGCGGAGCTGATCGTTTTTCCTGAATCTTTTCTGCCGGGCTACCCCGTCTGGGCCTTTCTGCAAGCCCCCATCCTTTCGCACGATTTTTTCCACCGGCTTGCCTGCGAAGCGGTGAGGCTCGATAGCCCGGAGATCGCGCAGATTTGCGCGGCGGCGCGCCGGCACGGGGTTTTGGTCTCGCTCGGCTTCACCGAGGGGACCGAGGCCAGCGTGGGCTGCCTCTGGAACAGCAACATCCTCATCGGGCCGGACGGCTCCATCCTCAACCATCACCGCAAGCTCGTGCCGACCTTCTACGAGAAGCTCGTCTGGGCGAACGGCGATGGCCGCGGCCTTAGAGTCGTGAATACGAAAGCCGGGCGCATAGGGATGCTCATTTGCGGCGAGAACACCAACCCGCTCGCCCGCTTCACTTTGATGGCGCAAGGCGAGCAGGTGCATCTATCCACCTACCCGCCGATGGGGCCAACCCGTCCGGCGAAGGAGCCTTCCGGCTATAATATCCGCAGGGGGATCGAAATTCGCGCGGCTAGCCATGCCTTCGAGGCCAAGGCTTTCAACGTGGTTGCGTCGGGCGCTGTCGACGCTTCCATGCGGGATGCTCTCGCCAAGCTCGATGCCGCGGCCTTGGAAACCTTCGAGGCGACGCCCCGTTCGGTTTCGATGGTGGTCGATCCGGCGGGCGAAGTCGTTAGCGAGGTGCTCTGCGAAAACGAGGGGATCGTCTACGCCGATATCGACGTCTCGCGTTGCGTCGAGCCGAAGCAGCTTCACGACGTCGTGGGCTACTATAATAGGTTCGATATATTCAGCCTAAAGGTCGATCGCTCGCCCAGAGAGCCGGTTGAGTTCGCCCCCGCCTCGATTGAGCCCGCAAAGGCGCAAGAGGGTGCCGATACCGAATCCATCTGAACGGTTGCTGGCAGGCTGTAAAGCGGCCTAAGACGGTACGCCGGGATGGGGCCAGAAAGAGCGCCCCCGCCCGGCATTGGACGAAACGGTTGCCGCGCCGCCGGTTCCTGCTGTATGGCGTGGTTCCAAGATCATGATCCATGCCGGAGCTTTGGCGGCACGGCAGTGTTATCCAGCGGACATCTCTGTCATTATCCGTCACCAGGCCCCGGACCAAGAGCACAGCATGCAAGTTCATACGAAATTCCGCGCAACCGCAGCCGTTTTGGGACTTATGGTGCTCGCCCTCGCAGCCTGTACTTCGAAGCAGGAGGCCCAAACAGCCGGCCCTCCTCCTCCAGCCGTTTCGGTCGCGAACCCGCTCGAAAAAGAGGTCGCCGAGTGGGACGAATATACCGGCCGCTTCGATGCTGTGGACACCGTCGAGGTCCGTGCCCGCATCTCGGGCTTTCTCGACGAGGTCAAGTTCACCGACGGCGCGATTGTAAAAAAGGGCGACCTGCTCTTCGTGATCGATCCGCGCCCGTTCCAACGCATTCTCGACAAAGATCGCGCGACGCTGCAAGGGGCGAAAGTCCAGCTCGAATTTGCGCAAAGAGACCTTGAGCGGGCTAAGCCGCTGGTCGCCAACGCGACGATTTCGCAGCAGGTCTTCGACCAGCGGACGCAGGCTGTGCGCGCGGCAGAAGCGAATGTGCTTTCGGCGGAGGCGAGCGTGCGCTCGTCCGAGCTCGATGTGGAGTTCACCCAGATCCATTCGCCCGTCACGGGGCGGATTAGCCGCAAGCTCGTCAGCGAAGGCAATTACCTCACCGGCGGCTCTGGCAGCGGAACGCTGCTCACCACCATCGTCTCCATCGATCCGATCTACTTCTATTTCGATGTCAGCGAGGCGGACTTTCTGAAATATCAGCGGCTTGGCTCGGTAATGATGCAGCACAGCGCACGCATCTCAGAAATCCCGGTGGAGCTTGCGCTGCAAGGCGACGAAGGGTTTCCCTACAAGGGGAAGATGAGCTTCATCGACAATCGCATCGATCCAAATACCGGCTCGCTCAGGGTGCGAGCCCTCTTCGATAACCCGAACCAGCTTTTCCAGCCCGGCCTTTTCGCGCGGGTCCGGCTTGCGGGCAGCGGGAAATACAAGGCCATTTTGCTTCCCGACATGGCGGTTGCCACCGATCAATCGAACCGCTTCGTATTTACCGTCTCCGATGACGGAACGGTTGGCACCAAGCCCGTGACGCTCGGCCCAGTGATCGACGGGCTCCGGGTAATCCGCAGCGGTGTCACTGGGAGCGACCTCGTCATCGTGAATGGCGTGCAGCGCGCACGCACAGGCATCAAGGTCAAGCCCGAGAAAACGGTTATCGGCCAAAATCAAAAAGCGGCATCGCTGCAATGAAGTTCAGCCACACATTCATTCAACGGCCGATTTTCGCGTCGGTTATTGCGATTTTCATTGTGATCGTGGGCTGGCTCGCCTATGAGCGCTTGCCCGTCGCGCAATTTCCTGATGTCGCCCCGCCGACCGTGACCGTCACGGCGTCCTATCCAGGTGCCAACGCACAGATTGTGGCCGACACGGTTGCAACCCCGATCGAGCAGGAGATCAACGGCGTCGAGAACATGCTCTACATGTCGTCGCAATCGACGGCGGATGGCAATGTCGCGATCACCGTGACCTTCGAGCTTGGCACGAACCTCGATCTGGCCCAGGTGCTCGTCCAGAACCGCGTCGCGGTGGCGACGCCGCGGCTTCCGGCAGAGGTGAGGCAAACCGGCGTCGTGGTGAAGAAAAATACGCCCGACATCCTCATGGTCGTGCATATGATCTCGCCGGACAACAGCTACGACCAGCTCTATCTGTCCAACTATGCCCTCCTGCAGATCCGCGACGTGCTTGCCCGCGTGAAAGGCGTCGGCAATGTGAACCTGTTCGGCGTCCGCGAATATTCGATGCGGGCATGGCTCGATCCGGCCAGAATTTCCTCGCTCGGCATGACCGCGACCGAGGTGATAGCCGCGCTTCAGGAGCAAAATATTCAGGTTGCCGGCGGCGCTCTCGGCCAGCCGCCCGTCCCGAACGATCAGGCGTTTCAAACGAGCCTTCAGCTGCGCGGACGGCTTGTCAAGCCCGAGGAGTTCGGGGAGATCGTGATTAAGACGGGCGCCGACGGCCGGTTCACAAGACTTAGAGATGTGGCGCGCGTCGAGCTTGGCGCGCTGGATTATACGACGAACGGGTTTCTCGATAGCAAGCCCGCAGTCGTTCTTGCTGTCTCGCAGACGCCGGGCGCCAATGCGCTTGCCGTGGCGAACGCGGTCAAAGATACCATGACTGAGCTATCGAAGGGCTTCCCGAAGGGCATCGAATACCGGATCGTTTACAACCCGACCGAGTTCATTCAGCGTTCCATCGACGAGCTCATCAAGACCATCTTCGAAGCCGTCGTGCTCGTTGTGATCGTGGTGCTTGTCTTTCTTCAGACCTGGCGCGCCACCATCATCCCTGTGGTGGCCATACCGGTCTCGCTGATCGGGACATTCTTCGTGATGTCCCTATTCGGGTTTTCTATCAACAACCTGACCCTGTTCGGGCTCGTGCTCGCGGTCGGCATCGTGGTCGACGACGCAATCGTCGTTGTCGAGAACGTGGAGCGCAAAATCGAGCACGGCTTCAGCCCCAGGGACGCTGCCTTCTCCACCATGGACGAGGTGGGCGTAGCGCTGATCTCCATCGCTTTGGTGCTCTGCGCGGTCTTCATTCCCACCGCCTTCCTGCAAGGGATCGTGGGGCAATTTTACCGCCAGTTCGCACTCACCATCGCCGTGGCGACCGTCCTCTCCGCCTTCAATTCGCTGACGTTAAGCCCTGCTCTTTGCGCGATTGTCCTCAAATCGCGCGAGCAAAAGGAGCAAAAGCCGCGCATCGACCTGTCGTTCCTGACAAATTGGTTCTTCGCAGGCTTCAACCGGGTTTTCACCGCACTGGAGCACGGCTACGCCGCGCTTGTGCGCGGGATTGTCCGCGTCACGCCGCTCATGCTGCTCATTTACGCAGGGTTGATCGGCCTTGCCGGCCACATGTTCGTGACCGTTCCTCAAGGCTTCATTCCGCAGCAGGATCAGGGCTATATCATCCTCTCCTTCAGCCTGCCCTCGGGCGCCTCTCTGGCGCGCACCAGCGAGGTCATCCAGCGGGCGGAGAATATCGTCCTTTCAACCCCTGGCTTCGCGCACACCGCTTCCTTCGCCGGGTTCTCGGGCGCGACCCGCACCAACGCGCCCGACGTTGGCGCCGTATTTGCGGTCTTGAAGCCTTTCGAGGAGCGCGTGGCCCAAGGACTTTCCGCGACCAAGCTTGTCGGCGATCTGCGGGCAAAGCTCGGGCAGATCAAGGAAGCGAACATTTTCGTGATCGCTCCGCCAACCTTGCGCGGCATCGGCACCGGCGGCGGCTTCTCGATGTATATCGAGGACCGGCGCGGCCGCGGCCTGCAAACGCTCACTCAGTCGGCTTACGAGCTTATGGGGGCTGCAAACAAGACAAAGGGCCTTCAGGCGGTTTTTACAACGTTTACCGCCAACACACCGCAGGTGTATGTGGACGTGGATCGCGTGCGCGCGCAAATCCTGGATGTGCCGCTGCAGAACGTGTTCGAGACGCTTCGCATCTATCTCGGCTCCGCATACGTCAACGATTTCAACGCGTTTGGGCGTACCTACCGCGTCACGGCACAAGCCGACGCGCCTTACCGCCTCGACAAGGCCGCGATCTCACAGTTGAAGGTTCGAAGCTCGAAGGGGGCAATCGTTCCCTTGGGCTCGCTCATCACCTTCCGCGATATAGCCGGGCCGCAGCGCGTTCCGCGCTATAATCTCTACCAAGCCATCGAAATGCAGGGCACGACCGCGGCAGGCGTCAGCTCGGGCCAGGGCATCAAGCTCATGGAGGACGTTGCTGCGCGGGTCTTGCCGGACGGCATCACCTACGAATGGACGGACCTTTCCTATCAGGAAACCCACCAGGGAACCCCCGCCATCATCATCTTCGGCCTTGCCGTCTTGTTCGTCTATCTCGCCCTTGCCGCGCAATATGAAAGCTGGACCCTGCCGCTTGCGATCATCTTGATCGTACCGATGTGTCTTCTGTCGGCGATCCTCGGCGTGTGGTCGCACGGCGCCGATGTCAACATTCTGACCCAGATCGGCTTCGTGGTGCTGGTAGGCCTCGCAGCCAAAAACGCGATCCTGATCGTCGAGTTCGCCGTTCAGCTCGAAGAGCACGGCCGCAATCGTTTCGAAGCCGCCGTCGAGGCCTGCCGCTTACGCTTGCGCCCGATCTTGATGACCTCGTTCGCTTTTACCCTTGGCGTCGTGCCCCTATATATTGCGGAAGGCGCGGGCTCGGAAATGCGCGTCGCGCTTGGCACGGCGGTGTTCTACGGGATGCTCGGCGTCACCTTCTTCGGATTGATATTCACGCCGGTATTCTATGTCGTTATCCGGGGCCTTTTCGGAGGCGCGGTTAAGCGGCATCCGGCGATAGAGCACACCGAACCAAGTTCGCCGGTTGCACCCGCGCAGTAGCATAGACCCGAGGCAGGCTCAGCATCGTTTCCAATGGGTGCGCGGCAAGCTTTGGGCTTAGATGATAAGAAAAAGGCCTGGGCAGCGTATCACTCGCCGGCGCCTGTCCCAGACCGCGCGGGTGCAGAAATGACCGGGGACATTGGCGTTTCCAATCGCAACGAGGCGCGTGGGCAGTACCTCGCTTACAGGGACAACGTCATCCCCGAGCTTGCCGCGTGGAGCGAAAGGGGTGAGCGCTGCGCTTTGGTGACGCTTATTGGCGTCGATGGAAACGCGCCTCGCGCAGAGGGCGCCCAAATGGCGGTCTCGGAAAGCGGAAGCTACGCCGGCTATATTTCGGGAGGGTGCCTTGAGAACGCCATCGCGCTCGAAGCGGTGGCTGCCATCGAAGCTGAGAAGCCCCGGCTTTTGCGCTACGGCAAAGGATCGCCCTATTTCGATATCCGCTTGCCCTGCGGCAGCGGTCTCGACGTTTTCATCCAGCCCGCTCTCGATAACGCTCTTATTCGAGATATGCGCAATCGAATGGAGCGCCGCGAGCCTTTCGCGCTGCGTATCGGTCTTGCAACCGGAGCCGGAAGCTTAGAAACGGCCGCCCCCGGCCAGCAGACGCAGCAAGATGGCGAGGATTTCGTCCGGGTCTACACGCCGCCCTTGCAATGCCTCGTGATAGGCTCGAGCCCAATCGCGGTTAAACTCGCAGAGCTTGCCGCGAGCGCCGGTTTCGAGACCGCTTTTTATGCCCCGGATACAGAAAATGTGCCGTCTTTCCCGTTCCCGGTGAGCGTTTATCCTCTTGGCTCGCGGCCGCACTTCAATGCCGACCCCTGGACGGCAGCCGTGCTCGCGTTTCACGACCACGAAAAGGAGCTGCCGGTTTTCGCTGAGCTGCTCAAAGGCTCGTGCTTCTTCATAACCGCAATCGGCAGCCGGAATGCACATGCCGCCCGCAAGCGCTCGCTTGCCGAAGCGGGCTTCTCCGAAACCGATATCGCGCGCATCCAAAGTCCAGCCGGCCTCGTTCCGGGGCTGAAGTCCGCCTCGCTCGTCGCTTTGTCGATCCTAGCGCAGGTCGTGGCGGCCGCCCGCGAGCGGCACGTCATCGCGTAGCCTGGGCTTGCGGTCCGAATCAGGGGCACCGGTTTAAAGCCGAAGGTCCGCTTACGAATGGGCTTCCCTTCAGGAAGAAACGGAGCGGACGGTGTGCGTCGCGGCTGATTCCGATGCGGACACTCACGCCGAAGTCTTGAGGTATATGGCCGTCCGAGGCGAGCCATAGCGGCCCTGCCGCGCACAAATCTGTACCGTCGAGGCTGCGCCCGATATCCAGCGCCTTGGCAAGCCGGGCCGGCCCGCGCATCAAATCGCGCACCGGAACATCGCCGCGATGCCGCCGCATCGCATCGAGCCCGGCTAGCGGCTCGGCTGCGCGGATCAGCACGGCTTCGCCCACTCCCTCTACCGCACTCGAAACATTCAGCGCAAAGTGCATACCATAGTTGAGATAGACATAGGCGTAGCCGGGCGGCCCGAACATGACCCTGTTGCGCGGCGTTAGCCCTCTGAAACTGTGGCTCGCCTCGTCGCCCGCGAGATAGGCCTCGGTCTCCACGATGCGGGCGGCCGCGAATCCATCTGGGAACGCGCGAACCACCAGCTTGCCGATTAAATAGCGGGCGAGCGCGGCTGTATCGCCGGGCAAATCATCGCGGTTGAGTAGCGCGAGCGCGCTTGGCTGGTGTGGTCCGTTGTGGAACATACGCCTACTTTTGGGATGCCTCGTAGCGCGCGCGGGTTTCAGCGTCCGGCGGATAAAGCCCCGGCAGCTTCACGCCACGCTCAACCTCGCTCATCACCCACGCTTCGAAGCGCTCCTGTTCGGGCGCGAGCCTCGCAACCTCTTCGGCAAGCGCGGCCGGGATGACAACGGCGCCATCGGCGTCCGCCACGATAATATCGTCCGGAACGACGGCAACGCCGCCGCAGCCGATGGTCTCCTGCCACCCGGCGAAGGTCAGCCCCGCGACCGAGGGAGGCGCCGCCGCTCCGGCTGCCCAAACCGGCAAAGCCGTCGCAAGCACGCCCGCCACGTCGCGAATAAAGCCGTCCGTAACGAGGCCGGCGGCGCTGCGCTTTGCCATGCGGGCGCAGAGAATGTCGCCGAAAATGCCGGCATGCTTCACCCCTGCGGCATCGGCAACCATGATCGCACCCTCCGGCATCGCTTCGATGGCGGCGCGGGTTGAGCGCGGCGATGCCCAGGACTCAGGCGTAGCAAGGTCTTCGCGCGCAGGCACGAAGCGAAGGGTGAATGCGCGCCCCGCGATCCGCTTGTCCGGCACATGAAGCGGCATCGGACCGCGCATCCAAACATTGCGCAGCCCCTTTTTGAGCAGAATGGTCGTGACCGTCGCTGTTGCGATGCCGCGCAAGGCTTCGATAAGGTCTTCTTCGCTCATGGCGGCTGTCCTTGGCCTAGGGACTTAGCTTCCTGCCTCGCCGTTCTCCGCGCCGGGGCCTGCTGCCTCCGGTACCCCGTCCGGCCTGCCGATGCTGACATAAACAAGCCCCGCCTCGCGTGCGTGCTGAGCGCGGTAAACGTTGCGCAGATCGACCAGTACGTTGCCCCGCATCCTCGCTTTCAGCGCACTAAGTCTTACCGCGCGGAACTCGTTCCACTCGGTCAGCACGACAGCGGCATCGGCGCCCCCGGCCGCCTCAAGCACGCTTTCGCACCAAACAACGCCCGGCAAAAGCGGCTCTGCCTGCTTCTGGCCTTGCGGATCGTAAGTGCGCACGATTGCGCCACGCTCCTGCAGCATGGGCACGATGACAAGGCTCGGGGCGTCGCGCATATCGTCGGTGTTCTGCTTGAAGGTCACGCCAAGAATGGCAATCGTCTTGCCGTGCACATTGCCGCCCGCTGCGCGGATCACCTTATGGGCCATGGCAATCTTTCGCTCGTTGTTGACCTTCTCCACCTGCTCGACGAGCGTGAGCGGTGCGCGCGCCTCCCGCGCGGTACGGGCGAGTGCTGCGACATCCTTCGGGAAGCAGGAGCCGCCATAGCCGGGGCCCGGATGCAAAAATTTATCGCCGATGCGCCGGTCGGAGCCGATCGCCTGCGCCACTTGCTGCACATTGGCGCCCACCTCTTCGCAAAGGTCGGCGATCTCGTTGATAAAGCTGATCTTCATGGCGAGGAACGCGTTTGCGGCGTATTTCGCAAGCTCGGCGCTCTCGCGGCTCACAAACATCACAGGCGCATTGCGCAGCCGCAGCGGCTCGTAGACGCGCTCCATCACATCGCGCGCGCGCTCGTCGTCGACGCCCACGAGAACGCGGTCGGGATGGGTGAAATCCTGGATCGCCGAGCCCTCGCGCAAAAATTCCGGGTTGGAGCAGACGGCGAACTCAGCATCGGGGCGAAGCTTCTGCAGGCGCCGCTCGATCTCGCGGCTCGTACCCACAGGCACGGTGGATTTGGTGGTGACGACCGTAAAGCCCGTCAGATGCGGGGCGATCTCCTCGACGGCCTGATACACGTAAGTGAGGTCGGCGTAGCCATCGCCGCGGCGCATGGGCGTGCCGACGGCGAGGAAAATGAGATCGGACTCGCGCGCGACGGCGGCGAGCTCGCCGGTGAAACTCAGCCGGCCGGCGCGCACGTTCTTGGCGACCAAATCGTCGAGACCCGGCTCATAAATCGGGATCTCGCCGCGGCCGAGCCGTTCGAGCTTGCCGCCATCCTTCTCGACGCAGGTCACGTTCCAGCCGAAATCGGAAAAACAGGCGGCGGATACCAGGCCGACATAGCCGGCTCCGATCATGCATATGTTCACAGGATACATCCCAAAAGCGGCAACCGGGGGCAAGTCTTAGCCCGCCGCGCGGCCTGCGGCAAGCCCACAGGCCGTGGACACGTGCGGTTTGCCGTCCGAAGCGGGGGCATCGCCTAAGCCTCGCAAAACCGCCTAAGTTAGTTGCAAAGTATATCGCAGCACTTGAGGCACTCGGATTGAGCAAAACCGTAACTGTCCCGAAGGAGACCTCCGGCCGGAAAAACCGCAAGAAAACCTCCGCGGCCCCGATCCGGAAATCCCTCGCCTCCTGCGCGGGTTCGTGGTGCGTCATTCCGAGCCGCCGCTTGTCCGGCGGGCAGCCAGCGCTAGAGCATGATCCGCAAACGTGGACACCGGTTTTGCGATAAGATCATGCGCAAACAAAGACCTAGAGCGCACCTTTGATTTCATCAAAGGCGATAGTGCTCTAGAGTGCGTCCGGAAAAGCGTGAAGCGATTTTCCGATAAAGACGCACGATAAAACAAAGACTTAGAGCCGGCGGCGGCCATGTCTCGGGGGCAGGCCTCATCCGCGCGAAGAGGGCAGCGATTGCATCGGCAATAGGAGCGAATTCATGGAGACGCGTTTTTTACGGGATGAGGAGATCCTTGGCGCGGATGTGTACAGCCCTGAAGGAAGCTTGCTCGGACAGATCAACGATCTCCTTATCGACCGTTACACTGGGCATGTCCGATATGTCATTATCGATTTCGGAGACCTTCTCGGCCAGGATCCCCTGGACAGTCATTATCCGCTGCCTTGGCCAATGCTCACCTATGACTCCGCCAAGGAGCGGTACACTCTGGAGGTGTCTGACACGCAGCTCAGAAACGCCCCGGAATATGACGAAGAGAGTTTCGAAGACCGCGACTGGGAACGGCGCACCCATGCTCACTATAAGGTGTGGCCATACTGGGCCTATTGAAGCGCGCGCGAACCCGCGCTGGAAAGGCAACCCCTCAGCCGAAGTGGATTCTTCGGACTTAAGGGAATTCCCGCGGAGGCCATCCCGCTCAGGTACCCTCCCCGGCTTTAATGGGCGGTGCTGCTAATCGAAACGCCTTCGGCATCAATCGAGCGTACGGCGGAAACGTGTAACCGCCAACGTCATCGCGACGAGCATCAATCCAATAAGCCATGCGGCCTCAGCGCGCAGGTCGCCGATTGTCGCGCCTTTGAGCAAGATGCCGCGCACGATCCGGATGAAATGGGTCAGCGGCAAGCATTGGCCGATCCACTGCGCCCAAGCGGGCATCCCGGCGAATGGGAAAGCGAACCCAGACATCAAAATGTTCGGCAGAAAGAACATGATCGACATCTGCACCGCCTGTAACTGGTTCTGAGCGATGGTCGAGAAGGTGTAACCGATCGACAGGTTGGTGGCGATGAAGAGAGTGGTCAGCAACGCAAGGATTGCGAGGTTGCCCATGACAGGCACGCCGAACAGCCCGACACCGGCACCAAAGATCAAAATTGCCTGCAGGAATCCGACGAGGATGTAAGGCGCGATCTTGCCGAGCATGATCTCTAGCGGGCTGATCGGCATCGCGAGCAAACTTTCCATAGTGCCGCGCTCGATCTCCCGCGTGACCGAAAGTGCGGTGTAGACCAGCATCGTCATCATCAAAAGCGTTCCTAGCAGCCCAGGAACGATATTGAGCTGGGTTACAGCGGCCGGATTGTACCGGGCGTGCTGGCGGATTTCGAATGGCGGCAGCACAGTATCGGGAATGGCCCGGTCGTTTTGCAGCGCCGTTCGCGTAAGCATTTCGAGCGCGGCCAAAGCCGATCCTGCCGCGACAGGATCGGTCGCATCGGCCGCCACAAGCAAGGCGGGACGGTCGCCGCGGCGCAAGGCCCTCTCGAAGTCTGCCGGAATCTCCACTGCGAACAGCACGGCGCCCGCGGCCAGTAAGTGGTCGAACTCGGCTTCATTGCTGACGCGGTGTGTAATCTTGAAGTATTTGGTGTTTTCCAGTGCCGCGAGGATGGAACGGCCAACGTCGCTCGTCTCCTGCAGCAGAACGGCGGTGGGCAGATTCCGGGGCGTGGTATTGATGGCATAGCCGAACAGGAGGAGTTGCGTGAGCGGGATCATGATCATGGTCGCAAAGGTGAGCCGGTCCCGCCGTAATTGCAGGAATTCCTTGATGACCACGGCGCCGGCGCGGCGCCACCCGCCCTGGGAACCGAGCCTTGAGAACGCACTCATTGTGGACCAGCCTGAGCCCGGCCCATGAGCGCAATGAATACATCCTCGAGCATCGGGGCCGCCCGCGTCCAAACGAACCGCGGATCGGTGCGATAGGGCGCGATCGCAGCCTCCAGCTCCGCCGCTGCCCGCCCGCATACGTGGAGGCTCGCGCCGAAAGGCACCACCATGTCGACGCCGGGGCGCCCAGCGAGATCGGTGGCAAGCTTTGTCAGCTCCTCGCCGGTAACCGTGTAGGTGGTTAGGCCGGCCCGCTGCATCACTTCGTCAATGGTGCCGTGAACCAAGAGTTCGCCGTTGGCGATGTAAGCAATCTCGTGACAGCGCTCCGCCTCGTCCATGTAATGGGTCGACACCAGCACCGTGAGGCCTTCGGTGGCGAAGCCGTGGATCTCGCTCCAGAACTCCCGGCGCGCCTTAGGATCGACGCCTGCCGTCGGCTCGTCGAGGAGAAGCAATTGCGGCTGCGGCAACGTGCAGGCACCAAGCGCTAAACGCTGTTTCCATCCGCCCGATAACGACCCCGCCAATTGATCGCCGCGGCCCTCAAGACCGAGCCTCGATATCATGGCACTGGCAGCACCCGCCGCGTCGCGAAGCCCGTAGATCCGCGCAACGAACTCAAGGTTTTCGCGCACCGAAAGGTCGTTGTAGAGGCTGAAGCGCTGGGTCATGTAGCCGACGTGGCGCTTGATCTTGGCGGTCTCTGTGCGGATATCGAAGCCGAGGCAGGTGCCGCGGCCTTCATCGGGCGTGAGCAACCCGCACAGCATGCGGATTGTCGTGGTCTTGCCCGAGCCGTTAGGACCGAGAAAGCCGTAGATCGTTCCCCGCTTAACCTTTAATGAGAGATTTCGCACCACGGCGCGGCCGCCGAACCGCTTGGTGAGGCCTTCGACTTCGATCGCGATATCCGCAGCCGCGTTCAACGGTTCGCCTCCGGCATGGCCGGCACGGTTACGCTCAACGGCTGGCCGACCCTGAAGCTTTCCGGACGATCGGGGAGCGCTTCGATCAGGAACACGAGCTTGGAGCGCTCGTCGAGGCTGTAGATCACCGGCGGCGTGTATTCTGCGCTTCTCGAAATGAAACTGATGGCTGCGCCGCTGGGATTGGCGCAGCTGTCGCAATGGACGCCGACGTACTGGCCGTAGCTCAGCTTCGGCAGCATGGTCTCCGGCACAAAGAAGCGCACCTTGACGTTAGCGGGCGGCAGCATCGAGAGCACGGGCCGGCCTGCCGGGACCATCTCGCCGGGGCGGTAATAGATTTGCTGGATCGTGCCTGCGGCGGAGCTTTGAACCTTCCGCCGGGTAAGCCGTATCTGCGACGTGTCCAGGCGCGCCTGGGCCTCCCGGAGCGCGGCTTGCGCATTGTCGTAGGTCATCTGCGTGCCGGAGCCGGTCTTGAGCAGTTTTTCCGCGCGCTCGAAGGCTACTCGCGCATTGGTAAGGGTGGCCTCGTTTTGCCGCAGGTCGGCCTGCTGCAAATCCTCGTCGACCGTGAACAGCTGCTGTCCGGCCGTGACCCTGTCGCCTTCGCGCACCGCCAGCGTCTCCACGCGGCCGGTTTCGTCCGGAGCGACAAAGATCAAGTTCGCCTCGACCCAACCCTGAAAGGCCGGTTCAGCCAAATTGGTGCATGCGGCCATAACGAGCATAGCCGCGGCGGAAACGAACCAGGACCCGGCACGGCGCACCTTCATGGCCTCCTTTCGACAGATGCGTTGAAGCCGGGAGCCCTTCAAAGCGTCAGCTTATCACGATTGGCAAAAACACGGGAAAAGAGGCCGGCCTGCATCGTTCGCTGGTGTACCCCGCTTTATTCGATCCTTTAAGAACTTTGTTAGCAGAGAAGGGTTTGAGCAAATTGATTCACGTCAAGGCAAAGCCTGCGGCAGCTGCAGCCACCCGCCTTCGCGTCCCATCCCGCTGATCGTGATGACCCCCGCAGGGCCCACACTATGCGTGCGAGCGAAGTCCGTCATGCGTCCAGACAAGAGGCTAATGCGAGCTTGAAACCGGCCCTGATGTCCCAGGCCTAGCTTCCGGCGTTTTGACAGCGAATCGAAGGAGACTAGGCCCAGGAGGAAGGATGGCCCTCCATCCTCCTGGGCGGCGCGCGGCCGTACACGGGATGACAACAACGGCCAGCCAAGCAATCAACCGGAACTCGTATAAGTCCTTGTTCCCACGTAAACATCCCCATGGTCACGGATAAGGTTCAGCGGCGTTGCGCCTTCTTCAGAAGCTTCTGCCGGAAGGGATAGCTTTCACTTCGGCCGGTGGGGCCGGATCCGGCACATGCCATCCGCGCCAAGGCCGCTAACCGGAAGGAGAAGCACAAGCGCCGGGCAGCCGCGCACTCTTGCGTAGCGATGGGGCCACCCGTTGCAGCGCGGTTGCCGCCGGCTCTCATCCCCGGCGCGGGCCGCCGGCACGCGTCAGACGCAGACCAAATTTCCCGGAGCGGCCATCGGCGTGCGCTGGTGCAAACCGCAGAACTCGCAGATCGCGGGCAGCACCGCTCTTCGCCATGTCTCGCCGTAGAACAGCGAGAAGTGCCCCGCCTGCGGCACGGCGAGGCTGCGGTGCAAACGCCGCGGAAGCGAGCTGCACAGCTCATGCGCCGCGCTTGTCTGGCCCGGCGCTGCGATATCGTCGCGCTCGCCCTCGATGGTCAGCAGCGCGGTTGTACGGATCGCGCTGGGATCGATGCGTTCGCCTCTAAAGCGAAGCGCGTTCTTTCGCAAGAGGCACTCCTGAAACACGTCCCTTGTATTCTCAAGGAAGAACGCGGCGTCGAGGTCCATGATCGAGGTGAACAGATCGAGAAACGGGAATTGCGCCGGGTCGCTGCCATCGTCGAAGAGCAGTTTCGCGGCGGTAGCGCTGCCCCCGCTGATATGCCGCGCCAGGTAGATCCAAAGTGGAAGCAAATGCAATTGTGCCGGATAGACGCGGCGTCCGCGGCCCGCGAAATCCTCCGGCACCGTCGCGATCACGGTTTTTTCGAACCAGGATATGGGCCGGGAGCGCAGCAGACTCGAGACGCGGGTTGGGGCGGCGAGCGGGTCTATAGGAGAGCCCATCAGAACGAGGCTGGCAGGGGTGCTCGCGTGATCGCACTGAGCAAGGAGCGCCGTTGCGGCAAGCGCGGGCACGCCGCCCTGGCACAGGCCTAGCACGTGGAGGCCGGGCGGCAGCCTTTTTATGCAGTCCAAGACACAGGCGATATTCCCGTCGAGGCCGAGTGGCCCCTCTGCGGCGGCGACATGCCGGACGTTGGTCCAGTCCGTGACGTAAACGCAAAAATGGGGAAGCAAGCCAGCAATGAGATCCCGGGCAATAATCGCGAAGTGCCCGGAAAGAGGCGCTACGACGAGCAGGCTGCCTTTGGGGGCGGTGCCAGGCACCGAAAATTCGACCAGCGTGCAGAAAGCCGTCCCCGCAGCGTCGCGCGTGCGGACGGGAAGGTTCGCGCTTCCCGCCGCCACGTGCGTTACGCCAAATCCACGGCGCGCAGGCTGGCTACCGCCGGCGAACAGCGGACTTTCGCCTATCGGCCTCTCATTCGTCGCATTGGCGTTCACTCTTCGTACTTCAACGTTTTCCGTCCCCAACACATTGACCGATATCAAGGAAAGGCGGCGGTCCTTGTGCGCGCAATGCAAGGTTCAAGCCCCGCGCGGGGCGGGGAAATACTCTTGAGCTTTCTATTCTATGAAGAGGTTACACCATGCAAGTCCCACTTCAAGTTGCCTTTGACGGCGTTGAGCATTCCGATGCGGTTGAGGCGCGCATCCGGGAGGAGGCGGAGAAGCTCGAGCAATTCTGCGGCCGCATCGTGAGCGCGAGCGTCGTCGTGGCAAAGCCGCAGCGCCGCCATCACAAGGGCGACACCTTTCAAGTCCGCATTCACCTCGTCGTTCCCGACGCGCCCGATATTGCGGTAAGCCGCGAGCCCGCCGTCACGGGCGCTCATGAGGACGTCTACGTAACGATCCGCGATGCGTTCAAGACGGCGCGCCGGCAGATTCAGGACGCCGTGGCCAAGCGTTAAGAGGCGATGGAGGCGGCCGAAGCAGCTAAAGCGCCGCCGCCGCCTTCTCCCGCTGCGCCTTGTGGAATTTCTTCACGAGCAGGTTGCGCTTGAGCCGCGACAGATGATCGATGAAGAGCAGGCCGTCGAGATGATCGATCTCGTGCTGAACAACGGTCGCGAGCAAATCCTGAAATTCCTCCTCGCGCTGGTTTCCTTCAATGTCCACGTAGCGCACGCGCACGAGCGCCGGCCGCTCCACCTCCGCATACATCTCGGGGATGGACAAGCACCCCTCCTCGTGCAGGCGCGGCGTATCGCCCATAGCGACGATCTGGGGGTTGATGAGCATCATCGGATTTTTGGGCTCGTCCTTGCCGCGGGCTACGTCGAGGACCAGCATGCGGCGCAGGACGCCGACTTGAACGGCGGCGAGGCCGATGCCGGGCGCTGCGTACATGGTTTCGAGCATATCGTCGAGGAAGGCGCGCACGTGCTCGTCGACGGCTTCCACCGGCAGCGACTTCTCACGCAAGATCGGATCGGGGAGCTTGATTATAGGCAATTTTGACATGCGAAGCAGATAAGCGAAGGCGCGTTGCGGGTCAACGCCTCCGTCCGAAAATTGCGATGCCTCAAAACCGGTCCGCTTCAAATTTCTTCGAGGCCCATCTGCGGGAGCGGCTTGGCGGCGGCGATGATGCCGCTGCCGCAATCGCCCTATGCTGGCCTCAAATTGCCAAAAGGCGGGCTACCTGCCCGCCTTCGTGTCCGGTTATAACCCCTTCCGGGAATTCTGCGGCGGTGTCCAGGCTGCAGTTACCTCACATAGCTGAGATAGGACGCCACAGCCTCGATTTGATCGGGCGAAAGCTTGCTCGCAACGCCGGGCATTATCTCCGCGTTAGAGTGAAATCCCTCGCCCCATTGGGTCAGCCTTCTTTGTAAGTAATTGTACGAAAGCCCTCCCAAGCGGGGGATTCTTCCAACGCCCTGCCCCTCCGGTCCATGGCAGAAAATGCAAGCCGGAATGTTGTCGCCAGGGGACCCGCCTTGAAAAAGTGCTTCCCCCACCGGCACAAGTGCCTCATTACCGTTATCTGCAGCAGGCTCTGGTGGCAGCGACTCGATATAAGCGGCGACCTCGCATTCGTAATCCGGCTGAATCTGTACTGCCACGTGGGACATGTACCTCAGAGCAAATACACCATTTCGCGACTTATCTCTGAAATACTCGATCTGCTTCACGATGTAATCGGCATGCTGTCCAGCCAGGCGCGGCGCAACTGCGCGCCCTTGCACACCTGGCCCGTGGCAAAAGGCGCAATTTCGCGTCACGTAGTTGCTTGGCTCAATGGGCCAGCTCTCGGGGCCTGCGCTGCAGTGCCTGACCTGCGCATGGCCCGCAATCGCGAAAACTGAAGAGCAAGCGATTGCCAGGGCCGCTATTGTAATCTTGGTGGGCTTCATGATCTCTCGGCTTTCAACTTTTCGCTTCGGGTCGAACGGGACGCACTATCTTTGATAGCTGAGGTAGGCTGATACGGCTGCGATCTGTTCGCCTGTCATTGCGGTCGCGATCGGCAGCATGGTGTTGTCGTCCGTGACATTTACGGGATCTTTGCTCCGGTATCCTTTGCCCCAGCCTTTCAGCTGTGCGACCAAGTACGGGTAGAACTGACCCGCCAAGCGCGGAACCATATCGCTACCCTTAGCGTCCGGGCCGTGACAGGCGGCGCAAGCCGGGACGTTTTCGTCGGGGATACCTTCCTCGTAGATCTTTTTCCCAGCGGCCACGAGATTTCTGGGACCGCCGTCCGCGGGCCTCGGATCGAGCTCGCTAAAGTGTTTAGCGATCGCCGGTCTCATGCCCAGCGGGACACTCTCCAGCACGGGCACCATGAATTTCTTGGCGATCGGATTATCCCGCCGGTGTTCTGAAATGGCCTTGAACTGGTTCTCGAGATACTGGACCTGCTGTCCGGCGAGCCGGGGAGCGGTATAGAATCCGCGAAATCCCTGGCCTGACGCACCGTGGCAGTTTTTGCAGTAATCGATCTTATCTTGCAGTTCGCCCGCGACGCCGGTGCCCGGGATGAGAACCGCCAGGACTGCTGCTTGCACTGCTAATCGTAAGCTGCTGGCTTTCATAATCTGAGCTCCGCCCCTTGGGTTTCCTGCTGCGGCCTGAGTGTGCTGAAGTTTCCCGCCTTTTTATTTTTCCCAGCTAGAACATCAGCCATGTGTATAGGAAGACCGTGTCGTTGCCGCTGGCCTTTACCAGGCTTCCATTTGTAGCGTAACTGAGCCCGGAGGTCCCGTTGAACTCGTCGTAGTGGGTATAAAGAACACCGATCCGGGCATTGAACCATGGCCACAGATCGGGGCCGCCATCCATGAAGGGCAGATAGGCTAAATCGAAGTTCCAACCGTTGGAATTCGGTGAGTTATTTAAATAGTTTCCATAGAGAAACGCATCCGATGTCCCCCAGGTCGCAAAATATCCGACTGTAGCGCTAATCTTCCGGTCGTAAATGTAGCTTGCGTTGATATTGAGATCGTTGAGTTGGTTGCTTGGGTTGTTCCCAGCATTTAGAGCACTCTCCACGCTAAGCTTTTGACGCTCCCAGACATAGGTCGCGCGTACCGTAACCGCGTTATGCTCGCCGATCCATTGATACTGCGAGTCAACCCCGATATCGAGGAACGGATCCGTGACTCCGCCAAGCGCCAGAGCTTGAGGAGGACCAGGTAAATTAAGGCTCGCAAGCCCCGCATTCGTCGGCGTGACGTTAGCGTACATGCCGAAGGTGCCGATCATCAGCGAATTCTTGTCCCAAGTCTTTTCGGCAGCGAAGCGCCAATACGGTGCACCGCCGGAGAATCTCGCCGTGCCGTCGGTAGGATCCACGCCAACATCGGTGAGCGCGCGCGGGTCCAGTGCTCCATACGAGGCTATCTCCGCATAAAACATGTTGTTGACCCAGACATAGGTGCCAACACCGCCAACGCGTCCACCCCATGTGTTTCCGCCGAGCATGGTAGCGGCTGTGGGGGTTGGAGCGACTTCCGAGACAATCCAGGGAAAGTTAAAGCCGGCGTTTAACGTATTCCAAGGGTCCGAAATCCCCGGCGTGTTGGTGGCTGCAAGACCGTAGACAAGGGGTATGCCGTCGACCACCGTCGTCCTGGCGTATTTGATGTCGGTGAGGTCCCAAGAGAAGCCGTTACCCGGCCGGTCGTAGGTCATCTGCGCAAAGCCGCCGACATTGCAATAATATTGGCCAGCCACAAAAAGACTGAACTGCCCCGGCAGCCAATCGTTGTCGTTGATGCTGTTGGGTGGGCTGGTCGGGTTGGCAGCCTTGTTTTTGTAGCTCGTGTAAGTCGCGGGCCAAGCCATGACGGCGAGCGGAACTTGCGTCTCTTCCGATTTGGCCGATCCATCGTCGCAGCGCGTCCCGCCGGAGGTATATCCCATCAGCTTGAACTGGCGGCCGAAAGGCGTCAGCTCAGGAAACGCTGTGTGGCAGGTGGCGCAAGTCTGACCCGTTTGACGGGCATAGGCCGGCAAGGCCGACGCGCTTTGAGACTGGAGTGCGAGCCCAGCGGCTAGCGCCGCGAGGCCGAAGGCTGCGGTATAAAGCCGCGGACTACCGGAGGCAACAAGCCCCGCTATGCCGGCGCTCTGTTCACCATGAGCACACGCCGATCTCAGCCGCAATGAAACCATTGCCCACGTCCCCCCGTATTCGATATCGTTCTAGCCCTCGCAGAGATTACCGAGTCATGCACCCGTCGGTTTGACAAATGTCAATAATCCTGTGGCAATTATGCCCATTTTGAGCGCAATTAACCTGCATGGCCCCCAAAACATATCGAAAATTACCGTGGCGCTCCAGCTTTCTCTCAGCGCTAATTTGCACCGGCGCCGCGCGGCACAGCTTTAAAGGCGGCCCAACCGGCGGGCGCGCCCGTCATGGGGTGACGTAAGCCTGCCGCCGCTATAGTATGAGCCAAAAGCTGGGAAAGTCTATATGCAGGGAAAGTCGATACTTCTCATCATCGGCGGCGGTATCGCTGCCTATAAGTGCCTGGATTTCATTCGCAGGGCCAAGGAGCGCGGGGCGAAGGTCCGTTGCGTCCTGACCTCAGCCGCTCAGAATTTCGTGACACCGCTATCGGCCGCCGTCCTTTCGGAAGAGCCGGCCTTTACCGAGCTTTTCGACCTGAAGAACGAAACGGAGATCGGTCATATCCGCCTCTCGCGCGAGGCAGACCTTATCGTCGTTGCGCCGGCTACCGCCGATCTGCTCGCCAAGATGGCCCTCGGGCTTTGCAACGATCTCGCCAGCACCGTTCTGCTCGCGGCCGATAAGCCGGTGCTCGCGGCCCCCGCCATGAATTGGCGCATGTGGGAGAACCCGGCGACGCGGAGGAATTTAACACAGCTCAAGGCGGATGGCGTTCATTTCGTTGGCCCGAACGAGGGCGCAATGGCTTGCGGCGAATGGGGCGTGGGCCGCATGGCCGAGGTGGATGAGATTATTGCCGCTGCGCAAGGGCTGCTCGCGGGCGAAGGCTCCAAGCTTTTGCAAGGCCGCCACGTGCTGGTCACGGCAGGCCCCACCTTCGAGCCCATCGATCCGGTTCGCTTCATCGGCAACCGTTCGAGCGGCAAACAGGGCTATGCGATTGCGGCGGCAGCAGCCAAGCTCGGTGCGCGCGTGACGCTTGTGGCCGGGCCCAGCGCTCTGGCCGATCCGCCTGGCGTATCGGCCGTCCATGTCGAGACCGCGCGAGCCATGCTTGCCGCGGTGGAGGCGGCGCTCCCGGCCGATATCGCCGTCTTCAGTGCGGCGGTGGCCGATTGGCGGGCGGCGTCGGTGCAGCCCGACAAGATCAAGAAGGGCGCGTCCGCACCCGAGCTTCGCCTGATCGAGAACCCGGACATACTCAAAACCGTCTCGAAGCGGGCGCAAAACAGACCCCCCCTTGTCATCGGCTTTGCGGCCGAGACCGAAAATATCGTTGCGCATGCCGTCAAAAAATTGGAGAGCAAAGGCTGCGACTGGATCGTCGCCAACGATGTCTCCCCAGAGGGCGGCGTGTTCGGCGGCAGTAAGAATACCGTTCATCTGATTACGCGGTCGAAAGTGCAAAGCTGGCCCGAAATGAGCAAGGACGATGTGGCCGGCCGGCTCATGCAGGAAGCGGGCGCATGGCTCAGAGAGAAAGACGAGGGCGCAAGCCCGCCGCCGCCGGAATCGGCTGCCAAAGCATGACCGCCGTCCGCTATAAAGTGCTGCCGCATGGCGAGGGATTGCCTGCGCCGTCCTACCGGAGCGAACTTGCGGCGGGGCTCGATCTCGCAGCGGCGATAGCGGAGGGCACAACGCTTAAGCTTGCTCCGGGCGAGCGCGCGCTGGTGCCGGCCGGAATAGCGCTTGAGCTGCCCCAAGGGTTCGAGGCGCAAGTGCGCCCGCGCTCGGGGCTCGCCCATCGTCATGGGGTCACGGTCCTCAACGCGCCGGGAACAATCGATGCCGATTACCGCGGCGAGATCCAGGTGCTTCTTATTAACCACAGTAAGGAAACATTCAGCATCGCGCGCGGCGAGAGAATTGCTCAGCTCGTGATATCTCCGGTGGCGGCAGTAACCTTAGAGCAAGCAGAAAAGCTTAATATTACAGAGCGCGGCGCCGGAGGGTTCGGGTCCACAGGGACACGGTGAGGAACGCCCCATGACAACATGTCATATGTCCTATGAGGGCCTTCCGGGGTAGATAAGCGCGCATTGCGTCACATTTGGATGATATCGATCCGATTGTGTAAAAACAGCCAAGCTTAAGTTTGGCGTCAATATCCCAGAAAGGGGTTCTAATGACTGAATCTCACATCTGGGGAGGAACGATTAGAAAAATGTGGTCCCAGGAGAGCGATAAGTTCCGCGACCACTTATTGAGGCTCGACCGTGACAGCCGCCGGATGCGTTTCGGCATGGCGGTTAGCGAGGAGTTTATTAGCGACTATGCGTCTCGCATTGGCGATATGAAATGCGTCATCTACGGCTTCTTCGCCGATGGGCAAATGCGCGCTGCGGCCGAGATGCGTCAAATAGGCGATAGTTGGGCCACCGATGCCGAGGGCGCTTTCTCGGTCGAGCGCGATTTTCAAAACCGCGGCATTGGCACAGATCTTCTTGGCCGGATAATCCGGGCGGCGCGCAACCGGGGTGTTACCCGGCTGTACATGAACTGCCTCGCCGAGAACCACAAAATGCAGCGCCTGTGCCGTAAGTACGAGGCCGAACTGCATTTCGATCACGGCGAAGTCGTAGGCCGCGTGCTGCCGGCACTGCCCACCTACATCTCGCTTTGGGAAGAAGCCGTCGACGATTCCAATGGATTCGTCATGGCGGTGCTGGACCTGCCCATGAGCATGGGCACTGCCATGCACCATTAACGCCGGTTACGCAGCGGCCCTGCATCTGCGGGAGCGGACAGGGCCGCCGCACCTCTTTTAGGCTTTTAGCCCGAATCCTTTCATTGCGAAGACGGGCTCGCGCGGCAATGCCTGCTTTTCTCAATCGTCTTTCAACTCACCGATATGAGCCTGGGCGTAAAGTTGCAGGCCGAGCTTATCGACGAGATCGAGCTGAGTTTCCAGAAAATCGATGTGCTCCTCCTCGTCGTGCATAAGCTTTTCGAAAAGATCGCGGCTCACATAATCTTTCACCGCATGGCAATGGGTCGCAGCTTCCTCGTAGAGCGCACGCGCTGCCAGCTCTAGCTTAAGATCGCATTCCAGAACTTCTTTGACGGTCTGACCGATATGCAAGGGATCGAGCACCTGCATATTTGGAAAGCCTTCGAGAAAGATGATGCGCGTGGTGAGTTTGTCGGCGTGCTCCATCTCCTCGATGGACTCTTTGCGCCAATGTTTGGCAAGCGCCCTGTAACCCCAATTGTCGAGCAGCCGGTAGTGCAGCCAATATTGGTTTATGGCAGTCAACTCGTGACGCAGACCGGAATTGAGGTACTCAATGACTTTCGGCTCGCCCTTCATTTTTGTCTCCGTTGCAGCGAAAGCTTAGCCCGGCGGGACCGGTGCTCGTTTAAAAGTAATTGCGAATGGGCGACGTGGGAATAGCCTTTCGAGAAATAGGGAAAATCAGGCCACTTTCGTTTCTGGCAATTGAACCGCGGGGCGTCCCTGCCCGCTTTCGGCGATAATCTCGCAAAGCGACCGCGCACAGCGCCCGCATCGAGGCTTGCAGCCAAAGTGCCGGTGCACCCGGCCGGGTGTGCGCGGAGGCTTCGGAGACTTTAGGGCTTCGCGAACCTCGTGGTCGCTTAACACATTACAAGAGCAGACAATCATGCAGCCGGGCCCAGTGTAGTGCGATCTCCGTATCATCAAATATGGACGTTTCGTCTATAAAGCAATGGAAATCAATTCTTTAAAACGATTCTAAGCTACATAATTCCAGTCACCCGAAATAACGCTCCCCTGTAAAGAAGCGGCAGTTCTTGCATTGTAATCGTTCTAAGCTGCTTCATACCAAATCCGTCATACCGTGCGCAGCGCAGCGCGCACCACCAAGGCCGGTCAGGCCGCGTTCGCAGCCTCCTCATAGGCCAGGGAGGCTTCGAACCAGGCATCCTCGGCGGTTTTCAATTCCTTGGCGAGCGCACCTCGCTCCACTGTCAGCGCCTGCGCCTTCGCGGCCTGCTTTTCGTAAAGGGCAGCGTCGGCAAGCGCAAAATCGATGGCGGCGATCTTTTTTTGCAGCGTTTCGATGCGTTTTTCGTGATCGGTCATTTGTTTGCGAAGCGGCGCAAGCTCGGCACGGCGCTGTGCGGCCTGGCGGCGCTCGTCCTCGCGGCTGCGTTTGATATCGGGCGCGGACGGGCCGCTGCCGCTTGCGGCCTTGCCCGCGGAGGCTTGCTTGGCGGCGGCAAGGCTTTCTTGTTTGTAGCTTTCTAGATCGCCATCGTAGGGCGTGACGGTGCCGCCGCGCACGATCCAGAGTCTATCGACTGTCGCTTCCAGCAAATGGCGGTCGTGGCTGATAAGGATTACCGCGCCTTCATAATCGTTCAGCGCGTGGATCAACTCCTCGCGGCTATCCACATCGAGGTGGTTCGTCGGCTCGTCGAGGATGAGGAGATGCGGCGCGCGGAAGGTCGCGAGCGCGAACAAGAGGCGCGCCTTCTCGCCGCCGGAGAGCTTCTCGCTCGGAGTGTCGGCCTTATCTGCACCGAAGCCGATGCCTGCTATCTTCGCCCGTTTCTGCGCCTCGGTCGCATCGGGCATCAGCTCCGCGATATGATCGTAGGCCGAAAGCTTGGGGCGCAGCTCGTCGAGCTGATGCTGCGCGAAATAGCCGTATTCCAGCTTCTTGGAAGCCCGCCGGAAGCCCTCCAAAGGCTCAAGCTTTCCGCAAAGCAATTTGGCGAGCGTCGATTTGCCGTTGCCATTCGCGCCGAGCAGGCCGACGCGGTCGTCGCAATCGAGCCGCAAATTCACATTGCGTAAGACCGGCTTTGCGGGATCGTAGCCGATGCTGGCGTTTTCCACCCGGATAAGCGGATTGCCGAGCGGCCGTTCGGGCGAGGGAAAGCGGAAAGGCAACACCTCGGAATCGATCTCCGCGGCGATGGGCTGCATCTTGGCCAGCGCTTTGAGCCGGCTCTGCGCCTGGCGCGCCTTGGTCGCCTTGGCCCGGAAACGCTCCACGAAGGCTTCCATCTTGCGGCGCGCATCGTCCTGGCCCTTCTTCAGCTTGAGCTGCAGCCGCTGCTGCTCGCGCCGCGTCTCCTCGAAACGGTCGTAGCCGCCGGTGTAGAAGGCGAGCCGGCGCTCGTTGAGGTGCAGGATGCTATCTACGGACTTATTGAGAAGATCGCGGTCGTGGCTCACGATCAGCACGGTGTGCGGATAGTTCAGGATGAAATCTTCGAGCCAAAGCGTGCCTTCGAGGTCGAGATAGTTTGTCGGCTCGTCGAGGAGCAGGATATCTGGCGCGGCGAAAAGCGCACCCGCGAGCGCGACTCGCATGCGCCAGCCGCCCGAGAACTCCGAGCATGGCCGCTGCTGCGCCGCCCCGTCGAAGCCGAGACCGGAAAGGATGCGCGCGGCTCGAGACGGCGCGGAATGCGCATCGATATCGGAAAGCCGCGTATGAATTTCCCCGATCCGGTGCGGATCGTCCGCCGTCTCGGCCTCGGCGCTCAGCGCCGCAAGCTCGGCATGCGCGGCGAGCACGGTTTCGAGCAGGCTCGAAGGCCCGCCGGGCGCTTCCTGCGAGACATGGGCGATGGTCGCGTTCCTCGGAAAGCTAATGGTGCCGTCGTCCGCATGGATCTCGCCCGCGATCAGGCGCAACAGCGTTGTCTTGCCGGTGCCGTTGCGGCCCACAAGCCCAACCTTGTGCCCGTCCGGAATGCCTGCCGTCGCGTGCTCGAACAGCGGCCGCCCCTCGATGCGGTATGAAAGATCGTTGATATGCAGCATGGCCGCAAAATGTCCGGGATCGCGCCCGCGCGCAAGCCTTTACGCTGCCGCAACGCTATTCCGCATCGGATGAATGCAGCGGACGTCTACGTTCCCGTCCCGGCTCTATGATCGTGATGTACCCTGTGAAGGTGCCGGCCAACGCCGAAATGCGCTCGACCGGATAATCTTCCCGCTTACGAGCGGGCAGTGCGTAAAGCCCCAATATAATCACGCCCGCAGCAGGCTGCTGCAAGCGGACTGAAAGTTCGCCAAAACCCCAGTCATCCGTAATCATGATTCGCCCGGCCGCCGCCGATTTTGATAAAGCGATTTCGTCAGGATCGCCCCTGCAAACATCTTTAGCCTCGGCGACATCGAAGCCGAGTTCTCGCAAGCCTCTAACTATCTTGGTTGATATACATTCATCGGCAAAAAATGCAGGCATGAGCATCACTCGGCCGCGATCAGGCCTTCATGCGACAAGTAGTCAGCAGCATAAACCTGTGCCGCCCGGATATCCGCCTCGGTGATATGCGGGTGGCTTTCGATAATCTCCTCCACCGTGTCGCCGGCGCCGAGGCAGCGGAGGATGTGCTCGACGGTGATGCGCGTGCCAACGATGACGGGTTTGCCGAACATCACTTTCGGGTCGCGTTTGATACGGGGGTGTTGCATGGACCAGCCATCATGGATGCGATTGCAATAAGACTATCATATCCGCCGCTCTCGCGCGACCATCGCGTGCCCGAACAGCGGCCGCCCCTCGATGCGGTATGAGAGATCGTTGATATGCAGCATGGCCGCAAAATGTCCGGGATTGCGCCCGCACGCAACCCTTACCATTAGCCGTTAGAGAGACCGTTCACTCTTCGAATGCGAATGCGGGACGGTTCGATGGAAATTATCGCGCCGCGAACGCCTTCCCCAAGCTGCATAAGGGCGTGCAAAGTTCGCTGCACTCTTGCTGTGCGGCTCAAAGACCTCAAATCCAGCCGGATCAGTGCCCTTTCCGCAGAGAAAGCAGATACGCCACAACCGAATCGATCATTTCATCGGTAAGACGGGGATGAGGCATTTGGCGCGATTTATTCTCCATCTCATGAGCCGGGTTTCGAAGCACGGCGGCCAGCGACTCGGCCGTGACGCCGGGTTTATTCGCGATGCTCCGCAAGTCTTGCGCTGGCTCGCGCAAAATGGGTGAATGAGCCGGCCGGACGGCGTGGCACGCCGAGCAGACCATGGTCGCGATCTCGTGGCCGCGCGCAACCCGCCCCTCATCGCCGCTAGGCCGGTCATCGGCGTGCGCCGCGTTACCGGCAAAACTCACAACCATGCAAAAGACACTGGCGATAAGGACGTGAACCACTGTAACCTCCTCTGCCTCGCCGGAACGTTCCCGCATGTTTAGCATCGAATCCCCTGCGATGGTGGGATTTTGAGGGCGGCCGCGGGTGGAATTTCCGTTGATAGCAAGGTTGGTGCGGAGGAAGCTGCCGGAGCGAAGCGCGAAGCAACTTACGGCATTGTTTTTGCAGAATAAAAATCGCAGCATTTGGCGGAGAGGGAGGGAGTGAGCTTTCCTAATAAAATCATAGGCGTAAGTTGGCTAACATGAAGTTTTGGCCTCACTGTTTGATAAGGGGCATTTTCAAGATTGGCTAACTGTCCGTTTCAACGCACCTCCGAAGGGAATCGCCTAAGGCTGCGCTGCCGGTTGCGCCGCAATATCGGTGCCGGGGGGCAAGCCGAAGGCGCGCATGAGAGCCATGGTGGCCAACGCATTTGCAACGGATGGATCGGCAGGGGCGTTAGCGTTAGTTTGAGGAATAGGCGCGTTGCCGATGTTGGGCCCGGCCGCGTTCAAGTCGGCAGTGTTCAGACCTCCGTAGTAGTAGAGCACGTTGCCAATCGACGGAGACGCCGTTTGGGCCTGCTGCGGGTAAAAGGTCAGCGCGTTTTGGGGCATCGATGGCGGAGTTGGTACGTTCACGTAAGTATAGGGGTTGTTGCCGGGCGAGCCGATGGAGGCGGTTGCTGGCTGTGGAGCGCTTACGTCCAGCGGGTAGGTATTGTGATCCAGTGCCGCCCGGAGAACATCGGCATTGTCTTTGTAGTTATAGAAGCTTGAACCTGGCTTGGAGAAGTCAGGAAACCAGAACTCCTGTCCGGCTGCCTCTTGTGCTAATTTTTCTGGTCCGCGTACGTAGTATTGCGCGATCGCCCCGGCTTTTTGGTCCTCGGTAAGATAGTTCCACGCTGTTGGGGTCATGTGCCGTTGATAGAATTGGGTGCCTTCTTGAGCGAGCAGACCGGAAATTTTGGCCGTAAGATCGTGTGTCGGATCATAGAGATCCGTCACGAACTGCGGCAGATTTCCTCGATACTGATTGAGGCCGAGGAAATCATCGCCGCCATTGTATTGAGCATTGTAATTGTCGAGGAGACCGACGGCTGTGCGAAGCTTGATGTTCCCGGGGCCAACGTCCAGGAACATTAAGTGGCTAGCCTTATCCCTAAAGCCCGGATTCATCAGGGTTTCTGTGGGAAGTTGATTAATGTTGTCGTATTGTTTACGGAGTGCCCCGTCGGAGCTATTCATTTCATAGGCAATCGCCCCCGATTTTATGGGAGCCGTGTACTTATGAATGTCACTCCAGCGGTGATAGATATCGGATTCCATGGTCTGCTCGCGAGCGATCCCAGCCGCGACAGCAAGAGGCGAAACGGCAAGGTTCCCAGCCACGAAATCGATATCTTGTGCGTGATCGCTTAGATATTTGAGCGCGGATTGTGAGTACCTGTTCGGGTAATCGGCCATTTTTACTCCATAGGACGCTGGATTTAACTTCTAATTAATGCTGTCTTTTCTATCAAGGAACGCCATGAAAAGCGTTCCGCCAATACACAAAAACTGAAAGAAAATAAATAAAAACAGCCCATATGTCGGCTTGTAGTCATTTTTGTTCTTCAACGCCTCACGAAAGCACTTTAACACAACTAAAAAGCCGCACAAAAATGATGGGAAAATAAGAGTGATATATAAATACATAAAAACAAGAAGAAATACGGCCCAGGTCGGGTAGAAGTTTATTATGTGACCGGATGAATTTACAGCTAAGAATCCAATAAAGCCCGGGAAGGCTATCGAGAACACAAACGCTCTCCAAGGCGTTCTTTTCCACGCATAGAACAGCGCAAAAGCAACACCCGTGCTCACCGCCATGAAAACAGGGTTCGTCGAAAGTTCCCACAACTTTAACAGCGGGTCCGCGATCTCATTTCTCATATCTACCCTCCCCTAGCTCGAAAAGGCTCCGTAATTTGATGACGCACGCCCGCTCTTTCTCAACTCATAAATTAAAAGAGTTCGGCCGCACGCCAAGGCTGACGCCCGTCGTGTTACAGAGGCCAGCTCAACTTCATCACCCAACGAAGCGTAAACGAAGTCGCCTTAATTGAAACTTAAAGAGCGGCGCGCCCTGAGCACAGTGCTGATCTTTAAGGTTCAAAAAGGGAAAAGCGAACAGCGCGATCTGCTTGCTCGCGCCTTAACGCGAGGCGGGTTTCGGACAGAAACGCATCCGTAAGTTATCGAAACTGGCTCGCCATGACGGAAGGGAAAGCGGCGACGTTAGCCAAAATTGCCGCAATCCATTGTTTTACAGTGGAAAATGCATGGCCGTTGGCGGAGAGGGAGGGATTCGAACCCTCGATACGCTTACGCGTATTCCGGTTTTCGAGACCGGCCTATTCAACCACTCTAGCACCTCTCCGAAGTCTTAATCCTTGCCGCGAAGGGCCGGCTGACGCCAAGCTGCATCCGCGCCGGACCGCTCCAGCCGGACAAGGAAAGACCGTTCTTCTATGTACGGTTTTTGTCCGGTGCGTCAATCGGTTTTGAGACTTCCCTCCCGATTGCTCCAATGCCCCGCTCCTGCTAGAGTTTCAGCGAGCAGCGGCAAGGAGGGAAGCTCATGACCCGCACGGTCCAGCACGCAGAAGGCCTTATCAGCGTTCGCTCCTCCCTCTCATTTGCGAAAACCGCCGCCTGCCTCCTGATCGCGCTCGAAAGGCGCGGGATGACGCTCCATGCCCGCATCGATCACGCCGCAAATGCCAGCGCCGCTGGGCTTCACCTCCGGCCTACGCAGCTCTTCATTTTCAACTATCCCGAGGTGGAGGGGCACATCCTTGCGCTCTTCCCGCTTATGGGGCTCGATTTGCCGCGAAAAATCGCCCTTTGGGAAGACGAAGCCGGCGTGGTTTGGATAAGCTACGACGATCCGCTCTGGCTTGGGCGGCGGTATGGCGCGCCCCGCGAAGTTATGGCTCTTCTTCAGCCGATGGCGACTTCGTTTACCGGCATCGCCCTGGAAGCTGGCGGACAAGCGCACCATTCGATGCGATAGCGCTATTTTCAAGCCCAATGCCAGTGCCGTTTAGCGGCGAAGTAGCCGCAAGAGGGCTCGCCTTATAGCGTTGCCCGTTATGCGGTATCCAAACCGGCATCTTTGGCGGGCAGCGCGCCGATCGCCGACCAGTCGAGATTATCGCCGCCATGCGCGAGGAGCGCAAGAAAACGGTCCCGCAGGAGGCTCGCAAGCGGCAGCGGCACGCGAAGCTCCTCGGCAGCCGCAAGGGTGAGCCGGATGTCCTTTTGGCCGAGCGTCGCAGCAAAGCCTGCCGGCTCGAAAGCGCCGTCCGCGATCAGTGTGCCGTAGGTCTTGTAAACCGGAGCCGTGAACAAGGTCGAGGTTAGGATTTCGAGATATTGGTGCTTGCCGACCCCGGCTTTCGCGACGAGCGCCATGGCCTCGCCAAGCGACTCGATGACGGCCGCGATCAGGAAATTGCCGCTGAGCTTTACAAGATTGGCGTCCTTCGGCGCCTCTGAAATAACGAAGGTCTTTTGTCCCATCGCGTCCAGGAGCGGCTGCGCGGCTTTCACCGTGTCCGGCTCGCCGCCCGCAACGACGAAGAGCTGGCCTTTGGCGGCAACCTCGGGCCGGCCGAACACGGGCGCGGCAAGAAAACGCTGGCCGGCGCTGGCATGGGCCGCGGTAAGTTTTTCAGAGAAGGCCGTGCCAATGGTGCTGGAGGAGATGTGAATGGCGCCGGGGCGCAAACTCGCGACGATGCCGCCGTCTCCGAAGACGACACCGGAGACCGCCTCGTCATTAGCCAGCATGGTGATGACGGCATCGCCCTGGCAGGCTTCGGCAACCTTCGCCGCGACCTTCGCGCCCTGAGCTGCCAGCGGCGCCGCTTTGGCCTGAGTGCGGTTGTAGACGGTGACCTCATGGCCGGCCTTCAAGAGATTTGCGGCCATGCCCTCGCCCATGCGGCCCAGCCCGATGAATCCCACTTTCATAAGCTCTCTCCCTTCGTGCGCGGACCCGCCGGCGCATCGGCGCTTTATAGGACGAAACGCATGAGTTGCGGAACGCCGGGGAGCGAGAAATGTTGCGTAAGCCCAAGCTTGCCGGCAACAGCCCTACCGGTTCCGCAGCAATCGGGTCGAGGGGCGGCTTGCGGGTACTAGACGGAGGCTCGCCGATGCAAGTGATTGAGATTGTTGGAGGCCACGCCCGGAATCGAACCGGGGTACGCGGATTTGCAGTCCGATGCGTCACCACTCCGCCACGTGGCCATTGCCTATCTCCTATCATGATCGATGGCGCGTGAAAAGCCGGCTGACCGTCTTGCGGCAACTCTTATGCGAACACCTCTGGTCAGCGCCCGCGATTTTTGTTAGGCGTCACCAACTCGGCTTTCTCTTTTTGGGCAGGAAGGATCGCGATGAAGTTCGAAACGGCGCGTCTCGCCATGGTGGAATCGCAGATCAGGCCGAACGGGGTACGCGACCCGCTCGTGCTGAACGCGTTCGCGACCCTTCCACGGGAGCTCTTCGTGCCAGAGCATCGGAAGGCGCTCGCTTATATGGATGAAGCGGTGCAGGTGGCGCCTGCCTCCGAGGGTCCGCCTGCACGCTATCTTCTGGCGCCTATGACGCTGGCGCGTATGCTGCAGGCGGCAGCCCCAACGTCCTCGGATCGCGCCCTCGATGTCGGCGGCGCGACGGGATACTCTGCGGCGATCCTTGCCCAGCTCTGCCGGAAAGTGGACGCCCTGGAGACGCCGGGGCCCCTGGCAGAGGGGATGAAAGCTTGCCTCAAGAGCGCGGGCGTTGAAACCGTCACCGTGCATGCGGGCCCGCTCAATGCAGGCCTTAGCGCAGAGAAGCCCTTCGATCTCATTCTCGTGAACGGCGGCGTTTCGGCCGAGCCCAAGGAGCTCCTCGATCAGCTCGCGGACGGCGGCAGGCTCGTCACGATCATTCGCAAGGGCTGGCTCGGGCAGGGCTACCTGTTCACGAAGAGTGCGGGTGCCGTCTCGGGCAGGGCGATATTCGATGCCGGTGCTGAGCTTCTCCCCGGCTTCGAGGCAAAGCCGCTGTTCGTCTTTTAGAAGGCTGGCGCGGCAATTCAGCAACGCGCGGAGTGGAAAAGTCACCCGTTCAAGGTGAATTCGCTTTTGCGCTAGGGAATCCGTGATTAAGTCACATCGCGTGCCAGACTTCGATCTTATGGTGTGTGCGAGTTGGGGCGAATACCGAAACGGCGGATACATACCATGCTGTCCATAAAGTTTTTCGGCTTCTGCTGTGCCGGCAGAATATTTGCCGGCAGAATAAGAGCGGGCCGCGTGGCTGCGGCGCTGCTGGCAGGGGCGTTGACCGCAGGCGGGCCTTCCCACGCTGAGACGCTGAAGGAAGCCTTGACGGCTGCATATCTTTACAATCCGACGCTAAAGGCCGCGCAGGCGCAGCTCCGCTCGACCGACAATGGCGTGTCGCTCGCCAAATCCGGCTACAGGCCAACCGTTTCGGCGACCTTCCAAGACGGGTGGGATGACCTCCATGGCAAGCTCCTGGCCTCGGCAATCCCGCCGGGGGCTCTTCCGTTGTGCTTGGGAGCAGGAAACCCGGCAACTCCAGGCGCTGCTTGCACAGCAAATGCGTCATTGCCGCTGAGTACTCTTAGCACCAGCCAGCTAGGAAACGGGCCGTCGAATCCGCGCCTGGCGCAAATCACGGCCACTGAGAATTTGTTCGACGGCTTCCGCACCTACAACAATATCAAGGGCGCGGAGGCGTTGGTGGAAGCGGGCCGGGAGGACCTTCGTAACGCTGAAATCAATGTGCTTCTCAACGCTGCAACAGCTTATATGAACGTCGTCCGGGATGCGGCGATCGTAAAGCTGCGCCAAAACAATGTGAAAGTGCTTTCTGAGCAGCTACGGGCAACCGAGGACCGCTTCAGGGTTGGCGAAGTTACTCGCACCGACGTCGCCCAAGCTCAGTCGGGCCTTGCCCAAAGCCAAGCCGATCTCAGCATCGCGCAGGGCACGCTTTATGGCGATCAGGCGCTTTTCGGGCAATTTATCGGTCATCCGGCGGGGAGTTTGAAAGACCCTGGGCCGCCGTGGAAACTGCTACCTAAGTCCTTGCAAGCCGCGATCGATATTGCCCAGGCTGAGAATCCCGGAATTCTCGGGGCTATTTTCCGCGAAAGGGCCCAGCAGCACCAGGTCAAGGCCGTCAAGGGCCAGCTTCTTCCAACTCTTTCCTTAAATGCGAGCCAATCATGGGCAAACCAGCCGTTTGGGCTCCCGCATGTCGGTTTTGAGGAGGAGACGCGCGTTTACGGCCAGCTAACGGTTCCCCTCTACCAGGCAGGCAGCGTGTCTGCGCAAATCCGCCAGGCCATCGAAACCTTGTCTCAGGCGCGCCAGAATGTAGATGCGCAGCGCGAGCAGGCAAGGGCGAATGTGAGTTCCCAATGGGGCTTAATCGTTGCCGCAAAAGGCAACGTCGCTGCCGGTAAATCGGCCGTCGAAGCAACCCGGATCGCATTGCAAGGCGTGCGCGAGGAGGAAAAGGTTGGCCAGCGTACGATCCTCGATGTTCTCAATTCAGAGCAGCAATTTTTGAACGCGAATGTGAATCTGGTCTCGTTCCAGCGCGATCTTGTGGTTGCTGCCTACGGGGTGCTCGCGTCCGAGGGCCGCTTGACTGCCTCCGACATTGCCTTACAGGCAGAGCTTTACGATCCGAGCCGCTACTATGGCGAGGTCAAGGATGCCTGGTTCGGCTGGGGTGCCTCGGTTGAGAGCCGCGAGGACCCGCGTGTCGCACCCGTCGACGATCCAGGACGCACCCCCGCGCAGAGTTCGGCGGACGGCCCGGCTTACACCCAAAAATTGCCGCAGATTCCATGAATGGGTAGCGCTTGGCTGCCAACACCGGTAACCTGCAGCGGCTAGTCTGGGCGGCGGATTGAGTCGCCCGGAGGCTAGAAAGGTGCAAGGTATTCGCGTTGGCGCGTACGTACAGTAAGGTGTGAGAGCGCCCAACGCTCGAGGTGCAATGAATGAACCGCGCAGATCAGGCTCCCGAGCCGTCCATGGAGGAGCTCCTTGCGTCGATCAGGCTGATCATTTCCGACGCCGATAGTAAAAAGGGGCCTCCCCAAAATGAGGCCCATTACTCGCGAGCTTTGGCCAGCGCGGCTGTGGCATCCGCTGGGGCGTCAGACGCAGCCGCCGGCGACGATGTCTTCGATCTGACCGACGAGCTGGTATTTCCAGAACAACGGGCAGCGCCCCTCGCTTCCTCTCCTACTGAACGGCGTGGACAGCCGAAAATTGCCGAGCGTCCTGAGCCGGAAGGCTACCATGCATATAGCCGCGGGGCCCCAGCCGGCCCGAGCGCATTCCCCCCGCCCCCTTTGGGCCCCGCCGTTCAACGGCGCCCAGAAACCAACCAGGCGCCGAAGCCCGATGGGCAGCAGTATGCGCAGCCGCCTGCACACCGGCCGGTTTGGTCGCGCCGAGAGCTGCCTTCGCCGGCCGCCTCGCAGGCGCCGGCACCGAAGCCGCGTCAGGACTCTATGGCTGCAAGACCCCAGGCCAGGAATTGGGCCGCAGATATTCAAATGCCGGTTCCCGACCGGGGACCGGTTTCCCTCATTTCCACCGCGCCCGCCAAGCCGGCTGCCGCGATTGCGGCGGCAGAGGACAGTGCAAACGGCACTGAGAACGCTGGGCACGAGCCCCGCGTTTCATCCGGAAACGTGAGAGGAAAGGAAGAGGCGGCAGCGGTCGCCGCTCTGGCTGAGAGGCTCGCGCGCTCGGCTATGGGCGCCATGGAGGAAAACGAGCTCGAAACAGCGCAACAGGTCGATTTCGAGCATCTGGATGCGGACAGCCGGGCTGAGGTTTCAGAGAAGTTCGCGGACGTAATGGAAAGGGAGAGCGCAGCGCACGGTACGCATCCGCTTCCAAGCCTGCTCGACGAGGTTTTCCGGCAGGATTTCATCCGCGACGAGACAGACGGGGGTCAATCCGGTGAGGAAGCCGTTTTCGTGGCGTTCGAAGAAACATTCGAGCCAGAGACGCTCACCAGGATTGAGCAGCCTGCCGTTCAGGACCTTCAAGCCGCAGCCGCCGCGCAGCCAGACTACTCACCCGAGCCTGTCCAATCGCAAATCCCCGTGCAGGCAACGCCGCCGGTTGCACCTCAATTACCGGCAGGGCCGCAAGCGGCCGCTCCGGCGCAGCCCCTTGCCCAGGCCCAATATATGGGCCCAGCACAGTCGGCCATTCCAGCGCAGGCTAGCAGGACATTGGAGGATGCCGTCCGCGAGATGCTGCGCCCGCTGCTCGTTCAATGGCTGAACGATAATATGCCGCGTATCCTCGAAAATGCTATTCGCGAGGAGATCGCGATGCGCGGAATATTGCCAAAATCCGGCGATTAACCCGGAACGGCTCCGAACACACAACCTCTTCGCAACGGGTTTGCTTCGGCGGTTGCCGGAGCAGCACTTTTTTTTTAAAGCTAAGCAGAGTTCGCAAAAGTGGCCTTCCCGGTTTTGCGATAAAACTCTGCGAAAACAAAAGATCCTAAGCAGGCATCCGTTGGCAAGGCCACGGAGTCTGCGTACAGCACGCCAAGCCCTCCAATCGCACCGAAGCCAATGCTGGAAAAAACATACAATTACGCCGATATCGAACCGCGAATCTCCGCAAGCTGGGATAGGGCGCAAGCCTTCCGCGCGGGCGCCGCGCTGCAAAACAATCCGGCGGCGAAACCTTTCTCCATCGTGATTCCTCCGCCGAATGTGACGGGCTCTTTACATATGGGGCACGCACTCAACAACACATTGCAAGACGTCCTCGCCCGGTTCGAGAGGATGCGCGGGCGCGACGTGCTCTGGCAGCCCGGCACAGATCACGCCGGCATCGCGACGCAAAGCCTCGTCGAGCGGCAGCTTATGGAGAGCCAGCAGCCGGGCCGGCGCGAGCTTGGCCGCGAGGAGTTCTTGAAGCGCGTCTGGGCCTGGAAGGAGCATTCCGGGGGCACGATTATCAACCAGCTGAAGCGCCTTGGCGCGTCCTGCGATTGGAGCCGCGAGCGCTTCACCATGGACGAAGGGCTGTCGCGCGCGGTCATCAAGGTGTTCGTCGAGCTGCATAAGGCGGGCCTCATTTATAAGGACAAGCGCCTCGTCAACTGGGACCCGAAGCTGCAAACCGCGATCTCCGACCTCGAAGTCATCTCGGTGGAAAAGCGCGGCCCCCTCACCTGGTCCGAAAAGACCAAAGACGAAAAGCCCTTCGACGCCGCGGCTTTCGCCAAGCTCATCGGCCGCGATCCCGACGGCCATCTCTATTATTTCAAATATCCTCTCGCTGCGAAGGTGAAGGGATACAAGGCTGACCACATCGTCGTCGCAACGACGCGGCCAGAAACCATGCTCGGCGATATGGCTGTGGCGGTCAACCCCGCCGATAAGCGTTACGCCGCGCTGCTTAAAGCGGGCGCGAAAGTCCGGCTGCCGCTCGCGGGCCGGGAAATCCCGATCGTCGCCGATGAGCACGCCGATCCCGAGCAGGGCACTGGCGCGGTGAAGATTACGCCCGCCCACGACTTCAACGACTTCGAAGTCGGCCGCCGGCACAATTTGACGCCGCTCAATATCTTCACGCCGGAAGCCAAACTCAACGATCAAGTGCCGGAGATTTACCGGGGAATGCCTCGTTTCGATGCGAGGTCTAAAGTCGTCGCCGATCTCGCGGAACTTGGGCTTTTGGAGAAGATCGAGCCTAACAGCATGAAGGTTCCCTATGGCGACCGGTCACATGAGGTCATAGAGCCTTACCTCACCGACCAGTGGTATGTGGACGCGAAAACGCTTGCGCAGCCGGCGCTGGCGGCTGTGCGCGAGGGCAAGACCACGTTCATCCCCGAGAACTGGCGGACGGTTTATTTCCAATGGCTGGAGAACATTCAGCCTTGGTGCATTTCGCGCCAGCTTTGGTGGGGGCATCAAATCCCCGCTTGGTACGGGCCGGACAAAGCGATTTTCGTCGCGCACGACGAAAAAGAGGCCGCGGCACTGGCTAAGAAGCATTACGGCAAAAAAGTTGAGCTGACCCGGGACCCCGACGTGCTCGACACCTGGTTCTCGTCTGCGCTGTGGCCGTTCTCGACGCTTGGCTGGCCGGACAAAACCCCGGAGCTTAAGCGCTATTACCCCACCTCGGTGCTCGTCACCGGCTTCGACATCATCTTCTTCTGGGTCGCCCGCATGATGATGATGGGCATGCATTTCATGAAGGAGGTGCCGTTCCGCGACGTCTATATCCACGCGCTCGTCCGCGACGAGAAGGGCGCCAAGATGTCGAAGTCGAAGGGCAATGTCGTCGATCCGCTTTCGGTCATGGACGAGTACGGCGCCGACGCTCTGCGTTTCACCATGGCGGCCATGGCAGCGCAAGGGCGCGACATCAAGCTGTCGCTGCAGCGCGTCGAGGGCTACCGCAATTTCGCGACCAAGCTGTGGAACGCGGCCCGGTTTTGCGAGATGAACGGCTGCGTCCGGAGAGGGGATTTCGATCCGGGCAAAGCAAAGACGACGCTGAACAAATGGATTTACGCCGAGACCGGGGCCGCAGCAGCGGCGGTGACGCAGGCGCTTGAGAGCTACCGGTTCAACGACGCGGCGAACGAGGTTTACCGCTTCGTCTGGAACAAGTTCTGCGATTGGTACGTGGAGTTCGCAAAGCCCGTTTTCATGGGCTCGGACGAGGCCGCGAAAGCCGAAACGCAGGCGATGACGGCTTGGGCGCTCGACGAAATCCTAAAGCTGCTCCACCCTTTCATGCCCTTCGTCACCGAGGAGCTTTGGGCCGTGCTCGGCGAGGTTGGCCCGAAGCGCGAAACGCTTTTGTGCCTTGCGGACTGGCCGAAACAAGCGAAAAAGGCCGACGGCAAGGCTGTGGACGAGGTGAATTGGGTTATCGATCTAATTAGCGAGATCCGCTCGCTCCGCTCCGAGATGAACGTGCCGGCCGCTTCCATGCTTCCGTTAACGATCGCGGGCGCCGGAAAGGAAACAAAAGCCCGCGCGAAGCGCTACGAGAACTTCTTGAAGCGGATGGCGCGCCTGAGCAGCATCGCTATGGCCGATGCGCCGCCGCAAGGCTCCGTACAATTCGTGCTCGGCGAAGCTACGATGGCATTGGCGCTCGCCAATGTGATCGATCTTGCCGCCGAGCGTGAGCGCCTCGCCAAGGAGATCGGCAAGCTCGAGCAGGAAATCGAGAAGATCGATGCCCGATTCGCCAACGAGCAATTCATGGCGAAAGCCAAGGAAGAGGTGGTCGAGGAGAACCGCGAGCGCCGCGCCGAGGCGGAAGCGGCTGCCGTCAGGCTGAAGGCGGCTTTGCAGCGTTTAGCGGCTGTCGCCGCCTGAGCTTGCCTGCACCGGCCGGCACACGCCGCTGCGGCCGCGTTGCCCCACCGTGGCACCGGCGCCACAAATGCGGGCAAATTGCCAGTTCGGACACCCGCTAGGCCGCGCCGCTCTTGCCTTTTGCGTTCTGGACCTTTGTTATCCAGCACGCAACGCACGGGGTATCGGACATGACGCCGTTCTTGATGGGACGTATCGCGGACTTGCCCCAACGGTGATGGGCAGTCCCCGCATGGATTACGAGACGCTACAAGCGCTCATAGAGGTTTACAGGGCTCGCGCCAGCACGGATCTTCTTTCGATCGTCATTGACGAAGCCGAGGGGCCGCAGGGACGCGCTGCCGTACTTGAGCTGTTGCGCTCGCTCCCCCCGGAAACTCTTTCCCACGATCATTTCGTTCCGGTCCGGCGCCAGGCCTGCCAGTTCTGCCTCAATGCGGCAGATTACGAACTGGCAGAACGCTTGGCTCGCAGCTCCGAGCAGCCCGAGGACCGCGCCATGCGCGCCCGCGCCTTGCATGGCCTCGGCCGCGAGCAGGAAGCCGTATCACTTTACCGGCTGGCCATCGCCCAAGACCCGGCGGTGCGTAACCGCGAGTTGGAGCGTTTTCTGGGAATCCGCCCAGGCGCCAGTTCTTCATCTCCGCCAGCGAAAATCATTTCGCTTACCACCTACTCTTCGCGGCGCGAGAACAAGATTGAGCAGGAGCGCCGCGACGCGCCCCTAGATAACCTTCTGGAAGACTTGGACGACGCCGCTGTCACGTTCGGCGATGTCGCGGGCCTCGACGATATCAAAATAGAGATTCGACGGCGGATCGTGCTCCCTTACCTGAAGCCGAGCCTATTCGAGCGCTATCGCCAGAAACCGGGCGGCAGCTTTCTGCTCTACGGGGCGCCGGGGTGCGGCAAGACGCTGATTGCCAGAGCGACCGCGGGCGAAAGCGATGCGCGCTTCTTATCGGTGAGCCCGGAGGAAATCCTCGGTAAGTACGCGGGCGAAGCCGAGAAGCGCCTGCGCGCCTTCTTCGACGAGGCCAGATCGGATCCGCCCGCGATCCTCTTTTTCGACGATTTCGACGTTTTGGCGTTCAAACGGATCGCTTCGCAAACCGAGACCGCGCCGGCCATTATTTCCACATTTCTGTCCGAGATCGATGGAACGTTGCGAAACAACAGCGGCGTTCTACTCATTGCCGCAACGAATGCACCCTGGCAGCTCGATCCGGCTTTTTTCCGGGCCGGGCGCTTTCAGTACCCGATGTTCGTGCCCGCGCCAGGCTTCGAAGCAAGAAAGAAGATCCTCAGCGATTCGATCTTGGACGTTCCGGGCAACGAAAGCATCGCTCTCGATCGCATCGCGCGCAAGACGGCCGGCTTTTCCGGCGCAGATCTTCGCGCCCTTGCGGACTGGGTGAACAATGCCACCCTGTCTAGGGCGCTTGCCGGGAACGCCGACGCATCGATTACGACCGCACTGTTCGAGGATGGGCTGAAAGTATTCGGCCCGTCTGCGCTCGATTGGCTCGCTGCCGCGCGGGCCGAGCTGAAGCCAGTGCAACGTCATCAGGCGTTTGCGCGGTTCTTTTCGCCTATTTTTCGTAGCTAGTGGCACTTAAGCGCGCGCTCCCGCATATTTGCCGCAAGAAGGCGGGTTCTTGAAGCACTGTTGCCCCAAAGGCACGGACTGAGGCATTGCTGCCAAGTTTAGGCCATAAACGCCGAACAGATTGTTCAAATCGGAAGCTGCTAATGCATCCGGTGCATCTTCGAAAAGCTGCTTATGCCAACGAAGCTGCCGTTGGTTTCGCGTTTCCGGCGCTTCTCTCCACACAAAAACTCTATATGGAAACTACAACCGGGAACCTTCCGGGGAGGGTGCTGTTTTGCTCGTCCGAAACGATAAGTTACAGGTACCAAGCAGGCGCGTCGCAATGAGTGTAGCAGGGGCACTACGGAAAGCAGCGAAACACGGCGTTTGCGAGCGAGGTTACGCAACCCGCAGCACGGGCACGGTTGCGATACCGGGCCCGCTCAACCATACCGTGCCCGAAAGAGAACGCAATCGCCGCCGTATTGCCCGGAGTTCGCCCAAAAATAACTACACCTCTGCAGCACTCTGCAAATATGGGCAGCGAGCTTGGCCGGCGGGGTCTAGGGCTGTCACCTATCCGGGCGCGAGCGTAGAAGTTGTGTGCCATGCCGATGTCTAGTGCTTTCCGGGTCATTAAGTTGGCCGCTGTTCCACTGCTTTTTGCGGCGGTGACGCTGGGGCTTGCCACCATACACATGTCGCTTCAGCGCAAAGCCGAGCGGGCGCGAAGCCGTTCAGCGCACACAGTTACCGTCCAAGACAGCATTCTTCCGGATAAGCTCGTGGGAGTGAAGCTTCAGGATCTCACGTCGGCTTCGGAGAAAGGCGATCTTGCGGCCAAAATCGAAATGGGCCGCCGCTTGGCCCAAGGCGAAGGCGTAAAGAAAAACGAGGCGCAGGCCGCCCGCTATTTCCAATCGGTCATCGCTCAAGCCGGTGAGATCGCGGCGCGCGACAAGCGCGGGCCCTTGGTCGCCGTAGCGTTCCGCTATCTTGCGCAGTTTCACCGGCGCGGCGTGCCGGCTGCCAACATTGCCTCCAATCCTGCCTATGCATTCGATTTGCTTCACCATGCCGCGAGCTATTTCGGCGATCCGGTTGCTCAATTTGAGCTGGCGAAGCTTTTCATGAACGGGGACGGCGTTACCAAAAGCACCCGGACTGCTGCGCAATGGCTCCTTAGCGCATCCCGGAAAGGGTATGCGCCTGCACAAGCGACACTCGGTGAAATGCTTTGGCGCGGGAATGGCGTAAGGCGCGCCCCTGGCGACGGATTGGGCTTGCTTGCCATCGCGAGGCGAAACGCCTCCCCCGATGACAAGGCCTGGGTGAGCAAAATGTTCGAAACGGCGCGCGCCGAGGCTTTGCCGGCAGAAATCCTCGAGGCCAATGCGTTCATCGTTCAAGAAATGGCTGCTTCCCGTCTTGGAACGGCGAATGAGAATCTCATCCGCGGGGATCGGCCAGAAGGAGCGGCTGCCGGCGGAAAGGGAACTGCCGCCGCCAGCGCCCCCGCGATCCCGGCCGGCCAGCAGAGTTCCATCATTCACGGCAACTCGCAGGCATTGTCCGGCCTAAAATTGAACCCAATGGACTTGGGGCCGGACGGCCCCAGCCGGGAACGGAGCAATGAAACAAGCAATTCGAACGCGCCCGCAGGTATCATCCAGATGTACCGGCTTTGGGAGCTCGAATTGCGCAGCGAAAACGCTATGCCCGTCCGATTGGCGGGCGTAGCGAAATAAGTTTCGATGCGCTTTCTATCTCTGTAAAGCCTGGGCCAAGCTTCCGCTTATTTTTGCGGCGAGGCGTTGTACCGTCCCATCTTGGCGCGCAACTTTCGAGAAGACCAGATTCGCCTCTGATTTCAGAATGACTCCGTCGCTGAGGATGCGAAGCCCGTTCGCCTTGAGTGTAGACCCCGTGCTTGTGATGTCGACGATAGCCTCTGCGCTCCCAGCGGCAGGTGCGCCTTCGGTCGCCCCGAGGCTCTCGACCGTGCGATAGCTCACAACCCCCTTCGACAAGAAAAAGCGGCGCGTCAGCACGGGGTACTTGGTCGCGATGCGCAGGCGCCGCCCGTGCTCCACGGCAAAAAGAGCGCCCGCCTCCTCCAAATCCGCCATTGTTTCGACGTCGAGCCAGCAATCGGGAACGGCCGTCACCACGTCCGCGTGGCCGAAACGAAGCTTTACGAGAAAATCGACCCTATCGTCTGCGTCGGGAATCTGCTCGCGGACGAGGTCCTCCCCCGTTACACCCAGATGTATGCGCCCCGATTGCAGATGCCGCGCGATCTCGCCCGCCGATAGAAACTCGACAGATGCACCCGTGAGCCCCGCAATCGCTCCCCTGTAACCGCGCTCATCCCCGCGCTTCTCAATGGGAAGCCCGGCTGCGCCGAAGAGTGAAAGCGTATCTTCCATCAGCCGTCCTTTGGACGGAATCCCGATAATTATCTCACCCGGCATGCATCACCTCCGCGAGGCCGCGAGCAGGCGCTCGGTATGCACGGCCGCCCCCACGGCAGGAATATCCCGCTTTCCCCCCGACAAGGCGCGGATCAATCCATCGTAGCGGCCGCCGCCTGCGATTTGCCCGGCGGCGCCTTCCCCCTCGATCTCGATCTGAAACACCATACCGGTGTAATATTCGAAATGCCGCCCGAAACCCGCATCGAATGCGATCCGCGCGTCTCCCGCGGCGGCCTGCAAATCCTGAAAAAGCACCCGCGACCCGGCAAGAGCCCCGCCTAAATCGAGGTTTGCCTTCGCGAGAAGGGTGTCTATCGCATCGAAGGCGGCGGGTACGCCGCCGCTAATGTGGAGGTAATTCTCGATGGTCCGGACAATGTCCTCAGAAAGTGGCGTCTCGTTCGCATCGGCAGCTTTATTCTGCAGCCGTTTCACGATTTCTTCGAGCCTGCGGTGTCCGACGAACGGGATGCCGCGCGCGTCAAGGTTCTTGAGGAGCCCCTCAGGCGTAAGCGCTTCCAAGGGCACGGGCAACGGCTTGCCGTCATGCGGGCGCGATAGGGACTGAAGCTCGCGGGCAAACGCCTTGGGACGCCAAAAGGCGTGCGCCAAGCGCTCGCGCCATCGCTGCGGCATCTGAAGCGCGTTCAGAAGAGCGGTGAAGAGGCCGATATGCCCGGCCTTGATGGTAAAGGATTTGACCCCGCTTCGGCGAACCGCCTCCACCGACAGCGCCAGCACTTCGAGATCGGCCGCGCCACCTCGCTCGCCAAAGCATTCGATGCCGGCTTGACGGAACTCGCGCGGGCTCAGCGGATTGGGCTTGCCTTCCTGGATGCGGAAGGCCGGCCCATTGTAGCAGAACTTAGCCTTTGAGCGCTCTTCCTCGCGTTCCAGAAACACGCGGGCTACAGGGATAGTCATTTCCGGGCGCAAGCAAAGCTCTTCGCCGTTCAGATCGGTGAAAACATAGGTGCGGGCACGGAGCGCCTCGCCGATCCTGTCCAGAAACAAGCTCGCAGGCTGGATGAAGGACGGCGCGACGCGCTCATAGCCCGCGTCCACGAACAGCCTCATCAGCTTTGCGGCTTGCGCCTCCAAGGCCTCGAACTCGATTGCGCCTTCAGCCGTCATGATTTGCGCTGCTCTTTCAGGAGGCGTTGCACCGCCGCGACCATCCCGGCTTCGGGTACGGCAAACTGAGCGGGCCGGCCTTCGCGCCACTCGCTGCGATCCTCAATCTCGCCGGAAAGCCGCGCGCCTTCGAGGAGGTCCTTGATGGTGACCTCGCCGCGCGCGCGCTCGTCCTCGCCTTGGATGACGACGCAAGGGGCGCCGCGCTTATCGGCATATTTCATCTGCGCCTTCATGCCGGCGTCGCCGAGATACATTTCCGCGCGGATGCCGGCCTCACGCAGATCGCGCGCCATTTTCTGATAATTGCTCACCCGCGCTTTATCCATGACGAGGACCACGACAGGCGCCAGCGCAATCGCGCCGTCCTTAAGCTTGCCGAGATGGGTGAGCGCCGCGTAAAGCCGGGACAGACCGATGGAAAAACCGGTGGCCGGCACAGGTTGCGAACGGAAGCGCGAGACGAGGCCGTCGTAGCGGCCGCCGCCGCCAACGGAGCCGAAACGCACCGCTTGGCCGTCCGCATCCGTTGCAGGAAACGTCAAGTCCGCCTCGAAAACCGGCCCCGTGTAATATTCCAAACCTCGCACCACCGTGGGATCGAAGCGTATCCGGTCGGGCCCATAGCCCGCCTCGCGCACAAGGTCCATGATCGCGCTCACAGCAGCGTCCCCGTGTGACCGTTCGCCAGAGAGGAGCGCGAGAATCATGCTCGATTGCTCCGCGTCGACCTTCGCTCCGGGCGTGAAATCTCCGCTCTCGTCTTTACGGCCCTCGCCGAGCAGCTCCGCTACGCCTTGCAGGCCAAGCCGGTCGAACTTGTCTACGGCGCGAAGTACCGCGAGGCGCTGCTTTGGCGCGAGAACCCCGGCGGAATCGAGGACCGCGTCCAGCAATGTGCGGCTCGATACCTTCATGAGATAGCTTCCGCGCGCAATGCCAAGCGCTTCGAGCGTATCGGCGGCAAGCATGCACATCTCGGCGTCGGCGGCGGGATTTGCGGTGCCGACGGTATCGGCATCGAACTGCATGAACTGGCGGAACCGGCCCGGACCTGGCTTCTCGTTGCGGTAGACATGCCCGGACTGGTAGCGCCGGAACGGTTTCGGCAGCGCGTCGAAATTCGCCGCGACATAACGCGCGAGCGGCGCCGTCAGATCGTAGCGCAGCGAAACCCACTGCTCGTCCTCGTCTTGAAACGAGAACACCCCCTCGTTCGGGCGGTCGGTATCGGGGAGGAATTTTCCGAGCGCGTCCGTGTATTCGAAAGCGGGCGTATCGAGCGGTTCGAACCCGTAGCGCTCGTACACCGCGCCGATCGTATTGAGCATGTGCCTAAGGGCACGCAGCTCTTGCGCCTCGACGTCGCGCATGCCCTTAGGCAGGCGCGCCTTCACTTGAGTTGTCTTCTTCTTGCCGGTCATGCGGACAAGAAATGAAGGGGTCCGCGTCTTAGCGCAATAGATTTGTTTAGGCGTTCCCCGAAGCTCTTCACGCCGCCGCGGTTGAGGCAAGTATGCCTGCTCCTGTGCTGAAATGCACCGGCCGCGATTGGCGTTTGGATTGGGGGTAAGGTTAGGCTACGTTCCGCTCGGATTTGAGCTTTTCGATTTTTTCTTTAAGCCGGAGCTTCCGGCGCTTTAACTCAGAGACTTTCAGGCTATCGACGAGGGGCCGGTTCATTTCCGCTTCGATCTGGCGATGGATGGCTTGATGCTTCTCCGACAATTCCTCGATATGCGCAAAAAGGCTCATTTCACGGCCTCCATTCATGTTAACGCTCTATCGCAACGTGATCCCGTGTCAAAACGATGACATAATTACGTTTAGATTGTGGCAGGTTGCAGAGGAAAGTCAAGGCAACCCAAGTCCATGGCGAAATTACAGCACTTGTTAACAAAAGCTTATTGCAAAAGGGAAAAAACATGCGGAATGGCTAAGGCCATGCTATAGTTATAGTTAGCAAGAAATTGCACTTTTCGGGTTTTCGGGAATTCGTGCTATGATGAAACATGTCAGCTATTTTTCCGGGCCGTGTTTCCACGGCGTCATCCCCGGGGGGTTGATGAGCACTTCGGACGACAGAAACCTACGCAAGAAACTTACGCAGCTAAGGCAAGAGCACCGCGATCTTGACGACGCGATCATCGCGCTCGAAGCTGTGACGGAGCGCGACCAGCTGCAGCTCACGCGCCTCAAAAAACGGAAACTGGGGCTGAAAGACGAAATTGCGCGCATCGAAGATCAGCTTCTTCCCGATATTATCGCCTGAAATTCCGATTATCCTTCCGGAAAAAAGTGGGCAAATGCGGCCCGCCGGCGCTATCGGCTTCCGGCCGGCGCGATTTCATGATTGAGATCTATCATGACGACTCAATCGCCCCCTGTTGCCATTATCATGGGCAGTCAATCCGACTGGCCCATCATGCGAGCTGCGGCCGCCGTTCTCGACGAGCTCGGCGTTGCCTATGAGGCCCGCGTCATTTCCGCGCACAGGACGCCTCACAGGCTGTACGCCTTCGCCACATCCGCCCGCGAGTCGGGTGTCAAGGTGATCGTTGCTGGGGCTGGCGGCGCAGCGCATCTTCCAGGAATGACGGCCGCATTAACAACCTTGCCCGTGCTCGGCGTGCCCATCTCGACAACAGCGCTCAACGGCCAGGACGCGCTTTATTCCATCGTCCAAATGCCTGCGGGCGTGCCCGTCGGCACGCTTGCCATCGGCGAGCCGGGCGCGGTCAACGCCGGCTTGCTCGCTGCGAAGATCCTCGCCCTCGCAGATCCCCAGCTCGCCGCGCGAGTAGACGCCTGGCGCGCCGATAGGACCGCAAAGGTCGTGGAGCGCCCGTCCGATGCACCTTGAGCCTTTGCAGCCGGGTTCGGCGATTGGCATATTCGGCGGAGGCCAGCTTGGGCGTTTTCTTGCCATGGCGGCAGCCAAGCTCGGTTTTCGCACCGCCGTGTATGCGCCGGAAGAAGATAGCCCGGCGTTTCACGTCGCGTCGCAGCGATGGGCCGCCCCTTACGGCGATGAGGCTGCGCTTACAGCCTTCGCGAAAGCTTGTGGCGTCATCACTTTCGAGTTCGAAAATGTTCCCGCAGAGGCGCTTCAGATCGCGGCACGGCACGCGCCCGTCCGGCCAGACGCCCGCGCCGCGGCGGTCGCGCAAGACCGGATTGCGGAAAAGCGCTTTCTCTTGAGCCTCGGACTTCCGGTGGCCCCCCATGCGATTGTGGGGAGCGAGGACGATCTCGATGCCGCAATAGCCTTCCTTGCCGCTTCGGGCAGTGCAATTCTCAAACGCGCGCGCGAAGGCTACGACGGAAAAGGACAGAGGCGCGTATCGTCTGCGGAGGAGCTCAAGGCGGCGTTCGCCGGCTTCCAGGGCGCTTGCGTGCTGGAAGCTGTGCTCGATTTTTCAATGGAAATATCGGTTATCGGGGTCCGTTCCCTCGATGGCCAGGTTTCCTGCTACGATTGCCCTGAAAACAGCCACGAGGGCGGCATATTGCGAGCGAGCACCGTCCCTGCGAGCTGCGGGCAAGAGCATCAGACCCTCGCCAAGAAAATGGCGGCGCGCATCGCAGAGGCTCTCGGCTATTGCGGCGTCTTCAGTGTCGAATTTTTTGTCATGCCGGGGCAAAGCCGGGAGCCTTTGATCGTGAACGAGATCGCGCCGAGGGTGCACAATTCCGGCCATTGGACGCTCGATGCCTGTACGATCAGCCAGTTCGAGAACCACATCAGAGCGATCGCGGGCTGGCCCATCGGATCGGTGGCCCGGCATTCGGACGCGGTCATCACAAATCTTCTGGGTGAAGACGTCCTGCGCTGGCAGGAGATCCTGCGCGGGGACCCAAGTCTATCCCTTTATCTTTATGGCAAGAACGGCGTCAGGCACGGCAGGAAGCTCGGCCATGTTACTAGAATATCACCGCAAAAAAAGAAGTAGGGAAATCCGCGCCTAAATCCTTCGGGAAATGGACATCGCCGCCATATCCTGCTATGGTTATAAAGGAGAGCCTGCATGCGTGCGGGCTTTTTTGTTCATCGTGCAACTACAAGAGGAGCCAGCGTGCAAGTTCACGTTCGTGACAACAATGTCGATCAGGCGCTCAAAGCGCTCAAGAAAAAAATGCAACGCGAAGGCATCTTTCGCGAAATGAAGCTGCGTAATTATTACGAGAAGCCCTCTGAGAAGCGCGCCCGCGAAAAGGCTGAGGCTGTGCGCAGGGCTCGTAAGCTCGCACGGAAGAAGGCACAGCGGGAAGGCATGAGCACTCCCGGCCGGACCCAGATGCGGTAACAAATTGTATCACGGGCCCGGTTTGGGGCCGTTCGTTGATGTGCAGCGAGCGCTTTTGCCAAATCGTACCCAATGTGGCCGCATTCAGGGGCCAGCTTTGCGTGTGAAGAGAATGGGGCTGGGGTGGAGCCTGTAGCGATGACAGGTCTGACAACGAAACGAGTGCTTACTGCGGGGGGGATGGCTCTCGCCATTCTATCGCTTGCAGCGTGCGAGACGGGCAGCATAAGCGACCAGCGCGCGGAGCGTTTGAACCATCCTCAAGCCGATCCCAAAAATAACATTGCTTCGATATCGGCAGTTGTCGCGCAAAATCCGCGCGACGCGAACGCGCTCAATTTACGCGGAACAGCCTATGGGCAGGCAGGCGATTACGACAAGGCGCTTGCGGACTTCACCTCCGCAATTCAGGTCAACTCGCAATTCTATCAGGCCTACAACAACCGGGCGCTTATCTACCTGCGCATGGGCCGTTTGGACGCTGCGCTTGGGGACTACAATCAAGCCATCGCGATAAAGCCCGATTATGCCGCCGCCTTTGTAGGCCGGGGCAATGTCTATAAGGATCAACGGAACTACGCCATGGCGATCGCCGATTTCGGTAAGGCGATCGAGTTGAAACCAGACGACGCGGCTGCCTATTACGCACGCGGTCTCATTCATCAGGCCATGAACGATCACCGCTCCGCGCTCGACGATTTGAGCGTCGCGGTGAACTACCGGCCCGACGCACCCGATCCGCACTATTCGCGGGGCATCAGCTACATGGCCGTTCAGGAGTACAAAAAGGCCCTGGAGGACTTCAAGGTCGCCGGCACCAACAAGGTCAACAATTACGAAGCTTGGGCTTATGCAGGGCAAGCGGCGGAAGCTATCGGCGATCGTAAGGAAGCTGCACACGCTTATCGCAAAGCGCTGCAAATCAACTCCTCTAGCTCTACTGCCTATGAAGGGCTCAAGCGCGTCGGCGGCGAGGAGGCCTAGTAGCCTCCAGCCAGTTCCTCGCGTTCCGGCAAGGCTTGCTTGTGTAGGCAAGCCATTTCCCTTGTAAGTCACCGCAAACTATGTATCGATTTCGCGCTGAATGCGCGCGATCTTCACCGTCATTTGCTGGAGACAGAGATGTCCGGAATTTATTTAGAACCCGTGGGCTTGCTTTACGGAACGGTCGCCCGGGAAGCCATAGGACTCGGCGCAGCGCTTCCTCTTGCCGGAACCGCCATAGCCTTCGGCGCCGTGCGTTTATGGGAGGGCGAACCTGGGAACGTCAAACACGCCATCGTCCGCATCAGCACCATTCAAAGCATCGACGAACCCCGTGTTAAGGAATTGCTCGACAGACTGTCGGCGCCGCGCCCGCCGGCCGCCGGCGTTTCCCTGGATCGCCCGCGCATTATGGGCATCGTAAACGTGACGCCCGATAGCTTTTCAGACGGAGGCGATCATTTCGAAGCCGGAGCGGCCGTCGAGCACGCACGCAGGCTAGTTGCAGAAGGCGCGAATATCATCGAAATCGGAGCTGAATCCACCCGGCCCGGCTCCTCGCCTGTGGCTGCGGAGGAGGAGCTTGGGCGTCTCCTGCCGGTTTTACAAGGGCTTTCCGGCCTCACCGTGCCGGTCTCCGTGGACACGCGCAAGCCTGAAGTCATGCGGGAAGCTGCCAGCGCGGGCGCGGCCGTGCTTAACGATGTCTCCTCGCTGACATTCGCAGCCAACAGCCTCAGCACCGCGGCCGAGCTTAAAAAGACCGTCGTTCTCATGCATTCGCAAGGCACCCCCGAAACCATGCAAGACAACCCAGTCTACAAAGATGCCGCGATCGAGGTGTACGGCTTTCTCGAAAGCCGCATCGAGGCCGCTACGGCCGCGGGTTTGCCTCGCGAAAACATCATCGCCGACCCCGGCATCGGATTCGGAAAGACGCTTGCCCATAATCTGTACCTTCTTCAAAGCATCGCGCTGTTCCATGGGCTCGGTGTACCGCTTATGACCGGAGTATCGCGAAAGGCGTTCATTCAAAGGATTACGGGCGCGGAAACGCCGAAGGAGAGCACTGCGGGTAGCATTTCGGCTGCCTTCGATGCGGTTTCGCAAGGCGTGCAAATTGTGCGCGTGCATGACGTTCTGGCGACGCGTCAAGCGATTGCGCTTTGGAGTTCTTTGCGCGGCGGCCTGAATATTGCCACAGAGAATACATAAGCTTTGCTGCTGGAACTAGCAGTGGAACAAAAAGTGCGAGGAAGTTACGCCGGGTATAAATTTTAAACGGAAAAATCAAAAATAGCCGCAGGCCGATACCGGTCTTTCTACCCGGCCATTGGCGGTAGCACAAAAACAGCTAAATGCCGATTGGAAATAACTTTTTCAATTATTGGCATTCGATAGACGGAATATGGTAAGAACTCAGCTAGTACATTTAGTTTGGGCTTCGCGTTGATCTCCATGGATGACGCCAGGACCGGCTTTTGTATTGCGTAACGAGTGAGCAAGGTTTGAAACATGGCACGGCAGCTTTTTGGGACGGACGGCATCCGCGGACAGACAAACTCTTTCCCAATGACCGCGGGCATAGCGCTGAAGGTGGGCATGGCCGCGGGCCACATGTTCACGACCAGCGAGCGGCGCCATCGCGTGGTCATTGGCAAGGATACGCGGCTTTCCGGATATGTGATCGAATCCGCGCTCGTTTCGGGCTTCACATCCGTCGGCATGGATGTCGTGCAACTCGGTCCGATCCCGACGCCCGCGGTTGCGATGCTTGTACGTTCCTTGCGAGCCGACCTTGGCGTTATGATTTCGGCATCGCACAATCCCTATCAGGACAACGGCATAAAGCTGTTCGGGCCCGATGGGTACAAGCTTTCCGATGACGTCGAGGAGGAGATCGAGGCGCACGTTTACGGCGATATCGAAGCGCTGCTGGCCAAACCCGATGGCATCGGACAGGCCCGCCGTATCGATGGCGTGTACGACCGCTATGTTGAATTTGCAAAGCGCACGCTCGACCGCCAGGTTAGCCTTAATGGACTGAAGGTTGTGGTCGATTGCGCCAATGGCGCCGCCTACCGGGTTGCGCCAGCCTCGCTTTGGGAGCTGGGCGCCGAGGTCGTGGCGCTTGGCGTCAACCCCGACGGGCGCAATATCAATCGCGAGTGCGGGTCCACAGTGCCCGAGACGGTTTGCCGTAAAGTCCGCGAGTCCGGCGCAAATTTAGGGATCGCGCTCGACGGGGATGCGGACAGGGTTGTGATCGCCGATGAAAATGGCCGTGTTGTCGATGGCGACCAGATTCTCGGCGTGATCGCCGCCAGCTGGCGCGATTCAGGCCGGTTGCGAGGAGATGGCATCGTGGCGACCGTCATGTCGAATCTCGGCTTGGAGAGATATCTTGAGGGTCTTGGCCTTTCGCTTGCCCGCACTAAGGTCGGCGACCGTTATGTCGTCGAGGAGATGCGGCGCTCCGGATATAATGTGGGCGGCGAGCAGTCGGGGCACGTCGTTTTGTCCGACTACACCACGACCGGCGATGGCCTCGTAACCGCACTTCAGGTGTTAAGCGTTGTCGTCCAAAGCGAAAAGCCGGTGAGCGAGGTTTGCCGCCGGTTCGAACCGGTGCCGCAGCTCTTGAAAAGCATCCGCTATAACGGTGGAAATCCATTAGAGCACGAGACCGTGAAGGACACGGTCGAAGGCGGAAGGCTGCGCCTTGGCAACTCGGGCCGCCTTGTGATTCGCCGCTCGGGTACGGAACCGGTAATTCGCGTTATGGCTGAAGGCGATGACCAAAGCATGGTCACTCAAGTAGTGGACGAGATCGCTGCCTCCATCGAGAGGTGCGTGATGCTAGCGGCAGGGCAGTAACGCCCTCAGCACTACTTACCGCACTAAATGGTTGTATTTGCGCGCAACAACCTACGTTAGGTAGTATTTAGCCAGGAGCAGGCTGTTAATATTGCTAAACGTTACTTTGTTGTTTTGAAAATAGGGGTTTTGAGCTTTGCGTTTTTGAGTTCAGACAGCTCGATCTCAAGCGTTATTTAACCTTGGCAGTCTACCAAAGAATGCGAAAGCGACGCTGCCGCACTTTGCATTAGCCTGGATGAGTGAAATGACCTTCACCTCGGATTTTGACCCTGTCTCTCCTATCTCCCCCCTTCAAGCAGCCAGCCGTTTCGATCCCTATTTCGATGTTTATGGCTTGAGCCTCAAGCAGCTAGCCGGCCTCGAAGAGCGCACGGTTACGCTCATTGCGCGCTCGCCTGCTTCTCCTCCGGCTCAGGCGCTTGCGATGAACCTTGGCCGGTTTCAACCGCTCTCGATCGAGGTGCGCATCATCTTCGCCCAGATCGCACCGGCCGCTGCGTTCAATTTCGTGTTTCAATCGTTGGGCGCGGCCTGCCGTCAGGCTCCGGAGACGATCGTTCGCTGGGCAAAGAACCGTGCGCTTCTCGACGCGCATGAGCGCCTTACGCTTGGCCGCTCGCTTTGCTGGACCGGCGATTCCATGCGCAGGCCGGAAGATGCGCGCAGCGCCATCGACCGCGTCGACGACGGCACGCCCGCAATTATTACCGAGGCCAATGCGAGCTTCGAGGCGCTTTGGGGGGCTTCGAAGCCCCTGCCAAACACGCTGTTCACCCGCGGCGGGCCGCCAAATGTCAGGCCCGATCCGGCGGAACAGCCGCTGGCAAAAAGTTTGGCCTCCGGGCCGAAGATCGTGCGGATCGACGACTATCTGCGCGCGCGCCGCCATTGAAACGCAAAGCGCTAACAAAAGGCAGGACGCAGGCGGCGCTTGAACTTCGCGCCGCTTCGCTTCACATAAGCGGGGGGGCGGGCAGCGCGAGCTGATATCCGCTGAGTCCGCTTTGGAGGAGCTGTATGTTCCCGGCCCGTATCCGCCTTTTCTCGCTGCTCGGCTTTCGCGTCAGCATCGACATCTCGTGGTTCTTCCTCGCGTTCTACCTCGTGCTCACACTCAGCACGCGCTATTTCCCCTCGGAGATTCCGCATCAGAGCATGCGCGCCTATCTTGTTATGGGCATCGCGGGCGCGCTCGGGCTTTTCCTCTCCATTATTTTGCACGAGCTGGCGCACGCGACGGTGGCGCGCAGTTTCGGCCTGCCGATTGGCGGCATTACGCTTTTCATCTTCGGCGGCGTGGCAGAGCTGCGCCAAGAACCGACCACGCCTCGCGCGGAATTTTGGGTCGCCATCGTCGGCCCTATCGCCAGCATCCTCATCGCTTGCGCCTGTTACACCGCTGGAATCGGCACGGCCGCGGCCGGCTGGGAGACGGTGACCTCGGTTTTCGACTTTCTCGCCATCACCAACACCGTGCTGGCGCTCTTCAATCTCGTGCCGGCCTTCCCGCTCGATGGGGGACGCGTGTTGCGGTCGATCATTTGGTGGCGCACCGGAAACTTGCGGCGCGCGACCCGCATCGCGAGCATGTTCGGAACCGTTTTCGGGGCCGTGCTGGTCCTGTCGGGCCTCAGCCAGATCGTCGCGGGCAACACCATGGGCGGAACCTGGCAGCTCCTCATCGGCATTTTCCTGGCCGCCGCTGCCTCGCAGTCGCGCAACCAAACCGACACCGCGCTCAATCTCAAAGGCGTTTCGGTGGCCGATTTGATGGACCGCGCGCCGCTCATCGCCGGGCCGGATGTCACGGTCGACACGCTTGTCAGCGATTACATCTACCGGCTGAACCGCAAATTCATCGTCGTCGCGGAGGACGGACAAGCCATCGGTTATGTTGGGCCCGAGCAGATCAAGCAGGTTCCGCAATCGCAGTGGCACGACACTTATATCCGCGCCATCGCCGCGCGCTTCACCCACGATACGGTGGTCTCGCCCGCAGCGCCGGCCTTCGAGGCGCTGCGCAAGATCCAATCGAACGGCGTGGGCCACCTTGCCGTGCTCGAAGGAGCCAAGCTTGCGGGGACCGTGTCGGAAGCGAACTTCGTGAACTATCTCAGCGTGCGCGAAGAGCTTGCCGCCCTGCCGGGGGCCGCGCCGGCGGAAGCTGCGCAATCAAGCCGCTAGCATCCGGTCCACCTCCCGGACGAGGTCTTTCAGATGGATCGGCTTCGAAAGGACGCGCGACTGCCTCGGCGCTGCCGAATATTCCTGCAGCGCCACGGCCGCGAAGCCCGTGATAAACATGATCTTCATGCCCGGATGAAGCTCGCAGGCGCGCTTCGCCAGCTCGATCCCGTCCATCTCAGGCATCACGATATCGGTGAGAAGCAGCGTCACCGCCTTCGCCTTCAGGCCCTCGAAAGCGTCCGCGCCGTTGCCGTAGGAAACGACATCGTAGCCCGCACGCTCGAGCGCCCGGGCGAGGAAGTGGCGCATGGAGTCGTCGTCTTCTGCAAGCAGAATCGTTCTCATTTTTGTACTCGCAAGCAACTGACTGGGCCGCCGCCGGCCCATGGACTACCCGCATCGATAAACTAAAACGCCGCCCTCACGGCACAGCTAGCTTTAGCGCATCTTTGGGCAATTTCGAGGCCTTAGCTGTTTTAACCTTACCTGGAGCGGGATAAGAAAGCCTTCCGCGCGAGGCTCGGATTTTAGCTCTCGCACGCCCTTTTCAGTCTTCCGCCTTTGCCGGCTCTCGCGCTGCCGTCGGCTTCTGCTCCGCGCCGTTTGCGCTGCTTGCAAATGGTTCGCGAGACCATAACGCTCCGCCCTTCCGTGGCGTTTTCATAAAATGCCATCCTAGAGAAGGCGCCTTGCCAAAGCTTTAAACGCCGGGGTCTGACGATCTACGGCATTGTAAACGCATAAGAAACACCTGCGCCGCGCAGGCCGTGCGAAGCCCGCGCGGCGCTTTTTATGGTTAATCCGCGGCCGGATTTATATTTAACGGACTTTTTGAAGTGCACGTTTTCGCGCAAGAAACGCTAAAAATCGCGCGTTTTGCGGCGGGGAGAAACGAAAATCCGCGCCCTTTACCATGCCGGCATTAACCATGGCGCGGGCCTGCGAAAATGAGGACCGCGCCGCGCTGGGCGGGCGGGGAGCGTTCAAGCCGCACAGCTATCAGCCAAAAGTATGCTTAAGCATTAACCCCATTTAGGCAGACTGTTATTTATCGGGTAACTGTCCCGATAGAATTCTGCCAGGCAGCATAAACGATTTTTGCGATGAGGGTCTGCGCTTTACTGCGCCTGCTCTTTTGCGATCCCGATACCACCCACGGGCCGTTCGGGGATGACGGACGGCGGGCGGATGAATTACCTCCGCGCGCTCATTGCCTTCAGGATTTCACCCGCGCATAGTGGATACATTCGTTCAGAGCACGGAGGGGCGGCGAATGATATCGGCGGGGCGCGCGGCGGCATACGCATTTGGAATGGCGGCTTTGCTGGCGCTTGCCCTCCTGAAGCCTGTTAATGCGGAGGGAGCGGGTGATGTTGCTGCCGCGGCACCTGCGGGCGGCGCCTCCGCCCAAGCCAATGTTCCGGTCGAGGTTGTGCCGCAGGTCGCTCACTCAGGCGTGGTCAACTCGGTAGCGTTCTCGCCCGACGGCAAACGTGTCCTGTCTGGAGGCCAGGACCAAACGCTAAAGCTCTGGGATGCGGCCACGGGAATGCTCATCCGCACATTCAGGGATAATTATGTCACCTCGGTCGCGTTCTCACCCGACAGGGACGGAAAGTGGGTCCTTTCAGGGAGCACCGATCAAACGCTAAAGCTTTGGGACGCGCCGACGGGGAAGCTTATTCGCAAATTTTCGGGGCACACGGGCGAAGTCACTTCGGTCGCGTTCTCGCCCGACGGCAGGCTTGTCCTTTCGGGGAGCGACGACCGGACGCTGAGGCTCTGGGATGCGTTTACAGGAGAACTCGTCCGTAGTTTCAAGGGGCATACTGCTGGGGTGAAAGCAGTTGCGTTCTCACCCGATGCCGATGGTAGGCGTGTCCTATCGGGCAGCTTCGACGGAACGCTAAAGATCTGGGACGCGGAAACAGCGCAGCTTATACGCAGCGTTGAGACCGACGTTACCTCAGTTGCTTTCGCTCCCGGCGGTAGGCGTGTCCTTTCCGGGAGCTGGGACCAGACCCTAAAGCTTTGGGATGCAGCAACAGGAAATCTCATTCGCGCTTTCAAAGGCCACACGCAATTTGTCACTTCGGTTGCCTTCTCGCCCGATGGCACGCGCGTCCTCTCTGGGAGTGAAGACGGGACACTAAAGCTTTGGAACACGGAGACTGGCCAGCCTATCCGCAACTTCGAGAGACCGCACGGATCGGGGATCAAATCGGTCGCCTTCTCGCCAGAGGGAAGGCGCCTCCTTTCGGGTGGCAACGACGAAGTCTTGAGAGTTTGGGACGCGGACCATGGAGACCTCCTCCGCAGCTTCCAGGGTCCTATGGACGTGATTACCTCAGTTGCGTTTTCGCGCGACGGAGCGCGTGCTCTTTCCGGAAGCCGGGATGGAACACTGAAGCTCTGGAGCGCGGCCACGGGACAGCTTATCCCAACCTCCAAAATGCAACATTCGGGCTGGGTCAACTCGGTCGCGTTTTCGCCCGATGGCAAGCAAACTCTTTCCGGGAGCTTCGGCGAGCTCCGGCTCTGGAATGCGGAGACAGGACAGCTCCTTCGCAAGATCGAAGACTGGGGTTCAGTCGATTCGGTGGCTTTTTCCCCCGATGGTACTCATCTCCTCTCCGGCGGCGGCAACAGGCTCAAGCTTTGGGATGCGGACACGGGGAAGCTCCTCCGCGCCATCGAGAGTGATGAAAAAAACATTAGCGCCGTCGCTTTCTCGCCTAACGGTACACTTGTCCTCTGCGGGGGTATGCACAACACGTTAGAACTTTGGGACATGGACACAAGACGGCTCATCCAGAACTTCAAGGGCCATTCAAACTGGGTCCACAGCGTTGCTTTCTCTCCCCGCGGCACGCGGGTCCTGTCCGGGAGTTGGGATCGCACCGTAAGACTTTGGGACGTGTCCACGGGAAATCTCATACGTAGCTTCGAGGAGCCGGGTTGGGTCGAGTCGGTCGCGTTCTCACCTGACGGCGAGCAAGTTCTCTCCGGAGGCTGGGATAACAAGCTGAATCTCTGGGATGTGAAAACAGGTCAGCCGCTGCGCACCTTCACCGGGCATACGGAAAGGGTCCTGTCGGCCATATTCTCGCCCGTTCGCAACGACAAACGCATCCTTTCCGGCAGTTGGGACAAGACGCTAAGGTTCTGGGACCGAGAGACAGGCAAAGAGCTAGCCTTGATGCTAGCATCGCCAAACGGCGAGTGGCTGACAATAACCCCCGCGGGCTTTTTTTCATCTTCGAGCGGTGCTGCCGGGATGGTCTCTGCTGTTCGCGGGCTCGATGTCACAACCATCGGGCAGGTTTACCAATCCCTCTACAACCCCGATCTCGTACGCATGACGCTTTCCGGCGACGCTGACGATAGAGACGCGGTGAAGAAGGCGGCGAAAGCCATTAATTTGGAGGCGGTGCTCGATAGTGGGCCTGCACCCGAGGTGACGATCCTTTCGCCGGAGCACGGCGCCAAGTCCGCCGCGGACCTCGTGACCGTCGCGGCCCGCATCAAGGATCGCGGCAAGGGCATCGGGCGCATCGAGTGGCGCGTCAACGGCGTCACCGCAGCCGTCCTTCCGGGGCCGTCTGGATCAGGACCGGACTACACGCTGTCCCGCGAGCTTGCGCTCGACGCTGGTTCTAACACCATTGAGGTTATCGCCTATAATGGCTGCGTGGAGCAGGGATGCAATTTGCTGGCGTCCCTGCCTGCGCGCATCACGGTCGAGTACACAGCCCCGGCCGAAAGCGCTAAGGGAAAGCTCTACGTCCTCGCGGTAGGCATCAACAGGTACGTCGACAGGGGCTGGGAGCATTCCCGCTTCCCTCCACTCAGGCAAGCTGTGCGGGATGCGAAAGCCTTCGCGGCCGAAATGCAAAAAGCGGGCGCGGGGATGTATAGCGAAGTGCGGGTCTGGCTAGCGCCCAACGCTGACGCGACCGCCGCCGGCCTTCATGCGATCTTCAAAACGCTCGCGGCCAAAATCGAGCCGCGCGATACGTTCGTGCTGTTCGCGGCAGCGCACGGCGCCTCGGACGAAGGCCACTTCTACTTGATTCCGCAGGATTATCAGGGCGGTTACAACCCTGGCTTCTTCAAGGACCGCGCGATCAGCCAGGAGCGATTGCAGGAGTGGATGGCCGATATCAAGGCTAGGCACGCGCTGATTCTTCTCGACACATGCAGATCGGGTGAGCTGGTGAGCGGTTACACGCGTCCGCGCACCGGGCCCGGAGCCTCAGAAGCAGCCGTCGGGCGGCTCCATGAGGCCACGGGGCGCCCCGTGCTAACGGCCTCGAACAACTCTGCGAGGGAAACCGGCAAGCTCGGCCATGGCATTTTTACCTACGCTTTGATCGAGGCTCTGCACCACGCCGGCACCGATAGTAAAGGATATATCCAGGTTTCCGGGCTTGCTTCCTATGTCGAGGACCTCGTGCCGAAGCTTGCCGCGGAGGCTGAAGGCGGCGGCCGCGCGGCCATCGTTATACGCGGCTCTGGGACCGGGCCCCAGGCGGCGCATTTCGGCTCGACGGGGGGCGATTTCGCGCTCGTGAGGCGACTGGCTCCAGCGCCACGTCAGTGACTTGAGCCTGGATTGCGCACGGAGTTTACCCCGGCCTCCGAGCCGGGGCTCGCAATGCCGGTGATTCGCGCCAGGGCTACCCCCGGACGCTAACGCTATCCGCGCTCTTCGAGCTATTCTCCAGCGCCGGGCGCCACGAGCCGGCCTTCCCGCCAACGCTTGCCGCATCGGCCGAAGGCAGCGTGCGCCTGAGCCGGCCGGCAGCCCGCGTCGCTTCCTTATCGCCCGCCTTTGCCGCGGCTTCATACCAGTAATAGGCGCGCGAAAGGTCCTGTTCCAGCCCGAGACCGCGCTCGTAGAGCAGCGCAAGATTATACTGGCTGTCGGCAAACCCGGCCTCGGCTGCCTGGCTGAACCACAACGCGGCCTCGCGGTAATCCTGCGGGGAGGCGTGCGCCGAAAGCAGAACCCCGAGATTGTGCATCGCGCGGACGTGGCCGGCGGCGGCGGCCTTGCGGTATAAGGCCATCGCTTGGGCTTCGTCCTTCGCAACGCCCGCGCCGCGCTCGTAAAGCGAAGCGAGCACGAACTCAGCTTCGATATGGCCTTGTGCGGCGGCCCGCGTGAGCCACCGGGCGGCCGTCGCTGCGCCGCCGGCCAGCCCCGTCTCGTTCAAAAAGCGCGTGCCGATACGGAATTGTGCGTCGCGATCGCCTTGCCGGGCGGCCGCTTCGAGCGCGGTCAAGTCCTCGCTCGCGCCCTCCGGCTGCGATTCCGCCGAAAGCAGCGCAGAGCCTCCGCCGGCATCGGCTACCGCCCGCTTGGCTTGCACGGCCCATGGAGCCGCGGCGGCGGCTTTGGCGGGACGACCCGGCGCTTCGGCTCTGGGCTGGGCGGTATGGGGCTGGTCCGCGACGCGCGACGTCGTATGCAAGTAAAAAAGCGCGCCGCTGACGAGGAGCAGTATGAAAGCGACCACGGCGATGCCGGCGAGCGGCAAGCCCCGTTCGTCGTCCAGAAAGAAATTGGTCCGCGTAAATGCCGGCCTTGGGGCCGGCTCCGGCGCGCTGGCGATTTGCGGCTGATTTGCGCGCCGCTTTTCGAGGAGCTTGTCCTCGGCGTCTTGCAAGGCGTCGAAAAGAGCGGGGCCGGACGGCCTTGGGATTCTAAGAAGCGCATCGAGCCGCGCCTCAGGGGCGGGCTTCGAGCCGAACCCCGAATCGCCGCGTGTGTATTCGGGGGAATCGCTGGAGATCGGCTTGTGCACGCCCGGCCGCTTTTTTTGCGGGAGAGGCGGGGCGGCATCGCGGACCTTTAGGCCACGCTCAAGAACGTCCCGAAGTGTGCCGTGGACGCGATCGAGCGCCGCCGCGGTCCGCTCGCCGGTTTCGCGCGATTGCCGGTTGAGTTCGCGCAGCTCGCTTTCCAAACGGCTGACGCCGCCGGCCTCCTCGGTGCGCTGCATCGAAACCACGTTGTTCGCAGCGAGCACGGCAGCGCGCGAGGCGGTGGCAACGACGGTCTGCCCCAGCCCTTCCAAGGTTTGACGCGCGGAAGCTTCGAACCAGCCCAGTGCGTCCTCGATGCGGGCAGCGCCGGCTAGGATCTCCCTTGCGGCCTGCGAAATGCGGTCCGCCCCGGCCGCCGTTTGCTCACGGGTCTCGCCGAGCGATTGCGATAAGGCGTCGAGCTTGCTTTCGACCGCAGCCATCGTGGCCCCGCGAGGCATTGCTGCCGCCAGCTTTTCGAGCTGCGCATTCATTTCCGCGAGCTTGGCGTTGATACCGGCGATCTCGCGGCCTGCCTCGAAGCGCGATAGAAGCTGCCTCAGTTCGGCGAACCTTTGCTCGAACCAATCGGGCCCGCTTAGGTAGGGCTCGCCGGGCGCCTGCGCCGGCTCCTCTTTCTCTTTCGAAGCCGCAAGAAGCTCGCTGTCCTTCGACGGCTGATCGAATTCGCTTAGCCGCGCGTTAAGCTCTGCGATAGGCTGAAAACTGGGAGGCTGCGGAGACGTAAGTTGATCGTAACGGGCATAGAGTTCGGCTTCCGCCTGCGTCTGCCCCTGTCCGAATCTCGCGAAGGGGGGCTCCTGCACGTCCGCGGAGGTCCCCGCGTCAGCCGCGCCTTCGCCCGCCGCTCCGGCAGCGGCGCCTGCCAAGGCTGCTTCGGGGTCTGGGCTGCCGACGCTTGTGTGCCCGGCTGTCGCTTTGCCTTGTCCGGCCATGGTTATCGAAGCGTTCTCTTTAATACAGACGTTCCAGAGGAGCTTTTCCACTACTAAGCCGTTATCTTTGCTTCAGAAATGCAAACATGGCGTAAACATCCGGTAAAAGACTTGCGATTTTTTTCGGGGAGCGGACATGAGCACACGCGGATCTTCCCAGCATTTAAGCCGGACTCTCAGCGTCGATACGCGCGGCCAGGGCTTCTACGGCCTCGGCGAGGAGCTGCAACGTTGCCTGCGCGAGATGCGGGCCAAGACCGGGCTTCTGTCGGTGTTTTGCGCGCACACCTCGGCCTCGCTTTGCGTGCAGGAGAACGCCGATCCCGATGTGCTGCACGATCTGGCGGGCGCGTTGCAGAGGCTCGCGCCGGAAGGCGGCCCCTACCGGCACCGGAGCGAAGGCCCGGACGATATGCCCGCGCACATCAAGACGCTGTTAACCGCGACGCAGCTTTCGCTGCCCGTCCGCGACGGCCGGCTCGCGCTCGGCATCTGGCAGGAGGTGTATCTCATCGAGCATCGCACCGCCCAGCACCGGCGCCGGCTGGAGCTCGATTTCATCGGAAGTGCGGAGAGCTAGAAAGCCTCCTCACTTGAGCCCTCTCCCGCAAGGGGAGAGGGAGCGGGCCGAGCCCGTTGCAACAGCGTCCCTTCTCCCCTTGCGGGAGAAGGACAGGATGAGGGGTACTTTGTTCAAGAGCGCTGCGGACCCTCATTGCAGCCGCTTGACGAGAGCGAAATCCCCGCCCGTCGTGCCGAAATGCGCCGCTTGGGGCCCGGTCCCAGAGCCGCGTATAACAATGGCCGCGCGGTCTTTCTCCTTCAATCCGGCGGCAAGCTTGGGCACAAGGTCCTCGACATAGCCGGCAAGCCCCGAAACCTGGATATATCCGTTGCTATCGGTGGCGGCGCGGTGCAGGGCCTCCATCAAGGCGTAGGTGAAGATGCCATGGCCGAGCTTGCCGGTTTCCGTCGCAGAGGCGTTCGAAGCCGTTAGCACTGGGCGGCCCGTCGCTTCGTGCAGCCGCCCAACGGCCGCCTCCGAGGCTCCGGCCCCGATGCGCGAGCGCGCGTAACCGCTCACGGCCTCGCCCGAGTTGCAGGTGTCGAGCAGAATAACCGCTCTCCTGGCCTTGATATTGGACATCCATTCCTGCAAGCGCTCCTGGCTAATCGCGTTGCGCGCGAGTGAATCGGGCCCGCCTTGGTAATCTTGCGGGATGAGGTAGAAGCGCCCGCGCTCGTCCGAGAAGCCGTGTGCCGCCGCGAACAGCACAAACGTGTCGCGCGGCTGGATTTCGGCCGAAAGCTTCTTGATGATCGCATCGAGGCCGGCGGCTGTCGCGTCAGCGTCGTGCGCCGGCCAAACGCGCACCTCGCTGTACATTTCCGCGCCCGCTTTTTGCATTTCGGCAGCGAAGGCTTTTGCATCCGCCACGGCCAGGGTCAGCTTGCCGAAAGTCTGCCTTCCGAAACCGGGCGGCGCGTAGCCCTTATCGACGTAGTCATTAATGCCGATAGCAAGGACGTGAAGCTTCCCCTGCACCTTTCCGGCTGAGGCCGTGTACTCGATCGTGGCGCTGGCCGGGAGCGAGGCGAGCAAATTGCAGCCCTGCTCCACGCAGCCATTATAGGCGATAACCTCGATAGTGTTCGCACCGGCATCCAGCGCCAGCTCACGGGACAGCGTGTAGTCCGGTCCCGGCCCGGAGGGACTTGGCAGGACCGTGGCCGTGATGCCGTTGACGCGCCATTCGATGCGGCCCACGCCCTTGCCCTTATCGGCGATGCGCGCGGTGACGGTCACGATATCCGAAGCGGCATTGGTCCCCTCGGCGGGAGAAAGCATCGCCACCTCCGGCGCCGGCCCGCTATCGAGCACCGCCTCCAGATTAATGACTTTCGCCGCCTGCTCCACCTCGGCTTCATCGTCCGCGTCGCCGGAAAGCGTCATGCGCACAAGGTCTGGGTTGTAGAGGGATTGGTACACCTGCCCGATGGTGGTGACCTCAAGCCCGCGGACAAGGTGAATAAGTTTGCCTGCGCCAGGCCCCGAGGCCGCGAAGAAACCCGGATGGGATATGGTAAGCCACTCGCTGGAGGCGGTAGCGAGCATGGCCGCAAGTTCAGGCTCCTTTGCACCGGGGTGCTTCGCATTCCAAATCCGTGCGGTTCCGTCCGCGCTGCCCGAAACTATGGATTTTTCGTGAGCCGAGAACTCAGCGGCGTTGACCGCGCCTAAATGACCAGCGAAGGTTTTCTGCACCTCCCCGCTTTGTGCGTCCCACAATTTGATGGTGTGATCTTGCCCCGCGGAAAGAACCCGCGAGCCGTCGCGGGTGAAGGAGATAGTGTCCGCCTGAATATTGAATTCCTTAACGGTTTTTCCCTCCGCGACGCTCCAAAGCCTGACCGTATCGCATGCATTGCGGTCGCTTGGCCTTAGCGCCGGCCCAAAATCGATGAGCATTTGCCTGGCGAGAGTGTCACAACTGTGCGCGGACAGCACGAACCGCCCGCCAGGGGATAAAGCGGCCGACCCGATCGTTCCCGAATCCAGTTCTATTTCAAACGTCTTAAGTTGCTGCCCTGTCGAGGTATCGATGAGCCTCAAGCTTGGGATGGGGAACGGGCCCACAGTGAAACCGGTGAGCACGCTGTCCCGTTGCTCTATCCCCCCAACGAGGGCGCGAGTGCCTTCGGGTGAAAAGGAAAGCGATGTGACGCCGCCGGGAAAGCCCGCGAAGCTTTGCAGAAGCTTTCCGTAGGCCGTTTCCCTGAGCTCTATTGCGCGATCACCCTGCCCTTGCCCCGAAATAAGTATTGTTGAACCGTTGGGCGATAGGACAGCGCGGGTCCCCTCAAATTGCCGGACCGGCGCGAATGTCTCTCCGTCCCGTAGCTTAACCGTTCCATCCCTGCTGGCGGAGAAAAAGAACCGGCCATGAGGCTCGTAACCAACCGAGGTGATTGGACCCGTATGGTCCTCGAACTCTCTCAGTAGCCTTCCTGTCGAAGTGTCCCAAAGCCGAAGCTTGGAATCCGTGCCACCGGTCAGGACCCGTTTGCCGTCCGGTGAATGGGCGGCCGCAGCCACCGCGCCCGCTACTCGCTTGAATGGAAGTTTTAGCTTTCCCGTCTCTAGGTCCCACAGCTCAAGCTCGAAGTCTCCGTTATCGGCGATAATTGCGCCACCGTCAGGCGAGAACACGCCGAAGTGGGAGTAGGTGTAGCCATAGCCACGCGGGTCTTTCTTCGTTGGACCGAATGCGTATAAGAAAGGGTTTGCCGCGTCCGAGACTTTGACATTGCCGTCTATCGTTGCTGCGGCAACCCGGTTATTTGCGGGCAGGAACCCAACCGAGGTAACCCTCTCAACGCCAGGATTGCTCTCCAAGAGTTTCCGGGCGCCCACATCCCAGCGTTCCCAGCCGCCACGGTTCCTACCGGCGAGGAGCTGAGCGCCATCTTTGGAAAACGCAACGCACGTCACGAATTCCGGCCCTTCTCCGAAGGCGCCGAGCGGCCGGCCGGTGCTTAAATCCCAAAGCCGGAGGGTTTTATCGGCGGTCAGAACGGTGGAACCATCCGGCGAAAACGCGACTGCAGTCACCAGATCTACGTGCCCCCGGAGCTGCAGCGAGGCCTTTGTCTCCAGGTTCCACAACGCCGCGATAGGCTTGGCGTCACCATTGTTTATTTCGAGGTAAGCCCATCTGCCATCGGGCGAAAAGCCGGATAAGGTTCCAAGAGACATCCGGCCGGGGACGGCATCGAGCGTCTGCACAATCTGCCCCGAGACCGCATCCCAGACCCGCACTTTGTTATCGTCGCTCCAGGACAGCAAATGGGACCGGCCGGCGCTAAAGCCCACCGAGACGATACTGCCGGGACTTCCTTCGAAGGTCCGCAAGAGCTGCCCGGTTTTTGCGTCCCACAGTTTAAGCAACCGGTCCACGCCGCCTGACACCACAAGGCTGCCGTCTGGAGAGAATGCCATGGCGTTGATAGCAGCCGAATGCGGAATGTTCGTCACGAGTTCGATTTGCGGCGCTTGAGCACGGACCGGCCCGGCCGCCATTGCCAGCATGCAGGCTAATGCGACGAGCACCCGGACCGGGCAATCGGATCTTATGGCAGTCCTTGCCGTAATCGATGACACAAAACTCAATCGCATCGCCGTCAAGCTCCAAACCTTGCATACGATGCTCATTTTACCCCACTTTCGAGCGGAACACTTAGGAAGTTTTAACCCACACCCTCCATCGCATGCGAAAAGCTTAATCCGTTTTCACGTGACGCGCGCCCCCCGGCAGGCTACACAACCCGCACGAAAATTGCGCCGGCAGCGCTTCCAAACCCACCCCCGTAACCGCATACATGTATATTTGCCCATCGCCGGGCTACCCGTAAACGCGCTCCTCAAGCTCGCGCCCGGCGGCGCCGCCGGCTCAGAAACAGTTTGGCCTGGGCTCAATTTTTAAGCGGTGCAGCAGGTGGAACGCTTGCGCGGCCTTAGTGATTAACTTAGCCTTCGAGAAAAACGAAACGCAAGGAGTTGCTCATGGATGTTATAAAACCGCTTTACACCGCCACGGCAACGGCCACCGGCGGGCGCAACGGCCACACCGAGGCCAGCGACGGAACTGTGCGGGCCGATCTTTCCGTACCGAAGGCAATGGGCGGGCCGGGGAAGCCCGGAACCGCGACGCCAGAACACTTGTTCGCCGCGGGTTATGCCGCGTGCTTTGGCGGCGCAATGGATTACGTAGCCAAGCAACATAAAAAGGATGCGGCCAAGGCCCGCGTTACGGCGGATGTGTCGATTGGGCCGCGCGATGGCGGCGGGTTCGGCCTCGCCGTCAAGCTGCACGTCGAAGATATGAGCTTGCAACAGGCTGAGCTTGCTGCCATCGCTCAGGAAGCGCATGAGAAGATATGCCCCTACTCACACGCGACGCGCGGCAACATCGACGTGCAGATCGAGGTAAAAGGCGCTTGAGCGGCGGGCTAGCGATACGCAATCTGCATGTCCTGAGCTCAGCGGCTACCTCGCAGCCGTTTTCCGGTCCTGCTCCTTCGAGAACGGCAGCCCGCTCCCGTTGAACAAGCGGGTGCGGGCAATGGCCAAAGCCACCTAATGCAAGCAGGAAGGTGCAAGCTTGCGCCCGCCGCACCGCGCGCGTTTTCGCGTGACGCGCCTGCGCCCGCCGGCTACAACCCGCACAAGCTGGCGCCCCGCACCACACCCACCCCGTGACCGCATGCATGTTTATTTGCCCATTGCCGAGCTTCCCGTAAACGCGCTCCTCATGCTCGCGCTTGGCGGCGTGGTGGGTTTTCTATCGGGCATGTTCGGCGTGGGCGGCGGCTTCCTGATGACGCCGATGCTGATGTTCGCGGGTGTGCCAAGCGCGGTCGCGGTCGCCACAGGCGCCAATCCGCTCATCGCCTCCTCGATCACCGGCACCATCGCGCAATGGCGGCGCAAGAATGTCGACTTCAAGCTCGGCCTGATCCTGCTCGCGGGCGGCGCGGCCGGCGCGCTGCTCGGCGTCCACATCGTGAAGCTGCTCCGCCAGGCGGGCCAGTTCGACCTCACCGTCTCCTTGCTTTATGTCGTGTTCATGAGCGTCGTCGGCGGGCTGATGTTCGTCGAGAGCCTGCACGCGCTCCGCAAGCATCGCCAAGGCAAGCCCGTCTCGATGCGCCGCCCGGCCCAGCATACCTGGATACACGGCCTGCCGCTCAAGACGCGTTTCAAGGCTTCGAAGCTCTATATCAGCGCCATTCCGCCGGCCGCGCTCGGCATACTGGTCGGGCTTCTGTCGGGTATTATGGGCGTCGGCGGCGGCTTCATCATGGTTCCGATCCTGATCTATCTTTTGCGCGTACCGACCAATCTCGCCATCGGCACCTCGCTGTTTCAGGTTATTTTCGTGAGCGCCATCACCACCGTGCTGCAAGCGGTGTGGAACCAAACGGTCGATATCGCGCTCGCGCTGATGCTCATGGTTGGCGGCGTCCTGGGCGCGCAGGCCGGGGCTGTGGCAGGCCAGAAGCTACGCGCGGAGCAGCTGCGGCTGCTTCTGGCGATCCTGGTTTTGGCGGTGGGCTTGCGCCTGCTCGTGGGCCTCTTCGCTCCCGCCGAGCTTTTTAGCATAAGCCGGGTTTGAGGGCTCTATGAGGGTGCGCGCATCGAACCGGCTCAATGCGTTTTTGGCTGGCTGGCTGGCTTTGCTGGCGCTGATTGGGCCTGCGCGCGCAGAGATCCCAGACTCGATAGAAGCCGAGGCATCCCAGAACTATTTTTATATCGAGCCGAGCTACAACGGGTCCAGCATCGTGCTGTTCGGCTCGGTCGATCACGACGCGCTTAAGGGCAAGGCGTTCGATATCGCGGTGACCATAGAGGGGCCAGTCAAGCCGGTCACGGTCTGGAAGAAGAACCGCCACGCCGGTTTGTGGATCAATTCCGAGAGCCTGACTTTCGAGGGCGTTCCAAACTATTACGCCGTGCTTAGCACGAGGCCTGTGAGCGAAATCGCGCCCCTTGCCGAGCGCAAGGCGCGCGGCATCGGCCTCGACGCGCTCGACCTTCCGCTGAAGAAGGACGGCTTGAACTCACAAGCAGCGCCTGAGGAGTTCCAGAGCGCTTTGATCCGGCTGAAACAATCGAGCGGTCTCTTCGTGGAGCAAAGCAAGGGCGCCGTTGAGTTCCTCGGCACAAGGCTGTTCCGCTCGCATGTGTTTCTACCCGCCGCAGCGGGAGCGGGCCTCTACCGGGCGAAGTTCTATATTCTGGAAAACGGAAAGGTCGTAGGCGAGACCGGGGCCAGGATCCGTCTCAAGAAGATCGGCATAGAAGAGGAACTGTCGACGGCGGCCGTCCTTTATCCTTGGCTTTACGGCGCCATCGCCGTAACGCTTGCTGCGCTGGTCGGCGGCGGAGCTTCGCTCGTCTTCCGCCGCGTGTAGAGCGCAACCTGGCTTGTTTTGTCATCCCGTGCGCGCTGCGGCACTTAGTGCTGCTGCGCAGACACGGGATTGCAACATGTAGGCTCCCGTAAGGATCCCGGCTCTGCGGTGCACCGTTTCACGCTGCGCCGCGTCCGGGATGACAGCGATTACGCGGCCCGGTCCTCGATCAGCTGAGGCGGAGCGACGGGGTGAACGCAGCCCTGCGAGATAAACCAAACGAACAACCCGCCCTGCGCCAGGAACGGATCGAAGGCCGGATTGAGCACGTTCGTTCCCGCCGAGTAATTGCCGATCGAGGGCAAGACGAGCCGCATGCCGTTGCTCACAAAGCAGCGGCCGCGGTTGAGGTAGCCGTATTGCGAGACCTGCGCGACGGGGTGCAGGCCGCCGGCGATCTCGTTCGCCACGGGCGCGCGGACGGCCTCCGCACGGAACTTTATGCCGCCCAGCGTCAGCTGCTGCACAACGGTTCCACCGATAGCATCCGGCAGCTCGCAGTGGTGCTGGCCGGTAACCCAATACCAATCCCGCCCTTCCATCATGTCGAGGAGCCAATCCTGCTGGTGCTGGCTGAGACCGCCGGACCCCAGCCCTGCGAAGCTATTGCCGAGCGCCAAAACCCTTGCCGGATCGTACCGGTCGAGCGCTTCCTCCAGTTTCTCGAAGGCCGAAGCCTGATCGTAAGGCGGAAGTAAAACATCGTGCCCCTCGAGATAGGAGCAGTTCGACAGCTGAAGGTCCGCCACGATGAGCAGGTTTTCGGCGGGCCAGAAGATCGCGCCGGTCGGATCGGCGATAAGAGACTTACCGCTCAAAAGAATCCGCGACGCGCCAGTTTCGTAGTGAAGAATGCCGGCAGGCCGGCGCTCGAGCGTTGCTAAAAGCATAAGATGTTGCCCTCTTGGAGGCAGCTCCGGCGATAGACTCAAGCCTTGAGCCGCGCGTGTCCGGACAAACTCCCGCACTCGGACAATCGGTGAACGCGTTTACCTTTATTAATCTGGCTGATTCGTAAGAATTTCGTTACAAAAAAATCACGTGTTCGAGCGTTTTTGCGAGAAGCGAAAAATGTCACAGAATGTGGCGCGCACGCATCGCATGCTCGCGCCCCCTCAGTCTGGCGGCTTAACAATTGCCGCTATCGCCTACGAAGGCGGCTTCGCCAGTCTTTCTCATTTCAACCGGTGCTTCCGGCAGCGCTACGGTTCGACGCTTTCCGGTGAGAGGGGGTAAGCCAGACGCGATCATAGCCAGCGGTAACGGTGCCCGGAAGGCAAGCGGTCTGAAGCCGGCAGCCAGTTACAGGCTTGACGTTTTCACGCGGCCTTCGTCCGCTCCATCCGGGCGAAGTAAGGCAGGAGCTTAAACCTTGCATAGGGCAAATATTGCTGATTTTGGATTAGCCCCTCGAATTGAGTCAGCCGCTCCAAAACGCCATGCAAATTCGCAGCTTCTGGCCCGGAATTCGCCCCGCACAAAGCCCGCACGACCGCCTTTTTGTGATCCGGCTGCTGGTTCTTGAGGTAGATCTTAGTGTCGAGCGCGCCGGAGAGATCGGGCGGCAAGTCGCCCGGATATTGCGTGCCGATGGCGATGCCGGCTCCAAAGGCGCGGCCCTCGCGGGCGAGGTTTTCGAGATGCGTCGAATGCGCGACGCGCCAGGCCTCGTCGAGCACGAGCAGGCGCGTGAGCTTGCGCGGCTGGGTGCGCCGCAGCAGCACGCCATGCAGCCGGATGATGATCAGCTCGGCCAGCGCCGCCTTGATCTCATCGGTCGGCAGAGCGAACAGCGACAGCACCAGCCGCTCGTCGAGCATCGCCTCGAACGGCACCGGCAGCTTGTCCGATTTCGGGAACAGCCCCAGTTCGAACAGCGGCGCGATGCGGTCGAGCAAGCTGATGGCTTGCGGGTTCTTCGCTTCCTTCTGCTCTTCGAGGATCGCAACGACATCGTCGAAATTCGGCGGCCGCACGCTGTCGGCATCGACCCAGGCTTGCGGATTGATGCCACGCCGCTCGAACGCCTCCTTCATGGCGTCGCGCAGCGTTGCGGTCTGCCGGTCGCCGAGCGCAAACACGCGCTTCAAAACGCCGGTGATCGTGAAAATGTGCTCGATGGGCTGCGCTTGCCCGTCGTCGCTTGGGCTCGGCATCAAGGGATTGAACGGAATGCCGTGCCGGCGCACATCGTGAACCTTCAGCCCGATGGCCTGCACAAAGCTGCGCTCGGAATAGTCGTTCTTGAAGTCGAAGATACAAACTGGGAAGCCCATCGCGGCAACGCCGTCGATCAGTACGTTGAGCGTCTGCGTCTTACCCGAGCCGGGGTCGCCCGTGACGAGGATGCCGAAATTCAAAAGCTTCGCTTCGGTCTCGAAGGGCGCCCAATGCACCTGGCCGCCATCCTCGTGGGCGCCGAGCATCACCGCTTGATTAGCGGGGGTGCTCCGGCGCGGAACTGGCGCGGGAGCCGGCGCTTGCTCGATCTCTCCGGCCTCGTCCTCTTCGGCGGCGGCCTTCACATAAGGGAACTGTACGATGTCGGCAAGCGCGCCGACTTTCGTAAGCGGGCGCGCCTCGCGCTGCCAGGCCTCGAAGCCCGCGGCATCCTTGAAATTGCGGAAGAAGTGCCGCGCGGAATCGAGACGCTCCCAGGCCAGCATCTCGATTTGCGGCACAATGATCGAGTGCATCTCCTCGGCGTCCCGGATGAGCGGCGCGATGAAGCGGCCCGAGCGCGGAAGCCGGCCGCCGCGCGGACGCACGAGGACGGGCCTTGCCCCGGAGACGCCGCGCAGAAACACGCGGATTTCCTCGGCGAGCGGGGCGCCGCGCGCCTCGTTGCAAAGCGCGATCTCACGGCGCTCGACGCTTTGTCCATCCTTTTGGAAGTCGGCCTCGATGATGACCGTCCCGGCCCGGCCGCGCACGCTGCGCCGCGTCTTGATGGCGGTGATGCCTTCGATCTCGGCCGCTGCGGCCTGTACGGCCCATTCGAGGATCTCGGCCTGCTGAATGCCGTTGCCGATGGCAGGCTGAACGGTCCGCGACGTCAGCTCGCCATGCCATTTGTCGTCGAAATTGGTGGCGGAGACCGAAGGCGCGGCCGCGGCCGGCGCATCGCTCGTAATAGACGGCGGCGGCGGCATGTCGTCTATTGACGGTATCGCGCCCATGCTCATATAGACGCGCCTGAACTGCTGGATCAGCTCGAACACATAGCGCGAGGTTTGGCCGCCTAGCTCATCGATCATCCAAGCGGGGAACGGATAAAGCGGATCGGCCGCCTGGACCTTGGCTCCGCAGCGCTCGAAGAGCTCCGCGAGCCTGCGCTTCAGAAGCGCCTCAGCCTGCCTTCGCGCTAAAGGCTTTAGCCGCACGGGCATGGAGCCGAACCGTTCGATCCGGTCGCGGATCGAGCTGTCTATGCCTTCCGCGATCGTATCGTAAAGCGATGGCAGGACCGCAAACGCGACGCAAAGCGGCGGCAGCGTCTCCGCCAAAAGCGCACCCCGGCCGAAAAGATGGCGCAACCGCTGCTCCCAGCCTTGCACGCGGCTCTGCTCCAGTTGGTCGAAGGCGAGGAGCAACGCCCCGCCCGTAGCGCCGATCACGTTCACAAGCGCGTCGATATGGCCGCGGGCGACATGATCGCCGGCATCTTGTGTCAGGCGGACGCCGCCGATGCTGACATTCATCGGCTGCCCGCGCAGATAGGCAAACGCGTCGTCGTCGCCCGCCGCAGCCCCGAGCAGCGCCGCAATGAAGGCCTCCGAGGGAACGGGGAGGTGCGACAGCTTTTGCAGCTGAGCGCGGATCGAAACGATCAGCGGACGCAGATCGAAGTCCCGGATGTCGCCGCCCTCGTCGAAAACCTCGCGCTTAAAAGCCTGGGCGGCATCGTGCTGGCCTTGGGCGAGCACGGTCTGAGCAAGCCGGCTGAGCGGCGATGGCGCGCCCGCAGCCACGAGATAACGCTCCGACAGCCGCGAGACGAGCGCCCGCAGAAGCCAGGCGTCGAGGTCCTTCTCGGCGACGAGATCCACCATCGGGAATAGGGCCGCGTAAACGCCGCCTTCTTGATGCATGCGCCGGATCGCGGTGAGAAGCGTGTGGGTTTTGCCGGTGCCGGTCGCGCCCTTGATCAGCAGAATACGGGACGCAGGATCGGGATTCTGGCCGCGCGCCTGGGCGGCGATAGCGTTCAGCGCGTCGCCGGCCTCCGCTTCGATCTCGGGCACATCCAGCCGCTCCTCATCGGCCGCCCCCGCAAGCGAGGCCACGGCGCCAAAGACTCGGTCGAATTCCGGGCTTTCGAAAGCCTTGAGCCGCAAATCCATATTCTAAAGACCTTAAATCCACTGATTGACGATAAAATGCCGTTCGTCCCGGCCTAACCTTAGCCGCGAACGCTCCTTGAGGCCGGCATCGAGGGGCCCCGTAATGTCGTAGCGCTCAAGATCGAGGAGGCCCTCGCGCGCGGCTTCTGCGAGATTGGCCTTGAACTCATCGAGGTTGCCAAGCGCCAAGCCCTCGGCGAGCCCGGCATCGTAAACCTGGGCGATGGCGACCCGCCCCGTATAAGGCTTCGTCTCCAGCCGGCCCGCAAGCTTGCGGACCGATTTTGCGAAGCTCTCCAGCTCGAAAGATTGCGCAAATCCCGCGCCGCCCGCGGCCCGGGCCGATATCGCCGCCCGGATAATGGTTGCGGTGAGCGCTTGTACGGTGTCCGCCGGGCCGCCAAGCCCCTTGGATAGCAAGGCCGCATCTGCTTGCAAAACCGTCCCCCGTTGCAGGCCGGCGAAAGAAAGATAGATGCGCCGGCTCATTTCATCGAACTTGAATGCCTTCAGGGGCGCCCTTGCGCATTCCCCGAAAACGCCGCCGAATGACGCAACGATACGAGAGAGAAGCGCGCAGCGAGCCTGCTGCGCAGCCGGCCAAGCCGGGAGCTCATCGAGCGCAAAAACCTGCCTGAGCGCGAGGGCCGCAAGGTCGCGCCTGTGCTTGGTTCCCGGCAAGGCCGGGCCATTAAGCGCGCGGGCAGCCAGCGCAAGGAGCGCATCTTGCCTGCCAGAGCGGGGCGCCGCGGAACCTGCGCCCTGCGCCTTCGCAATCAAGAGGCCCGCATCGTCGAGTACGAGGCGGAGCCGGATCGCCTCGCCCAAGCTTTCTGCAAAGGGTAGGACGCCATCCAATGCCTTTACCGCAGCTTGCGCCGCACAGCATCCTTTCGGCTGCCCAGCCACCCATGCGGCCAGCACCTCAGGCGCCGTGAGCGGCTTGAGGCGGGCTAGGCCCGGCTGCGGCAAAGGCGATGCGCTGTTTTGCGGCGTGGTCATCGTGTTGCGGCCCGCTTCGTGGATGAGACTCTCCAATGCGTTAACGGCCGTTAAGCTATCTGATTCGAAGGAAATTTACACCCCGGGGCGGGCAAAAGGCGGATGGGGGAGCATACGCGGCAGCCGCGATTTGGTGGTGCCCGCCCCATGAGCGATTGCCGTCTACCGTTTTTCTCTTATACCCGGCACCTCTTTTCACTTATACACAGCACCTCAATTTTTGCATACAGCTTGTCCACAGCTGTGTACGGAATAAGCCAGGAATGGCCCCGTTATAGTGTGGAGGCGGGTTGCTGGCCATGCAGCGGGGTGCCGGGAACCTGCCTCAGTACTGTATTAGCCATGTATAGTTCGCTGACGAGGTGCATAATATGCTCTCTATATTCGACGATCCCGACTACTGGAATAAGCGCGCCAACCACGTTGTTGCGCGCTTGGCGCAAGTTACCGGTAAGGCCGAGCGCGGCATGCTGCTGCGATTGCACGAGGACTACGTCAGGCTGGCCAGCGCCGCCATGGTGCGCGCGCACGCCGTGGAGCGGTTGCGCCCCGCCTGCTCGCTGGGCGAGCTCTTGCGCCTGAGAACGGTGCGGTAGCAAATAGCCTCAGCGCCAGACATTCGCAAACGGATCGATCCCATCCTGCGCCGCTGAACCGGCTTCGCAAAAGCGCCGCTGCGGCTTACGAAACTTATCGCGCGGGCGCTGCTCGCGCAAAAGCCGCCGCGGGGGCAAATTGTGCGGCAGCCCAAGGCCGCGCATCGGCCAACTGCCGCCGGGCAGCGAAGCTTCTGCCGCTTGGGCTTCTATAGGGAGTTGGTGAATGGCGGGAGTGACGGGACTCGAACCCGCGGCCTCCGGCGTGACAGGCCGGCGCTCTAACCGACTGAGCTACACCCCCGCAAAGGGAACAGACCGCAGATCGCGGTCCATCCCCACTACATAACGCGGGCCGCCGCGCTACTCAAGCGCTAGTTTTCGAATTCTGCGGCAAGGCGTCCGCCAGAATCCGCGCCACGTGCACGGCCTTGCGGCCCGAGCCGTCGCGGATTTGATGCCGGCAGGAGAAGCCATCGGCGGCAATAACGTCGCCTGGCGCCGCAGCGCGCACCGCGGGCAGGAGCGAAAGCTCCGCCATCGCCTTCGAGATGGCGGCGGTCCCGGCCTTGTACCCGAATGCGCCTGCCATACCGCAGCAGCTCGACTCGACCGGCTTGACCGTTAGGCCGGGCACGAGGCCGAGCGTGCGCTCCACGGCGCCCATGACATCGAACGATTTTTGATGGCAGTGCCCATGCAGATGCACCTCGCCGCCCGGTGCCTCGAAGCCAAGGCCGAAGGCGCCCCGCTCCGCTTCGCTTGCGATGAATTCCTCGAATAGGAAGGTTCGCTTGGCAATAAGGGCGGAGCGCTCGCCGGGCAGAACCGCTTGCAGCTCATCGCGGAAGGTAAGAAGGCAGGACGGCTCGAGGCCCACGATGGCTGCGCCGTTTTGCAGATACGGCTCCAGCGCATCGAGTGTGCGCTGCATCTCGGCCCGCGCCTCATCGACAAGGCCTGCGCTTAAGAATGTGCGGCCGCAGCAAAGCGGGCGCTTGCCTTGAGCGGGCGCAACGTGGTGAACGCGATAGCCTGCCGCGGTTAGCACTTGGACCGCGGCTGTGAGGTTCTCCGGCTCGAAATAACGGTTGAAGGTGTCGGCGAACAGCACAACCGGATCGCCGTCCACCCTGCCCCCGGCACTTTGGCGAGGGGCGAAGATGTCACGGCGCCAAGCGGGAAGCTTGCGCTCCGCGCTGAACCCAAGCACAGCCTCCATCGCCTTTGACAGAACCCCAACATGGTTCGGCAGATTGAACAGAAACGGCAGGCGCGAGGCGATGGGCGCATAATGCGGCAGATAACCGATGAACCGGTCCGCAAGCCCGATCCCGTATTTGGCGGCGCGCTGGGCCAGAACCTCGATCTTCATCCGGGCCATGTCGACGCCTGCGGGGCATTCGCGGCGGCAGGCCTTGCAGGAAACGCAAAGCTCAAGGGCCTCTGCCACCTCGTCCGAAGTGAGCGCGTCAGGGCCGAGCTGGCCGGAAAGGGCGAGCCGCAGCGTGTTGGCGCGTCCGCGCGTGACATCCTTCTCGTCGCGCGTCACCCGGTAAGACGGGCACATTGCGCCGCCTTCGAGCTTGCGGCAGGCACCGTTGTTGTTGCACATCTCGGCCGCGCCTTGGAAGCCGCCGGCGCCGCCCGGATAGACCTGCCAATCGAGAGCAGGCGTCAGGGCGGACCGGCCGTAGCCGGGGTTGAACCGTAAGACTTCCGTGTCATCGAAACGCGGGGCACGCACGATGCGGCCGGGGTTGAACAAGCCCGCCGGATCGAACCGGTCCTTGACTTCCTCGAAAGCGCGCGCGAGGCGCGGCCCAAACATCGCCTCGTGAAATTCCGAGCGCGCGATCCCGTCCCCGTGCTCGCCCGAATGCGAGCCCTTGTATTCCCGCACCAGGGCGAAGGCTTCCCCGGCGATGGCGCGCATCGCGGCCCGGTCCTTATCGAGCTTCAGATTGAGGATTGGGCGCACGTGCAGGCAGCCGACGGAGGCGTGAGCGTACCAGGTGCCGCGCGTACCATGGCGCTCGAAGACCTCGGTCAGACGCCGCGTATATTCGGCAAGGTGAGGAAGCGGCACGGCACAATCCTCCACGAAGGAGACGGGCTTCCCCTCCTGCTTCATGGACATCATGATGTTAAGGCCGGATTTGCGCATCTCGGCCAGTGCCGCCTGCCAGCGCGAATCGAAAACCTCAACCACCCCGCCCCATTTCCCCTGCGGCTTGTCCCAGCCGAAGCCGAGATCGCCCATCAGCCCGGAAAGCCTCGCAACGCGGGCGCGGTTCTCAGCCTCATCCTCGGCAAACTCGACGAGCAGAAGCGCCTCGGGATCGCCCCGGACCGTATCGGCGACCGTGGAGCGGAAGATGGGAATTTCGCGCGCAAGCCCGATCATCGTCCGGTCGACAAGCTCGGCCGCAATCGGCCCGAGGCTCACCAAATGCTGAACCGCGTCCATCGCCTCGTAAAAGGAGCCGAAATGGCAAACGCCAACGGCGCGCGGCCCCATGACGGGCCAGAGCTCGATCTCAATGGCCTTGAAGAATGCGAGCGTGCCCTCCGAGCCGGCGAGAATATGGGCGAAATTGTTGCCCTTCTGCGTTGGCACGAGCGCGTCGAGATTATAGCCGCCAACGCGCCGCTGCACTTTTGGAAAGCGCGCCGCGATCTCTTCCGCCTCGCGCGCTCCGATGGCGGCCAGATCGCGGAACAGCTGGCCTTGCCTTCCGGCCGCCTCCTGGGCCGGGCCCTTGGGCTGCGGCCCGAAATGCACAGTGCAGCCGTCGGCAAGCAGCGCATCGATGGAAATAACGTTATCCCGCGTGGGCCCGTAGCGGAGCGAGCGGCCGCCGCAGGAATTGTTGGCGGTCATGCCGCCAATGGTGGCACGGCTCGCGGTCGAGACATCGACCGGGAACCAAAGCCCGTGCGGTTTCAGCTGGCGGTTCAGCTCGTCGAGCACGATGCCCGGCTCGACGATGGCACGGCGGTTTTCCGTGTCGAGATGGAGGATGCGGTTGAGGTGCTTCGACACATCGAGGATCACGCCCGAATTCACCGTTTGCCCAGCCTGGGACGTGCCCCCGCCGCGGGCGGTTACGCTCACGCCCTCATCGCGGCAGGCCATAACGGCCTCGCATGCGGCCTCCATCGTAGCCGGGATGGCCACGGCCAGCGGCATGACCTGATAGGACGATGCATCGGTCGCGTAGCGTCCGCGGCCGGACCGGCTGGTAATAATCTCGCAGCCGGCAATGCGGCGCAGCCGGCGTTCGAAGGAAGGCATCGTTAGAGCCATGGCGTATGCGCGCGATTATTCGTTTGAGCGGGTAGCGTTTATGAAATATTGCATACCAGCTACAAGCGCGGAAGACAAACGAACGCTTCTGGGAGGGAGAACGGTTATGGTCACGAACGCAAGCCGCGCCGCCGGCCGGCATTTTCTGCAAATCCCTGGGCCGACGCCGGTTCCCGACCGTATCTTGCAGGCGATGGCGCGCGCAGTGATCGATCACCGCGGCCCCGAATTTCAAAAGCTCGGCCGCCGCGTTCTCGACGGCATGAAGACCGTTTTCAAAACTCTAGGGCCCGTCGTTATCTATCCCTCCTCAGGCACCGGCGCTTGGGAAGCTGCGCTGACGAATACGCTTTCCCCCGGCGACAAGGTGCTGATGTTCGAGACGGGGCAATTCGCAACCCTTTGGCGCAATCTTGCGCAGCGCATCGGCCTCGCCCCGGAGTTCATCGCCTCGGACTGGCGCACCGGCGCCGATGCGGCCGCCATCGGAGCCCGGCTCGCCGAAGACCGCAACCGCGAGATCAAGGCCGTCTGCGTGGCCCACAGCGAAACTTCGACCGGCTGCGTGTCGTCCATCGAGGAGGTGCGCCGCGCTATCGACGCCGCCGGCCACCCAGCGCTGCTGATGGTGGACACCATCTCCTCGCTCGGCTCGATCGACTACCGCCACGACGAGTGGCAGGTGGACGTCGCGGTCGGCGGGTCGCAAAAGGGCATGATGCTGCCGCCGGGGCTTTCCTTCACGGCCGTCAGCGCCAAGGCGTTCGCGGCGTCGCAAACTTCGAAGCTTCCGCACGGCTATTGGGACTGGAAGGAGATGCTCGCGAACAATGCGAACGGCTTCTTCCCATTCACGCCCGCCACGAGCCTCCTTTTCGGCTTAGCGGAGGCCATCGACATGCTGCACGAGGAGGGCCTCGACGCGGTGTTCGCGCGCCACCGGCGCCTTGGCGAGGCGACGCGGTGCGCGGTTGAGGCCTGGGGGCTCGAAAATCTCTGCCGCGATCCCAGGCATTATTCGCCAACGGTGACGGCGGTCATGGCGCCCAGCGGCTACAACGCGGACCTCATCCGTGCCGTCATTCTTGAACACTTCAACATGTCGCTCGGGGCGGGGCTCGGTAAGGTGGCCCACAAGGTCTTCCGCATCGGACATCTCGGAGATACGAACGATCTAACCATCCTCGGCGCCCTGTCCGGCGTGGAGATGGGGCTTGAGCTGGCGGGCGTCCCGCACCGCAAAGGCGGCGTGCAAGCGGCGATGGCCTTTCTCGCAGAAGCAGCACGTGAAATGGCTTAAGCAAATTTAACACGCTCGAATTTTTGCTAGTCTGGCCGTGGCCTTTTTGCACCAGTCGCATCGAAGACTTCCTGTGCAATCCTGAGTTGATGGCACTCAACTCAAGGTACCTCTACAAAAGACTCGAGTAGTCTGAGGCCTTGCCACAGGCATTTTGGGGAGTGGGTTATGGTTCGTAGCGTATTTTTGGGTGCAGTAAGCGTCATCGCGATAGCTGCATCGGCCAGAGCCGCAGATGTCTACACTCCTGCAGAGCCGGGAGGCTATAAAGATAGCCCCTATGCCACGAGTTGGACCGGATTCTATGCCGGCGTCAATGCCGGACTTTCCGGCGGTCAGTTCAGCCAAAGATGGGATGATTTTGGCGTGCCTTATGCCAAAGACGACGCGCGTTCAAGCGGGTTCTCAGGCGGCGGTCAGGCGGGCTTCAATTATCAGTTCCCGGCATCGAATTTTGTCGTCGGCTTCGAAGCCGATTTGCAGCGCTCCACGCTTGAGGGCACATATGCCGACTATGGCTCCAGCAATTTGCAATTTGGGTCGCAAGTCGATTGGTGGGGCACCTTGCGGGCGCGCTCCGGCTATGCCTTCGGCAACATCCTGCCTTATCTGACCGGCGGTTTTGCCTATGGTCATGTGACCAATAGCTATTATTGTCCAACGAGCAGCTGCGCAACGGCGTACTCGGAGACTTGGTCAAGCGTGCGGACCGGCTGGACCGCAGGTGCCGGCGTAGATTATGCCATCACTCACAACTTGGCTTTTCAGGTGGACTACCTTTATACGGATCTCGGCTCCTGGCGCTCGCAAGACCCGCAGGATTCTAAGCTCTTTCCCGGCGAATTTCACAACGATGTCAGCTCCGGCTTCAACACAGTTCGCGTTGGTCTGAACTACAAGTTTGAACCTGGCTATGAGCCACTGAAATAATCATCCATATTCGAATAATAGCTCGGCGCCTTCGGGCGCCGTTTCTGTCTTAAGTGAACCGCCTCTGCGAAAGGGAAGCGGCCCGATATTGGGGAGTGCCCAATACCTTAGTGGGGTGGAGCGAAGGGCTCCTCGCCCGCCGCGCAGAACCGGGCGCATTCGGCGCTTTTTGTTGGCAAACGCGGAGGGCGGCTCCTTTAACGCACTGCTGACAAAGCAGGGCTCGCCACCCGCTTTCGTACCCTGGCTGCGAGCGAAAACAGGAACGGGAGGGGAAAATTGCGGCAATTCCGGAAGTCGCGGTCCTAGCGATGACTGAACTCTCTCAATGACGTTTTACTTAGAAGCGGAAGCTCGACGGCCGTACGCACGGGCGCGGCAGTGCCTTGCGCAAGATTAGGTTCCGCTCTTGCTGGACAGAGTGGCCTGCTGCGTTCACTCTAAATTAACACCGTGCACTGCGGAAGCCGCAGCTCTTATTGGCACGGTTAGTTTCATCGCGCACATGACGCGCACTATTGGCGGCACGCGCGGGATTGGCCAAGGCCTCGCCAATATCGAGCCAGAAGGAAACGTGCTCGTTGCTTATTCCGCAACACACGGCACCACGGCGCAGGACGGTGCAGACGCTCACAGCCCGTTCACAGCGGCCTTACTCAATCACATCGAGGAACCCGGCCTTGAGATCAATTTCTTGTTCCGGAAGGTGCGCGATGAGGTCCTCGCAAACACCCAGCGCAAGCAGGAACCTTTCTTGTACGGCTCGCTGAGCGCCGAGCCGCTGTACTTCAGCGCCGCGGCCCAACACTAAAATTGGGTGGATAACCGTGAAGCTGCGGGGCGACGCAACGCGCGGCGGTTGGATGCTCCGCGCCTCAGCGCTCGCGCCGGCGCACGCACCCGCGCGGCTTTAACGCGGGCCAACTCGCTGCCGAAGCTAACCGCCTGTTTGGAAGGGGGCCCGCGGGCCCCGTCTGCGGCTACTTCAAGAAGCCTTCGAACTTCTTCTTGAACTTGCTGACGCGGCCGCCGCGATCCATGATCTGCTGGTTGCCGCCCGTCCAGGCGGGATGGGTGTTGGGATCGATATCGAGGTTCAGCTTCTGGCCTTCCTCGCCATAGCAGGAATAGGTCTCGAACTGCGAACCGTCCGTCATCACAACGGTGATCTTGTGATAATTGGGATGAATATCCTTTTTCATCGTCTCGTCCTCTCGCACGCCGGCGTGCGCCTTGTATTTGTGGGATTGGTGTTGCTATACAGGACGAAGCGATACGATGACAAGATCAACCGTCATCGCGCCCAGCGCATTCGGCATTTTTTGTTGCGCAAAACGCGGGGGGCGATTGAGAGTGTAGCAAGTGACCGTTCAAGAAATCGGCGAACCCCATCCCAATCTTCCAGCCTCCAGCATAGCAGCAAAGACCCAGCCATCCGCCAAGAGCTCGGATAGCGCGCGCCGCAGCTTGAAGCCGCTTGCGCTTTTGAGGCCCTATGTTCTGCGGCATAAGCAAGTGGCGCTGCTGGCGCTTTTGGGCCTCGTACTCTCCTCCGGCGCGATGCTCGCCCTGCCCTATGGCGTCCGCGAGATGATCGACCGGGGCTTCTCGCGCGAGACTCAGGGGCTGATTAACATCTATTTCGGCGGGCTCTTCGCGGTGGGCGTAATGCTCGCCGCCGCAAGCGCGCTGCGGTTCTATTGTGTGGCCTGGCTTGGCGAGCGGGTCGTCGCCGAGCTTCGCGAGGACGTTTTCCGCCATCTCACACGGCTGAGCCCGGCCTTTTACGAGAGGACCCATTCCGGCGAGATCATGTCGCGCTTGAACGCGGATACGACCCAAATCAAGGCCGCCGTGTCGACCTCGGTCAGCCAGGTGCTACGAAATGGCGTGATGTTCACAGGCGCGGTCTCGGCCATGATCTTCACGAGCCTGAAGCTGAGCGCGCTCGTCGTCATCGTGATCCCGCTGATCGTGATGCCGCTCATCCTTTACGGCCGCACAGTCCGCCGGTATAGCAGGATCGCGCAAGACGAGGTTGCCGCCGCGTCGGCATTCGCGAGCGAGAACCTGGCCGCCACGCGCACCATGCAAGCGTTTACGTCCGAGGATTTCGTGGCGGCGCGGTTTGCTAAGGCCGTCGAGCGCTCTTTCGATGCCGCCGTATCGAGGACTAAGCGCCGAGCCATGCTTACGGGCTCGGCCATATTCATGATCTTCGGCAGTATCGTCGGCGTGCTCTGGTACGGCGCCCACGATGTGATCGCCGGGACCATAACCGGCGGCACGCTCACCCAGTTCGTGCTCTATTCCGTGCTCGCCGCGGCCTCGCTCGGCGAGTTCTCCGAAGTATGGGGCGAAATACAGGCGGCGGCAGGTGCCGCCGAGCGTCTCGCCGAGCTGATGGCCGTAGAGCCCGCTATCGCCGAGCCGGCCGAGCCGCGGCCGTTCCCCCCCCATGCAAAAGGCGAGGTCAGCTTCGAGAACGTATCGTTCACATATCCCTTGCGCCCGGGGCAGCAGGCACTGCATGGCGTCTCGTTCATCGTGCGGCCGGGCGAGCGGGTTGCCATTGTTGGGCCTTCCGGCGCAGGAAAAAGCACGATCTTCAACCTAATTTTGCGGTTCTACGACGCCCAAGCCGGCAAGGTGCTCATCGATCGCGTGCCGGCCGGGAAGGCCAGCCTCACGGCGCTCCGCAAACGTATCGCACTCGTCTCGCAAGATACGATTATCTTCGCGGAATCGGTGATCGACAACATCCGCTACGGAACGCCCGATGCAACGGAGGAGCAGGTCAAGGCAGCGGCCCGGGCGGCGTTTGCCAACACCTTCATCGAGCAGCTTCCGCAAGGCTACAATACCGTTCTCGGCGAGCGCGGCGTTGTGCTGTCGGGCGGGCAGCGCCAGCGCATCGCGATTGCGCGCGCGATCCTGAAAAATGCGCCGATCCTGCTCCTCGACGAGGCAACGAGCGCGCTCGATCAGGAGAGCGAGAAGCTCGTGCAGACGGCGCTGGAGCGCGTCATGCGCGGGCGCACCACGCTTGTGATCGCGCACCGGCTCGCCACCGTCATCAATGCCGACCGCATCTTGGTGATCGACGGCGGGCGGCTCGTCGAGGAAGGAACGCATGCCCAGCTGATCGATGCGGGCGGCGTTTATTCAAGGCTCGCAGGGCTGCAACTCGCCGCGCCGGAGGGCGCCGCGCTGGCTTCCTAAGTGGCACTACCCCGCGATCTATGGTCTTGGACTTTCATGTCTGCTAACGCCGCTATGCTGTTTACGATTTCCCGGCCGACTATGGCTCCTCGCCCGCTTTTCTTTATGGCGCCATGCTAGAGAAAAGCGCCTTGTCAAAACATTAAGCGCACTAACACACTGATTCTGCGTAGCAAATTCCAAGGCTGCGGCGACCGTCCGCCTGCCTCTTCCAGGCTATTGTGGTTAATTCCGATCTGCAAATATATTTAACGGACTTTTTGGAATCCAGTTTTGGGGGTGAAAACGCGAAAAATCGCGATTTTTGCGGCGGGTAGAAATAAAAATCCGGCCCCGTTTACCATTCCACCATTAAGCATGGGGCGGGCTTACCAAAATGCACGCTCCATCTATCGTTGCGAGGACACGCACACAGGTAATCGACGGGGCGCAAATTCCAAGGCGCCCTTGTTTTCTATAATTCAGAGTACTATAGTACGTAGCGCAGGGAAATATGAGGGTATTCAAAACGCGCGGCTTCGCTCGCTTCGCCAAGGCGGAGGATATTGCCGATACGGTGCTGGCCAAAGCAGTCGCGCAAGCACAGGCTGAGCTCATCGATGCCGATCTTGGCGGCGGCCTCATCAAACTCCGGGTGGCGCGGCCAGGAAGCGGCAAACGCGGCGGCTATAGGACACTGCTCGCATTCCGGGCGGGCTCCCGGGCGATATTCCTTTTCGGCTTTGCAAAAAGCGAGCGCGAAAATGTGAGCCTGGATCAGCTCGCCGATCTGAAAGCCGCTGCCGCAGACATCTTAAGGCGCAGCGATGACGGCCTTGCTCAAGACATCGCCGCCGGACGGTTGCAGGAGGTCGACTATGAGGAAGAAGATTAAGGGCAATGCCCGCCTCGACGAGGCCCTTCTCGAAATGGCGCAGGACATGCGCGGCACGCTTTTGACCGAGGAGACGGCCGGCAAAATCACGATGCGGATTTTGGGCCAGAAGGCGCCGCCCAAGCCCGCCCCGCTCGCCGCTGGAGAAATCCGCGAGATCCGCGAGAAGGCACATATGAGCCAGGCTGTGTTTGCCCGCCTGCTCAATGTCACCACGAGCTACCTCTCCCAGCTTGAACGCGGGGTAAAACAGCCGGCAGGCCCGGCGCTGGCCCTGCTTCATGTTATCAAGCGCAAGGGCGTGGAGGCCGTTCTGGATTGAAACAGGCTCGACCGCGGCGATAACCGCCCTGACAAGCCGGGCAGACTTACATCGGCATTCGCTGCCTACCCCTCTCCGGCAATCTTCTCCCTTGCCGCGCTAGACAGGAACGCGGACCGGGTGAGCCCGCGCGCGGCAGCCGCGTCGTCGATGGCGGCGAGAAGCCAGGCGTCCAGCGACAGATTCGCCTTGACCGGGCGCCCGGTCTCGATAAGCAGTGGCACTATGGCCAAGGCGGCGCCTTCCTTCAAAGCCTCCGCAACATCGGGCTCTTTGGCGATTTCCTCGAAGCCTCGGGGGGCGGGCAAGACCTCTCCATCGGCGAACGCGTCTTCCGCCCATAGGCGCAGCGCTTCTTGCGCGTTGTGCAACAACTCGTCCACCGTTTTGCCCATGGAGGTACAGCCGGGCATATCGGGCACCCATAGGCCGAACGCGCCGGGCTCGCCGTCGATGACCACCGCATACCGTGTCTTTGCCTTTGCCATGTTAGTCACCCCATCCGGCCTGTTTGGCGATCTGCCGGGCGACGCCAAGAGAAAGCGCGCGGTGACGCGGCACGATAATGCGCCCCTTGCGGCCGGGATGCTTGAACTTGTCGTGCTCCCCGCCGTGCTCCTCCAGCCAGCCTTCCTGCTTGAGGCGCGCGACCACTTTCTGGCGATTGGTTTCCGGCGCTGGCATTGTCACCCCATGCGCATATATTTACGCACGAACGTGCGTCATTTTCAAGGCCTGCCGTTTTTCCCGTGGCTTATGCAATGGCCGGCGGCGGGCGCGGGATTTAATCTAGCGTTCTAGCCAGTCGGAAGCCGTCGACGCTGTTACGCACAGCGAGGTTGCTGAGCGAGCGGGAGGCCGCGCGGAGGGCGTTTGGAGGGCTGTGCCAGTCACCGCCGCGACGGGTCCGGAAGGTACAATCTCCGGTGATCCACGCAGAGCCATCCGAAGGTGCACCATCGTAGCTCTCATGCCAACAATCCTGCGTCTGCATCAGCGCATTGCCATGCACCTGATAAATCCCCCATGGATTTGGCTGGAACGACTTCACAGGTAGCGTCTTTTGGCGGAATTCGCCTTTTGCGCCTCCCCCATAAGTGTAATTTCCACCGTAGTTTGCTTGGCTAGTCGAGATCGATTTGCCCCACCAGAACGGCGTCCTGGTCCCCGCCCGCGCCGCATACTCGAACTCCGCTTCGGACAGCAGGCGGTATGCTTGCCCCGTAGTCTTCGCCAGCCAAGCTGCATAGGCACCGGCATCATTCCAGTTCATGCAGACAACCGGCTGATCGTCGTCTTGCTCGAAGCCAGGCGAGCGCCATGACGCGGTTTTATCGTACTCCCACTCGCCTCCCGACCATACATAACATCCGCCATCCGCCTCATAACCCGTCCCCTTCACGAAATTCTCGAACTGGCCCCGCGTGATAGCGAACCGGCCAACAGCGAACGGCTTCGCGATCGTCACTCTATGCTGCGGGCTTTCGTTTGTTTCGCGCGCTGGCTCTCTTTCCGGCGAGCCCATCATGAAGCTGCCAGAGGGCACCACCACCATCTCGGGGCAATTCAAGCAATCCCAGAAGCTCTCGCCGGACCCCGGCTTTATGCAAGGCTTCTCGGTCAAAAGCGCGACGGATACAAACACCCCGTCGCAAACGCCATCCGCTGCATCTTGTGTTGGAGAAACCGGCCAAGGCGCTGCATTGATCACATGTCCTTCAGCCGGTTTGCGTTCGAAGGGGTTCCAGCCCGCCCCAAATTCGGGTTTCTCTCTGGCCTGCATAGTGGGCGTAGGCCTCGCTAAATTGGGATCTTGACTTTCCTTCTTCAATTCCTCAACGCGAGCCCTGGCGAACCCGCCATAAACACTATCGGGGAAGCGGCTGATGAACTCTTCCAGCACCGCCTTGCTTGCTGTGTTCTGCACCACGCTCCAAGCTTGAGCATCTGCGGCCAGGGGCGCTTGCGGCCGCAGCTTCGCTGTCTCCGCTCCCCTCCCCGCCAGATACACCTCGGGCAGCGACGGGAACGACAGCCACGGATCCTGGCCGATGGCCTGCTTTACCTTGAGCTGCACATTGCGGAACATGGTCACCGCCTTTACGCCGGGCTTCACCAGCTCGGCGGCCAGCGCCCGCGCGTAAGGCCCTCCGCCCTCGCCCGCGTCCGAGGCGGTCTGCTTCAGCCCCGTCGAATAGGCGATCAACAGCCCCGCGGCCTGCGCCGCCGGCACGAAGCCCTTCTCCGCGCCCAGCGCCTTCTGCCCGGCGGACGAGAGCCGCAGCTCGTTGCGGCAGGCGTCGAACACCACGTAATGGGTCGCCTGGGGCGCCTGGCGGGAGAGCTTTTCAATCACATCGCTCTGCTCGAAGGCGTTGGACCAAAGGTTCGGGTCGTTAACGTCGGCGATGTCGGCCGGCACGAGATAGTTGATCCCCGTGTCGGGATTGGCGACGCCGTGGCCGGAATAATAGAAGAAGCCGATCGCGCCCGGCCCCGCCTTGCGCAGCTCGGCCACATGGCGCTTCAGCGTGGCCGCCATGTCGCGGTAGCTCGCCTCCCTCACCACGGTCACCGTGAAACCGAGCCGCGTCAGCGCCGCCCCGATCAGCGCGACGTCGCTATGCGGGTTTTTGAGCGGGCCGACCTTGTCCGCGTAATTCTGGTTGCCGATCAGGAGCGCCAGCCGCGCGGGCTCCGCGTTCGCCGCCGCAGCGCCGCAGAGGACCATCATCGCGCACAAAAAGATCGCCCGGACCCGTCCCACAACAAGGCTCCCGCTTTATTTTCCACACCCATACACTTTCCTGGATGCAAGCGCCCAGCGCAACTTGCATGGTTCGTCCGCCATCGCGAGGCGGCGCTAACCGCCATGGCGATCCAGGAGCGGCTACCACCACGCTCGAATGTGCCGCTCTGGATCGCTCTTCGTTTTGCCCGCCATGACGCGCTTGTGCATTTGTTTCGAACTTTTCCGGCGTTGCCCTTTCGCCAAGCCCCGGATGCGCCTAAGTGTGGGGCATCACACGGGGGACCCGGCGATGGACAAGAAACATCAGTTTAACCTCACCTACCTTTTTGTAGCTCTCGGCCTTTTGCTCATGTTCCAGATGTTCTGGGTGGGCTACACGCAAGTGGAGACGATCCCCTACAGCAAGTTCGAGGATCTCGTTAACAACAAGCAGATCGAGAGGGTGGTGGTCGGCCCATCGCAAATTCAGGGCGAGTTCAAAACGCCCGAAGGCGGCAAAAAGTACTTTATCACGACCCGCGTCGACCCAACTGTCGCCTCCGAGCTGCAAAAAACCGGTGTCGAGTACACCGGCAGCACAGGCGATAATATCTTACGGGACATCCTGTCCTGGGTTTTGCCGATCGTTATTTTCTTCGCGATTTGGGCCTTTTTCTTCCGGCGCATGGCCGAGAAGCAGGGGATCGGCGGCCTGATGAGCGTGGGCCGCTCCCGCGCCAAAATCTATGTCGAGACGAAAACGGGCGTGACCTTCGCCGACGTTGCGGGCGCCGACGAGGCCAAGGACGAGCTGAAGGAGGTCGTAGATTTCCTCAAGAACCCGGAGCAGTACGGCCGGCTTGGCGCGCGCGTACCGAAGGGTATTCTGCTGGTTGGCCCGCCCGGCATCGGCAAGACGCTGCTCGCGCGCGCGGTCGCGGGCGAAGCGGGCGTGCCGTTCTTCTCGATCTCGGGCTCGGAATTTGTGGAAATGTTCGTCGGCGTCGGCGCGGCCCGCGTCCGCGACCTCTTCGAGCAAGCGCGCAAAATGAAGCCCTGTATCATCTTCATCGACGAGCTCGACAGCCTCGGCCGCACGCGCGCCGCAGGCATCATGGGTGGCGGCAACGACGAAAAGGAGCAGACGCTCAATCAGCTGCTCGCGGAGCTGGACGGATTCGATCCGCGCGAGGGCATCGTGCTGCTCGCCGCGACGAACCGGCCCGAAATCCTGGACCCCGCCTTGACGCGCGCCGGACGCTTCGACCGGCAAATCGCGCTCGACCGGCCCGACAGGCCGGCCCGTGTCGCGATCCTCAAGGTTCATGTCAAGCGCATCAAAGTGGCGCCCGGGCTCGATCTCGACGCAATTGCCGGCATTACGCCCGGATTCTCGGGTGCCGATCTCGCCAACCTCGCGAACGAGGCGGCGCTTGCGGCCACGCGGCGCGGCGGCGATATGGTGACGATGGACGATTTCACCCGCGCCGTGGAGCGCCTTGTCGCCGGCATCGAGAAACGCTCGCGGATATTGTCGCCCAAGGAACGCAAGGTGGTCGCCTATCATGAGATGGGCCACGCGCTCGTCGCCTCCGCCTTGCCGGGCGCCGACCCGGTTCACAAGGTCTCCATCATCCCGCGCGGCATCGGGGCCTTGGGCTACACCATGCAGCGCCCGACCGAGGATCGCTTTATTATCGAGCGCAGCGAGCTTATCAATCGCATGGCGGTGCTCATGGGCGGCCGCGCCGCCGAAGAGATCGTCTTCGGCGAGATCTCGACCGGCGCCGCCGACGATCTCGACCGCGCAACCGACATCGCCCGCCAAATGGTGACACGCTTCGGCATGGCGGAGGCTCTCGGGCAGCGCGTGTACGAGCCGCAGCGCCAGGCGTATCTGGGCGAGGCCCTGATCGGCACGCGGCCCAAGGACTATTCCGACGAGACGAACCGCGAGATCGATATCGCCGTGCGCAAACTCATCGATCAAGCTTATGAGAAAGCCACGGCAACACTCAACGCGCGCCGCAAGGACCTCGATCAGGGAACGGCGCTACTCCTCGAAAAGGAAACCATAACGCCCGAAGATTTTCCGCCGCTCGCAGGAAACGAACCCGCCGGGGAGCTGCTCGCGGCAGCGCGATAGCAAGCCGGTCCGGCTCTAGGGGCTTCGCCCTAGAGCCGGACCGCTTTCGATGGAATGAAAAGCGGGCGTCTCACGTTTTTGTTTTGTCGTGCGTCTTTACCGGAAAACCGCTTCACACATTTGCGGACGCACCCCAGAGTTCTGGCGAACCGCGCCCGCCGAAGCAAAGCGGGGGCAAAAAGTGCGCTCAAAGCACAAGGATGTGTATAGCGATTGTAAAGCAGCACTGCGCGATTGCCTTTTTGCGCTCTAAATTGCAGCTTACAATAAGGACGAGACGGGCAGCAGCGCTTTGAGCTATGGATGCGGTGTGAAGAGGCTGTCACAAAAACGAATTGTTGCGATGTTAGCCTGCATTCGTGGAAAGAGGCTTGCAGAATATTTGCTAAAATAGGTTTGCGGAACAAGTAGCTTGCACGTCGCGTTAGTTCGAGCGCGTAACCACCGGGCTTTGGGTCCCGGTGATGCCGGAATGTCAGCCGGTCGAAAATCTGGTCAATCGCCGCCTTTGAGCCGGGGAAGGGTTTGCATGGAGCCGTTCGTTTTGGGCTGGCGCGAGTGGGTCGCGCTTCCACAGCTCGGTTTGCCAGCCGTAAAAGCCAAGATCGATACAGGCGCAAAGACCTCGGCTTTGCACGCCTTCTCTATCGAGACATTCGGGCCCGTAGGCGCGCCGCGGGTCCGTTTCGGCGTTCATCCGGTCGACTACGATTCAAATGTGGAGGTGTGGTGCACAGCCAAGGTCGTAGACCGGCGCCATGTGCGCAGCTCCAACGGGCAAGCCGAGCAACGCTATATCATCAGCACGCCGATCCGCATCGGCGAGCGCGAGTGGCCGATCGAGATATCGCTCTCGAACCGGTATACCATGGCGCATCGCATGCTGCTTGGCCGGACGGCCCTCGACGCACAGTCGATCAACATCCACCCTTGGTCCGAGTATTTGCAGGACGGGCTCAGCTACGATGTCTATGCGGACCAGGCGAACCACGCTCCGCTGCGGCGTCCGCTCCGGATCGCGCTTCTCACCATGGAGCCCGGCAATTTCTCGAACCGCCGCCTAATAGAGGCCGCGGGGCAGCGCGACCATGTGATAGAGCCGATCAACACGCTGCGCTGCTACATGAACATCAAGTCCATTGCCAGCGCGGTGCATTACGAGGGCAAGACGCTTCCCGACTACGATTTCGTGATACCCAGGATCGGCGCGTCGATAACGGCCTACGGCACGGCTGTTGTGCGGCAATTCGAAATGACCGGTGCGCAAGTTTTGAATTCGTCGCAAGCGATCGTGCAAAGCCGCGACAAGCTTTTCGCCCATCAAGTCATGGCGATGCATAAGCTGCCTACGCCCGACACCGCGTTTGCGAGCTCCAATAGCGATACCGAGGACCTCATAAAAATGGTCGGGGGAGCGCCCCTCGTCATCAAGATGCTTCAGAGCAGCCAGGGCAAGGGCGTGGTGCTGGCGGAGAACCGCAAATCCGCAGCCTCGTTGATCGAAGCGTTGCGCAACGCCGATGCCAGCTTCCTCGTGCAGCAATTCATTTCCGAAGCCGCCGGACAGGACCTGCGCTGCATCGTGCTCGACGGCAAGATCATCGCCGCCATGGTCAGGCGCGCAAACGGCGACGACTTCCGCGCTAATCTGCACAAGGGCGGCATCGCGTCGGAGGCCAAAATCACGCCGGAGGAGAAGAAGCTCGCCATCCGCGCCGCCAATAAGCTCGGTTTGAAATTTGCCGGCGTGGATATCTTGCGCTCCGCCAAAGGGCCGCTCCTGCTCGAGGTCAACTCTTCGCCAGGGCTCGAGGGGATCGAAAGAACCACGAATATCGACGTTGCCGGGCACGTGCTCGATTACATCGAGCAGCGCACATTCCGCACCCGTCCGCGGCTCAAGAAGGCCGCTTAAGGCCACCTAGGCGCGGACGCACGCTGTGAGTCGGGGAGCGGAAATCGCGGCTGCAATGCATCGCGACCGCTTCACTCCCGAGTGCGGACGATCTGCGCTGACGCCGGTTCTACGATGAGTGGAGGGGAGCAAATGTCCAGGTTCGGTCTGCCCTATTTGCAAGAATTTTCTCGGTGTCATTAATCGCGATCGTAAGATCTCTCCTTCCACATCCATGGGACGTAGCTCCCTTCAAGGTGAGCATTGTGGAAATGTCGATAATCAATTGGGTCACGATAAATATTAAATACAAAGCCTGCGGCAGCGATGGCTATACATGCTACAGCCCATCGCGGAGCGCGTGCCACCATGACCGGAAGCAGTGGCGCAATCAGCCAATATCCGACAACCCCAAAGATAAGTGTATGCCAGAGCTTCGATGGGGATAACTCCTGAGCAATGGTGTATTGCCCGGTTCTTATCGCATTAGCTTCAAAACCGATTGAAGTAGCAAAAGATGTCACAACAAGAAGAATGTGCCACCGGCGCAGAGTGTAGAAATTTCGGGGAAGCGCAGCATGTCTCAGAATGACAACAACCATAGCACAATATAGTGGAATAAAAATTGTGTCGTTGTACAGAAATGCACTGTAAAGTGTTCTTCTCCAGGGCGGCATCCCCTCCAAAATCATTAGAAGCGAAGTAATCCCGAAGTCGACTCCGATTACAATCATCGCAGTAACCAGAGGGGAGAAGTCAAAAATCGAAGATAGGTACAAACCACCTATTTTTCTTGATACTAGTATATTCGACGTCGCTGCTCCGCGATCTACGCTTTCGCCGCGCAGTGCCACTTCCTGCTTCAACCTCGACGGGTCATCCTTTATATCCTCTAAGTCCTGCTCGGCATCAATTATATCAATGGCCTTATTGCGGACCGATCGCCACCGCCACACCACGATCTCGTTTGAAATTATTACCGCCACCAAGAAGAGATGCGGAATGAACGGGCTAGCGTGCAATATATCATGACGGTCAAAGTACGTAATAACAAACACTAAAAAACAACATGAAGCTACAATTGCGTCTTTTGCTGCGTGCGGGTGCTTTATAAAAGCGCGAATAACATCACGCCTCTTCTGTATATAGTTAGTGTATTTATAGTTTTGATCGGGCGAGTAATCCTGGTTATCAAAATATGCGATTATGGTTTTGCCAGTTTCATGGTTCCCAATCGTGCCAAATATATAAAATGTAAAGAGCACGGCGGTAAATAATAGCATATCATCTACTGTCATGGCTAACAAAACAAACTGAAATATGTTTGCAGAGACAACGAATAGTAATGCATCTTTTCCAAGGAAAGTTTGCCAATCCGCGGGGACTCTTCCGGGTGAGAATACTTCGTTTGCGTATCTAACTGAGTTCTTTTGTTCTGACGTTACAGCAAGATACAAATAAACAAAAATTGCGCTCAAGATAAGAATTGACCATTGTTCAGCCAAAAATCGCTCAATTTTAGATAAATCAATGAGATCAAAATATGAACTAAAGTATTTTTTAAAATCAATGCTACTGCCAAACAAGAACCTGTAGACGCCTAAAAATGGGATTGCGCCCCAAAAGAAAAGCAATCGTTCGAGCCATCTCTTTATAGTATCGGGTCTTTCCATATTATTCCTCCACAAAAGGTATGGCCATACACACTAGATCTATAGATGTGCGTTTTTGTAGCTAAACTCTTCTTTGATCTCCGAATGGAACCCACTTAGGCGATACTTTAGTGCGAGCGTTTGACACTCTGTCCCTCAAGGCTAACGAACCACATACTTAAGAGCCAGACGCTTACGTCGAGGAATGCTGATACCGCATCGTAGCTCTCTGAACAATGCCAATCGAGTTGGGGCAACGGCTAACGACTTGGTTTGCATTTCCGTTTAACCGCTTCTAAGGAGACGCGCGAAACAGCGGTGTCAATGTCCGGATCCGTGATGGCTTTCAGACGCCGGCCGGGCCGGAGAAGACCTGCGCGCATCCATCCGGCCGCCATCTGAAAGCCATCACGGATCCGGCCTTCCGCGCTCATTTTCCTACCGCCGCGGCATGGTTAATGCGGAAGCGGTAAACGCGGCGGGTATTAACTCCGATTCCGGCGCGAAAGCCGCGATATCTCGCGATTTCGCCCGCAAATCCCGGCTTCAAAAAGTCCGTTAAATATATTTGCAGTTTGAAATTAACCGGATGGCGTCCCGCGCGGTGTGTCGAAACGCGCCGCTGGCGACTGATCTTTTTCTTGTAATATCGTACGCGTAGCAGAAGCACGGCCGCGCATTAAAACTTCGGCAAAGCGCTTCCGTTATGATGCCTTCTTAACGAAGCGCCATAGCGTCGGCGGGGCACCCATGGTTTTGCACGGCAATCGTAAACGGCCCAGCGCGCCGCCTGGCTATTTGCCGAATTCGCGGACATCGACGAAATGGCCTGCGATGGCCGCAGCCGCTGCCATGGCCGGGGACACGAGGTGCGTGCGGCCCTTGAACCCCTGACGGCCTTCGAAATTGCGGTTCGAAGTCGAGGCGCAGCGCTCGCCGGGCGCAAGCTTATCGGCGTTCATGGCAAGGCACATGGAACAGCCCGGCTCGCGCCATTCGAACCCCGCCGCAAGGAAGATCTTGTCGAGCCCTTCGGCCTCCGCTTGCTCCTTCACGAGACCCGACCCCGGCACGACCATCGCGTTCACCCGCTCGGAAACGCGGTGCCCCGCGACGACGTTTGCCGCCGCGCGCAGGTCCTCGATGCGCCCGTTGGTGCAAGAGCCGATGAACACGCGGTCGATGGCGATATCGGTCATCTTCGTGCCGGGCGTGAGGCCCATATAGGCGAGCGAGCGGGCGATAGCGGCGCGCTTGCCCTCGTCGGGCGCCGCCGACGGATCGGGCACCGCTCCGGTGATCGCAACCACGTCCTCCGGGCTCGTGCCCCAGGTGAGGAGCGGCGGCAGAGAGCTTGCGTCGAGCCGCAGCTCGCGGTCGAACACCGCGCCTTCGTCCGAGGGCAGGCTTTCCCAATAGCGCCGGGCTACATCCCAAGCTCCACCCTTCGGCGCGCGCGGCCGGCCTTGAACATAGGCAAAGGTCTTGTCATCCGGCGCGATCATGCCCGCCCGCGCGCCGCCTTCGATGGACATGTTGCAGACCGTCATGCGGCCTTCCATGGACAGCGCGCGGATCGCCTCGCCCGCATATTCGATGACGTAACCGGTGCCGCCGGCCGTGCCGATCTCTCCGATGATCGCGAGCACGATGTCTTTCGCGGTCACGCCGTCCTTGAGCGCGCCGTCCACCGTCACGCGCATATTCTTGGCTTTTTTCTGGATCAGCGTCTGGGTTGCGAGCACATGCTCGACCTCGCTCGTGCCGATGCCGTGCGCCAGCGCGCCGAACGCCCCATGCGTCGAGGTATGGCTATCGCCGCAAACGATAGTGGTGCCGGGCAGCGTAAAGCCTTGCTCGGGGCCGACGATGTGCACGATGCCCTGCCGGTGATCGAGCTCGTTGTAATATTCGATGCCGAACTCGGCGCAGTTTTCGCCGAGCGTCGCCACCTGCAGCGCGGCTTCGGGATCGTCGATACCGTGGCTGCGGTCCGTGGTCGGCACGTTGTGATCGACGACCGCCAGTGTTTTCTCAGGTGCGCGCACCCGGCGCCGCGCCACGCGCAACCCCTCGAAGGCCTGCGGGCTCGTCACCTCATGGATGAGATGGCGGTCGATATAAAGCAGGCTCGTGCCGTCCGCTTGCGTTTCGACGACGTGGTCGTCCCAGATTTTATCGTAGAGCGTTCTCTGCGCGCACATTGTTTTGCCTTCCGCTTGCTCACGCCCGTTTTAGGAATGCGCGGGCCGGATTGCAAGCGCTTCACCACTGCATTCAGTGAGTTATATCTTTCTAGGTGCGCCTTTTGCGGTTCAGGGGGAAGTTATGCGCTTTCTTGTTTTCACAATTTTTTTGTTGCCGATAGTAACGGCGCTCCGCATCGATCCGCGCCGGCGGTACGCGTGAGGCTCAGACTAAACGATAAGCCCCCGCATGGGCGCGACAGGCGCGCTTCCGGGAAAAACCCGCTCCGCGAGTGACGCCGCTGACGCGCCGTAGAGGTCCGCGAGCACGCCTTTCGTCACCGCACGCAAATCCGTTGTGGGCTTGAGATCGCGCGCTTGATAGAGCTGCGCGGGGCTAAGCCCCGGCCAATCGGCGATGACCCGCCCGCCCTTGACCGCGCCGCCGGCCAGGAAAGCAACGGTGCCCGTGCCGTGATCGGTGCCGGCCGTGCCGTTGATGCGCGCGGTGCGGCCGAATTCGGTAACAACGAGGATGGCAGTTTCCTTCCAATAGGGTTTCAGGTTTTGCTCGAACGAAGCGAGCGCCGCGTCGAGCCCGCCCAGCAGCGCCGCGAGCCGCCCTGTGGCTCCGCCCTCGCGGGCGTGGGTGTCCCAGCCTTCGAAGGCAAGCGCCGCGATACGCGGGCCGTCCTCCGCCGCCATGATGCGCGCGGCGCCTTCCGCGATCTGGGCCATGCCTTTGGGGTTATCCGCGCCCGGTGCGCCTCCTGGGCCGGCCGTGGCGGGCCCGGACGCAGTCCTCACCGCCAGCTTGTCGGTGTCGAGCCCCTGGTGAAGCGCGAGCGCAAGGGCCGGATCGCGCGCCGCGTAAAGATCGAGCACGCGCATCGCGATGTCATCGCCCGCGCGGGGGATGATCGGAGGCGCCCAGCCCAGAACCGGAGCGGGGCCGCGAGCGATCAGCGGCGCGACAGCGCCCACTCCGAGGCAGCCTTGCCGCGATACGGCTTCGCCAGCAGGCAAGGTTTCAACGAAGCGGTTGAGCCAGCCCGTGGCGTTGTGGCCGGGCCCAGGCTGGCCGCTTTCCAGCACATCCTGGCCGTCGAAATGCGAACGCTCGCGGTACGGCGTCGCGACCGCATGCACAGCGAGCGCCTGGCCATCCTTATAGAGCCGTGCGAAATTCGCCATCGCCGGGTTGAGCAGGAAAAACCCGTCGAGCGGCAAGCCCGGCGCCGGCCCGTCGAGCTTCAGCGCGAGCTCGCCGTGCAGGCTCGCGTAATCCGGATCGCCAAACGGCGCCACAACCGAAAGCCCGTCGAGCGCGCCGCGCAACACGATCACAACAAGACGCGCGTCGCGATTTGCAGCGGCGAAGGCGAATTTGGGCATGTAGCCCCAAGCGAACAGGGCGCCCGCGCCGGCCAAAAGCGTGCGCCGGGAGAGTGAAGGCGTTTCACACAGCATTGGCGCTATCTCCTCTGGAATTCGGGCGACATGAAGAGCAGCGCAAAGCCTTGAGCGCGGCTTTCGGCGTGAGCGACCGCGGTGCGCGTGTGGTCCGAGGCGACCGGTCCGATGATCTCTTCCAGCAGCTCCGTGGGCTTCGAGTCTCCTGGCACAAATTGTGCGAAACGCGCAGCAAAATCGAGACGCGCTTTCATCCCTTCCGGAGAGAGCCAAGCGGCGGTTTGATCGGGGAAGCCGTTCGGCCCCGGCGGGCTCCATAAGGGCTGCCCCATGCTCATCAGGGCGCCGTTGATTTGCGGCGCCTTCATGGGCACGTCCGCTGCGCGCACCGAAGCGGCGAGGAACTCGTAAGGCGTGCGCAGCTTCTGCGGTTCCTCCGCCCAGGCTTCGGGAGCCTCGATGAGCGCGCGCGAGACGGCGGCAAGGTCGCCGCCCGTATCGCGGAAGGCCGTTTCGAGCCGGCTGACGAGCGCCGGGTCCGGCGTATCGGAGACGAAATGCGTGGCAAGCTTCCGCGCGATGTGCCGCGCGGCCGAGGCATGTCTTGCTAATGCCAGCAGCGCCTCCTGCCCTTGCGCGTCCCCATTCTCGCGATAGACCACTCCCAGCACCTTGTGATCGCCCGGCTCGTGGAGGTTCGGGTTGAAGACGAAGTGCCCTTCTTCGCCGGGCTGGTTATCGTTGCGGGCGAAGCGCCATCCGGTAATGATGCGCGCAAGGGAAGTGACGTCCTCCTGTGTGTAGCCGCCATCGACGCCGAGCGTGTGCAACTCCAAAATCTCACGGGCGAGATTCTCGTTGAGACCTTTCTGCCGGCGCTGTCCGCCCCGGGAATTCGGCCCCATCGACTGCTCGTTGTCGAGATAGACGAGCATGGCAGGATGCTTCTCGGCAGCAAGCAGCATGTCTTCGAAGCGCCCAAATACATGCGGCCGGATGACCTCGCGCTCGTAGGCGCCCGCGAGAATGCGATCGGCACCGGACTTGCGCGCCGAAATGCAGAAATGATTGGACCAGAACAGAACGAGGCGCTCGCCGAAACCGGCCAGCGGTGCTTTTCCGGCTTCGAGCCTTGCCAAGGTTTCGGCTTGGAACACCTCCCGCACAGCCCGGCGCAGAGGCTGTTCCGGCCCGGCCCGCATTCCGTCCTCTTTTGGCGCCGGCCGCTCTGCCTCGCTTTTGCCTGCGCCCGGAGCCGCCCTCGCCTCCCGCAGCGCTTTGACTTCCTCCTGCTCAAGCCGCAGGCGATGAAAGGCCTCTGCGCTCGACGGCAGGCCTGCCGCCGCCGCCGGAACGCCCGTTGCGTTAGCCGCAATCTCCTCCAGGAGCGCTTCGCGGATACCGCTGCCGATCTTCGCCAAGCCGCCCGGGCGTGCGCCCAACCCAAACCGGCTAAGACCTAAGACTGCCGCTTTTTGCACGTCCATGCGCATCGCCGATCCCGATACCGGTCCTGCCGGAGACTGAGGTTACTTGAGCCTATAATAGGGATCAACTATGGCGGGAGTATCTCCGCTTTAATGCAACTTGTAAGGAGCTGTGCCGGCTGGGGCTCGCCGGGACCGCGCGTTACCAGCTTCTTCGCTGCGGTTTTCCCGCTTTTAAGCTTCAAACCGCACCGGTGACGCTTTTAGTCGCAGCGAGACTTGTTGAGTTGGTCACGTTTTTCTGGTTCAAACAGTCGCAGCCTTCAAAAGCCGGTAATCTTGAATGGTGAGGAGAAACGTATGACATCGTTTATCAAAGCGACTGTGCTGGGTGCAGCTCTCGTCTGGTCCGCGAGCGCCTATGCCGAGGGTGACGCAGCCAAAGGCAAAGTACTATTCAATGCATGCCGGGCGTGCCACCAAGTCGGTCCGGGTGCGAAAGCTACCGTTGGCCCAGAGCAAAATAACCTCATCGGCGTGACCGCCGGCACGCGTCCTGGCTTCAACTACTCCACCGCGATGAAAGACGCTGGCGCGAAAGGGCTCGTTTGGAACGATGAAAACCTCGACAAATTCCTTGAGAATCCGAAAGGCCTCGTCCCCGGAACGAAAATGGCCTACCCAGGGCTGAAAAACGCTGAGGACCGGGCCAATGTCATCGCCTATTTGAAGACGCAAACCGGCCAATAAGCAAGCCGGTTGCTGCAATCGCAGCTCCTGCCAATCTTAGCGGGGGCTGTGCGCCTTCCTAAGCTGCTGCGCCGGCCGCCTTTTTCGAACCTTGCCGCCAAAACCGGGCCACCGCTGGTGGAACGGCGCAGAGTCTTCTTGAGTTCAAGCTGATTTTCTGATTGAAACAGTAGCCGCGCTAAAAAAAAGCGGCGAACTTGGATGGGAAGGAGACACATATGAAAACGTTAATCAAGGCTACCGTTCTCGGTGCGGCCCTCGTTTGGTCGGTGGGTGCGCACGCCGCCGGCGACGCTGCCAACGGTGAAAAGATATTCAAGCAGCAGTGCAAACTTTGCCACGCAGTTGGCCCAACGGCTAAGCCCGGCGTTGGCCCCGTTCAAAATAACCTGGTCGGCGCGACAGCCGGCGCACGGCCCGGCTTCAACTACTCCACCGCGATGAAAGACGCTGGCGCGAAGGGTACCGTTTGGACCGAGGAAAATCTTGAAAAATACCTCACAGACCCAAAAGCCATGGTTCCTGGGAATAAAATGGCGTTCCCGGGCCTGAAAAAGGAACAGGACCGTCTGGACGTCATCGCTTTTCTGAAGACGCAGACCGGCCAATAAGCCGGCGAGGTAATTCTGTTATCAACCCGTTTGAACCCTGCCAACCGGCAGGGTTTCTTTTTTGAGCCTCCCGCGAAAGCCCGGATGCGCTTGATTGGATGCCCCCCGGTGCAGAAGCGTCACTGTTCCGCCCTGACAAAGGCGCTTCTTCCCCAGTATCTACTAGCCTTGAAGAAGCAACAGAGGACGGGCCATGCCTTCCCGGTTCGGTGCCATTTTTGTCGCAAGCGCTCTTGCCGCATGCAGCTCCGGCGACGCGGCCCAAGGCGAAGCTGTCTTCAATCAATGCAAATTTTGCCACGCGGTAGGCCCGGGTGCGATGCCCGGTGTTGGCCCCGTTCAAAATAACCTGGTCGGTTCGACGGCCGGCTCGCGTCCAGGCTTCAACTACTCCACCGCGATGAAGGAGGCTGGCGAGAAGGGGCTCGTTTGGAACGCGTATAACCTCGACAGGTTCCTTGAGAACCCAAAGGCCGTCGTTCCGGGAACGAAGATGAGTTTCCCGGGTCTGAAACGGCCTAAGGATCGCGCCGACGTCATCGCCTATCTGAAAGCGCAAACCGGTCAATAAGCCGCTTAAGCAGCATCGCTCAGCTTATATTCGAACCCTGCCATCCGGCAGGTTTTTTCATTTTCTGGACTGTGTGCCCCGCCCAGCGCGCCAGATTGGACGCCTCCGGTGCAGAAGTGCCACAGTTCCGCCCTCACAAAGGCGTTTCTTCCGCACTATCTGCTAGCCTTGAAGAAGCAACAGAGGACAGGCCATGCCTTCCCGGTTCAGTGCCATGCTTGCCGCCATTATTTCAGCAGCTAGCCTTGCGGCATGCGGCTCAGGAGACAAGCCGGCGAGCGCCGTAAGTCCTGGTACGCCTAGCGCCGACTCCGGCCCCGTTACGCTCGCCCCGCACAAGACAACGCCGCAAACGATTGCGATGGCAGTCAATCAGGACGCGCTAACCAAAGCCATCGAGCGCATTCGCATCACCAAGAAAAAGGGCGAAAGCCCCTTCGATCAAGCGGGTGCCGACCTAAACAGCGACGGGCGGGCGAAGGCGATTGTGCTCTTTACGGGGCCGGACTGGTGCTCGCCGCAGGGCTGCACGCTTGTGGTCTTCGAACCGGGCGAAACCGGTTACCGGCCCATGTCGCAAACCATTGGCGTTAAGGCGCCCGTGGCCGCCGGCCCGGCCTCGAACGCCGGATGGCGGGACCTCATCGTGAAAACGGGTGCAAACAAGATCGTGCGCCTGCAATTCACAGGCGGCGGTTATCCTACCAATGCGGCAGGCCAGCCCGATGCAAGCGCCGATGTTGCGCAGTCGGAAGTTCTGATCCAACCTCAAAGCAGCCAGACTGCCGCGGCATCGCCGCCGCCGCCAGCACCGGCTTCACAGTAAGCCGGGCACGAACGGCGGGCGTACACGGTGCAAGCAGGCATCCGCTGGCTAAGCGGGCGGAGTCCGCTTAAACTAAAAGAGCGAAGACATGGACATCGACGATCTGGAGCCCCGCAAGCAGCCCCCGAAGCCCAAGGACCTTTCCGCCTTCTCCATCGAGGATCTTCGCAGCTATGTCGAGCTCCTTAAGACCGAAATCGCGCGCGCAGAGGCCATGATCGCGCAGAAGGACGCGCAAAAGAACGCCGCCAGCGCCATTTTCAAGAAATAGCGCGCCCGGCCGCTAAGGCATCGTGCGCTACACAGGAGGCAGGCGTCATCGCGAAGCGGCGGAGCCGCTGTGGCGATCCATCCAAAGATTCAACGGTTTAACGCTAGATTGCTTCGCTCGCAATGACGGCGAACGACGCTCTAGGTGTAACGTCTCAGCAGGTTGCTCATGGGAAGCTGAGCAGGTATGTGAATTTTGCCACAAACCACTGCCTGCCGGAGCGTCCCATGAACGTGCATAAGAATGCCAAACTGAAGCCCCTCGGTCGAGAACAAATCATAAGGCGCAAGGCGGCGGGCGAAACGTCCGGTGCCATCGCAGCTGCCCTCGGCGTTTCCACTGCCACGGTGTGCAAATGGATCCGGCGGCACAAAGCCGAAGGA